>NZ_CP197412.1:652037-1304074 GCF_052161625.1 Brakhagea slesvicensis
ACGTCGTCTTCGTACAGTTCAGCCCCCTTCGTTCCGGGACGCACGCTATATTGGAAGATGAAACTGTTCTTAAACCTACATCGCTTGACCAAATCGACCGTCATCTGAAACTCTTCCTCTGTCTCACCGCAGAAGCCTACGATAAAGTCGCTTGAGACGGACGGATTCGGGATGATCTCATTGATACGATCCATCATCTCGTAGTAGTCCGCGATGGTGTAGCCACGCTTCATCCGTTTCAGGACTGCATCGCTTCCGCTTTGAGCCGGAACGTGGAGATACGGGGAACATTTGGGAAGATCTCGGACAGTTTCTAACAGTTCTCGAGTCATATCCTTGGGGTAGTTCGTTACGAACTTGATCCGCTCGATCCCAGGAATAGGATGGATGCGTTCCAACAGATCCGCAATCCGTGTAACCTTGTCCCCTTCCACATAGCGATAGGAATTCACGGTTTGTCCCAGGAGTGTGATTTCTTTCGCACCTTGTTCCGCGAGGATCCTGGCTTCTTCCACAATCTGGTCCGGTGCGCGGCCTTGTTCGGGGCCACGGGTCATCGGGACAATGCAATACGTGCAGAACTTGTCGCATCCGATTTGGATCCGCAAGTAAGCTTGGAAGGGAGTGGGGCGCATTTCCGGATCCCGAAGTGGATCGAACGTTTCGTGAGATCGCTTGATATCTTCGGCCGTACCTTCCCGACGCCCCAGACTGACGGCCAGCTGTTGCTTTTCGCCCGACTCCGCTCTTTCGATCATTTCTGGGATCTTGTGCAATTGCCCAGGGCCGACCACCAAATCGACGAAGGGGACTCGTTGGAAAATACTGTTTTGATCCTTTTGGGCCATGCACCCCATGACACCGATGATCTTGTTCGGATTCTTCAGCTTCAGCTGCTTCAGGTGGTGCAGATTGTTGTAGGCCTTTTCCTCTGCATGCTCACGGACCGAGCAAGTATTGAACAGGATCGCGTCGGCGACGGCCGGGTCCTGGGTCAAGGCGTAGCCCTTTTTCCTCAGCGCCGCCACCACCATTTCGCTGTCCAAGACATTCATCTGGCAGCCGACCGTCTCGATGTACAGATGTTTCGTAGGGGTCGCTGGAATTTCGGGGGATTGCATAAGGACTGAACCAATGGATTGCGGGACCAAATAAGTCGAGCGAATGATAGCCGAACATACCCCATTTGAGTAGGGTTGAACGAGAGCTGGCCACGATTCCCAGCCCCCCTGGCCTCGGTATAGGTTCATGACATGGGTGGCGCCTCTCGCCTCGCTACGTACTTCCTTTGCGCCCAAGCTGTCGAGGACGACAGCTCTACATTAGCCCCTCGCCACTCGCCACTCGCCACTCGCTACTCGCCACTCGCCACTCGCCACTATTTCTCCAGCGAGAGGAGGCGTTTGGATTCTTGGAGAAGGAAGGAGACGTTCATGAAGGGATCGGCGCCGACATCGTGCCATTGCACCCGTCCGTGCGCATCGATGAGGTAAGTACCGTGCAGCGGAGTTCCTTCAAAGTCATCGAACGCGCGGTAGGAGCGAAAGACTTCCAAGTCGGGATCTGCGTGAAGCCTTATCTTCATTTCCTTGTCGTACTGTCTAATGCCAGCATTGAGTTCCGTCACGGTTTCGGAGCTGATTCCGATGACGTCGATCCCCATCTTTTCGAACGCCTCGACTTGAGGAGAAAAGGCAGCAAGTTGTTCCGCGCAGTGAAGACAACCGAATCCCAGGTAAAGGATCATGACGTAGGGACGTCCTGCGACCTGTTTGGACGAAACCGCGGTCCCATCTTGGGAGGTCGCGTACCAGGTCGGCGCACTGGGAGGAGTCCATCGAAGCGGTCCGAGCGAGGCTAGATCGGGGCGTTCGCCGATGTCCGTCGGAATGGGGGCTGGCTTGGACCACGCTTCGCCCATTTGCATCCCTTCCGCGATGGTGCGGATCCGAGCCAAATGTGGGAGTTGGGAGTCTGCCGTCTGCGCGATGGGAATAAACTGTTCGAGAAGTCTCTTCACTTCCTCTTTCTTTTCAGGAATCGTCGCCCCGATCTCGATCGCCAATGCCATCGACAGGAACTCGTTGGGGTTCTCCTTCACGAGTTTGGCGATCCGATCCCAAGCATTCTGGGTTTCGCCAGCCTTGGCAAGCCACTCGATGCGTTGCAGGTTGGGGACGATCGAGCGTACTTCGTGCGAGACGCGCAGCGCTTGGCTGTAGTTACCTTGCTGTGCATGGCGATGCGATTGCACGGCAGTGAGCCAAAACTCTGCTCGTTGCTTGCGATACCGCAGATCGTGCCTCCGTCGCGAGACCTCCTCTTCTTCCTTGGATAGCTTGGTCCCGCTCGGCGCTTGCCAATTTTTCGATAGCGGCTTGATGAGGAGAGGGTCTTTTTCATCGCCGAACGGATCGCGAGAAGGGGGCGATGGCTCGTCCAATTGAGGTGGTTTGCGGGGGCTTTTCGACTTCGCCTTTTCATCATCGCCCGGGGGCGACACTGGCTCAGGGAGCGAGCGGAGTTCCTTGGCAAGGTCATTCTGAATCGACTGCAGCGTTTCGAGGGAAGTCTGGAAAGACTGCTGCTGATTCAAATGAATAGCTGCGATCGCTAGCAAACCGAGTCTTTCACTTTCCAAGTGGGGTGCTTCGGCTTCTTGCAGGTAGTGTGATTGGCAGAGGTCGTGAAGGGACTGCCATTGTTGGTAATGGGTTAAGGTTTGGATCAGTCGTTCGCGACCAAACCGAGCGCTTCCTTTTTCGCCGAGCATGCTGTACCGGGGGTGGCGTGGCAACTCGATCATATTTTTGGCTAGCGAGACGGCAGGTTCGACGCGACCGATCAGATTGAGGCTTCGAATGAGCCATTCGTTATTGTGCGCGTAGTTGTGGATTTGGTCTGGCAGGACCATATCGCGCATCATGTGTTGATGGTCAACGCGGGCCGAAGCTTCTTGCTGCCAGGCCGCATCGCTGAATCGTTTCAAACGGGAGTAGGTATGCCCGGGCATGTGCCACATATGGGCAATTCCCGGAGCGCTCGGACCGCAGGCCGCGGCAGCGGTGAGTGCTAGTTCTTCTTTTCGGTAATCCCAAAGGTGAATGCGAAAGTGGTGAGCTGGGTGGCGTGGGTTGGTTCGGAAGATGTCGCTGAGCAGGGCATCGACAGCGGAGTGGCTTTGGATGGGGGTGCCAGCACCGTTGTTCTGCCAGAGTTGAAGCACGAGCATCGCTTTGAGTTCGATGTCATTGGGAAAGTCCTCGACCAATTTCTCCAGCGCGTCGGCGTAGGTTTTGAGACGTTCGGTTTTTGCTTCTTTGCGTTTCTCGTTTTTCTCCGAGTCGGAGGATTTCACGCGAGCATTCCAAGCTTCGATCAATCGGCGTTCACGCGGCGAGGCCTTGTCGATTCGTTTCATCGCCAATTCGATGAAACCGCGGGATCGTTCTTCGTTTTCGATATTGGCGCGGGCCATTCCCCAGTAGGGCATGGGGTGATCGGGGTCGATCGCAGCCGCTTGGCGAAAGGAGCGTTCGGCTTCGAAGTACCAGAAACCGTGCAACTGTGCGACGCCTTGGTCGACAAAGCGTTGGGCCATCGGGTTTTTGGTCGAGATAGGGAAACGGCAATTCCCCATTCCGGTCATGAGGTAAGCCGCCTGCCTGGGCCCTTCATCGAAGGAGTCCGCGTTCACCGAGTGGCCCGGCTGGTGCGTGGCAGGGTCGATCGCCTCAGATTCTTGGGCAATTCCATGGCCAGGAGAAAACAGAAGAGAGCTAACCAGCCAGGAACAGCGGAATGGCAGGCGGAGTTGGCGAGGAAGGGGAAGGTGCATCGGTTGGTTCGCGGAGCGAGGGATTCTGGGGGGAATTTTGCGATCCAGCGCGGAGTTAGCCCGAGAGCATCCTTGACGGGGGAGGGCGAGAGGAGGAGAGCTAGCATAGCTCAAGCGGAGGCATAAAAAAAGCTCCCGGAAGTGAACGAGTCCTAGGGGGGCAGAGGACTTGAAGCTACTTTTCCGGGAGCAATTGATTGGAGCGAGTCGTTACACATCCGTGGTAATGACTCGCAAGGACCGATCGAGCAGACGAGCTCGTTTCGCATCATGCGTTGGAGGATTCGGCTGGCCCTTTGGGGCACGTATCGACTAGTCAGTTGTTCTTTCGCATCGCGTTGGCTGCGATGGTCGTAAGATACGAGCACGTCGTCTCCGAGGTCAATTCCGATTTTTGGAATTCTTCCAATTCTTGAGAATAGTTTTCGCGATTAGGCAAAGAGAGCTGGGATTGAAGCGGTTTGTAAGAGATGGCAGCCAAGCGGTCACGCGGGTAGGTAGTAGCAGATGTAAGAATGAGGACAGGCAGAGGACCGAAGAGGGGCTGGGTGATAGTATGGGCAGTTTAGGCAAGAGCGAATGGTTCCCAGTCCAGTCCACCTTGCCCTCGGGTGCATCGAATCGCTATAAGAGAGAGGTACTTAGGTGAGCATGCAAGGAATCATTTCCAATTGGCACAAGTCTTGCCTAGAATAAACGTTGTCGGGATGTCAGGTGTGACAAAACAGTCACAACTAGCATCGCAGGATTTGTTTCGACAGTCGTAATACAAGGAAGGGAGATAGAAACGCTCACAGCGAGGTGAGTGGAGGACGATAAGACACAGGCTTTTACTCGAGAGCAATGTCTTCGCAAAGTCGCCTTGACCGTTATGGATGGTCTTCTGCGGCACGGACTGCGAGATGATAGGGATCGAGTGCGAGGTAACTCTCGCTGTCTGGCAAGGTTGCAGTCCGTCCTCTAACAAACCAAGCGAACATGATCGATCGTGATCACCCTGCGTTTCTATTTGCCTCGGGGGAGAAGACAACTATGCAGATTTCGGGCAATTTTTCGCTATCTGGCATCGACGCGGCTCGTGGTGCATCGCGAGCGAACGCTATTCAATCAGCGCACAGTGAGGCCAAGGCGGGATTATCCATGCCTGTCGATCAGCTGGAGCTTTCACCTGAAGCTTTGGGGATTGAACAGTCCAGTGCTGCGGGCGAAGTCTTTCGCGCCGACAAGGTAGCGAGTCTTCGAGAAGCCATCGCGGCTGGCAATTACGACACCGACGAAAAGCTGAGCGCTGCGTTGGACGTATTGCTGGATCGATTGAGCTAGGTCCGGTTTTCCGGCGTCAACATCGATGAGTTGAGCGCAGCGATCGCTGCATCTTTTTAACGCTCAACTCGGAGCATTGGGATCAATCAGATCACTCGGTCCGCTCGGTGTACCCCTAACCTCCAGTCCCTCTCCCTGAATCGGGGCGAGGGGAGGCGAGAAATGGGAGAGAGATGCGAGCGGCGAGTAGCGAGAACAGACGGTAAGACTCCCTGCGAGTCCATGTGCTGCGTTTCCCGAACACTCTTTCCAGAACAGTGACCAGCTGGGAGAAGGCCCTAGGCCACGCTGTACATTGTCCTCGCACAAGAACAGTCGAGGACGACTGTTCGACAATCGATCCTGAAAGGATCAAAGCTTGTAGCCGGGGGTTGAGTGCAAGCGATACCCCCGGCTAATGGCTCGAGTCCCTTCAGGACAAAAGAATCCGGCGAGACGGAGGTTCTCCATTACTCCATCCTCCATCCTCCTCGCCCCTCGCTCCTCGCAACTCGCCTCTCTCCCCTCGCAACTCGCTACTCGCTACTCGCTACTCGATACTTGCCTCTCATTTCTCGCTTTAGCCAAGTTTGAAAGCTCGATGCAATCGTTAAAGACGGACTGCTTCGTATCTCTATTTTCTCTCGTCGGTCTAAATTACCCCGCCTGAGCATTTTTTCTATTCCATCCTTCTTGGCCAGTCGATTTATGTCGCCTGTTGGGGAGTTGTTTCCTGACGCACAGAGTCATTGAACTTGGTGAGGCTGATTGCTCCGGTCTCGTCAAGTACGCCCTCGTTTCCGAGGGGACGAGTCGCCCCGAGTGAGAAGGGCAACACGAAGAGCCGCAACTAATCGTGTTGTTACCTAGTCACGAGGGCGTCCATGGACGGGATCAGCCCGAGCACCTTGTTGGCGGTCTGACGAGTTCAATGGATCTAAGTGCAGCGGAAACAAGCATCCCTTACGCGACGTTGGAGAAGCGACCCCTGGTTCGCACCGACTGATACATGTGTCCTGCGTGGAATTGCAACATTCAAGGAGAATGGGAATGAAGAAGTTTTGGGCATTACCAGCAGTTGCAGCGATGATGTCTGCTTTTGCTGGAGCTTCGCACGCTGCCTTTGGCGGTGCTGTGAGCTACGAAAATTGCGGTTGTAATGTAGTGGACTCGACGGGTCCTTCTACCTACACCGTCATGAAGAAAGTCCGTAAAGTCGTATACGAACCGGAAACGGTCAACGGTACGAAAATGGTCAACCAAATTGTTTACGAAGATAAAGTCGTAAACCGAGTTCGATACGAGCGAGAAACACACCAACGAGAAGTTTCCTACACGGTCAATGTGCCCGTGCGAGAAACCCACCAAGGTGTTCGCAACTACACGGTTCGCCGACCTGTCTATGAAACCCGTACCAAGCAAGTAACGTACAACGTTTCTCGCCCTGTGTACGAAACACACAGCAAGGTCGTGAACTACACGGTTATGGTTCCTGTTCGTGAAACACACGAGAAGGTCATCAACTACACCGTCAAACGACCTGTGTACGAAACACACAGCAAGGTCGTCAACTACACGGTGATGGTTCCTGTTCGTGAAACACACGAAAAGGTGATCAACTACACGGTCATGAACAAGGTGATGGAAGCTCGCGAGCAAGTCATCAACTATACGGTCATGGTTCCTGTAACCGAGACACGTGAGCGAACCGTTAACTACACCGTTACCAAACCTGTGAACTACACCAAGACGGTGCAAGTTCGCGGCGGAAGCTGGAACACAGTTGAGGAAGAAGTAGCCGGTCCTGTTGTGCGACGCACCGTTCGCGAACCAGGTACTTGGACCTTCGACCCCGCAACGTGCCGAAACGTTTACTGCCCAGGCGCTTGCCGAGTAGAATGCGTTCAGTGCCCACCGAAGAAGGTTTGCAAGAAGGTTTGGGTTCCCACCTGCGAAACCAAGGAAATCAACTGCGTTCGCTACGAAACCGAATGCGCAACCAAGGTTGTTCCTTACACGGTTACCAAGTGCGTTCCTGAATGCCGACAAAAGACGGTCAAGTACAACGTTTGCAAGTTGGTTCCTGAGTGCCGCCAAAAGACCTGCACCTACACCACCTGCAAGATGGTTCCTGAGTGCCGTCAAAAGACTTGCACCTACACCACCTGCAAGATGGTTTGCGAGCAAAAGTCCAAGGTTTGCACCTACACCACTTGCAAGATGGTTCCTGAGTGCCGTCAAAAGACCGTTTGCTACAAGACCTGCAAGATGGTTTGCGAGCAACGAACCAAGGACGTTTGCTACACGGTTTGCAACATGGTTTGCGAGCAAAAGAGCTGCCCATACACCTACACGACTTGCAAAATCGTGAAGGAATGCCGAACCAAGACTGTTCCTTACACCGTCTGCAAGCCAGTTTGCTACCAAGAAACCATCAAGGTTGCTAAGTGCGTCAAGACCTGTGTTCCATGCACCTACACCCGATGCGTTGCCAAGGTTGTTTGCGAAGAAGTTCCTGTAACGGTTTGTGCACCAGCTTGCGATCCATGCGGAAACGCAGGAATCGGTAGCGGCTTGTTCAACGGCCGTCTCCGAAACCTTCTCCGCGGCTCGCGATGCCACGGCGGATGCAACAGCTGTGCAGCAGCTGACTGCGGATGCAGTGCAGCTCCCGCTTGCGGTTGCTAATTGCCACCCATCAACCTCTCCTCACGAAGCTCGCTGGATTTGTTCACCAGCGAGCGAAGTTCAAGAGAGCTTGAGATCGAATAAGAAATGAGAAAGGCCGGTCACTCAACGTGACCGGCCTTTTTTCGTTGCGCCTTCAACGGGTACAATCCGACCCGGCTCCTTTGCCCAGTCTTAGCACGCTTCCTCAACGTTCCTAACCAAAGCTTCATGACGACCGAAGACGAATCCAAAAACGCGCAGCCCGAAGCATTGAGGCGGGTGCAGCTCTACACCGACGGTGCATGCAGCGGAAACCCTGGTCCCGGTGGTTGGGCCTTCGTCCTGAGGGACGTTCCATCCAAAAAAGAACGCGAGGGCTCGGGCGCTGAGCGAGAAAGCACCAACAATCGGATGGAACTCCGCGCTGTAATCGAAGGGCTCAAGGTGCTCAGCCGACCATGCCATGTCAGCCTCTACGCCGACAGCCAATACGTGCTGAAGGGTCTGAAGGAATGGATGCCCAATTGGAAGAAAAATGGATGGCGTCGCAAAGATGGTTCCAAATGGGTCGAAGTGAAAAACGCAGATCTATGGCAAGAGCTGGACCGCTTGAAACACATTCACAAAATCAGCTTCCACCACATCAAAGGGCATAGCGGACACCCGGAAAACGAACGCTGCGATCAACTGGCTGTTGCGGCTTACCAAAACGGCAACTGGTAGACAGACTGCCTCCCAACGATTGCCTGACGACTACCGTTCTAGCGAACGATATCCCTGGCAGTTTCCTCCGACTCCAAGGCTCGCTCGATCTCTCTTCGATCGATCCAAGGGATATCGCCAGGAATGCTGTATTTGAAGGTCGCAACCGTCGTGGCCCATCGCAGCGCCAGGGCTAGATCATCACGATCAAGCCAACTGTGAAGAAAGCCAGCGGAAAATGCGTCCCCTCCTCCCAATCGACCGATCGGAACCACCGGCTTGATCGGTTGCATTACCAAGCCGGACTGATCCGAACAAGCAGCTGCACCAAAACTCCCCAAGGTGACCACGGTCGTGCGACCGGAGCGTAACGAAAGCAATGGATCGAACCCCCTTTGATCGCTTTCGTTGATTTGAATCCCCCAAAGCTTCTTCAAATCGCGTGCTGCCGTGAAGACTAGATCGGCAGAGCGAAAAAGAGGGTCCAACTGACGCTTCGCTTGCTCGGCGGACCATAACAAGGCGCGGTAGTTCACATCGAAACTGATTTTCCATCCAGCATTGCGGGCTAACTCCACCGCGCGCTCGGTCAATCGGCACGCGCCCTGGCTTACACCGCACGAAATTCCCGTCACATGCAGCCACTTTGCCGCACCAGGCTGAAACAGTTCGACGGGCAATTGACTGGCATCAAAGTGTGAAAAGGCGGAGTTCGCTCGGTCGTAGATCACTTGACTGCTGCGAGGGGGAGAGCCCGGCTCCAGAAAATAAAGCCCAACGCGATGATCGTCGGTCCAAAGCACGCGCGAGGTATCGACGCCATGAAGCCGGATCTGGGATTCGATATGTTGCCCAAGTGGATTGTTGGTCAATCGCGAAAGCCAAGCGATCTTGCGTCCTAGTCTGGCCAGTCCGATCGCCGTGTTCGATTCGCTCCCCCCGACATGAATCTCCATCGTCGTGGCTTGTCCCAGTCGGCAGAAACCTGGAGGGGTGAAACGGAGCATCGTTTCGCCAAGGGTGACGACGTCATACATCGTGGACTAAATCTTTCCCGCGTTGGTGTAAACTTCCATGATCTGAAAAAAGATCGTGAAGATTGCGATGATCAAAATGGCAGCGATCGCGAACCACACGGCAAGCCCCGCGAAGATGGCCAATTGCTGTAGCGACGCGCTGGCTTTCTCTCGGTAGGTTGCGGCAAGGCGTTCCAGAGATTCGCTGTCACTGCCGCTGATTTCCCCCACCTCGACCACTTGAATGAACTCATCGGGAAGAAGTCCCGGCGCAGCGAGCGATTCGGCGAACGATTTTCCTTGTTGGATTTCCTTCTCCGATCTCGATATTCCTTGGGTGTAATACTGATTGCCTGTCGCCAGCAGCGATTCACGCAGCGTCCTTTTGGCGTCCACCCCAGCTCCGAGCATCATGGACATCGTCATCGACAAACGGGCCAACGCAGTATTGGTGACGACCGGTCCGATCACCGGGATGTGCCTCACCATGGGAACCAACGTGCGATGGCATTGAAACCAATTCTTCCAAATGCCAAATGCGACTATCAATAGCGATCCAATCGCGACTCCCGAAAACAGCCAAAACCAAATGACACCGCTGGCACCTCGCAACCCGATCCCGGTGAGATCGAACGGCTCGTCGTTCATCGAGCCCGATTGCATGAATCCGTTCACGTAGATCATCAGGGTAATCACGAGAAAGGCGATCGCGAGCGAGATGAGAGGAAACGTCACTTGGCTAAGAAACTGCGATCGGGCCTTTTTCAGTTCGCCATAGTGGTTCGCCATTTCCAAAAAGACATGTTCCACCCGTCCGGAATGCTCGCCCGCTCGAACGATCCGAATGAGAAGCTTTGGAAAATACTCTCCCTGCTGCAGCATGGCTCCCGAAAGTGACTCCCCTTGCAATATCCCATCTCGCATATGCTGGGCCACATCCCGGTGGCGTGTCGATCCAAACCGGGATTCCATCTCCAGGAGTTTCAGGACATCGATACCGGACCGAAGTCCCGTTGCGAAGCGGCGACAGAATCCCTCCAGCGACTTGAGCGACATTCCGCCGATCATCCCCTCGATCCATCGCCCATTGGTAGATCCCGGCAAACTAGCTGGGGATCGAGCCGTGACAGGAACTTCTTTATCGATGCTCACTCGCTCTCCCCCTGCGCTCGGATCGCGGCAATCCAATTGGAACCCTCCACCCAAAACGACTCAGGCCAAGGCTCTTGGTGTCCCAGACGCGGTAGCTCGATGAAATTCTTGTCTTTCGAAGCGGCCAAACGATGCAACTCCCTGCCGGATTGGATCGGAATGACTTCATCATTTCTTCCGTGCAGCTGCAACAAAGGTCCTTGGTACTCGGCGATCCGACGGCTCGATGGGAATCGATTGCGCATCAGCCACCTGACAGGGAACATAGGATACTTTTCTGCGGCAACATCGACTGCCGATGAAAACGTGCGATCCAAAATGAGACCGTCCGCACCGATCTCCGAAGCCGCAACGACTGCCGCATAGCCACCTAACGATCGACCGAGGCATATCACGGGAACGTCATTCCATGGTTTCTGTTGCTTCAACCATCGAGCGATCGCGACCGTATCCTCGTGGATCGCTTTCTCACTGGGAATGCCACCCGTCTTGCCATACCCGCGGTAGTCAAATGCAATGACATTCGCATCCCACTTTTGTCGCAACTCATCCAAGGTCCACCCCAAGGTACCGAGATGCTGCGCATTGCCATGCGCAAACAAAATCGTCCCCCTCGGAGCAGGATGGGGCAACATCCAAACGTGCACGGGCGTTCCGTCCTGGCTCGGGACATAACACTCCGTTGCACCAAAGCGTTCTCCGTTCCATTCGCCCCCATCGAGCTGAGGCGCTGGGAAAAGCAGGGTCGGCTCGAACAGGATGAGCAAAAGCAACAGCAATGCGTAGGAAGTCGCCAGCACCTTCAAACCGGACTTGAGCATCAGGATCGGGCTCCGTTTGGATTTTTTTGGAGGGTTCAAGTCAGGCATGCGCGAAGAGGCTCGATTAAGTGATTCCGCTAGCAAATGCAGTGGCGTAACCGCGGCAGTGTGAGATCGAAAGCATCACCTCGCGAATGCCCCGCTCGCGAGCGATCTCGGCCGCTTTGCCGTGCATCTTCAAGGTGGGGGCACCCGAGACTTCGTTGGTAACCTCAATATCCGTCCATTGAATCCCTTTTGCCCAACCGGTACCCAGAACCTTCAAAACTGCTTCCTTCGCCGCCCAGCGACCCGCGTAATGCTGCGTCGCGGCTTTTCGGCTGGAACAGTACTGAATCTCGCGAGGTGTGAAGACGCGCTGCAAGAAAATCTCGCCGTGCTTTTCGATCATTTGTGCGATTCGTACGCATTCGATGATATCGGTGCCGATGGAAACCAATTGACCGGACATAGACGGAGTTTTGCTACGAGGGGAAACTGCGACGAGGTTGTTGGCGAACGTCGGATGATGTTTTCGAGGGGAGAGATCGCCCCACCTCCGTATGATAGTCGATTGCAGGCTCGGGATTAACCGCCAATTCGCGCCGTCCACGCTCTAACGTCGCTCCCTCCTCGTGCGCAACGGTCGCAGAAGCTGAGTCTGCGGCTTCGGTGGTCTCCATGCGCGCGCGGCGCCGTATCTCGAGAACTTGGACATACTCAGCCCCGAAGAACAGGATGGAAATACCGTAATAGCACCACAATAAAATTGCGATGAACGATCCGATCACCCCATACGCGGAGGTATAACGCATCCCGATAAAGAACATACCGAGAAGAGTTCGCCCCAATTCCCAAACGCAGGCAGCAAGAAGTCCGCCGCGCAGCGCATCGAGCCAATGAACTTTCTTCTTGGGAAGCCAACGGTAGACGAATCCGAAGAGAACACCATTGAGTCCAACCGTAACGGCCGTATCGAAGAAATGAAAGACATGCTGCAAACTGGGCAGAGTGCTCCCGGTCAAGGAACGGAATTGCGCCATGAGCATGCTTGACGCGAACAGCACCAAGATCGTTCCACCTAACGAAACCAACATGAGAAACGCAAAGCATCGGTGGCGAACCAGTCGATAGATCGTCCGTCGGACGGTTGCAGATTTTTGAGGAGGAATCCGAAAGATCCGATCGAAACCTCGGTCGATTTGAGCGAAGACCCCAATTGCCGCCAGGATCGCGGCCGCGATTCCAAACGGTCCGCTAACGATGGACTGGTTGCGAAGCTGCCGTAGAACCTCCTCAATCTGCTGCTTGACGACTGGAGAGGACTGTTGCTCCACCGCCAGCATGACTTTGGATTCGGCGTCTCGGCCGATGTTCGAGAATTCCAAAAAGAGCCCGATGCCGCTGGTCAAAAGCAACATCATGGGAAAAAGGGACAAAGCCAAATAGTAGGCGACCGATGCCGCGAGCGAGCCGGCATCGTCCTCCGTCCAACGGATAGCGGCATCGCGAAGATTGGGAAAAAACGACTTGAGCCAGCCGGTCGAACGGGCTGTGATGGCCGAAGTCACTTCGGTGAAACCAAAGTTTTCTTCGCTTGGGGGGGAATCCGACGGTTTGCGATCCATCCTGATGAGTTTAGATTTTGGGCTCACCCTTCGCCATAGAGATCCTCTCAATGAAAACGCACTATTTCGACCGTGATTCGCTCGACCAGGCAGGCAGTTTGCTTGCGCAGGGAGCGTTGGTCGCTTTCCCCACCGAAACCGTATATGGTCTCGGGGCTAATGCTCGATCCGAAGCGGCGGTGCAACGCATCTTTTCGGCCAAGGGCCGTCCCTCCGATAATCCATTGATCGTGCACATCGCGAAGACCCAAGATTTGGTGGGGCTCGTCCAAACCGTATCGCCTACGGCTCAAAAACTGATAGATCGGTTTTGGCCAGGCCCCCTAACGCTTGTCTTTCCCAAGACGGACGCGGTTCCTGACGCGGTGACCGCTGGACTCAACTCGGTCGCGATCCGCATCCCGGAACATCCCTGGGCCCTCGAAATTCTTGAACATGCCGGTGTACCGGTGGCCGCCCCGAGCGCGAACCGAAGCGGATCGCCCAGCGCTACGACCTGGGAAGCGGTCCGAGACGATCTCGACGGGCGAGTCGAAGGGATCGTTTGTGGTCCCCCCACCGATATAGGCTTGGAAAGCACTGTCGTCGACACCACTCGACTTCACCCCTGCGTTCTGCGACCAGGAAAGGTTTCGTATGAAGAATTGAAGAAAGTTTGTCCGGATATGGAGCCCTATCGCGGTGACGGGCCCTCGAACGACCCACCCGCGGGTAACGATTTAAGCTCTTCCCCGCATGCCCCGAACTCCCCGGGCTTGCGACATCGGCACTACCAACCGATGGCACGCGTCCACATCGTTCTCCATCCTGAATCCACCCCGCCGAAAAAGACATGCTACATTGGGATGGAGCCTCCGGTGCCAGCAGCCGGTTACTTGTCCTATTGTTTGGTGCGCACCCTCGAGGAATATGCACAGGTTCTATTCGACTTTTTTCGCAAGGCGGATCGCTTAGGTGCCGATCGGATCGAGTGCCAGCAGGTCCCGGAGATTGGGCTTGGTACCGCTCTCATGGACCGGCTCAAGCGAGCTTCTCAGAGAGATGAGTGAGTCCAGAATCTTCCCCCTAACAAGCTCCGCAAGAAAGTAGGTTGAGAAATTTCGGTCCCGTTTGTACGCCGCGATCTTGGGTTGATTGCCCTCACGGCCTTGGCAGGAGCATCGATTGGATTCCTAACCCAGCTTCCCATTCGTCAAAAGCGACTGGAGCACTGGCGCAGCGAACAAGCCCAACATGCGATTCACGACCTTCGAACGATCGAGCGACTCTCCCAAGAAATGGGAATCGAGCGATTGCCACCGCTGCTCCAGGATTTGGAATTGGGGGAACTCAAGTGGGAGACGTTCGATCTCGCCGAACCACCTCTCACGCCGACGTGGTCACAGGAACCCAACGGCTTCACACGGATGCGATTGCGTCACAGTTGGATCGATTCCAACGACCAAGCCCGCAACATCATCCTCATTCGACGGTTCGAAAACGCAGAGACGAGTAAATCGATCGGCGACGGCTCGCTCAGCATCGCACTCGGATCGATGGCAGGTCTTCTGCTTGGAGGTGTCCTCCTCCTATTTCGCCAGGCTCGCGAAAGCGAAGTGAACTGGTTGCAAGCGACCGCCAAAGCGCTTCGAGAAGGGAAGTCGAACTTGGAAAAACCGATTTCCAATTGGGTTCCAGATCGAATCGTCTACGGGGTCTATGCGATCTCGGACTCCATGAGACAGCAGATCGACAGCGTGCGCGCGTCGTACGAGAATTCCTCGAGAGCTATGTCCAACATGCCGATCGGAATCCTTTCGTTTGACGAGGAGCTGCGACTGAATTTCGCCAATCCCGCTGGAACCAGCCTGCTCGGTATCGATCGAGCCGAAGTGGGGAAAAAAATCTTGGATGTCGTTCGAATTCCCGCCATCATCGACTGCGTTCAATCCACGCATGAAACGGGTCAGGCCAAGGAAATTGAATACGAACTCACCTCGGAAAAGCGATGGTTGCGACTTCGAACCCAACCGCTTCGCATCGGGCAATCGCAGGCGCAATCCAAAGAGACACATCTTCATCCAGTCCTCCTGACCGTGACCGACGAGACACGCCTCAAGCAACTTGAAAACCTGCGTCGCGACTTTACCGCCAACGTTTCGCACGAATTGAAAACGCCGTTGTCTGCGATCAAAGCCTACGCGGAAACGTTGCAGATGGGAGCCAGCGAAGACCCCGAAGCTAGGGCTCGCTTTATCGAACGGATCAGCGAGCAAGCGACGCGATTGGATGTATTGATACGTGATCTGCTGCAGCTCACCCGGTTGCAATCGCAGCCGGACAAACCGAAACTTTACTCGCTCAAGATCTTCGATTTACTCGAAGCCGCTTTGGAAGACCATCGGCCGATCGCAGAGAAGCGAGGGGTGGCATTGTTGCTTGAATGCGACCCCGCCATCACGGTCCGATCCGATCTCGAATCGCTTCAGACCGTTGTCAACAATCTGCTCAGCAATGCGATCCGCTACAACAAACCTGAAGGCAAGGTCCATATCCGGGTCAACTCAAGTGCATCTAGTTGTTCGATTTTCTTCCAAGACACAGGCATTGGAATTCCACCAAGTGATATCGATCGAGTTTTCGAGCGGTTTTATCGCGTCGAGAAAGCGCGATCGCAGGATCTCGGTGGGACGGGCCTCGGGCTTGCCATTGTCAAACATCTGTGCCAGTCGATCGATGCAGAGATTTCCGTCCGAAGCAAATGGAACGAAGGGAGCGTGTTCGAACTGAAACTCCCGCTCTCTCCTACGGAAACAAATTAGGAGCTGAAAACGCCTTGCAAGGGCCCGCGTGCCGTCAGGGTTACTGCTGCAGCGGTCCAGAGTGCGTCAGGCTTTCGCGGCGAAGCATGCTTTAGCGGCCGAGAAGGGGTGGCTGAGCCGAATTGGGGGGAGGACCGACATACCCTGGAGGCACCATTCCCGGGGAATAGGCAGTCCCGCCAGGATAGGGCGTGCCAGCGGGATAGCTGCCGGCCGGAACCGTTCCAGCAGGCATTGCTCCGGTGCCAGGAATCGGTGTCCCGACAGCAGGACTTGGATAGATAGGCTGCGCGCCGGGTTGTTGCGCGTACGGGTACGTGGGGTAATAGGGGTACCCGTTATAAGGCCCCGTGGCACCGTTGGGAGCGCAGACGTTTGGGGACGAACACCCGAAGCTCATCAGCAAACAAGCTGCAATGGAGGTGGAAAATCCTCTGATACGAGCTAACCGCAATCCTTGATGTTTCATCTCGATGATTCCTCCTTGCCTTCCGCAAAACGGCGTCTACCGCGAAACGGCGAAGTCCCGCGACAACCCTCCCATCGGCGGAAGGGCCCTCCCATCGACGGAAAGGAAGGTCGAGACGTACGCGTGCGCTGCGTCGGTGATCGCTCGACAATACGAATTCGGCCCCAGCAACGCTAGAGGAATCTTCGCAGCCGATCAGGGAAGTTCGCGGGGCGAGGAGCGAGTGGCGAGGAGCTGCATTGTCGAACGGTCGTCCCCGACCGTTTCTGCGCGAAGGAAATACGCAACGTGGCTTGCGTTACTCGCTGGGAAGCCATTGGACTGCGTCGAGGACGACGTGGCCTGAAGTTCCTGCATTGGTGATTTTCACTTTGCCAACGCTTCTCCCGTTGAACGTGAATTCGCCGAGATCCACCCAAGGCTTCTCGCTAGGCGCCTTGGTCTGATCCACATCCACTTTGGCTACGCCCGCTGCATGATGGACTTCGACGGTTACACGCTGGGTCCTGTTGCTCCCTGCAGAGTAGGCCATGCGAACGCGGTACCTGCCCTTGAGCGGCATCTTCGTCGCGAACTCGGCCGTGCTTTCCGGTACTTTGGCATCGGCATCGTGAAGATAATCGACACCCACCCAAGGCTTCGTACTGCGGCTCGATGCCCAGTGACCTGTCAAGGTCGCGTCCTTGTTGTCGACGACTATCCCTTTCAAAGACGACACCGCGATATCCTCGGGCAACTTCTCCTCGTACTCAAGCACTTGACCGTTTTTGAGCAACAGCGGCCGAAGGTCCTCGTAGGATACCGATTGAACATCGGTCTTGTTGCGGATCGCTAACGAAGCGATCGAGGAAGCGGACTCGCCAAGGATCATGAATACCGGCTCCATCCGAATCGATCCAAACGCGATGTGCGAGCTGGAAACGCATACCGGTACTAGCAAATTGGCGACTTCCCCCTTCTTCGGCATGAGCGAACGCATGGATATAGGATAGGGCCCGCGGGTCGAGACTCCGATGTCTCCTTCATTTTGAACAAATCCATCGGGAGTGACATAACGCTGCACATTGTGGGAGTCGATGGTGTACGAACCCATGCCGACGGAGTCCATCACGGGATTCTTTTTAAGGATCTCGTTCTCGGTCATGACCATTTCTCCGACGAGACGACGGGCTTCCCGAATATAGAGCTGATGGGGCCAATTGCCGTTGTCAACAAACTCATCCTTCGCCAATCCCCATTCGGAAAACACCTTGCGTACATCGTCTGGGATATTGGGATCATTCGCTAAGAAATACATGAGCCCTTGTTGGTACCGCCGATGCTCGTCGATGATTTCTCTACGCCGCTCATAACTTGCGGTTGGGTAATCGTAATTCATCCCGATATTGTCGGTGCTAAACGGACCATGATTGTTCGTGTCGGTCTTGAAATTGGGGACCGGATCGAACTTGGCAAACCCCTCGCGCCAACCCGCCAGTAGCACCCTCCGCATCAACTCATAGTTCTTTGGATCGTAGCCCTCTGGTTTGGGAAAGGCGACGCGATTGGGAGCGTGATTGGTCAAGCACATTCGGAAGCAGTAAGCCTGAACACGATGATCGGCGGCACCGTACTGACCCGGTGGATCCGAGCTGATTTTGGGAAGCAATCCGCTCTGTGCATTCCCAGGAACCACGTAAGGGCTAATACCTTCTTTGAAAATGCCGAAGTGGTGGCGATGGTGAAGCACTCCTACTTGGACACCATTCCAATCCTCCCCATACTGCGCGTTGGCTTCGCGACCGACATGAAAAGACGCGCCAGCCGCATCGATCAAGTCCCCTTCGTAGGTGGCATCGAGGAAGACCTTCCCTCGATAAACGGTTCCATCCAACGTGCGGATGGACTCGATCGTTCGATCCTTTTTGACGACACCCTCTGAAGAACGATCTAAATAAGCTTCGCGGACGACTTCAATTCCTTCTTCCTTCACCCAGTCTTCGAAAACGGTCTCGGCGATATGCGGTTCAAAGATCCACATCGTCCGCTGTTGGCCATCGATCGCCGGGTTCCCTTGCCCCTGGTTCCCATACGACTCTCGAGGCTGATGTTTCCAAGCCTCTGGCTTTTGATAGTGCGTCCAAACACGGTGATAAAACTCCCGCGATAAACCTCCGATGACCGCTTTGTTTCCAGTATCGGTCCACCCTAGACCACCCGCAGTCAATCCTCCAAGATGCTTGTCGGGAGAGACAACGAGAACGGAATGCCCCAGCCTCTTCGCTTGTATCGCTGCTGTGATCGCCCCGGATGTCCCTCCGTAGACAACGACGTCTGCCTCGCGCACTGGCGGGGCAGCTGCTTGGGAGCGAGCGGAGCCTGCCAACGGCAGGAAGCACACCAAAGACAAAAGACAAACGACGATTTTCATAAGTTCGAGGGGAGAGGGGAGAGCAGGATGGAATGCGATGAATGGCACCTAGTCTAGCCGAACGGCATAGCAGGAGCAAAACAAGTGGGGGGAAATACCGGTCCGAGACCGATTGGAACAGATACGCCGGTCGGAGACCGGTCATTACCGGTCATTACCGGGGGAATGCCACATTGAAAATAGATCCAGCCTGATGCGCCGCACTCACGACGAACTGGAACGGTCTGGTTCGGTCATACCCCCGTGTACTCCACTGGACTTCGACTCCCGATAGCGGTCCAAGCCATCGCGCGAGGATCTCGACGGAATCATCGGCCAAGTGCGACTGAAACCGCCGCGCCAAACATTCCGTTGCACCGACGTACAACACCTCTCCCTGGGTGCTTACCCAACGGTATACACCACAAGTGGAAGGCAACGCGTCGGCTCGCAACTCTGAAAAAGGAACAGACTCAAATTGGATCGCTTCGTCCGTGGTTTCGTTCCTGGCTTCGTCCGCTCGCTGCTGCTCCAGATTCCACTCGTACCTCAGAAGCAACGTTCCCAGGCGATAGTCGAGAGGGTTGAAACCGCGAGCCAAACACATCGCATCGCGATCAAAAAGTTCCGCGATCGCAGGATCGCAAAACAATTCTTCCAGTGTCGATTCTGGATAACGATCGGAGATTCGACGCCAAGCGATTTCGGAAGCATGAAGGAACGGATCCGCGAAAGACCACGACAACGGCGCGCGCGCCTCGGCATGAATCTCGGTGGATGGCGAACCAGTGGGTGCATCCAGATAAGCCGACAACATTCCTTCATATCGAAGACGGAACAGACTGCGATTTCGCTCGGCCGCTAAACCTGAAACCCCCAACTGATCGCATTGCGATTGGAACGCTTGATTCAAATGCGGATCGAGAAGCACCCTCTCCAAAGCATAACCTTTGGAAGCGCGGCGAAACGCAGTGGCCAAAACCTCGGCCTGTGTCTCCATCGGAACGGTATCAAAAAAGCCCGGCAAGAAACCTTCATCGATCTGTTGGGAGACTCTCCCTTTGGACTTCCTGTTAGCTCGTTTCAACTGGACTTCGTCTACCGACTTGACACTCGCCCGGGGATCCTCGACTCCTTCGAGCCGATCTCCCACCTCCGTTCGTTCCAACCTCGCGGTCCCCTGCGCGGAATACTCGTTCGAGAGTTCGAATCCAACGAATTGCCGACCCAGTTTCTTAGCAACGACCAGCGTTGTCGCGCTCCCGGAAAAGGGATCAACGACGATGTCGTTCGGATTGGAACAAGCGCGGATGATGCGCCCCAACAATTGCTCGGGCATCTGACAGCCATGAAATCCAGCGCGCTCTTTGAACGTCCCGTTGACACGGGGAAAGTACCATATGTCTTCATTCGGTTGAAAAGCATCGCGACAGTCCTGCGGGCGCAGGATCCAAGTATCGTCAGGAGAACGCCCTTTGGGATTCGCACGCTTGTCGTTGTAAATCAACTGCCGAGCCGATGGGACGGCGATCGCCTCGGGATGGTAACAGAACGCTCGCTTGTCCTTTACAAAATAGAAGAGATGGGCATGGGACCGGGTGAATTTGTTTTTGCAATGCACGCCGAAGGTGTAGTACCAAATCACCCAGCTACGAAGATGAAACCCCGCTCGGCAAGCCTCGACTTTCAACTCCGCTGCAAACTCGTCACCGATCGCAAGCCAAAACGTGCCATCGGGACGAAGGACGCGATGCAGCTCCCGCATCCATGATCCGCACCACTGGAGATACTCATTCGATTCCAACTGATCGTCGTAAACGTCGTAGTCGTAACCGATATTGAACGGTGGATCGGCAAATGCCAGGTGCACCGAAGCGTCCGCGATGGACTGCAATCCCACGACGCAGTCCATGTTGAGTATTTTACCCCAAGGGGCCACCGGCAATTCGATCGACATCGCTCAACCATCGCTCCGTGGAGACGACTCCCCGAGTAAGAACCGGACGCTAGCAGACTAGCGTTGAACGCGAGCCGAGCCACCCTTCGCAAGGGCTTCGACTTCCGGCAATCGGGCCATGGTCGTGTCCCCTGGGAACGTGGTGAGCAATGCACCGTGCGCCCAGCCGAGTCGCAAGGCTTGTTCGGGCTCTTTGCCAGCCAACATGCCATAGATGAGACCGGCAGCAAAGCCATCGCCGCCACCGATGCGATCGACCACATCGAGCGAGCAAGTCGGAGAGACATAACGCTTTCCGTCATACCAGAGAACCGCAGCCCATTCGTGTCGGTTGGTAGAGTGAACTTCACGAAGTGTCGTCGCCACCATTTTCACGTTCGGGAACTTCTCTACAGCTCGTTCGATCATGGTGAAGAAGGATTCGGGATCCAACGACGACTTCGACTCGACATCTTGCCCCTCGATCCCCAATCCCTTCTGAAGATCCTCTTCATTCCCCACGAGCATGTCGACGTTTTGCACGATCTTGCTGATCTGCTCTTGCGCCTTCGAAGCCCCCCCGATGGGAGCCCAAAGTTTGGCTCGGTAGTTCAAATCGAACGAGGTGACAGCCCCCGCTTCCTTGGCCGCCTTCATCCCTTCGATAATCAATTCAGATGTGGTGGCGGAGAGCGCCGCGAAAATACCACCGGAATGGAACCATCGCACACCGCTGGCGAAGATTTTTTTCCAATCGAAATCCCCGGGCTTGAGCAATGCCCCCGCCTCATTCGAGCGATTGTAGAAGACGACTGGCGGACGGACGCCGAGGCCCCGGTCGCTGTAGACGGTCGCGATATTCGGACCGCGGACACCGTCGTGCTCGAAATGCTTGTAGATGGGCTTCACTCCCATCTCCTGAACTTTGCCTTGAACCAATTCGCCGATGCCGTAGTTCACCATGGCGGTTGCGACACCGGTCTTCAATCCAAAGCAGTCCGACAAGTTCGCGGAAACGTTGTACTCTCCACCCGACACATGCACTTCAAACGACTTCGCCTTGCGAAACGGGATGATGCCTGGATCCAATCGATGAACGAGTGCGCCGAGGGAGAGGAAGTCGAGATCGCAAGCGTCTTTGCGAATGGATAACTGAGCCATGGGGAACTCCAGCAAGGGGAATGAGGCGAAATCTTACGTTGAAAGTCGTTGCCAACTGTGAAAGTCGTTGCTAACTGGGGGCTAGATTGTTGTCGAGGAAAATCCACCGTCAACAACCAAGTTATGGCCTGTGACAAAGGAGGAAGCACTCGAGGAAGCCAGGAAGATCACCGCTCCCGACAACTCATGGGCGTACCCGAATCGGCCAGCCGGCGTATGGTCAATGATCTGCTGGCCACGAGGCGAAAGACTTCCGTCTTGGTTGTAAAGCAAGCCTTGGTTCTGCTCCGCAGGGAAAAATCCGGGGCTAATGCAATTCACTCGAATCCCACGCGGTGCCCATTCCCTCGCCATGAATTGGGTGAAATTGATCACGGCCGCCTTCGCTGCCGAGTAAGCCACCACGCGGGAAAGGGGAACGATTCCGGACATCGATGCGATGTTGATGATGCTCCCTGCACCTCGCACCACCATGGTCTCGCCGAACACTTGGCACGGAAGAATGGTTCCACCGATGAGATTCAAATCGAAGACGCTATTCCAAGCATCGAGGGGGAGCTGGCAAAAATCGTCCCCTGGTTGCAAAGTCGCTTTGGCCTGATTCCCTCCTGCCGCATTGACCAGGATATCGACCGGGCCCAACGTTCGTTCGATGATATCGCGTGCCTTCGTAAGGGACTCGCGTTGGAGCGCATCGGCAGAGTGAAATACGGCTTCGCCTCCCTCTGCTCGAATCTGCTCCGCTCGGTGCATCCCACGCTCGGCGCTCCGACCGAGAATGGCAACCCGAGCCCCGGCATTGCCGAGAGCAGATGCCATCGCTCCACCCAAACTACCGGTCCCTCCAAGGACCACTGCGACTTGGTTCTTCAAATGAAATAAGTTGGGGGTCGACATGGATGTAGCCTTCTCTGTGGAATGGACGAGGGTGGCAACCGGGGGCTAGCGCCCTGCGGTCGATCGCAAATCGAATTTCGGCCGCGACTCGCTAGCGTCCGGTCTTTGAACGGTGCTTAAGTGACTTGTTCTTAACTGAGCTGGTGCTTAACTAATCTGCATTTAACTGCCGAGGATCTCTTTTCGCAGCTGTGCAAGGAGAGTCGTCGCGTGCAGGACCTCGGCCTTCTGACGCTCGGGCTCTTGGGGAATTTCTCGTTCGATCGTTAAAGGCCCCGTGTAACCGATTTCCTTGAGAGCGAGTAGGTACTCGCGGATGTTCACATCACCTTCTCCTAGCGGTACTTCGCGGCCCCATGTCACGCCGGGTTGATCGCTCCAAGTTCCATCCTTGCAGTGAACGCTCCGAACATACTTTCCCACATGCTTTAAAGCGGGAATCGGTTCGCCGGTTCCATAAAGGATCATGTTGGCGGGGTCGAAGTTGATGAACAAATTGTTTCGCGATACATCGTCGATGTAGTGCAACAACGCCTCGGCCGACTCTTGGCCAGTCTCCAAGTGAACGTTTTGTTCATTGTAGGCGGCATGGTCGCACAGCTGGCGCGTTACCTCGATCACGTCGGCATACTCTCGGCAATTGCGATCGTGCGGAACCACCCCGACGTGGAGCCCGATGACGGTGCAACCGAGCAAACGAGTGAAGTCCGATATCTCCTTCATTTCTACCAACCGCGAAGCCCTCGTATCGGGCGGAACCAAGCCGATAGTCTTCTCGACCGTCGGAATGTCCGCGTAACTCTCCCCTTCGAACCCGCCAAAGACGCAAGTCAATTCGATGCCCGCTTCTTCGAGCTTTTTGAGAAAGGATTCCGCGGCGGCTGGGGTCCGGCCTTCGGCGTGGGGGGTATGGAGCTGGATCGAAGGAATACCAAGTTCTCGAGCGACTTCAAGCCGGACACCCAAACCTGCATCAATGCTGGTGAAGACGCCGAGGGACCATGGAGGAAGAGTCATTTCGAATTCCGTTCGGTGGGATGTGGTAATAGAAGGGGGAGAATAGGTGACAGGTCTAGCAAACTCGCTACCCAAGCGACTGCGATCGAGCCATCGCATCCTCGGCCGCTCGAATGAATCGCGTATCCTGTGTTCCCGCCCAAGCTTTTTGATAGGTCACACTCAAAATGGTGAAGTTGAATGCTTCGTTGGGCTCGAGTCTGCAAGCTTCCTCGGCATGCTTGACCGCTGCCAGATGCTCACCGGTCTGGGTGTAAATGCGAGCGAGCGTCAAGTGAGACAGCACGTGATCTGGAGTCTCTTCGATGATGGAAAGGAGGAGCTCCTTCGCCCCATCGACTTGTCCCGAGTCCTTTAGCTTTTCCGCTTCGCGAAATCGTTCGTTGACGGTGGTCATAGTGGTTGAGCAACGGGTGGGAGGGTTCAACTGACGTAAACCGGGATTGTAGCGGAACTCGCTGGAAACGGGATAGGGTTCCAGGGGCGGATTCATGGCGCAACACTCACATTCGCTACATAGAGACGCCCGGCGCAGTCAAGTTTTCTCAATCCCTCGATTCTTCCAAGATTTCCTAAATATTCCAGGCCGCAAAATTTGACTGCTCCTGTTCCTGTCCTAAGTTTCGAGTGGCGTTTTCGAGTTGAGACGCTTGCCGCTACGGTGGCACGGTTGCCCTGGGAAAGCTGAATTCGTGGCGATGAAATCAGACTCCATCTCGAGGGCCAATTTGTTAGTTCTCGGTTCGCCGAGTTTACCTGTCGGAGGGTAGTACCATGAAGAATTTCGCCTTGAAGTTGAAGCGATTCCTGAAGAGTGAAGACGGACCAACCGCGGTGGAATACGCAGTCATGCTGTCGTTGATCATCGTCGTTTGCTTGACCGCTGTTACCAGCATCGGTAAGAACGCAAGCTCGACGTTTACCAACGTTGCAAACCAGTTGGGTACCTAGTTACCCAACCGGCGAGAGTCGCTTGCGATGATTCGCCGGACGTATAGGAGCAATCCTATCCTTGTTGAACACCAACTCCGGGAGTTGCATGGATTGATTCCGTGCAATTCACCGGTTTGGTGCAATGACAGACCAGAAGGAGGCAGCCATGGACCACACGTTTTTACCTGTTGAAGCAATTAGCAGCTTGTGGGAAATGATCTGTTTTGCCGGCACCTTGATGGCTGTCGCCGCCGCGTGGCTCTTCGCACCGCGGTAAGTCTTCGAATTCAAGGCCTCGAAAGTTGATATTGTCGGGAGTGCGTGATGAACGGAAATACTTGGATGGATGGCGTGATTTCAAACTGGCACATTTGGTTTGTTTCCATCGTGTTGGTCGTTGCCGCAGTCATCGACGGTTGGAAGCTAAAAGTTCCGAACTGGATCACCTTTCCCATGATTGCTACCGGCTGGATCTATAGCTACATAGCAGGTGGCTGGCCCGGTCTGGGATGGAGTCTTCTCGCGACCTTCTTTGGCCTCTCTCTCCTCTACGGCCTCTACATGGTCGGCGGGATGGGGGCAGGGGATGTCAAACTCCTCGCCGGTATCGGCGCTTGGGTTCACGCAGAACATACCTGGAATATCTTCGCCGCAACGGCAATCGTCGGCGGAATCATGGCGCTGGCTATGATCGCATACACGGGCCGATGGCGAAAACACTACAACCAATTCAAGATGCTTCTCGGGGAATTCGTAGAAGTCAAAGACGCCGAAGCGCTCTACCAACGTGCCGCCGAACGGAAGTCTCGCATGTTCTTACTTCCCTACGGTATCCCCATGACGATCGCTGCCCTCGGTTACTTTGCCGTCCAAGGCATGTACCTGTAAGACCTTGGGACTTCTCTGCACGAAACATGAGCCTACTTCCAACGCTCGACTGCCCCGGGCAATGGATACTCCACGACCGTGAGAGGTTTTCGCCTTTCACTCCGAATCTCCCAAAGCCGCTGGTAAGCCAACGTTACCGCTTGGGTCCGACTCACCACATACGCGCTGTCTAAATTCTCTTTGGCAAAGAACGCATGGTCGCATCGCACCGGATCGAATCTTGCATCCGCGATAAATTGAGCGAGCGCTGGGATGCACCGAAGATGACAATCTGGCTCTAAGTGCAATAACTCGGGATCGACCTCTCCCAGCACGTAGCGCAAATACAGATCGCTGTCGGTGATGTGCTCGACTTCTTCACCACAAACTTTGCACAAGTACCCTTGATCGCATCGCGCCATCACGGATTCCTAAAGCCCTAACACATCGAACATGCTATACAGGCCGTTTGGTTTTCCAACCAACCACTTGGCCGCTGCAATCGCTCCGGTCGCATAGCAATCGCGGTTGGATGCAGCCACGCGAAGCTCGATGGTCTCCCCCATCATGCCAAACACGATGGTATGCTGCCCCGCATCATCGCCGACGCGGACAGCATGATACCCGATCTCGTTGTGAGGCCTCTTGCCACACAAACCATACCTGCCGTGAACATGCTCGGTAATCCCCATGGCTTGCCCAACCATTTGACCGAACTTCAAAGCCGTTCCGCTGGGACTGTCTTCCTTGAATCGATGATGCCGTTCAATGATCTCGACATCCGCACCGCCACTCACATCCCGCAGCGCTTTGGCCGCGTACTCCACAAGCTTCATGGTGAGATTCACTGCAACACTCATATTCGGGGCATAACAAATCGGGATATGCCGGGCCCCTTCTTCCACCTCGAGAACTTGTGCGGGCGTCAACCCGGTCGACGCGACGACAAGGGGAATCTTCCGCTCCACGCAAGCATGAATGGCGCCTGCACAGCCCTCCGGGGAAGAAAAATCAATCGCCGCATCGGCACGCTCTGGCCATTGGCTCGATAGCGGCAATCCGATTGGCTCCACCCCGGCGTGCGCTCCCGCATCCACGTTCAGATGAAGCGAGTTGGGGCGGACGATGGCTCCGACCAACTTCAACTCTGCGTCACTGGACCCTAACGCAATCAATCTCTTGCCGTTGCGGCCCGAGGCACCATGAATTACCAGCTCCAAAGGAGTCGACATAACAACAAGCCCCGATGTGCGAGGGAAAAGAAAATGCTGGAACGACGCTCGATCCCAAAGCGCCGCAATCCCTTAATGTACCGGAGTTCAGAGGGTAGGCCAGGGGAGTGGCGAGCACCGAAAAAGACGAAGGGCAGCTCTTTCAAGCCGCCCTTCTACTATTTCAGTTACTTTCATGTCGACTTTGGGTCGACAGCATCTGCTTACGAAACCGTATAGGCGGTTTCTGCGTGATCGCTCAAATCCAACCCCATCTTCTCGGAATCCTCAGTGCATCGAAGACCGATGGTGAAGTCGATGAGCTTGAGCAAAATAAAGGAGACAACGCCGGAGTAAACGATGGTCACGGCTACTGCAATCACCTGCTCGGTGACTTGGGCCGAATTGCCATGAATCAACCCCCCTGCCTTGTCGACTCCATAACCCTTCATCGCGAAGATACCGGTCGCAATCGCTCCCCAAATCCCCGCCATCCCGTGAACGCCGAAAACGTCAAGCGAATCGTCGTACTTCATCGCAGGTTTGACATAGGCGACGAAGATGTAGCTGATGATGGTTCCGCCCGCTCCAATGATCAACGCGGAACCGGGAGTCACAAAACCAGCAGCAGGGGTGATCGCAACAAGACCGGCAACGCAGCCCGTGATCATCCCGAGTGCCGTCGCGCGACCATTTCGGATCAATTCGATCATCGACCAAGTAAATCCAGCAGCCGCAGCAGCGATTTGGGTGGTAACGAACGCTCGAACCGCTTGATCGCTCGCTCCCAAAGCCGAACCGCCGTTGAAGCCAAACCAACCAAACCACAACAGACCTGCACCGAGAACGGCAAATGGCAGATTATGCGGTGGTGTGATTTGCGCAGGATATCCGCGGCGAGGTCCGATAACGAGACAGGCCACCAAAGCGGCTACCCCTGCGTTGATGTGTACGACGGTTCCACCTGCGAAGTCGAGCGCTCCGATTGGGGTTGCCGTATCATCGAATGCACCCAAACCAAAAATCGGATGCGCTGGCCCGTACCAAACCCAGTGCGCCACCGGGGAATAAACGATCAACGACCACAGGCCAGTGAACACCAAGAACGCAATAAACTTCATACGCTCTGCGAATGCACCCACAATCAGCGCGGGAGTGATGATCGCGAACATCATCTGGAAAACCATGAACGTTTGTTGGCTAATCCCCAACGTCGCTTCCTTGGCAGGTTGCAACGGTGCGCTTTCGGAAACTCCCGCAAGCATGAAGTGAGTGAGAGGATTACCACTGAATCCTCCGCCAATCTCCTCACCAGAAAACGCGATGCTGTATCCGCAAACCGTCCAGAGGATGGTGATGAGGCACATGCACATGAAACACTGCATTAGAATGCTCAACACATTCTTTCGACCGACCAAGCCTCCGTAGAAGAACGCCAAGCCAGGACTCATCAAAAGGACCAAGGCACAGCTGGTAAGCAGCCACGCTTGATCCCCTTGATTCAACGCAGCCGTCGCCACCACCTCGGTGACTTCCGGCGCTGGTGAAACCGCCGCCTCAACAGGCGCGGGCTCCGCAGGGGCCGCAGCCTCCTGACTTAAAACCAAACCAATGTTGCTTAACGCAAAGCAACCAAACAAAGCGCAATAACTTAAGAACCGAAACATTACTTTCTCCGCCTAGAACTAACGTCTCTCTGGATTCGAGGAACAACCAACCTGGAGAGAGCAAGTCGATCATTCTATCGTTTGTGGCGGCGCAACAATGCACGCCGCGTTGAAGGAAAATCAAATCGATCGATTACTTGTTATGCGAACCTCCTTCAGCACCGTAGGCGTGCATGCCGTGCTCGGACAGATCAAGCCCAACCATCTCATCCTCTGGGGAAACTCGCAACAAACCAATCGCTCGGAGGATCAAGAACAACACCAACATGGTCAGAAACGCCCAAGCGACAATCACCACGGTTCCCGTAATTTGAGCGACCATTGGCTTCCCTCCGAAGATCCCGGCGGCCAAGCATCCCCAAATCCCGCACAACCCGTGAACGGGAAACGCCCCAACCGGATCGTCAATCTTCAATTTTTCCAAGGCGACGATACCAGCGAGCACAACAACTCCCGCAATCGCTCCGATGATCAAGGCGCTCACGTTCGACACACAATCGCAATTCGCGGTGATACCGACCAACCCGCCAAGAATTCCGTTCAACGCCATCGTCAAGTCAGGCTTTCCGAACATTCCCCAAGCAGCAATAAGACAGACAACGCCCCCAGCAGCCGCAGCAAGCGTCGTGTTGGTTGCTACCGTCATCACAACGCCCACGTTCGCGTGGTTGTTGAAGGCCAGCTGACTGCCAGGATTGAACCCATACCAGCCCACCAAAAGGATGAAAACGCCTAGCGTCGCGAGACTCAAATTGTGCCCCGGCATTGGAATGCTTCGTCCATCCTTGGTGAATCGCCCTGTTCGTGCTCCAAGAACGATCGCTCCAGCCAGCGCTGCGAATCCACCACAAGCATGAACGACAACGCTCCCTGCAAAGTCATGGAACCCCATGTCATGGAGGAATCCGTATCCCCATTTCCAAGAGCCGCTCACCGGGTAAACGAACGCCGTGATGACGGCACTGTAAATCAAGTAAGCGATGAACTTCATTCGCCCTGCAACAGCCCCAGAAACGATCGTTGCAGCAGTCGCTGCAAACGCCACTTGGAACAAGAAATCCACCTGCGGGTGCAATGCCGCAGCCCCGTCCCAGGGTGTGATGGCGAAAATGCGATTCTTATCTACTTGGAAGTACTCACCTTCGCCACCATCCGCGGAAAAACCCGGATACATGATCGCGTAGCCAATCGCGAAATAAAGGAGAACTCCAACAGCCAAGTCGAGCGTGTTCTTGCACAGAATATTCACCGCATGCTTGGCTGGGTTCAACCCGACTTCTACCATTGCAAAACCAGCTTGCATCGCGAGTACCAACACCGCGCAAAACATCAAAGTCAAATTGTTGATCGCAAAACTGAAATTCGCGGTCGAGTCATTCTTAGCGTCTGCCGCTGCCTCAGGACTCTCACCCGCCGGGGCAGGCGTTCCCTCAGCCGCCGCTTCGCTCCCCGTCGACTCCACTACCGCCTCGGCGGGAGCGGGTGTGGAGGGCGCGGTGACAACCGGCTGCTCCGAAACCGCATCTTGCGAAATTCCGGACGTACCAAGGCAAACCACCCCGAGTACGAGACCTAAAATAAATCGACTCATCTGCATCTCCGCCTTCGAGCAACATTCTCTCACGGTGCGTAAATTCGTTGCGCGGGTGCGGAGAGATTACGCATCCCGGGCCAACTCCCGCTGATAGCAAAAAGGAGGCCATTCAATGGGGTGTAAACCGCCGTTTGCGCAAAGGCCAGCATTTTTGAAGGCCAAAAAATTGAAAAAACTTTCAAACTTAATGGACAATTCCACGGGTGCGCAAAAAAGAGGCGACGGCTGAAAAGCCTAGCAACATACACACAACTCACGCTGGGGAGGCGAAACCCTCCTTGAACGACCTTTAGCGACCGTCTGCGGAACACTACCCGAATCAGGGGCGGGTCATTTGCCCTCAGCGCGACATTTCCCTTCCGCCAATTGACTGTCTATTCGTTAGGCAACCGCCGAAAACACCGGAGTTTTGGGGAGGCTGACCGATAGGGAATGGCGCATTTTCGTTCGATCGCTCGACGAGGATCGCTGTATAGAGATCGGGGTACGGCTGATCGCTCTTGGGTCATCCGCGCAGGGGCTCCCGGACAGTCCGGTTGTCGGAACGGGGGGATGCGTTAGCTGCGAGTTTCAATCCCGCCACTCGGCACTCTCAACTTTTTTGCAAATTACGACTCGTCAGGATTTCAAAGACCGATTATTATCTCGCCTCCCATTTTTCAGTTGTTGACGGAGAAGTAAAACAGTGTCGGTACGAATTCGAATGAAGCGATTGGGTCGCAAGAACCGCCCCTTCTATCGTTTGTGCGCAATTGATCAACGAAGTCCTCGCGACGGCCGCGTCTTGGAAGAGCTGGGCCACTATGATCCGATGTGCAAGGAAGTGGATGCCCGTGCAATCCTCAAGGGCGAGCGAATCGACTATTGGTTGAGCGTTGGCGCCCAACCCAGCGAGAATGCAGTCGTTTTGATCGCCAAATACGGGTCCAAAGGGACGCATTTGGATAAACAATCCGATGCCCTGACTCGCCTTGGTCGCAAGCCGGTAGCTGCTGCTCAGAGCTAGGTTCTCTCCAGGCTCTGCACAAATACCAACATCCGGTCTCGATCGATGCCTGTGTAGCAACTGGTCTCCGACCGGTGGATTGGCTACAGTCGGCCTCAGACCGGCAGTCGTAGTGCATAGAACGAAGGCCTCCCGACATTTTCAGGGGGCTAGCTCGGTTATGCTCCGTGCGTTCCGTTTGCAGCTCGTTCTACAATCTCGCCCCGACGCACGAGCTTTCCGCTCGTGCTTTTGTTTTTTTGGGTCGGTATCACGATGCTTCGGATCGACATCATCACCCTCTTCCCCCAGATCTTTTCGGGGTATCTCACGCAGAGTTTGCTCGCCAAAGCCATTACCAAGGGTTTGATCGAGATCGTTGTCCACGATTTGCGGCATTGGTCGACCGATACCAAGCACCGCAAGATCGATGATCGGCCCTACGGGGGAGGTCCGGGGATGCTGATCTGCGTCGAACCGGTGGTCCATTGCGTCGAAGAGGTCCAGCGGATGGCCGACCAACCTGGACTCGTTGTACTCCTCACCCCGCAAGGCGAACCGCTTCGACAACCTCGCGTGGAGAGCATGGCGCAGTCAGGCCGCATCCTCCTGTTATGTGGGCGATACGAAGGCTTCGACCAACGGGTGATTGACATCCTCCAACCGTTCGAACTGAGTGTAGGCGACTATGTCCTCAACGGGGGCGAAGTCGCTGCGATGATTGTCGTCGACTCCACCGTACGGATGATTCCTGGCGTGCTCGGAGACGAGCAAAGTTCCTGGGATGACTCGTTCTCACGCGGCAATCGGCTGCTGGAGTTTCCGCAATACACCAGACCGCCAGAATTCCGCGGACACCCTGTTCCCGAAGTCCTTCTCAGCGGCGATCATGGAAAGATTGCCGCTTGGCGAGAGGACCAGTCCCGCCAAAAAACTCTGCATCGGCGCAGCGACTTGTTCAAGCCCCCTACCTGACATGAGTTGTCTATGAAGCCTTCGTTTCCGATCCCCGAACCCAATTCGGTTTGGGAGCATTTCTTCGATCTTGTAGCAATCCCTCGTCCTTCCAAAAACGAAGGTGCAGCGATCGATCACATCGAAAAGTGGGCCTTGAAGCTGGGCCGGACCGCTAAGCGGGATGGCGTGAACAACCTGTGCGTCCACGTCCCCGCAGCGCGCAAGACTGCAGCTCCCCCTGTAATCCTGCAATGCCATGTCGATATCGTTTCGGTGACCGAGGAAGGAAACTCGCAGGGTGCGGACGCTGCCCATGGAAAGATCCCCCTGGAACGCGGAGAAGTCGATCCGAAGCGGGAGAAACGGCTGATTCCCAATCCAACCGGCGATTGGATCAATGCCCCCTACACGACGCTGGGCGCGGACAATGGTATCGGCGTCGCCATGATGATGGCGCTAGCCGAAAAGCACGACCTCCCTGTCCCGCTTGAACTCCTTTTCACCGTCGACGAAGAAGCGGGAATGACCGGTGCTATCGGCATGGACCCGGCCAAACTCGGACTCACCGGTAAACTCCTTCTCAACATCGATACCGAGGAAGACGACGAGATCACGATCGGATCGGCCGGAGGTCGCGATGTCGAAGTCCAATGGGACGGCGGCTGGGAATCGGTCTCGCAACAGGGAGAACTCTGCCTCGTTCAGCTGAAGATCGATGGTCTTAAAGGGGGGCACTCCGGAATCGAGATCAATCAAGGTCGCGCGAACGCCAACCGATTGGTCGCTCGCATCCTGCATGCGATTCAATCCCACTCCCCCATTCAGTTATCCGATTGGCAAGGAGGAAGCCGTCGCAACGCGATTCCAGACAAAAGCGTCGTCCGTTTTGTTATGGGTAAAAACGCGTTTTCGGCCGCGAAGAATGCCGCGAAGATAATTGTCGAAAGCTTCGATCGATTGTACTCGCATCGCGACAACCCGATTCACTTTCACATGGAAACCAGCGAGCTGCCCCAAGACCTGGCTGTGCTATCGACAGTCCACTCAGCCCTCTTCCTTCGAATGGCTCAGAGCATTCCGACGGGCATCTGCGAGATGACTCCCGAGCTCCCTGTGTTGGTCGAGTCGTCGTGCAACATGGCGATCATCGAATTGGGTCCGAACAAGCCGGGACGAATAGTCTGTAGCGTTCGAGGCACGACCCCGGAGGCGCTGTCCGATGTTTCGGATTCTATCGTCGCGATCGCAGAATTGGCCAACGCAAAGACCTTGGTCGCGGACGGTTACCCCGGTTGGAAACCCCAATTGGATTCCCCGCTCCTTCAAGCCGCAGTCACATCCTACGAACGCTTGTTCGGTGAAACGCCGAAAGTACATGCCGTACATGCCGGTCTAGAATGCGGTCTCTTGGTGGAGAAGATCCCGGGTCTCCACGCCATCTCGCTTGGGCCAACCATCAAGGGGAACCACGCCGTCGGAGAGCGAGTTAGCATTTCGTCGGTCGCCAAGTCCTACCGATATGTAGAAGCCATCCTCGAAAGCCTCAGCGCGAGTAGCGAGTAGCGAGTAGCGAGGGGCGAGTAGCGAGTGGCGAGTGGCGAGTGGCGAGTGGCGAGGGGCGAGGGGCGAGGGGCCAATGTAGAGCCGTCGTCCTCGACGGCTTCCCCCCGCTTGCATGCTATCGGCGAATCGACTAGCCCGATAACGCGAAAGTGAGTGGTGAATAGCAAACGGTCCCCGACCGGCGTGGGTCTTTTGGCTGAAGGGCATGCACACCGTAGCCTAGAGCAACGCCCTAGGACCAACGCCACCACACGGCTCTTTTGGCTGAAAGCCATCAACAAAACCGTCGTACGCCACCACGCCTTCGACCGGATGCAAGATCGTCGCCCATTTGGTACCCCCCGGAATCGTGACGGTTCGGGCGAGGCCATTTTGTGTATGGCCTTCAGCCAAAAGAAACCGTCGAGACGACGGTTCTATAATCGATCCTGAGAGGATCAAAGCTTGTAGCCGGGGGTTGAGCGCGAGCGACACCCCCGGTCCCCCCCACACCCTCTTCTATCCCGAAGGGATTAAAGCAATGCGATGGCTTGATCGAGATTGTTGTTCCTCCTTGCGATAGAACGCATCTCGATTAACAACACGAAGATGTTCAGGCGTGCGGCTTGCATCCCGTCGGGATGCTCAATCCTTGGGGAATCCACCGGGGGTATCGCATACGCTCAACCCCCGGCTAATGGCTCGAGTCCTTTCAGGACAAAAAGAGAAGAACGTTCGACATTACGCCTCGCCCCATGCCCCATGCCCCATGCCCCATGCCCCATGCCCCATGCTCCCTGCTCCCTGCTCCCTGCTCCCTGCTCCCTGCTCCCTGCTCCCTGCTCCCTGCCCCCTGCTCCCTGCCCCCTGCTCCCTGCTCCCTGCTCCCTGCTCCCTGCTCCCTGCTCCCTGCTCCCTGCTCCCTGCTCCCTGCTCCCTGCTCCCTGCTCCCTGCTCCCTGCTCCCTGCTCCCTGCCCCATGCTCCATGCTCCATGCTCCCTGCCCCATGCTCCCTGCCCCATGCCCCTCGCCCTATGCTCCCTGCTCCCTGCTCCCTGCTCCATGCTCCATGCTCCATGCTCCATGCTCCTCGCCTCTCACTTCTCCGAAACCCAAGGCTGGGCGAGGGGTTATCATGCATTGCGTCGAATTCGGTCGTTGCATGGGTTGCAGCGGTCTTCCTATGCCATGCGCGGAGTGACTTGTCCATGCATCGAAAAATTGCTTCCTACCAGCGTTTCTCTTCCCGATCCTGGCTTTCCGTCGCTTCCCTAGGGATTTTGCTCGCGTCCCCACTCCCTTCAAACGCCAAAGACTATTTCCTCGTCATCGGTGGGGGCCCCAACAAAGAGCAGAATCAAGCCTCCATGGAGGCCAACGTTTTGTTCCTCAATAAAGTTCTTGCAACCAAAGCCTCCGCTGACCGCGACGTCTCCATTTTCTTCGCGGATGGCAACAATCCCGACGCCGACTTGCAAGTCATCGCTCCTTCCGCCCCCTCCAACACCCCAGTGCTCGATCTTCTCCGCCGTCTTCACCGCCGGGGCCCAGCCGCCTCGTCGCAAACAATCGAATACCGGAATCACACTGTTCCCGAGGTCCAGGGTTCGACCCATGTCCGGCGACTGGAGCGGGCCATTCGAAACATCGGCTCGCAAGTCCAAACGGGGGATCGCGTCTTCCTGTATGTCACCGCCCACGGTTCTGCAGGCCCTCGAAGCAATCCCCATAACACCCGGATCGCGTGCTGGGGGAGCAGCCTGCCTGTTTCGCAATTGATGGAGTGGCTCGACGATTACCCCAAAGATGTCCCCGTTATTTCGATGATGGCGCAATGCTACGCGGGCGGGTTCGCGAACATCATCTTCGACGACATCTCCGAGCGAATGAAACCGACCGACCACCTTCGCGTCGGTTTCTACGCCCAACAATACGATCTGCAAGCAGCAGGCTGCCGCCCGGATATCGAGCGGGACGAGGAGTTCAGCAGCTACTTCTGGGGTGCGATCTACGGAGAAATGCGAAATGGAACACCTATCCATAACGCGGATCTCGATGGGGATGAACGCGTCTCGTTTGAAGAGGCCTTCGTTTACACGGTCTGCTACGGAGATACCATCGATATTCCACTTCGGGGTAGCGACTTGTTCCTGCGTGCATGGAGTCGTATCCCAGATTACACTCTGGCACGAGACCGCTATCGTCGAAACGGTCCGGCTGCCGCGCGTGATGATGACGCGAAGGGATCCGATCAGGAATCCGATGGGGACCTCGACACCGAATCCAATTCGACGATCGATATGGGAGACCTACAGCGTTTCGAAGGCACCTTTGCCAAGTGGATGGCGGAAACCTCGCGTTCGCATCAACGCGTGATTGAAGAACTGTGTCGATCGCTGGAAATCGATCTCGACGAGCGGATTGAAAACCTTGCAGATCGTTTGGACTCCTACCGACGCAGCAGTCGCAATTTTGGTCCTAACCGCAGGGGAAGATTCAATTCTGGGCGCCGCGAATTGCTTGAGGCCATCGCGCAGGAATTACCCGATTTGAAAGATCCTGATGCTTGGGAACAATCCGAAGCGTTGAACGAACGGGACCAAATGACTTGGATGGCGGACATCGAAATGCTCCCGGAATACGCGACGTATCAAAAACGGATGGAAGAGAGAAAAAGAGCGGACTCGATCGGAGAAGAGAACGAGCTGCAAAGCGTGAAGTATCGAAGGCTGATTGAGACCTTAGAAACGATTCTGCTTGAGAAAAACTTGCCTCGGGTTGCACCCGCCGAAGTCCAAGAACGTTACGCATCGATGCGGGCACTGGAATCGGTCGACCTGATTCCGCCACCGATCACACAGGTAACTCCATAACGATGACAGCACCATGCGCTTTGGGATGTCGGTGTTCGGTATTGCCCACGTAGATCTTCCCCGCATGCGCCTCCACAAGCCGATTGCAGATCGCCATACCAAGCCCCGTGCCCTTTGTTTTGGTCGTATAGAACGGCTCGAAGATGCGTCGCCTCTGTTCTTCATCTAAGCCGGGGCCGTCGTCAGTAAAAGCGACTTGGAGGTACTGCTGCGTACCATGTCGAATCGGTCGGCAGGTTGTGTAAAGAACGCTATTGGTTGAAATAACCGCTAACGAATTTTCATAGATGTTGCGAATGACTTGCGAAATTCGCCCCGCGTCGCAGTAAATCGCCGGGCAGGTTTCGCAGTTCAGGACCAGTTTGGCCTGCAATGGGGTCCATACCTCGCTCAGATTGTTCCAGACGTCCAGGCAAAGTTCGGAAACGATTTGCCTCGTTTTTCCCAACTGAATCGGAGCAGCGTAACTCCGGACTTCCTCATAAAGTGTCTGCAGTTCCACCAACGCCGACCGCGTACGCCGGACCAGGTCCTGTTGCTCAGGCGCGGTTTGCAGATCGAGGTCGAGCATATCCAAACAAGCTCGCGAGCGCTGCAGGGCATTGCGGCTTTCGTGGGCCAACCCGGTTACCATTTGTCCAATCGCAGCCAATCGCTCGCTTTGAATCAACCGCAATTGAGCGTCGAGCAGATCCGCCTCGTTCTGCTGCCGCTCGGTCATATCCCGCATGATCCCGGTATAAAGAATTCGCTCCCCCACACGCACTTCGCTGATCGCCAAATCGATCGGTATCAGGCTCCCGTCGGCTCGCTGCCCAAGTACTTGCCGACCGATACCGATAATTTTTCGTTTGCCAGTGTCGTTGTAGGTTTGCACATACCCATCGTGACGAGAACGATCCGGCTCGGGCATCAAGACGGAAACATTCTGGTTGATCAAATCCTGTGGCTTGTAGCCGAATAGCTTCTCCACCGATCGATTCGCATGCAGAATCTTGCCCCGCGCGTCGATGGTTACGATCGCATCCACCGCGGTGTTCAAAACCGCATCGAGCAACGCGGAATCCAATTCATTGGGGTGTTCATTTTTCAATGTCATACGCTTGCCACAAACCTCTGATTCCCATCCAACCCATGAACGAACCAATTTGTCTGTCGCGCTCGGCGCGGCGGACACCGGTCTAAGACCGGTTATTGCCGGCTGGCTATTCCGCCCCCAACCATCCAGGCTTGACCGCTTCGACGACTGCTAACGTTGCTTTGCGACTGGCTTCGTCCCAGATCATCCCCTCAGGCGGCTCGCATTTCCCCCGCAAAATAGCGCTCACCTTCTCCCGAACATGCTCCATCACCGGTGAAGGTAATGCATCGAACTGTTCGCTCAAAATCAGATAGCTGCACCGGTGCTGAAAAAGCCTCGTCTGGCAGTTCAACTGGTATAGAGAACGCCCCTGGGAATCGAAAGGACCGCGTTTGGTAAACCGCTCGCGGAAAGCACTATCCTCACCCACGGCCGTTTCAAGCGGGAATTCTTCTGCGAAAAGCAACCCCTTGACCAATTCATCTCCGGCCGAAGCGATCCGTCTTTTTGTCGAATCGCTTCGATGATCGGAAGGTCGGTTCAACGCTTGGTTCATGGCGGCGTCCAAGTGGAGGGCCATCCTGGTTTCGTAATTGGCCCGAGTGATGAGGTTATGAACGCGGGTCTGATGCTCCATCACCATCAATGCGACGATATCGCTGGTCGACCGGAGATAGGGCTCCGTATCGATGGTCTTCGCAAGAGTCGACCAATTGGCACCCGCGTCCGGATTGACAAGCTCCGGGTTCTGGCGATCGAGAGCAAAGAGGTTACCCAAATGCCGCATCTCACCATGCTTGCCCGTGACATACCAGCCACCCCATCGTTGGATGAATGGACTGCGATGATCGGTCACGAAACTCGACGCTCCCGAACGAGGACGCCCGGCCTTGTCCGGATAAATCGATCTTACCAACACACCGGGTACCCGTTCGGTTCGCGTCGTAGCATGGCATGACAAACACTGTCCGCGATCTCGAATAATGGTCGGGTACTCGTCGTCGCTGTTGTCCTCCTGCCTCCCGTCTTTCTCCGATTCTCCGTCCGACGTGGGAGCCTCGAACGTATAAAAGACACACCCCAACTGCGGGTCGATCGCGGTCAATTCAATGATCGAACTACCCTGAACATACCCCACATAGACGGAATCGTTGAAGTAAATAGCGCGAGGAGTACGAGGTGAAATGTGGTTGATTTGAAGACTCGTCTTGGAGAACACCAAACATTGCGACTCAACAGGAACCCGCAGCGCATCGAGCAACGGTCGCAGGTACTCTCCATTTTCGTCCGGTTCCAATTTCCGATTTCCGCTCTCCATCTCTTTCCATAGAAGGGCGACTGGGTCTTTGGATTCGCTATCGTAGTACGAAATAGGGGCATGCTCAAATTCGTCGCCGGATCGAGCGATCGGGGCAAAGAATGCGACGAGACAAGCGGCGATGGAGAGGGATCGCAGTCGTTTCATGATTCGTTATCGTCCTGCAGAATGCGGAGGGAGGGGGACTCAAGGTCGTCGTACTGACCACTTCGAATGCAATACAAGCATCCAATCAGACCAGCGGCCCCAAGCAAAATGGCGGCGGGAAGGGCGATATACAAAACGCTCATGGGGACTCCATTGCGGTTCGCGTAGAAATCTTGCTTCGAAAGGCGCGGCTTTGAAAGGCCATAGCCAACACGGTGATGCCACTTAATGGCATAAACAACGCTGCGACGAGTGGATGAATCCATCCTCCCATGGCTAACGAAATCGTAATCGAATTGTAGAGAAGCGATGCGATAAAACAGCCGCGAATGCCTAGCACAACCTGCTTGGACGCAGACAACAAATCGACGACCGAAGTAAGCTTCTGACTGGCTATGTAAATCGGTGCGATAGCGAGCGATTGCTCGCTGTTCCCTCGCACAGCGATCCCGACATCCGCTGCGGCCAAAGCCGCTGCATCATTCACACCATCGCCGACCATGACCACAACCCCTTCCCCCGATCGCTTGCTCTTTTCAATTCTTGCAAGCTTCTCTTCGGGGGATTGCTCTCCTAGGACCTCGTCGATTCGAACTCCATGCTCTCGCAAATTCTCCGCAATCGAAGCGACGACACTGCGATGATCGCCGGATAGGATTCCAAGCTTCCAGCCCAGACCTTGGATCCCTCGCAACGATGCCACCGCATCGGGCCGCAACGCATCTCCCATCGCAAACACGCCGACGATGTCCTGATCGACCACGGCATAGACGGTCGATTGACCTCGGTTGGCAATCTTCTGAACCGCCTCCACAAGGCCGGGGGGGACTGGAAAGCCAAGCTGGTTCATCCAGCGAGCATTTCCCACCGCGACGAAGATTCCGTTCACGCGGCATTTCGTCCCAAACCCCTGCACTTGTTCGGACTCGGTCACTCGAAGCGGCTCATTTGTCTCCTCCAAGGCGTCGGCATAGCGAAGGATCGCAGCCGCCATCGGATGATTCACCTTCCCCTCCGCCGCGGCAATCATTGGAATCCAACGATCGTCTCCAATCCAACCGTGGACATGCACTCGCCCGAGCGTCAACGTCCCCGTCTTGTCGAGCCATAACATCCCAGGCCGCGCGAGCTTCTCCAAACAGATCCCATCTCGTATCCAAATTTGTCTCTTGGCCGCGCGGCCCAACGCAATCGTGATGACCAAGGGTGCTGCCAAGGCCAACGCGCACGGACAAGCGATCGTGAGAAGCGCCATGGTATGCTGCGTGGCAACCGTCCCGTTCACAACCCACGCCCACCCACACCACGTTCCCACCGCAAGCATCAAGACGACGATGACAAACCATTTCCCAACTTTGTCAGCCGCTTGAATCCAAGGAGTTTCATAGGTGGTCGCATCGCGCACCATCGCCATAAGCTTTCCTACCCGACTCTTCCCACCCGCCGCCTCGACAAGGACTTCTAATGGCGAAGTAAGATTCATGGTTCCCCCCACCACGCGCTCGCCCAAATGGATCGGCACGGGCAACGTCTCGCCGGTAAGGAGGGATGTGTCGAGTTGACTCTCTCCTAAAACGACGATCCCGTCCGCGGGGATGACCTCCCCTGGATCGATTTGCACCCGATCCCCCGTTTGCAATCGGCTGGCAGGAACGGGGACAAATCGCCCTCCCTCGACCAGCTTCTTGGCGATATGGGTGTTCCAACGCAACAGTCGACTGATGGAGTGTCGCGCCTGCGACTGCGCTCGAAACTGCAAGTAACGCCCGACCCTCAATAGCAACACCAGCGAGGCCAACGAATCGAAGTACATATGTCCAGAACCATTCCATGCACCGACCAACGATCCAATCGTCCCGATGGCTAGCGAGATCGCGACGGGAATGTCGACATGCGGAATTCGATTGCGGACCGCATGCCACGCCGTCTGAAAGAAAATGCCACCGGGGAACGCTGCAGCCAACAACCCTAGAATCGCTCCCACCCAACGGAGAAATGCTTCGTTCTCCCGCGAAATACCGGTCGCCTCTCCTGCATAAAGCGAGATCCCGATCCACATCGCATTCGCTGCGAGAAAGGCAGCTAACGCAATCCCTATCCAATGCTCTCGTTGCCTTTGAATGACTTCCGTATCGAACTCGGGATCGTCTTGCCAAGGACTCAACGGATAGCCGAGCCGAGCCAATCGACTGGCCACACGCGCGACAGACGTTTGCTCGGGATCGTAAATGAGCTCGACCGAATGATCGCTCATTCGCACCCGAGCGGAATGAAGCCCAGGGATGCTCGGTTGCATCCGCTCAATCAACCAAGAACAAGCGGCGCAATGAAGCCCCTCAACATTCAATCGCACACAATCCATCCCGCCGGGCAAATGCTGAACCTCAACCCCCGCAGCTTGCAAATCTGCCAACGCCGCAACCTGCTGCTCCGACTCACGAACGTAATCGCCAGCCGCTTGGGGACGCAGGGCATAATAATCCTCGAGCCCCATCTCATGGATGAGTGCAAACGCCCCCCGGCATCCATTGCAACAAAACGCTCTTTCCCCCTCTCCCACCGGTTGCGATGGCAAACCGCAATGGGCGCAGGGAACCGAAGCAGCTTGATGCTTCTTTTTCAAGGTGTTTTGTCCCACGTTCACCATCAATTGCTTAATCCTTGTCGACGCGTGGCGCCTGGCTAGGGTCGCAGCAAGGCAACCCGTCATTGAGCTGCTTTGTCATGCGACGAAGGAACTCCATGGACGTTTCCGTCGAAGCTCCTTGCAACGAACCCGACGTCTCGCTTGCTCGCAGGGGAGATTGCAAACCGGATGCCGTGATCTGGTCTTCCATCCAGCTCTCGATCCGAACCGAACTCCTCGTCGCTACGAGATACCCCCCCATCAATAGAATACTCAATCCGGCGACCGGACCGCTCATGCGTTGGTAACGAGCACCCAATCGCTGCCACCCCCAAGCGGACAACGAAAGGAGGGGCAAGGTTCCGAGCCAAAAGGCTGCCATCGTAGCCACCGACATGGCGACCGACGGTGCCGCCAACGCGGCGAGTACGAAGACGTAAAGCCAGCCGCACGGAAGCAGCGTCGAGGTCAGTCCCCAAAAATAAGCATTGCCCAATGCTGAACTTTTGGGAAACCACCCTCGCAACCTTCGCAACCCTCTCCCCCAATGCTCTACCCAACTTCGGTGCAACGGCTCCCTCAAACGGTTCTCCCCGACCTTCGCTTCACCGATATTCATGAGGTGCGCCGATTTGACGCTATCGACCGATCGATCTCTCCCCCTCCGAGCGCGCGCGACTGTGCCAAAACGGACCCAGGGCGCGACCAAACGCCACAATCCAATCCCGATCAAAACCAATCCGATCGCAACCCCCAATGAACGAAACTCGCCTGCGATCTGCGCCAAACGGGATCGTTGGATTGTCGTGGCAACCATTCCTGCGACGAGCCCCATGCCGGCATACGTCGTCAACCTGCCGAAATGATAAGCCACCAATCGGAATCGAGGTGAAGAAAGGCATTTCGATGCATGTCGGGTCGTTGGCTCTGCCGTCGCTAACAAGACGAATGGCCCGCACATCCCAACACAATGCAGCGATCCGAGCAACGAAGCGATCGCGGTAGCACCCAGCAATTCACACGATGCCCACAAACCGCTCATCGAACCTGATCCAATTCGAGTGTGCGCTGCGTCCAGATCTTCGTCCCATCCGGTAACTCGCCCGCAATATCGAGATGCCAAAGTCCAGGCTTGGCTAGACCTGCATCTCCCTCGTAGGCTGAGCCCGACCACTCCATCGGTACAACTTGTTGTTCGGAGACGCGAGTGTAGTGGAAAAGCGTGGCGGTCAGCTTCAAATCCGGGACCGGCTGGCGATCCATGGCAAGCACCGTGATGGACAACTTACCTGGATTCGCAGTCGAAGCCTTCGCTTCCACCGTCCAGCCGCGATCCGCGATCCGCTGCTCTTCCTTTTTTCGAACCTCCCAGTCGACGGAACGCTGACCGAATCCGGGAATAGTGCGAAACGAGGGATCCCCGGCTGCCATCGAGATGGCGATCACCGCGATCGTGATATCGATCGCGAAGAACCCCAAAACCAAACTTACCCAAAACCGTCGCGAGCTTTTTTCTTGCATTATCGAGGTCCCAATAATCGAAGGGTCAACTCGCGGGTCGCGCCCGCACTATCGGACACGATCAACTTGGTCGCAGTCGCCCCCCGCCCGGCGGTCAAGCGGACGGGAAAATGGACGTCGATCGGTAATCGCACGGATTCACCTGGCTGGAGAACGACATCGGTCCCGTCGCTGTTTTTGACCGAAACGGCCTCATCCTCCACTTGGAACTGATACGTCTGCTCGGTTTGACTCCGGTTGACCAACCGCAACTTGAAATTGTTCTGTACGACCATGTTCGAGCCGACCACAAAAGGTGCTCCACCGCTCGCAGGCAATACGCGGGCATCGAAAGCGAACTTGAAGGACAAGATAAAGAAGAAGAGCCCTGTGAGGACTGTCACCAAGGTGGCGTAGATCACCGTCCTGGGCCGAATCCATCGTTGCGGCTTTCCTTCCAATCCGTCTTGACTGGTATAACGGATCAACCCGGTCGGCAACCCAACCTTGGTCATCACGGCATCGCAAGCGTCGATGCACTGCGTGCAGTGGATGCATTCCAATTGCAAACCATTTCGAATGTCGATCCCGGTGGGACAAACCGCCGTGCATCGGCCGCAATCGATGCAATCCCCTGCCTCGCGCGCCGCGTCGGTGATCACCGGCAAAGGCTTGCGTTTTCCTTTCTTCCTCGGCTCTCCTCGTTTCAGATCATACGCCACAATCAATGATTTCCGATCCAACATAACCGATTGAAAACGACCGTACGGACAAGCGATCAAGCAGAGTTGCTCCCGAAAATAGAGATAGTGGAACATCAGGCCAAGCGTCGCCCCCGCCATCACCACGAACGCGATCGGATGCTCGGTCGGGGGCGTCATGATCCAACGACGAAGCTCGTCCGTGCTGACGAAGTAACTCAAGAAAGTGTGGGCCAGGAACATGCAGCAAACAAGATAAACCAACAATCGCAAGACCTGTGCTCCCCCACTCATGGGCTTGCGCGGCTTCCCACCTCTCCCGATCGTACCGTCGAAAAGTCGATCGATCGGACGGAATAAATACTCCAAGTAAACCGTATGCGGACACCCCCATCCACACCAAAGACGTCCAGCCAAACTGGTCACAAGCATGATCGAGAAAAATGCCCCGAGCATGATGCACGCCAGCAATGGCGTATCGGTCGGATAAAACGTATATCCCAAAAAGGTAAACTCGCGCGAAGCGATATCCAGCAGGACATAGGGCTTTCCATGGATCCGCAAATGAGGAAGCGTCACAAAGAATGCAATCAGCCCATAAGCCACCCAGCGCCGTGCATGCCACTTGCTTCCTTTTTCCAAGGAAGGGGTAATCCAACGCCGCTTGCCATCCCGCGATAGCGTCGGCAGGACTTGCTCATCCGCTTGCAAGATCGAACTGCCAGGACCGGACATCGCCAAAGAGGGGGACGAATCGTCGGCGCAACGCTTTGTTCCGCCACAATTGCCGCACCCCTTGGAGCAAGCGGCAATGTTGGCATCCCGTTGCTCCTTCGACAGGATTGGGAGCGAGAATTCGTTTGTATTCATGAAGTTTCAATCCAAGGGAGGGATTGGACAATCGGCTCGAGAACCTAATGGGTTCGGATCGAATCTGGACTCGGGGAAGGCTTGGCAGGAACCATCCCGCTACCATTCTACCGCCAGCAATCGGATTTGACGTCGAAACATGTCCGCGTCGCTTGCACACTCTCCGAGAGTTCCCTAATCGCAAGAGCAATCCCCATGCCAAGCCGGTTGATTGAAAAGTTTCTCGCAACGGCGCGACGGCGCAAAGAGAGGAGGAGGCGAGGCAGATAGGCAAACAAGTAGATATTCGAACCTGAATCAGCCCACGTCTACCACTGAACGGGATCCCACGTTGCGACCTCTGCGCCTTGGCGCGCCACCTTCTTCGCCCCTGTTTCTCGCAACGGCGCGACGGCGCAAAGAGAGGAGGAGGAGAGGCTGATAGGCAAACAAGTAGATATCCAAACCTGAATCAGCCCACCTCTACCACTGAACGGGATCCCACGTTGCGACCTCTGCGCCTTCGCGCGCCACCTTCTTCGCCCCTGTTTCTCGCAACGGCGCGACGGCGCAAAGAGAGGAGGAGGAGAGGCAGATAGGAAAGCAAGTAGATATTCAAACCTGTATCAGCCCACCTCTACCACTGAACGGGATCCCACGTTGCGACCTCTGCGCCTTCGCGCGCCACCCTCTTCGCCCCTGTTTCTCGCAACGGCGCGACGGCGCAAAGAGAGGAGGAGGCGAGGCTGATAGGCAAACAAGTAGATATTCGAACCTGAATCAGCCCACAGCTACCACTGAAAGGGATCCCACGTTGCGACCTCTGCGCCTTGGCGCGCCACCCTCTTCGCCCCCGTTTCTCGCAACGGCGCGACGGCGCAAAGAGAGGAGGAGGAGAGGCAGATAGGAAAGCAAGTAGATATCCAAACCTGTATCAGCCCACCTCTACCACTGAACGGGATCCCACGTTGCGACCTCTGCGCCTTGGCGCGCCACCCTCTTCGCCCCTGTTTCTCGCAACGGCGCGACGGCGCAAAGAGAGGAGGAGGAGAGGCAGATAGGAAAGCAAGTAGATATCCAAACCTGTATCAGCCCACCTCTACCACTGAACGGGATCCCACGTTGCGACCTCTGCGCCTTGGCGCGCCACCCTCTTCGCCCCCGTTTCTCGCGACGGGCAATGAGAAATGGGGTGGAGTTAATCTTTGGGCCAAGCCGGAATGGGGCCACCGTCGGGGGCTTTGCCTCCTGGTGGATTCGTTCCTCGCAAACTCGCCACATAAATCGATACCAAGATCGCATCGTTCTTGTGCGAGAATCGGTTTCCCCAAGCGGGCATGGCACCACCTGCGACCCCTTCATTGATCACTTTCACAATGTCCGGCAACGCCTTGATGTGCTTGAACGAATTATCGCCCAGGTTCGGGCCGACATTCCCACCACCCTCCGGACCGTGACACGAAACGCAATTCGCCTTGAATATCGCCTGTCCTACACCGACCCACTTAGGCTCCTTCAAGAACTTCACCATGGTCGCCTCGTCCCCTTGCAAGTCCCCGATTTCGGCATATTGCTTGCGAGTGTTCTCGGTGACCCCTGCGGTGTACTGGTCCGCCACCGATCGCCCCGGTGCGCCGTTGTGGTAATACATCAAGTACAGAGGGGAGAATGCGATCGTTCCCCAAAACATCCACTTCCACCAACCCGGAAGCGGATTGTCGTATTCCTGAATGCCGTCGTAACTATGGCCGAGCGAGACTTCTTTCGTATTCGACTGATTCATTATTCTTGATCGCCTTTCCGTGGATCAACGATGTGGTCATGGATGGGAATGCTGCTAAACCGTTCGACGGCTTCGGGACGCAACCGTAGCGCACCCCAGATAATGGCCAAAAAACTGATCGCAAACATTACCACTGCGATCTCGTCGAAATGGGAGTAATCCAACTGGGAGATGACATCCTTTAACATCGCATCACTCCTTCTTCTCGCTAGCAGGGCTATCGCTCACCGATTCCGAGCCATCGACCGCAGGCGCCGAGACAGGCGTCACCGCCGCAGCCGCATCCGCAGCCGGAGTTGCCTCCGGAGTCGCCGGCGTGAACAAATCTTTCCCGATCCGCTGCATGTAGGCGATCAAGGCGATGGCGGTCGAATCCTTGATCAACTCTCCTTCGAAAGTCACCGGTCCCCCTTGGGCAATGATGTCCGCTGCGATGGCCTCCGCTTGCCTCTTGGCCATCTCTTCCGAATCGGATATCTCGAACTCGTAGGGTGCACCCAGAAACTTGGCTGCCTCCACACGCTTAGGGATCTCCCCGAAGTTCAAACGCTCGGTTAGCAAGTGCTTGTACGAGGGCATCACCGATCCTGGCGATACTTGCATCGGGTTCTCGAAGTGGGTCCAGTGCCAGAAACTGCTCTGCTTGCCCCCTTCCCGGGCCAAGTCAGGGCCGATGCGTCGCGATCCCCATTGGAACGGTCGGTCGTAAATGAACTCACCTGCCTTGCTGTACTCCCCATATCGCTGAGTCTCGGCCACCATCGGCCGAATCATCTGGGAGTGGCAGTTGTAACAGCCTTCGCTGACATAAATATCGCGTCCCGCCAATTCGAGCGGCGTATAAGGCTTTACCGTCGAAATCGTGGGCACATTGCTGCGAATCAAAAACATCGGTACCGCTTCAAACAAACTGGCGATCACCACCGCCAACGTGGTGAGGATCGTGAAGCGAATCGGCAATCGCTCCCAACGTCGGTGCCAATCCATCGCTCCAACTTTGTCCAACACCTTCGCGGCATCGAGAACAGGAACCCCCTCCAGCTTGCTGCCACCGATCGGCTCGTCGCGATAATTCTTGGTCAACCGCGGCGCGGTATAGACGGGAACGTCGTACTTCGCAGGACGGGTCGTCCAAGTCATAAACGCATTCAGTGCCAACATCAAAACGCCGACGATATACAACCCGCCACCGATCAACCGAGCCCACCAATACGGAACAATCGCTTGCACCGTCTCGACGAAGTCAGGGTTCTGGAGGCGACCGAGATCATCCATCGCGCGCCACATCAAGCCTTGCGTGATTCCGGCCATGTAAATCGGGATGATGTACAACAGGATTCCCATCGTACCCAACCAGAAGTGCCAATCCGCCATGCTCTTGCTCCAAAGCTTGGTCTGGAAAAGACGCGGCAACATCCAATAAGTCATCCCGAAGATCATGAAACCGTTCCAACCGAGCGCTCCCGCATGCACGTGGGCAATCGTCCAATCGGTGTAGTGCGAAAGGGCATTCACACTTTTGACCGACAACAAAGGACCTTCAAAGGTCGCCATGCCGTAGAAGGTGATCCCAACGACAAAGAACTTCAAAATCGGATCGGAGGTGACTTTATTCCAAGCCCCTCGCAAGGTGAGCAATCCATTGATCATCCCCCCCCAAGATGGCATCCAAAGCATCACCGAGAAAAGCATCCCGAACGTGCTCGCCCACTCGGGCAACGCAGTGTAATGCAAGTGGTGTGGACCGGCCCAAATATAAATAAAGACCAGCGACCAGAAGTGAATAATACTGAGCTTGTAACTAAACACCGGTCGCTCCGCCGCCTTGGGCAGATAGTAATACATCAATCCCAGAAACGGAGTTGTTAAGAAAAATGCGACGGCGTTGTGCCCATACCACCACTGCATCAAGGCATCTTGAACACCCGCGTAAACCGAATAACTCTTGCCCCACGAGATCGGCACGACCAAGTTATTAAAGACGTGAAGGACGGTGACCGTAACGATCGTGGCGATATAAAACCAGAGGGCGACGTACATGTGGCGTTCGCGGCGAACCCAAAGGGTCATCAAGAAGTTACCGCCAAAAAATCCGAGCCAAACAACGGCGATGGCCAAATCGATGGGCCACTCCAACTCCGCATATTCCTTGCTCTGCGTCAGCCCCATCGGTAGCGTGATCGCCGCTGCCACGATGATCGCTTGCCACCCCCAAAAGTGAAGCCGGCTCAGCGTATCACTCCACATCCGACACTTGCACAGCCTTTGGGTGCTGTAGTAAATGGCGGCGAAGATTCCATTCCCTGCAAACGCGAAAATCGCCGCGTTGGTGTGCAAGGGTCGAAGGCGGCTGAAGGAAAGGAGCGAGCTGTATTTCGGATCCATCCCCTGCCAAAGGTTAGGGAGCACCAAAAGCAACGCGACCAACAGCCCCACCGTCGTCGCGATCAGCCCCCAAAAAATGGTGGCCACCATAAACATGCGAACGATGCCGTCATCGTAACTGAACGTTTCCAGCGACTGCGCCTCGCGACCGGGATAGGAGGAGCCTGCCGATTCGTCCATGGTTGCCGCTCGGGAACCCAGCGGCTGTTCTGCAAATGACATGATTCAATGCGTGTCGGGGGAGAAGTGGGAAAACGATGCGTTCGCGGAGGAACGCAACCCATGTGCCAGTTATAAAGGATTTTGCGATTCCTCGAACCCGCCCACGCCCCCATTCAATTTCATTTTCCAGCGTCAAGCTGTCACAGGTCCCCGAAACCTTCTCCTCCCCCCAAGGCCTGAGCAGATCCCAGTCGCGAAAGGAATGCGCCGACAGGGAAGGAAGAAACGCCGATCGAAGCGCGAAAGGAACAAATTGTCGCAACCAATCCAATTCGCCGAGCAGCCGCCCCTGTCTCACCCCCTATTCCAATCCCGCGCGCCACCACCAGCCCTCAAGCGCGCCATTTCGACACACCCTAAATCAAGTGGTCGTTCTCTGTCGATCTGTTGTCCTCGACAGATCCCTCTGTCGATCCTGAAAGGATCAAAGCTTGTAGCCGGGGGTTGAGCGCGAGCGACACCCCCGGTCCCCCCCAAACCCTCTTCTATCCCGAAGGGATTAAAGAAACGCCATGGCTCGATGAACAACGCGAAGATGTTCAGGCGTGCGGCTTGCATCCCTTCGGGATGCTCAATCCTTGGGGAATCCACCGGGGGTATCGCATACGCTCAACCCCCGGCTAATGGCTCGAGTCCTTTCAGGACAAAAAGAGAAGAACGTTCGACATTATGCCTCGCTCCATGCCCCATGCTCCCTGCCCCATGCTCCCTGCCCCATGCCCCATGCTCCATGCTCCATGCTCCATGCTCCATGCTCCATGCTCCATGCTCCATGCTCCATGCTCCTCGCTACTCGCTACTCGCCACTCGCCACTCGCTACTCCCTCCCCCTTTTTCGCCCTCTGAAACCCATTGGTACCCCATTTGCTCACTGTCTCAGCGAACCGACGAGCGACTCCTTCTGCATCGAAGTTTGCCACGTTTCGCGGGCAACCAACCACCCTTTTCTTCATCGAATGCCAATTATGGTGTTAGCCGCACTTAGCGACCCGATCGATTTGCTGCTCGTGGACGACGAGCCCGATTTTCTCGAACCGGCCTGTCGCTTTTTCCAGCGGCAAGGATACCGCGTCGTGGCGGCCGCGAATGCCGAGCAAGCCATCGCGGTCCAGACAAGCCAGCATTTCCACGTTGCCGTCATCGACCAGAACATGCCCGGCATGTCCGGTTTGGAACTTCTCCCCCGCCTCTGCAAAGAGGATCCCGATCTGAAGGTCATTATGCTCACCGGCGGCGGAAGCATCGGCTCGGCTGTCGAAGCCATGAAGCTTGGAGCGGTGGATTACCTTTCCAAGCCCTTCGGCCTCGACGAGCTGGACAACCTGGTCCGCCGCATTTCGAAAACCGTCACGCTCGAGCGAGAAAACATCCACCTCAAAAGGCAACTCGCCGATCAGAACCGCCCCAAGCCCTTGATCGGAAACTCGCAAGGAATCCAAGAGGTAAAGCGACTGATCGGACGGATCGCACCGAGCGATAAACCTGTGTTGATCTTGGGGGAAAGCGGGACGGGTAAAGAACTGGTCGCCCGGGCCATCCACGCTCAAAGCACCCTCGCCGACAAACCGCTTGTTGTGATCAACTGTGCTGCGTTGCCCGAGTCACTATTGGAAAGTGAGCTGTTTGGACACGAAAAAGGGGCTTTCACCGGCGCCGTCGATGCCAAACCCGGACTTTTTGAAATCGCCGACGGCGGGACGTTGTTCATCGATGAATTCGGGGAACTTGCAGGGGGATTGCAAGCCAAATTGCTTCGAGTTCTAGAAGATGGCTCGATGCGTCGCATCGGATCGACGAAAGAGCGAAAAGTCAAAGTCCGATTGATCGCCGCCACCAATCGCGACTTGATTCAAGAAGTCGCGGCGGGCCGATTCCGCGAAGATTTGTTCTACCGTGTGAACGTTCTTTCGATTTCGATCCCCCCGCTTCGCGACCGACTCGACGACATTCCGCTTCTCGTGCATCACTGGCTTGGGGAAGACTGGACGCTTGGTCCTGGCGTGGTGGAGCTATTTCGGGCCTCGCGTTGGCCCGGTAACGTGAGGCAGCTCATCAATGCCTTGGAACGCGCCAAAATCTTGGCAGACAAGAACATTATCGAGATCGAGAATCTACCGAGCGAGCTACGGCGTGCGGCAGGTCATGACATCGATGCAAGCGGCGAGCATGAACCGCGAGTGGGAGACGCCATCCCGTTAGAACTTCTTTCCCATCGACATGTCCTGGAAGTGCTCAAACGAAACAAAGGGAATAAGACGAAAGCGGCCAAGGAGCTCGGCATCGCCCGCCGCAGCCTGTACCGCATCCTCGACCACCTCGCCGCCAAAGAACCCTCCGCGCAAGCGAGTAGCGAGTAGCGAGTAGCGAGTAGCGAGTGGCGAGTAGCGAGTGGCGAGTAGCGAGTGGCGAGTGGCGAGTGGCGAGTGGCGAGTAGCGAGTAGCGAGTAGAACGGGGCGGGGAGCAAGGAGCATGGAGCATGGAGCGAATAGCGAGGGGCGAGGTTTCAACCTAATCGCTTTGCGGTGCCAAAGGAATGCCGAAGGTATAGCAGCTTGTAGCCGGCGGTTGAGCGCAAGCGACACCGCCGGTCCCCCCCACCCCTTCTTCTATCCCGAAGGGATTAAAGCAATGCGATGGCTTGATCGAGATTGGAGCTCCTGCTTGCGATCGAACGCATCTCGATTGAGAACGCGAAGATGATCAGGCGTGCGGATTGCATCCCGGCGGGATGCACAATCCTTGGGGAATCCACCGGGGGTATCGCATACGCTCAACCCCCGGCTAATGGCTCAAGTCCTTTCAGGACAAGAACAGGAAAGCGTTCGACAGTCGATCTGTTGTCCTCAACAGATCTGCATCGCCTAACGCATCGCAAAAATAAGAATCTCTCCCAACACGCTGCGAGGCGGAGGTGGTCTGGTCGTTGGAAAGGTGGTACTTGGCGCTGGAACAGTCGAGGACGACCGTTCGACAGTGCTGCTCCATGCTCCCTGCTCCCTGCTCCCTGCTCCATGCTCCATGCTCCATGCTCCTCGCCTCTCGCCTCTCGCCTCTCGCCACTCGCTCCTCGCCTCTCCCTACCGGTTCCTCCTCATTTGCACTAGGCAAATCAACCTAACCGGCCGAAAATTCGGGGTTTGCAATCGGTGTGCCCCACGAAGTGGACACCGAATCCCCCCCATTCTTCCCCCGAGTAGCTCGACGTGGACAACCGAAGATTCTTCGCTTACCTCCTTCTGGGGATCTCCATATTCCTTCTTTTCAACAGCTTCCAACGCCAGCGTGATCTCGCGGCCTTGCAAGCCAAAGCGGACGCAGAACGCTTGGAATCGGAAAAGGAAAAAAGGGACGAAAAGCTTGCAGAAATCCGCGCCAAAGCGGAACAAAACCCTGACTGGAAACCACCCGCCGAACCCGACCGCGCTCGCTACGTCCTAGGGAGCATGGCCGCAGAGGATGGCTACTCGCTCGTCGTGTGCCTCGATAACCGCGGCGCCGGCATCGAACGGATCGAAGTCGTCCAGCGCAACCCCGACGGCACCCTCCAATACCGATCCCTGCAAGAAAAAGAACGACAGGGTTACGCCGGCTACTTGGCTCTTGAAAACGGGGCTCCCGCTAACGAGACTGGCGAAAACGCCCCCACCGGTCTGACCATCCGCTCGGTCCCTGCAGGTAGCCCAGCCGCCCTCGCAAAAAACCTAGACGATTCCGCCGCCACCGGCCTCCAACCCGGCGATCGGATCGTCGGCTGGAAGGGCCTTGATGGCGAGCTCTCCCGGACCAAATTCGATCAATGGTCCGATAAGTGGCGGCCCGGGCAAGACATCGAACTGAGCATCGAAAGGAATGGCTCGCCGAAAGCGACCTACCAACTCACCCTCGGCGAGAAACCGCTCGATATCGTCCGCGCCGAAGACGATTGGGCCAAAGAGCAAGTTCCCGGGAACGATCCCGTTCGCTCCTGTCTCATGACCCTCGCCAAACTCGACGGCTTGGATATCGGCGAAGGGGAGTCGGTCATCTTGGGCCTGGAAAAAACCCTCGAAGGAAACTGGAACGCAAAACCGATCGACGTCGAGGGTGGGCAAGGTGTCGAATTCAGCTTGAACATCACCCCCTACCTCCAAGTTCTCGGGTCCGAAGCCCAAATCGAATTGGTCAAGCAGTACAAACTGCGTAAACCCGACAAATCGGAGGCCGTCACCTCCCCGGACCACTGGCAGTTTCACATTGAATACTCCACCTCCGTCCGAAACTTGGGAGACAAAGAACACAAAATCGCGGTTCGACAAGACGGCGTGAACGGTATCTCGCTGGAAGGTTGGTGGTATCCGACCAAGATTTCGCCTTACTTCTTCAGCGCCGCCGGGGCGCGGGACATCATCGTCGGCGATCAAGCGGTCTCGCACTCCCTGACCACGACCCGCACGATCGTCTCCCACGCATTCAATACCCCAGCCAGCCCCGATTTCGAACTCTTCGGCCCGGCCAACAGCGAAGCCAAAAGGAGCTTGAAGTACATCGGCCTCGATACCCAATCCTTTACTTCGGCCCTGCTTCCCAGCCCTTCCGATCCGGATGCCCTCAAGTCTCTTGAACGAGGTCGTGCTCGCGTCCTCAATTCCGCCTACCGGGACACCACCAAACTGGTTTCCTACAAACAGCAAGCGGCGAATGTTGGCTTTTGGATCGACTCCCCCTCCGTGAGCTTGGCCCCAAAAGGAGAGATTCAAAGCAGCTACTACCTCTTCGCTGGCCCCAAAGACCCGGAGCTATTGGGCGCTTACAAGCTGGATGAGGCCCTGGAATATGGCTGGCATATCTTCGGGTTCTTTGCCAAGCGGCTGGGGTGGATCCTGCACTTGTTCTATTACCTCGTCGGCAACTTCGGCATCGCCATCATGATGTTGACCGTCCTGGTCCGCTCCTGCATGTTTCCCGTCAGCCGGAAAATGGCTCTCAATGCCCAAAAGATGCAGGCAGTCCAGCCCCACACGGCCAAGCTGCGCGAGGCGTTCAAAGACGATCCTCGCAAAATGATGGCGGCCCAACAGATGCTGATGAAGAAGGCAGGGGTGAATCAATTCGCCGGTTGCCTCCCCGCTTTGATCCAGCTTCCGATTGTCATCGGACTCTACCGCTGCGTCTCCGTCGACGTCGGGCTGCGCCAGCAAGCGTTGATACCAGGCTTGGATTGGTGTTCGAATTTGGCCGGCCCCGACATGCTCTTCGGTTGGCACAGTTGGATGCCCGATTTCATCGCGGGTCGTGGAACTGGGTATTTCGGACCTTACTTCAATATTCTGCCGATCATCACCATCACCTTGTTCATCATCCAGCAGAAGGTGCTCATGCCGAAGGCGACGGACGAGCAGACGGCGATTGCCCAAAAGATGATGATGTTCATGACCGTGTTCATGGGTGTTTTGTTCTTCCGAGTCCCCGCGGGTCTTTGCATTTACTTCATCACTTCCTCGACCTGGTCCTTGGTCGAGCGATGGCTGATCCGTCGCAACACGCCAAAGGGGACGACGGTCGATCTATCCGAGAACGCAGCCGCGGAGATCATTCAAACGATCAACAAAGCCGGCACCGGAGCCGCCCCACAACGCACGACCACAGCGGCTTCCGATAAGCCGAAAGAGAAGTATCAAAAGCCACCCGAGACCCTTGCCGATCTCTTCCCAGGTTGGTTTGGCAAGAAACCGGGCAAGGACACACCCCCCCCCTCCAACAACGGTGGCAACTCCGACAAAAAGCCCTCCCGCCCCCCCCGAAACCCAAAACCGAGGTAGGGGAGGAGCAAGGGGCAAGGGGCAAGGGGCATGGAGCATGGAGCATGGAGCATGGAGCGAGGAGCAGGGAGGACGGGGCGAGTAGCGAGTAGCGAGTAGCGAGTAGCGAGGGCCAATGTAGAGCCGTCGTCCTCGACGGCTTCCCCCCGCTTGCATGCTATCGGCGAATCGACTAGCCCGATAACGATAGAGTGAGTGGTGAGAGGTGAATAGCAAACGGTCCCCGACCGGCGTGGGTCTTTTGGCTGAAGGGCATGCACAACGTAGCCTAGAGCAACGCCCTAGGACCAGCGCCACCGCACGGCTCTTTTGGCTGAAAGCCATCAACAAAACCGTCGTACGCCACCACGCCTTCGACCGGATGCAAGATCGTCGCCCATTTGGTATACCCCGGAATCGTGACGGTTCAGGCGAGGCCTAGTTGTGGTTGGCCTTCCGCCAAAAGAAACCGTCGAGACGACGGTTCTATAATCGATCCTGAGAGGATCAAAGCTTGTAGTCGGGGGTTGAGCGCGAGCGACACCCCCGGTCCCCCCCACACCTTCTTCTATCCCGAAGGGATTAAAGAAACGCCATGGCTCGATGAACAATGCGAAGATGTTCAGGCGTGCGGCTTGCATCCCGTCGAGATGCACAATCCATTGGGGAATCCACCGGGGGTCTCGCATACGCTCACCCCCCGGCTAATGGCTCAAGTCCTTTCAGGACAAAAAGAGAAGAACGTTCGACATTACGCCCCATGCCCCTCGCCCCATGCCCCTCGCTCCCTGCTCCCTGCTCCCTGCTCCCTGCTCCCTGCACCATGCACCCTGCCCCCTGCTCCCAGCTCCCTGCTCCCTGCACCCTGCACCCTGCACCCTGCTCCATGCTCCATGCTCCATGCTCCATGCTCCATGCTCCATGCTCCATGCTCCATGCTCCATGCTCCATGCTCCATGCTCCCTGCCCCTAGTACCAAAAACTCCTAGAAGACTATCCTAAGCATTGCGGTATACTTTCCTCGCGCAAGACCAGTCGAGTACGACTGTTCGACGTATACTCCTCGCTCCTCGCCACTCGCCACTCGCCACTCATAACCATCTTGCCCCTTTTCTCCGCTGCCCATCGCCTATTCCTTGCCGCCGACCAGATCCGGCGGCTCGATACCGCTACGCACTCCTCGAATGTCGATACCATCTGGTCGAATTGGCTTGCCGAGCACTCCGCCCATCTCCCCGGCCTCGACCAGCTCGCCTCCCCACCACCCCTTACCGACGCTCAAAATGCCAGCGAAGGGTCCGGGGCGACCGCAAGCCCCCCGCCCCTTGTGCCACGCTTGGCCCTGTCCCTTTCTTCTCAATTCCCAGCGATCGCCTCCCCACCACCCCCACCCTCCGCCGCAGCCACTTCCCAAGTCCTGCCGCTCGCCTCCAGTTCGCTTGCTACCCCTGCCACACAGCTGTCGGCCCTCATCTACCACCTTTCTGCTCCCCGCGGCGGTGACCAACTTCTGGGCCGCCCCGCCCGGGAAGAGGATCAAGCCGGCTTGAGCATGCTCCTCGACGCCGCCCATGTCGCCTTGCAAGCCATCGTGGACCGCGTGCGATTCGATCAAGCGGTCGCGAAACGGACCCAGCAAGCGATCTACGACTTCGCCTACGGTCTCACCCACGAAATCAACAACCCGCTCGCCAACATCGCCGCGCGCGCCCAGCAGCTTTTGACACAAGCCCGCGACGCTGCCGACCAAAAGTCGCTTGCGACTATCGTCGACCAATCCATGCGAGCCCACGAAATGCTCGCCGAAATGATGCGGGCGGTGAAGCCCAAGGCTTGGAACCCCCGCGTTGTCCCCCTCTCCGAATGCCTCGAGCCCTTGGTCACGCGTTTCGCGTCCCTTTTCCAAGCCCGTCAAATCACTTGGGAAGTCGCCGGCATCGACCTTCCGATCCACGTCCAGACCGAGCCAGCAGAGTTGCAGGAAGCCATCGCATCCCTCCTTCAAAACGCCTTGGACGCCTGTTCACCCGGCGACACCGTCACGCTCCTTGTCCGCGCCTCGGAACCCGCTAACCGCCACGTGCCGCATTCGTCTGTCGAGATCGCCGTGCAAGACACCGGAATGGGGATGTCGGCTGCGGGGTTGGAGCAAGCCTTTTCGCTGTACTACAGCGGGCGCGAGCATGGCCGCGGGTTAGGCATTTCATTGGCCAACGTCGAGCGCGTCATCACCGCCAGCGGCGGCCAGATTCAGATAAGAAGCCAGCCGCAAGCCGGCACGCAAATCCTCGTCACACTCCCGCGCTGCGCGAGAAAGTAGAGTTTAGAGAGTAGAGAGTAGAAAGTGGCGAGCGGCGAGCGGCGAGGAGCGAGGGAGTAGCACTGTCGAACGGTCGTCCTCGACCGTTCTTGCGCAAGGAAAATATGCAGCGTTGCTTAGGGTAGTCTCCCAGGTAGTTACCGTTGTGACGAATGGTGTTTCGCTGGGCGAAACACGGGGGTGTATTGGCGGTCGATGGGGTGGAAGCCGTCGAACGGTCGTCCTCGACCGTTCGACACCGCCCTCCCTGCCCCCTGCCCTTGCCCCATGCCCCTCGCTCCTCGCTCCTCGCTCCTCGCCACTCGCCACTCGCCACTCGCCCCTCGCTACTCGCCCCTCGCCTCTCGCTACTCGCTACTCTCCCCCTAACCCTCACAACCCTTCCATTCCTTGCGCTTTTCCTGTTCACAAGAGTTTAACTTCGATCTACCCCCAAGCCGAATTGCGGGAATGACGACGTGGTCTATGCTAGCAAGTTGCATTCAGTCCTTGAGTACAACCCTTTGCCGCAGCACCTTGAACGGCATAGGATTGGCCTCCATCCCGATCGCCCTACCAGCCCCCAAACCGGCGTTATCGGTACATTCCCTGTCACCGACAGGAACGAAGTGCGCGCCCACTGCCATTCCCCTACCCCCCCCATCTTTGCTAGGATTCTTCAGTTAGCCCAAAGCGGCATACCGGCCTGAGACTGGTTGCTACCCAAACGCCGTCCAGAAAACGGCTACGACTGCCTCGCCTTTCGCCGCTTTTGTCTTTTCTTCCTCGCCACTCGCCACTTTCTACTCGCTACTGAATGACCATGTCAAAGAAAGCCCTTATCACCGGAGTCACAGGACAAGACGGCTCGTACCTTGCCGAATTCCTGCTTGAAAAGGGCTACGAAGTCCACGGGATCAAACGCCGCGCCTCCTCGTTCAATACCGAACGAATCGACCACATCTACCAGCCACCGAGCCAAGTCGACGCGAAATTCCGACTCCACTACGGTGACTTGACCGATAGCTCGAACCTCACCCGAATCATCAACGAAGTTCAGCCCGACGAAGTCTATAACCTCGGCGCCCAATCTCACGTCGCGGTCTCCTTCGAATCCCCGGAATACACCGCCGACGTCGACGCGATCGGCACCCTCCGCATGCTGGAAGCTATCCGCTTCCTAGGCCTCGAAAAGAAAACTCGCTTCTACCAAGCCTCCACGTCGGAGCTCTACGGGCTGGTCCAAGAAATCCCTCAAAAGGAAACCACTCCGTTCTACCCACGGTCCCCCTACGCGGTGGCCAAACTCTACGCGTACTGGATCACGGTCAACTACCGCGAGTCCTATGGCATGTACGCTTGCAACGGCATCCTCTTCAACCACGAATCCCCACGCCGTGGCGAAACCTTCGTCACCCGCAAAATCACACGCGGCATCGCGAATATCGCGCAAGGCCTTGAGGAATGCTTGTATCTGGGCAACATGGACTCCCTCCGCGATTGGGGGCATGCCAAAGATTACGTCCGGATGCAGTGGATGATGCTCCAGCAGGAGCAGCCCGAAGACTTCGTCATCGCCACCGGCCGACAAATGAGCGTCCGCGAATTTGTCCGCATCTCCGCCTTGGAAGCAGGCATGGAAGTCACCTTCCACGGCCAAGGGGTCGATGAGCATGCGAAAGTCGCCAAGATCCTTGACACCGACAAAGCCCCCGCAGTGAAGGTGGGAGCCACCATCGTGAAGGTCAACCCCAGGTACTTCCGCCCCGCCGAAGTCGAAACGCTATTAGGCGATCCGACAAAGGCCAAGCAAAAGCTCGGCTGGGTCCCCGAGATCACTTGCGAGGAAATGTGTGCCGAGATGGTCGCTGCCGACCTCGACAACGCCCGCAAACATGCCCTCCTCCAACGCCACGGCCACACCGTCAGCGTCGCAAAAGAGTAGCGAAAAAGCGGCGAGTGGCGAGTGGCGAGCGGCGAGCAGCGAGCAGCGAGGAAGACGGGAGTCTGACGCCTGGGTCTGGATTTTGCTTGAAGGGCATGCACATTGTAGCCTAGGGTAACACCCCAGGATTTGGTTCCCACACCTGATCTTTTGGCTAAAGGCCATACACAAATAGGCCTTGCTCGTAGCGTCACGATCCCGCTGAAACCCAAATGGTTGACGATTTCGCATCCGGTCTTGGGCGCGGTAATGTGCACCGGTTTTGTGGATGGCTTTCAGCCAATGAACCGTTGTTGCGGTCCAGACCTAGGGCGTTACCCTAGGCTACGATGTGCATGCCCTTCAGGCAAAAGAATCCGTCGAGACGACCGTTCGGCCTCCCTGCTCCCTGCTCCCTGCTCCATGCTCCCTGCTCCCTGCTCCCTGCTCCCTGCTCCCTGCTCCCTGCTCCATGCTCCATGCTCCATGCTCCATGCTCCATGCTCCATGCTCCATGCTCCATGCTCCATGCTCCATGCTCCATGCTCAATCGCTTGCTAGTACACATTGGCTGATCAACTAAGAACTAAGAACTAAGAACACCGTTCTCCGAACGGTTCCTATAAATGAAAATCTGCCTTGTCGTGGGGACACGTCCCGAGGCCATCAAGATGGCGCCGATCTATCGCGAGCTGCGGGGGCAGCCTGCGGTCGAGCCCATCCTCCTTTCCACCGGGCAGCATCGCGAGATGCTCCTCCAAACGCTCGCAGCCTTCGGACTTCAGCCCGATCACGACCTCGGCTTGATGGTCCCCAACCAAACCCTTCCCGAACTCACCGCCCGAGCCATCACCGCCCTCTCGAGCTACTTCAGCGAGTCCAAACCCGATCGAGTCCTTGTGCAAGGAGACACGACCAGCGTCCTCGCCGGCGCCTTAGCCGCCTTCTACCACAAAATCCCGGTCGGACACGTGGAAGCGGGCTTGCGAACAGGGGATATGTACTCCCCTTATCCCGAAGAGATGAACCGTCGCCTGACCACCCCCCTCTGCCGCTACAATTTTGCACCTACGGAGTGGAGCAAGCAGAATTTGGTGCGTGAAGGGATCGATCCGGCCACCATCCATGTCACCGGCAACACCGTCATCGACGCCTTGCACTGGATGAACGACATCCTCTCGGCCAGGCAAGGAGTCGCAAGCGAGCTCTGCACCCGTTTGAAGATTTCCGACGGGTTTCGAGATCGTTATCTCGTCGACGGCGGCGCCCCATTCTTGCTCGTCACCGCCCACCGTCGCGAGTCGCATGGGGAAGGAATGGCGCAGCTATGCAAAGCCCTTGAGCAGTTGGTGGTCGATTATCCCGAGCTAGGGATTTTGTTCCCCGTCCATTTGAATCCGGCCGTTCGTCAGACCGTCCTTCCTACATTGGGAGGGATCGATCGCATCGAGCTCATCGATCCGGTCGGCTATGAAGACTTCGTCTGGCTCATGGCCCGCAGCCACTTCATCATCAGCGATTCGGGGGGTATCCAAGAAGAAGCGCCCAGCTTTGGCAAGCCGGTCTTAGTGACTCGCGAGACCACCGAACGACCGGAGGGAGTCCATGCTGGGACCTGCAAGCTCGTCGGCACCGACATTGCCAAGATCCTCAGCGAAGCCCATCAGCTCCTCTCCGACCCAGCCCACTATCGGCAGCGAAGCCAACTCCAAAACCCCTACGGCGACGGCACGGCCGCTCAAAAAATTACAAAAATAGTAGCGAGTAGCGAGTAGCGAGCGGCAAAAAAGAAGAATAGGGGAAAGATGCGAGAAGCGAGAATCTACTAACCGGTCTCAGTACGGTGCCCCCCAGGGCGCCTACGGTCGGGTTCACTGCGTCAGCCGCAACGCACTAGCATCCAACTATCAAGCACTATTCCTTTCATCTTTCACGTCCATCAAACCGCTAGCCGCAATTCGATTCCAACGCGTATGCTCGTGCCCGGGAAGTCCCACACCGAGAAGAAAGAGTATCGAAAAGATATTGACGGACTAAGGGCTATAGCAGTCCTGTCCGTTATCCTTTTTCACTTTGGCTGGTTACCCGCAGGATATCTTGGCGTAGATATCTTTTTCGTGATCAGCGGCTACTTAATAACAGGGATCATTCATAAAGAAACCGAAGGAAACCGCTTTTCCATTATCAAGTTTTATCTGCGACGTGTACGGCGCATTTTACCAATGTGCACGTTCACCGTTGCGTTTTCCTTGGTCATCGGCTACTTCGTCATGCTTCCTGATGACTTGGAAAACCTAGGGCAATCCGCTGTTGCGACAAACCTTTTTTCAAACAACATTCTTCAATCGATTACGACTGGAAATTACTGGGACGTCACCAACGAACATAAACCTCTTCTGCATACGTGGAGTTTAGCGGTGGAAGAGCAATATTATTTATTCATCCCACTTCTGGCTTCTCTTTTCTTCAGAACAAGGAGAGCATTCGCAGTTGCATTAACGGTTCTTTCTTTCTTTTCTTTAGTGCTCTTCTTCTCTCCAGTTCCGGAACACATCCGATTCTACCAACTACCCTGCCGATTCTTTGAGATTGCCGTCGGAGGAATCGCCAAGCTATGTTTCTGGGAACGTCCGCTGAGTACACGCTTCCTACCGATTGGGATTGTAGCACTCATTGCAATTGTTTTTTCACCGGTCCCTTTGCCTGGCCCTATTGTTATTATCCCGATTACTGTAGTCTTAGCCGCATTTGTTTTGGTAGCCCAACCAGGAAATTCAAAGTTCGCACGAAAAGTACTCGAGAATCGAATCTCGATTTTAGTGGGCTTAACAAGTTATAGCCTATACATGTGGCACCAGCCGCTTCTAGCATTCTTCAGATACATAGTCAGTCCAGAGATCAATGCCATTTCAGGCATCGCATTACTTACATTGACACTTATCTTGTCGATCGCAAGCTATCACGTGATCGAGAAGCCGTTCCGTTCATCGAACACGACCCCCACTTGGATGCTGTTCCTGGTCCTCATACCAGCGATTTCGTCAACAACCGCATTTGGCTATTACCTAAATTCGCGAGGGGGTATCGTTCGCGATGTTCCAGAGTTAGACATCAGCGTTACAGACGCGAGGAAAGGAGTCCACTCTCGATACAATCACAGAATCCGAGAGCTTAACCAAGGATTCAGGGAAGAGAATGATCGGAAGAAAGTCCTGATCATTGGGAATAGCTTTGCACGAGATTGGGCAAACATATTACTCGAAAGTTCGGAGGCTCAATCGATTGAGATACAATACATCGAACATCCGATGTCAGATCCAACATTCCTCCCCAAGTTTCAAGTCGCAGACATTGTCTTCTTTTCCACCGGGTCGCGCCGTGACGTTGCCAACATGGGTATATCGCCAGAAGATCCAAAGATATACGTCATTGGAACCAAGAATTTCGGAACTACAGCCGGGATATTTTACAACTACCGCGGTGATGATTTCACAAGTCAGACAACTAAGATCGATGAAGAGCATTGGGAAGTAGATGCCAAGCTAATGAGCGACTGGGGCGCAAAATTTGTCGATCTGCTAAGCGTGGTAAAGGAAGATGGTGGACGAGTACATGTCATCACTCCTGAAGGAAAAATCATTTCACAAGACTGCCGTCACCTAACCAAGGCGGGTGCAACATTCTTCGCGCGACGGCTCGAGGATAGGATTCGTTCCATTCTGCATCCGCAGTGGAAAAGCGATAGAGACAATGAGTAGCAGCTACGAAGATGCGAGCTCAACTGTCTGCGACGGATCATGTTCGCGCACCCATGGCCCAAATCCATCCACTGTCCACCCTGGGCTCCGTAAAACAAATACTGGTGGCGAGTCCGAAGTAAAGCAGCCTCCAATCCCCTTCGCTACCGTTCATTCGTCTAATTCGTTCAATTCGTGGTTCCCACCATCCAATTGATTGTCACATCTACTCACCACTTTCTTCTCACTACCTACTCGCGAATCGCATGCTAGTCATCATCGGACTTGGATACGTAGGCCTTCCACTAGGCCTTCAATTCGCCCGGTGCGGTGTGAAAGTTCTCGGGCTGGATATCGATCCGATCAAGGTCGAATCACTCAACAGCGGCCAGTCCTATATCCATCACATCCCTTCTGAAGAGATACAAAAGCAAGTCTCCGAGGGACGCTTCACGGCCAGTACCGACTTCTCCCGCATCCGGGAAGCCGACGCGGTCGTCATCTGCGTTCCAACTCCCTTGAGCAAGAACCGCGAGCCGGACATTTCTTACGTGCTCAATACCGGCAGATCGATTGCTCCCCATTTGCAAAAGGGGACGCTGGTCGTTCTGGAGTCGACCACCTATCCCGGCACGACCGATGAAGACCTTCGAGCCGTTCTCGAGTCCGGTTCGGGCTTGAAAGCAGGCATCGATTTCCATTTGGCTTTCTCCCCTGAGCGGGAGGATCCGGGTAATCCCAGCAGCAAAGTGGCCAAGATTCCCAAGGTCGTAGGTGGTTACACGCCCGCTTGTTTGGAGAAAGCCAAAGCGTTGTACTTGCAAGCCGTCGAGACCGTGGTCCCGGTCAGCAGTTGCCGGGCGGCCGAGGCGACGAAATTGTTGGAGAACATTTTCCGGAGCGTCAACATCGCGCTCGTGAATGAGCTCAAGATGGTTTATGCCGCGATGGGGATCGACATTTGGGAAGTGATTGAAGCGGCGAAGACCAAGCCCTTTGGGTACATGCCTTTTTACCCGGGGCCAGGATTGGGCGGTCACTGCATCCCCATCGATCCGTTTTATTTGACTTGGAAGGCCCGCGAGTACGGCCAAGCCACCCGCTTCATCGAGTTAGCGGGCGAGATCAACACGTCGATGCCCAAGTATGTCATTCAGAAGTTGGCGGAAGCGCTCAACAGCGTCAAAAAGCCCATCAACGGCAGCAGAATCCTCATCGTCGGTTTAGCGTACAAAGCCAACGTCGACGACGACCGCGAGTCCCCCAGTTATGTGTTGATGGACCTTATTAAGGAGAAGGGTGGCGAAGTCTCCTACTACGATCCCTACGTCCCGGTCATCAAACCCAGCCGCGAGCACAGCCACTGGGCAGGTCTGAGAAGTATCGAGTGGGATCTCCCGCGAATCGCTCAATTTGACGCAGTGGTGATTTCGACCGCGCACGAAAACATTGCTTTCGACGCATTGGCGAGGAACGCATCACTTCTGGTAGACACACGCAATGTGATAAAAAGATCTCAGGTAACCCCTGGCATCATTCGCGCGTGAACAATTGAACAGGTCAGCACTCCGCGAAATACATGCAGGTTCGAAAACTTACAGGCGAGGCATTTGTAGTCGTTGTTGGACAAACAATATCCATTGCAGCATCCATACTATTAATCAAATACGCAACGGACCTATTCGATGCAGCACCGCTGGGTAGAGCACTACTTGCAACAACAATAACGGGACTCTCTGGCCAATTGATCACCGGCGGAGTGGGAGCTGGCCTCCAAAAGCAGTTCGCATCAGCACGCGAAAGCAATGCACTGTGCGCATTCCGAAAGAGTGCTAACTTGGTGATAGTTCTCGCGACCTGTTGTGCTTCTCTAGTAACCACACTTTTATCGTTGATTGCACTTTACGCTCAGGTACTCGACTCATACACAACGGTTTTACTACTTGGAACACACGCGATAAGCTCGTCGATTAATTCCCTTCATCTCGGCTTGTTTGCTGCTGCTCGGATGCGCAAGACCGTCGCGATTACAAGCGTCGTCGAATCCACTGGCCGGATTGCCGTACTGCCGCTTATCGTTACCCATCTAGGAGCAACGTCTGAATCTTTTCTCTTAGCCTTCCTCATCCCAGGGCTAGTGGTGAGCATCCCATTGCTATTGCGTTGGAGATACTACCTCTCGCCGAGCCCTACACCTCTGGTCAAGAGCGATGCCAGTTCGGGCGACTTTGTGAAGCAGGTACTGCGTTTTGCTTGGCCTTACACTACCTGGGGAATCTTAACATCGGTGCATCAAGTATCCGACCGTTGGTCGCTAGAAATTTTTTGCTCTTCGGCGGATATCGCGATTTATGCAATCGCATTCCAAATTGGTTACTCGCCCATTGTCTTGTTGACCAACATTTGCATCAACTTTATCACCCCAATCTTCTTCCAACTTGGAAGCAAATCAAGCAGTTCAACACGAAAGCAACTGCACTCCTTAACTTACAAACTCGCCCTCCTCATCCTCTTCGCGACGCTAGTAGGTTCTATAGGTTTCTCCGTCACTAGTAGTTTATTCCAAAGTAGTGTCCTAGATAGTCGGTATAGCGACTCGCTGAGCCTTGTTTGCGTACTAATCATCAGTGGTGGCGCGTTTGCAATTGGACAGACACTTTCTATAACAATTTTATCCGTCTCGACCTCGCGAGCGATTCTAGCGCCTAAGATCGGGACAGCGATCATCGGAATCATAATCAACATAATTGCCGCATATTGCAGCGGACCGATTGGCGTGGCCTATGGTTCACTTGCGTTCTCGCTCATTTATGTTTTATGGATGCTAATCATAACCAGGTCTCACGAAAAGCAATCCATAGCACCGACTAGTGCTGCCGTTACAACACTCTAGCTAAACATTCGGTTGCTTCGCAATCACAACCCAGAGGTTCGTTCGTGTATCGCGAATATATCAAATCGCACATAAACCATTTTCTTCGATTATTCGGCGTGCGTATGGTTTCTGCTAGATGGGGACCGCGCGGCTTTGCTTCCGCATTTCGGAACCTGCGTGACGAGGGCTTTGACTTCAAGACAATCTGGGATGTCGGCGCAAGCGATGCGTCGTGGACACAAGAATGTCGAGAAGTTTTTCCGTCGTCGGACTACTATCTGTTTGAACCATTGCAAGCACATTGCTCACAGTTGCGTTCACTTTCGGAGTCCGATCCAAGAATACATTTTTTCCCGTGCGCTCTCGGCGATACGCAAGGATCTGCGATTCTTAACGCACATGAAGGCCAAAGCAGCATCCTACCATCGCAGGAGTGGAAGGGCCAGGAAGAAAGGATCACACTTTCAACTGCGGATGAAGTAATCAAACAAACAGGAATTGTACCGGATTGCGTAAAAATAGATGTCCAGGGGTACGAACTTTCGTTACTTAGGGGATTTGAAGCTAATCTTCGCTCTTGTAAGTTCTTACTAATCGAGGTTTCATGGATACCTCTTTACGAGAACGCGCCATTAGCTGATGCAATCATTTCATTCTTGGCAGCAAATGGTTTTCATGTTGTTGACATTTGCACGTATGCGCAGCGACCGAAAGACCTTAGACTCACCCAATCAGACGTACTCTTTGCAAACACGACAACCGGGCTATCATCAAATACGGGTTGGTCGTAGTACCGTTAGTAGCAGTCACTGCCTCTCTAGCTTGGTAGACTATCCAAGAGTGCCCGTTTTCTTAATCGATTAAGAAGAAGTAATATATTTGGCAGTGTGCATAGTACTATTAACGCTTCCAAGCGGTCAGCGATCCTCAACGATGAAGCTGAATCGACGCCCGTTTTGATTTTGTTCACACAACGTTCTCGGATGGATTGGTCCGCATTTAAAAGGACTCACATCGACTAGCTCGGTTCCTTTGCCTAATCAGACTCGGAGTGGTTTCACTCGTTTATTCCACACATCAATCAGCCTTACATGAAAACCAACTGACAATCCCTGATCGTTTTTACAAAAAAAGTACAGAGATCAGCGAAGACGTGACTGGAGAAAGAAACTTGCCGCACAACCGAATAAAATTTAGAAATCGACTAATTTCTGCATTCCCATGGGCATTCGATTTTTACGAATCTGTATGTTTTGTTTCGCATGCATCGGAGTGGAGGAGAAGTGGGCTATCGATTCCATGTCCAAGCCTGCTTAAGCGTGCCATCCTTCTCCAGGAGATTAAGGCATTCAAGGCGGAAAACTTTATCGAGACCGGCACCTACCTGGGAGACACGCCTTGGTATCTTCGCAAGCACCTAAAGCGAATAGTTTCGATTGAAGTACATCCACCACTTGCGGATCTCGCGCGCACCCGTTTCAAGAAAATTGAGAATGTTACGATCGCGGAAGGCGACTCGGGTACTATACTAAGTCAATTCGTAAAGGACCTGAACGGACGGACGGTTTTTTGGTTGGACGGTCACTATTCTGGTGGAATAACAGGAATAGGCGAAGAAGAGTGTCCCATCTTTCGCGAGCTCACCGCCATTATTTCGCTTTGTCGGACGGACTGGCTTATTCTTATCGACGATGCAAGGTGTTTTGGTAGCCACCCTGCATACCCGACAATTGAAGAGATTGCCGCTTTTTTCAAAAACCATCGAAAAGATGTAAAACTCAGCGTAGCGAATGACATCATCCGTATTCAAGACGTTTCTGAACATCTTCTACCTTAGTGAATTGCCTCTTGAGAAATGAGATCTCAGCTGAATGGGTTAAAACAACCCGATTCGAGGGAGATTCTCGATTTCTAGATCACTCAGAAATGGTACCGAGGGGCAAAGAAGTCGCCATCGCTCAGCGGCACCTTATCAAAGCTCTCTTGTGCTACGTGATCTGGCTCAATCTTTACGGGTTCGAAATACCGGCAGAGCATAAAGAGATTGATGTTTTACGATTTGCAATGCCTGTTGAAGAAAGGTTGAACGCCTAATGCTAGATAAACTTCTCAGAAAAGTAACCGCCCGTCTAAATTCAATCCAAGGTAAGGGCTGGGGGACGTCGACATGCGGGCAGGAGGTTAAGCAGACGCTCAAGTTTGCGCCCAAACCCAAAATTGTCCTAGATGTTGGTGGTAATGTCGGTGACTGGACGGGAGAAATTCTCAAACTTACTGCCCCCAAGATGATTTATGTATTCGAACCTTCAAAAACCAACCAGTCCAAGCTTGCCGATCGATACAAGCTCCGTTCGAATGTAACATTGTTGCCTTATGCCCTGTCGGATTCCGACGGAATGGGAAAACTATTCACCGATGCACCAGGAAGCGGTTTAGCAAGCTTGCATCATCGAGACTTAAGAAGCCATGGACTTTCACACGACGAATCGGAAGAAGTCCAGCTATTGAGTTTTTCAACATTTGTCACGCAATACGCAGTTGACCATATCGACATACTCAAGCTAGACATCGAAGGACATGAACTAAACGTACTTCAATCTATCCCGACAGAATTCTATCACAACATAACTCTTCTGCAGTTTGAATTCGGCGGGTCGAATCTTGACTCACGAACCTTCTTTCGCGACTTTTGGAACCTTCTTTCACCGAATTTTCTCTTTTTCAGAGTTTCGCCGATCGGAGCGATTCCTATTCCTAAATATCGCGAACAGGATGAACACTTCGTAACAACTAACTACATTTGCTTGAATCGCAATGCACCCCGATAGAGTGAAAAAGGGATGCGTTCCACTCATTACTTTGCTTTCTCCAACAAACGTATCGCGCCATTCAACCACAACCACACATTCGCTTACGAATCCTTTACACGGTAACAGCTTCGCGACGAGCAGAACATACATACCGACAAATGCTTAATCGGGTCTGTCCCATTCACGGCGTATGCTTTACCATCGCAACTTATAGCTCTATAACGCCGTCGTCTCACTGTAACCCAGTATAATGCACCGAAGAAAACCTGTTGTAAAGCTGCTTCTATGCGGAGGGCTAGGAAACCAACTTTTTCAGTACGCCTTTGCGCGTTGTCTTGCACTTCGTACCGACGCTCGGCTGATTCTGGACACGAAAACCCTATTCCAAACAGATACTCGCTACCGTCGCACCTATGAACTCGATGCATTCAAGCTTAGTAACGACGTAGAATACTCCAAGACGGCCGGGTTAGTGGAGCGCATTCGAGTCCATTTCTATCGCCATGTTGCCAGCAAAACTCCAGTCTCAACAGTGAGAAAGCAATTTATAGAAGAATCCCAACTGGGGGTTTTCGATAATTCCCAATACAATCTGCTTCCAGCCAAGTCGATAACGCTAAAGGGATATTGGCAATGCCCCATGTATTTCGAGTCGATTGAAACTATCTTAAGGGATGAACTTTCCATTAAAAAGCGGTTGATGGGAGTAGAAACTGAATTATCGGCCAAGCTAAACGTTTCTACTTCAGTCGGAATACACGTAAGACGCAATGATTACGCCCGATGCCTGTCAGCTGAATACTATCGCGTTGCGATGCAACGCATTCGCTCGCAGGTGATTAATCCGCAATTCTTTGTCTTCTCAGACGATTACGAATGGTGGAACAATCAGTTTGGTGATCTTCACGATGTTCATTTCATTTCGCGTCAAGGCAGGGAGCCAATAGATGATTTTCATCTCCTGTCGTTGTGTACCCATTTTATCATTCCGAATAGTACGTTCAGCTGGTGGGCCGCCTGGCTGGGGCGATCCACAAGCAAGATCGTGATTGCACCATCGAAGTCTATTTGGGTTGATAGCTCCGAGATTCTGCCTAAGGACTGGCAAATCATCGAAGTTCAAGAAAGTACTCGAGTTCCAGCGGATATCACCGGCCCGCGGGAGTACGAACCCGTCTCTCGTGAAACCACCATAGGCTCCTGCTGAGACTCGATTCTGACCGAGTTATATCAAAGACCAATCGAACTTGAACAATCTCGGTATGAAGACCATTTATGTAGGACAATTATGCAAGGGCAGCACCGCTTTGCACCGCCTGTGGGCGCTACAACAGCTAGGCTGCAAGGTAAGTGAAGTCGACACTACTTTGCCACTTGGGCGGTATGGTCGTAGCAATCTCTCCAAACGTCTGTTGCTTTCAATCATAGTTCGCACGAACAAGCTGTTAGACTGGAAGCGAGTCAACAGCAAGCTAGAGAGTCTTTCCAGAAAGAACGACTGGGATCTGCTCTGGGTCGACAAGGGCCAACAGATTCAGCCGGAAGTGCTTAGACTATTTAAGGCCCGACAACCTCAAGCAAAACTGGTCAATTACTCTCCCGATGACATGTTCAATCCAGCCAACCAAACCGAACGTTGGAGAAAGGGGCTTCCACTTTATGACCTTCATGTCTCGACGAAGACATATAATATTCCCGAACTACTCGAAGCGGGTGCGAAAGATGCGTTCTTTGTCGGGAATGCTTACGAACCGACGATTCACAAACCCTATGAGCTAACCGCTGCAGAATTAAGACAATTAGAAAGCGATATTGTCTTCATCGGAGCATCCGAAGAAAAGAGAGATCTGTCGATTTCGTATCTTGCATCAAAAGGTCTTAGAATTGCGTTACACGGTGGCGGGTCCTCCTGGAATAAGATAAAGGACGCCTATCCTAATGTTTCGCTCTACCCAGGGTTCATTGCAGATGAGCACTATGCAAAAGCACTCAATGCATCGAAAATCGCACTTGGATTTCTCAGGAAGCAAAACCGTGATCTACAGACAACACGGTCAATAGAAGTCCCTGCGTGCGGCGTCTTTATGCTTGCAGAGAGAACAGACGAACATCTTGCATTATTTAGCGAGGGCAAAGAAGCAGAATTTTTTGCGAACGACGAAGAGCTCTATTTTAAGGCGCGATACTACTTAGATCACCCTGCCGAGCGCCAGGCGATCGCCATTGCTGGGAGGACGCGTTGCCTCGCATCTGGTTACTCGAATTGCGAGCGGCTCAAGACGGTCCTTAAACACTTGCTCTCGAAAGAATACTAAAGCCATCGTGTTATCTTTATTGATGCTTTTGGTTGCTCTATTCCTTGTGATCGATGCAATCCTTTGGAACCGTTTAATCAAAAAATCCTCTTCGCTTGCTGCTAAGACCGTCTTTGTTTTTAACGCATTGCAAAAGGTCTTTCTCCTGATGCTCTGCTGCTCCGTCATAGTTTCGGACTCCAAATCCCTCCCCTGGGGTGACACGCTGCTGGAGTCACCAGGCAACGCTGCGATTGGAGCCTCAGCTGCAAACTGGACAATCGCCCTGCTTCTGCTTGTAATTCCACTCAGACCTCCAGCGTTACACAGGCAGCAATTCAATCTCGATCTTTTCAAAAATGCGGACCGGACGTTTGAGATCTTTCTAATTTTAGCGGGATTTCTTAACCTCTTTTACTGGGTCGCGATCACGGACTTTTCTAATCCAATTTATTACATCGCTCGTCGACTAGATGGAGCGTTGAATATGACACCATTCTTCGTGGGATTGACAGCATTCCGCCTGAAACTTGCCTTCCGCTTTTGGCTGGTTGTCCTTGCTTGTCAGATCGTCATATCGGTAATAACGGGTACACGTGGACAGGCGTTTATCCCACTTATCCTTTTCCTTGCGGGGTTTGCGATTGGATTGCCCAGCTGGAAGTTGCGATTTCAAATTGGTACTACCGTTCTGATCCCAGTTGCTGCCCTTCTTCTATTCGCGGGCGCTTACATTGGTGTTGCCCGAGACATTGTTGGTAGAAAAGACCTTGCAAGCGCACTAGAGTCGGGGTCACTCACGAGCAGAGTAAGCGCAAATGCAATTGAAAACACGATGAGCAAGGCCGGAGATGTTGTCTTTAACGCATTTAACCGATTGACACTCTGGCCCCCTCTCGTCGTCCCCTGTATGAGTCCCGACATCGTACCATATTGGGGTTTCGATGATCTTTATGACGAAATTGCAGCAACGAGAAGCATACGAATCGGTTCGGACCAAACATCCGGTAGCATGTATTCTGCTCACGTAAGGCTTCAGCCCTTTGGTTTCGCAGTTCATTATCGGAGCGACGGTTTAAAAGTAAGTAGCGTTGAGCTTCCCCCTTTCGTTGATGGGTATGCACGTGGTGGATGGATTTCCGGATTTGTGTTCTGCGGAATTACTTATTCAGTACTTTTGTTGCTCGAATCAATTGCAGCACGACAAATAGCGCCAAAAAACATGACACTATTTTTGATGCTTCAGGTCGTTATTTGTAGCCCTACAAGACTTATGGACAATGGTGCGATTGGCGCAACTCGTTTATTGGTCCTCGAAGCAATAATGTGTTTCGTGCTGTTTTACATATTCATTACGGTAGCAAAGAGTTTTGGAAGCAACCAACCTTCGACACCTGAATTGTCTGTATGAGGCTAGCAGTGACGCTTAATGCAAATAGATAATCGTTTCGTCGAACATCCTACAACCACACAATGAATCAAGACTACTCCGATTACAAAGAATGGAAGGGTTGGGGGCGTGGTAATGCCGCAACCGCGACAAGTAACAACTACTTTGATGCTGAAGTTTTCAGTTCCCTGACTAACCGACCTAAAGAACTGTTGGAAGTCGGATTCGGAAATGGAGAGTTCCTTGATTGGGCGAAAAACCAGAATCTCAAGGTAACTGGGATAGAGATAATCCCAGAACTGGTATCTACCGCAACATCCAGGGGAATTGAAGCGTATCAAGTTAACCTCGCATCTGGTTCCGTTGACGACTCGCTTCAAGGAAGGAAGTTCGATTGCATCGTCGCATTCGACGTGATTGAGCATCTTTCTGTTGACGAGATCCGGACCTTCCTCAGGAGACTCAGCAAAATGCTGAATGATCAAGGACGTGTTATCTTGCGATTCCCAAATGGCGAGAGTCCATTCTCAATGCCCTTGTTCAACGGAGATCACACACACCGATCCTGGCTATGCCGTTCAAAGCTAGAACACCTATGTATTAGTACCGGGCTGGAACTCGAGAGATACCGCAACGCGTCTCGGGTTGCAAATCAATCTAGACATCGATACGTCAAAAGACTGCTGTTCGTTTTACGCGACCTGATCGAGGTAGTCATCGGTTATACCTACTATTCCAAGCGATTGCCACTCGACCCGAATGCCATTGCGATCCTTAAAAAGACAGATGTCGTTCAATAGCGCAATTCCCTATGCGCTTTGACAATACTCTGTAGTTTGCAATGCGATAGTTTTTCTTGGTGTAAGCATATCATGGGCTCACTGTTAGTATGCTGCTGCCTAACCACAATTCGAGGACGTGCCGTACTTGTCCGAAGATTCTCTCACCCATCGTCGTCCCGCGATTCGGATTCTTCCTTGGCTTTCAGAGTACTTTCTGCTAAATTCCCACCCGACAGCCGACAACATAGTCTACCTAAGACCGTCTTGGAGTAATCAGCACCTCTTACGAATTCCCTACGCGCAATCCACAATGACAGAGATTCAGCACAAGCCTCGCGTGACGCTTGTTTTACGCAGTCCAAGACCTGGAATCCATAGTATAGAGAGATTATTCAGGACCCTCGAACCACTAATCAGTAGTGACTATCACTGTGAGTTCCTCACTCTCCCGAAATCTAAGATTTCGTTACGCAACCTCATAGAGAATATAGCTCAGGTATACTCCCATTCAACAGATTTACTGCACATCACAGGAGATGTTCATTATCTTGCCATACCGGTGAGAAAAAAAACAATTCTGACTATCCACGACTGCGAACGTTTGCGGCACTTCAGAGGCCTCAAACGAGCCATATACAAACTTTTGTGGTTCAAACTCCCTTGTCTCCTCGCAAAACGCATTACCGTCATTTCAGAATCGACCCGCAGAGAACTCGAAAGGGAAGTCGGACATTTGGGCGAAAAGGTGGTAGTGATTGAGAACTGCGTAACCCTCTCGACGACGCGTACCAACCGCGTGTTTGAAAGCGAGTCGCCTCGCATTCTCCAGATTGGATCGGCTAGGCTAAAGAACCTCGACGGTTTGATTAGGGCAGTAAGGGGATTAAAATGTCAGCTCCACATTGTGGGTAAGATATCCGACGAGAACCTAAGGCTACTAAATGAGTTCGGCGTGAGTTTCAATAACGAATCCGATGTTTCGGATGAGCGCATGAGATCCATTTATCACGAGAATGACATACTTTTCTTTGCAAGCCACAGCGAGGGTTTTGGACTTCCTATCCTCGAGGCACAATCTGTCGGCGTGCCGGTCATTACGTCGAACAGAAGTAGTATGCCGGACGTCGCCGGAGGCGCCGCGGTATTAGTCAACCCAGAAGACCCACTTGATATTCGTGCGGCCATTACAAAACTCGCTACTGATCAAGAAGCCAGACGAGCGATCGTCGAAAAGGGCTTTTTAAATATTGGGCGATTCCACCCTGAAGTCATTGCTACCAAATACAAAACTCTTTATAGAGAGATGGTCGAAGAGGTTTAGTTTACATGGTACGATTCTTGGTTTTACGGGACACATGATCCATCCATGATCAACGACAAACCCGATTCGACGTGGTAACATTCTACGTCAAACGTATATTCTCGAACACAATCAAAACTTTTTGTCGACCCATTAGACAAAGCGCCCCTACCGCGAAACACGCCTGTCGTTTCCCAACATGTTGAGTTTAAACTACACACCTCTCCAATATTATTCGTTTTGAAGGCGACATAAGTGAATCGCAAGTGCGCTTCTATATTGGTGGATGCAAGTAACAGCGGGGGTGGGTCCAACATTCTGGCTCAGTATCTCAACGATAAACTGGTCGAACGTGGCGATAGGTGCTTCTTCGTAGTTCCAAAGCAGTTTGCACGTGACCTCAATTCATCCTATCAAATTAATTCCTTCGGTCCCTTCGATCCAAGGCGTCAGGCTGCGATCGAGAAGTTGGCGAAGCAGTATCAGCCAGATTCTATTTTGTCTTTTGGAAACATTCCTCTGCAAAAACGCTTTCCAAACTGCCAACTGTTTACTTTCTTCCACAATGCTTATCTCTTGCCAGGATTGGCCCCTAAAGCTACTCCCTTCCGTGTGCGACTTCGGATTCTCGCAATACAGATGAGCATTAAGTTCTTGCAGAGAAATACAGACACCTGGATTGTTCAAACCAATTTTGTCAAGAACCGCCTTGAGAAATGGTTGGGTCTTGAGAGCGGCAGAGTGGTTGTCGCTCCCTTTTTCCGACCTCCACAATTTCACGAAGGCGGCCAAGTCGTTGAACACAAGTTAGACCTGTTTTATCCAAGCAACTTTTCTTATCACAAGAATCATTGCAACTTGATTCGCGCGATATCCTGGTGCCGTAACAATAACCAGCAGTTTTCCCTCGGACTTACACTTGGGAAAGTAGCCGACTCTTCATTCCAAAGTGCTTTGAGCGAGGCTATGTCCAACGGTGCGGATATTAGGCTACTTGGAACAATTAGCCATGATCAAGTTTTTTCGGTCATGCAGGAATCCAAAGCCGTTGTCTTCCCATCCGTTCTGGAAACACTCGGGCTCGGACTGGTGGAGGCTGCAATGCTGAAAAAGCCCGTTGTGGCAAGCAAATCCAATTGGATCGACGAGATCGTAGCCACGGATTACAAGTTTGACCCAAATTCACCAGAGTCAATTGGTCGAGCTATCATTCGTTGCTTGAGAGAGGACGAGCAAAAGCCAGCGATTCGAAAAATTGAAGACCAAATTGATTTGGTGTGTGACTTGCTCGCGGGTCGTTCTTGATAGTATGGCGAGTACACAACGTTCATACGCATTGCAAGTTGTTCGATCACTCAGATGTCGTCGTGTATAAGCAATCACGAACGTACTGGGTTCAGTGAACGCTCCGTTTAAGTACGCTCTCGTGATTGTTTCGCAGTAGAAGTTGAGTCATGGCTACACCAGAAAAGTTAGACGTTCAGCAATTTTGGGAGTCAGGCTCCTGCGGAGAACACCTGTATCTCGATGGTTTTTCGAAAGAAGATTATTTAGAGCAATCTCGCATCCGGTACCAGCTCGAACCAGAGATATTGACGTTTGGAGACTTCGAAAAATATTCAGGAAAAGTCACCCTCGAAATTGGAGTAGGCCTGGGGGCCGATCATCAACGACTTGCGGAATCAGGCGCGATTCTTACCGGAGTCGACTTAACTGAACGTGCAGTAAGTCATTGCCAACGTCGATTTGAACAATTGGGGCTAGAGTCTAGGTTGCTGACAGCAGATGCGGAGAATCTGCCGTTCGAGGATTGCTCTTTCGATGCTGTTTATTCCTGGGGGGTACTACATCACTCTCCCAATACACCACAGGCTATTCAAGAAGTCTTTCGAGTTCTTAAGCCAGGCGGCTTTGCGAAGATCATGATCTACCACAAGTACTCGATAGTGGGTTACATGCTCTGGATTCGGTACGCGCTTCTCCGCGGACGACCGTTTCTCTCTCTCGAATCTATCTATTCAAAGTATCTCGAAAGTCCTGGAACAAAGGCTTACTCGATTAACGAGGCACGATCTCTCGTTAGCCGCTTCGATATCAAGAAAATTGAAACGAATCTGACCCACGCGGATCTTCTAACTTCTGACGCAGGGCAAAGGCATCGGGGACAACTATTGAGATTCGCCAAAGCAATCTGGCCGAGGTCGTTCATTAAACGATTCCTCAAAGGACACGGATTGCAATTGATGATCGAAGTTGAAAAGCCAAAATGAACTCCGCGAAATTAGCATGTAGCGAATCGATGACCAACGCAAAGCCCCTGGGGTTTCAGGTCACGTATGATCCAGATCGAAGTACTAGCATCCTTTTCGGAAGAACACCCTGCGACGCCGCGCCATCGATGCGTTCCGTTCCGGAACGTTTCATACTCTGCTTGAACTGACTAGTGCGTTCGAATTAGACAATTCCTACACTCTAACATCCATCTTGCAGGCCGATGGATCATCTGGATGCAAAAGGCACGACAAAATGACGTGCTAATTTCTTGCTTATTTTGAAACGCCGTGAATACTTGTCTCGATGTTCGCGAACCTTCATCGTTATGCGTCGAGACTGCCGTATGTGCGGTATTTTTGTCGCCCTTTCCAACAGGGCGACGCCTCAGTTAGCCCCATTCTTCCACCTCCAGGATCATCGAGGCCCTGATGAGAATGCGATTCTATTTGAACCACCTCTGACGCTCGGACATCAAAGGCTGGCGATCCAAGATCTTTCCCCAAACGGGAGCCAACCAATGCGGACTCCCGATGGTCGATTTACCATCGTCTTCAACGGGGAAATCTATAACCACCAAGACATTCGAAACCAGTTTCTTTCGCATGTCCCATTCCGGGGACATTCCGATACCGAAACGCTACTCCACGCCTTTGCAACCCTCGGCCTCGATGCCCTGCCGAAACTCAACGGGATTTTCACGTTTGCTGTCTTCGACAAACAATCCCAAAAACTAACCATCGCGCGTGACCCACTCGGTGTCAAACCGGCCTACTACTACCAAAGCAAAACCGAGTTTTTCCTCGCCTCCGAATTGAAGTCGCTCGCGTTCCTGCCGGGCATCGATAAATCATTAAATCATCAAGCCATCGCGAACTACTTAACGTTCCTGTGGTCCCCAGGCGAACAAACCCCCTTTTCCAATATCAGAAAGCTTGAAGCAGGTCACTTTCTCGAAATCGACCTTGCTCCCTACTCTGGTAACTGTCGCCCAAAACAGTATTACGAAATTCCCTTTAACGGTGAACGGAATTCATTCCGTTCGACCGAAGACTGCGTCGACCAACTGGATTCCCTGCTCCAGCAAACCGTCAAAAGGCAACTCCTCTCCGACGTCCCCGTTGGTTTCTTCCTTTCTGGAGGACTCGATTCCAGTCTCCTCGCTGCCATCGCCCGAAAGCAAATTGGCGAATCATTCCGCTGCTACACGATCCATTCTCCCAAATGTGGCGGACTAAATGGAAAATCATCCGACGGCTTCGTGGATGACTTTACCTACGCTCAGAAAGTCGCCCATTCTCTCGACCTAGACCTGCAAGTCGTCGATGGAGACCACGACGTCCTCGACCATTTCGACGAAATGATCTGGCATCTGGATGAACCACAAGCAGACGTCGCTCCTCTGCATGTTCGTAACATCTGCCGCCACGCACGCTCGCAAGGGGATATCGTCCTCATCGGTGGGACCGCGGCCGACGACCTGTTCAGCGGCTATCGCCGCCATCAAGCGGAATCACTCGAAAAGTTTCTATCGTGGATTCCTACACCGGTGCAATCCGCGTTACGCTCCATTGGCAAGTACCTCCCAAATACAAATCCAACCGCTCGGCGGGGAAAGAAGCTACTCTCGCAACTAGGAAAAAGTAGCCTTGAACGCGCTGCCGGATTCTACACATGGCTTGACCGGTCTCGCGTTGCAAAACTGTTTGACAGTTCTATCCAACACGAGCTGGAAAATTACGACCCGGCTAACTTCCTCATACAGTCGATTGCGAAGATTCCAAACGAATCATCCTTGCTCAATCAAATGCTGTTCTGGGATTTGAAATATTTCCTAACCGATCATAACTTGAACTACACCGACAAGATGAGCATGGCGGAAGGCGTAGAAGTCAGAGTGCCATACCTCGATCTCGATCTAGTCGATTTCGCCTGCAAACTTCCCATACACCTCAAAATGCGAGGCAAAACAACGAAATTCCTCCTTCGCAAATTGGCCGAGAGATACTTGCCTCACGATGTGATTTATCGCCCCAAAACCGGCTTTGGCGGTCCCGTCCGACAATGGCTTGTAGATGGAAAATTGGATGCTCGCTTTCAAAGCTTGCAACAACATGGTTACGAGCCAGTTTTCGACACGAACGCCGTAAAGGAATTGGTTCAAGCGACCAAGCGAGGCGAAGCCGACGGAAGCTACTCTCTCCTTGCTGTCTTGGCTGTCGACTCCTGGATGACCCAATTCATGGGAAATGGTTCCGCGAAGCTTTACCGACCATTTTCAACAGCTGCATAGCATTAGCCGTTTTCTAAACGGCGTTCTTCGTTTCTACCTGTCTCCGACAGGTACGCCTCCAATCACCCTACAAATCGCTATCCTGCACCCAATATCGATTTGCCTGCGAAGGGGTTGAACGAACACCGCCCTGACAGCGGTCACTCCTCTTTTCCTCGCTACTCGCCCCTCGCCCCTCGCCCCTCGCTACTCGCTACTCGCTACTTTTTTCTTTTCCTCGCTTCTCGCCACTCGCCTCTCGCTGCTTCCCTATGTTTGATATCTGCGTTCTCGGCCTCGGTTATATTGGACTTCCTACGGCCTCCATCTTTGCGACCAAAGGGAAGAAGGTCCTTGGGGTGGATGTGGTTCCACACGTGGTTCAGACGATCAACGAAGGACGTATCCATATCGAAGAACCCGACTTGGATATCCTCGTCCGCGCTGCGGTCCAAAGCGGGAATCTCACCGCCGCTACCGCTCCCCAACCTGCCTCCACCTTCATCGTCGCCGTTCCAACCCCCTTCCATCACGGCAACGGAACAAACCTCCCAGACCTCTCCTACGTGGAAGCGGCCACGCGATCGCTGGCCCCCGTGGTGAAGAAAGGGGATCTTATCATCCTCGAATCGACCAGCCCGGTCGGTACCACCGAAATGATGCGGGACTGGCTGCTGGACGCTTGCGCTGGCCAATTCACGGAAGAGGATTTTCTCTTCGCCCATTGCCCCGAACGAATTCTACCGGGCCAAATGCTGAAAGAACTGGTCTCCAATGACCGTATCGCAGGTGGCCTCTCCCCCGAAGCCGCCGAAAAGGCAAAGGAACTCTACGAAACATTCTGCTCCGCAGAAATCTTTATCACCGACGCGCGCACCGCGGAAATGGCCAAGCTGACGGAGAACTCCTATCGCGATGTGAACATCGCCTTCGCCAACGAACTCTCCATGGTCTGCGACTCGCTCAATATCGATGTCTGGGAGCTGATCCAACTGGCAAACCGACACCCCCGCGTGAAAATTCTGCAACCCGGCCCCGGCGTCGGGGGCCATTGCATCGCCGTCGACCCCTGGTTCATCGTCGCCGCTTGCCCGGATCGCGCCCGTCTCATCCGAACCGCTCGGGAAGTGAACGACGCGAAACCGAACCATGTGATCGAGCAAGTCAAAGAGCGAGCCGAACGATTTCGCAAACCAGTCATCGCTTGCCTCGGCCTCGCCTTCAAAGCGGATGTGGATGATCTGCGTGAAAGCCCTTCACTCCATATCGCGGAACAATTGGCGGATCTCTACGGCGAGGAATTGATCGTATGCGAACCGCATATCACCCAACTGCCGAAATCGCTCGTCGGAAAAGCCAAACTGGAACAGGCCGAAGAAGCTATCAAACGAGCCGATATCGTCTTGCTACTAGTCGACCACAAGCCCTTTAAAAAGCTTCCCAAACGAATCCTCGACCAACGCGTCGTCATCGACACAAGAGGGTGTTGGAAGTGAAAAAAGTAGCGAGGGGCGAGTAGCGAGCAGCGAGGAAGAACGGGCATGGAGCATGGAGCATGGAGCATGGGGCATGGGGCAGGGAGCAGGGAGCAGGGAGCAGGGAGCAGGGGGCGAGAGGCGCCCAAGTCCCGGTGGGGACGAAAGGTGGTTTTTCAAGCCTACGGCAAGATCTTACCCACATGCAATTCGCATTCATCAAGGCACCCCGATTCCATCCTTCACGCAAGACGCATAACAAGAAGCCGCGCCCATCCGATATTGCCTCACATGGCGATGACACAATTCCACCATTCCGGGATGTTCTTTCGTCCCTACCGGGACTTCGGGCATGGTTGGCCCCCCACCCAGCCCTAAAGGGCTGGGCTATTCTATGCCGTCCCTACCGGGACTAAAACCTCTCGCCCCACACCCCACACCCCACACCCCACACCCCACACCCCACACCCCACACCCCACGCCCCACGCCCCACGCCCCTCGCCCCACACCCCACGCCCCACGCCCCACGCCCCACGCCCCACACCCCATGCTCCATGCTCCATGCTCCATGCTCCATGCTCCATGCTCCATGCTCCTCGCCCCTCGCCCCTCGCCCCTCGCCACTCGCCCCTCGCCACTCGCCACTAAGAACTAAGAACTAAGAACACCGTTCGGAGAACGGTTCCCCCCATGCTGCAAGTCTTACAGAATCTCGGTAACGGACAGACGATGCTTGAAGAAGTTCCCGTGCCAGCGGTCTCCTCTGGCAAGCTTCTGATCCGCACAGAGTCGACACTTATCTCCGCAGGTACGGAGAAAATGCTGGTCGAGTTCGGGAAGGCGGGTTGGCTGGGGAAAGCCAAAGCGCAGCCTGAAAAGGTCAAACAAGTTCTCGATAAGATCCGAACCGATGGCTTGCTCCCCACCCTCGAAGCGGTCTTCACGAAACTTGGGGAACCGCTCCCTCTGGGATACTGCAACGCCGGGACCGTCGTCGATGTCGGCGCCGGGGTCACCGAATTCCAAATCGGCGACCGCGTGGTCTCCAACGGACCGCACGCTGGCTTTGTCTCTGTCCCCAAAAACCTGTGCGCACGCATTCCCGAAGGCGTTCCTTCCGAAGAAGCCGCTTTCACCGTTCTGGCCAGCATCGGCCTGCAAGGGATCCGTCTCGCCGCTCCCACTCTCGGTGAATCGATCGTTGTCTATGGCTTGGGATTGATCGGCCTGATCACAGTCCAACTTCTTCGCGCCAATGGCTGCCATGTCATCGGGATCGATATCCACCCGGAACGCCTAAAACTGGCTCGCGACTTCGGGGCCGAAACAATCCACGGCCTAGAGTGCAACGATGTCGGCGGCATGGTCCATCATCTCACGCAACAACGCGGGGCCGATGCGGTCTTGATCACCGCCTCGGCCAAATCGGACGACATTGTCCGGCAGGCTGCCAAGGCTTGCCGCAAACGAGGTCGCATCGTTCTCGTCGGCGTCGTCGGGCTTCAACTGAACCGAAGCGATTTCTATGAGAAGGAACTCTCCTTTCAAGTTTCCTGCTCCTACGGGCCAGGGCGTTACGACGCTTCGTATGAAGAGGCGGGAAACGACTATCCAATCGGATTCGTACGCTGGACCGAACAACGGAACTTCGAAGCCATCTTGCAGATGCTCGGTCGAGGGCAAATATCGTTCTCGAAACTCCTGACGCACCGATATCCGATCGACCAAGCGATCGCGGCCTACGAAACGATTCAAAAGAACCCAAACTCGCTCGGAGTTCTCCTTGAATTTCCCCAGGACACCCCTCGATCACAAACTCTGTCGATCGCGGCCGCGTCGACGACGCCATCCCCTCTCTCCACGGTAACCGCCGCAGTGACCGCCGCAGTCATCGGCGCAGGGAATTTCACACGCGCCACGCTACTGCCTGCGGTGAAAGGGCTACCGGTTCGATGGAAATATGTCGCAGGTCGCTCCACTCCTTCCGAAGTGCAACACACTGCCAAGAAGTTTGGGTTTGAGCGTGCCACTACCGATCTCTCCGAAGTCTTATCGGATCCGGAAGTTCATTTGGTTTTCATCACCACAAATCACGACTCGCACGCCCAACTCATCTGCCGCGCGCTGGAAGCTGGCAAGCATGTCTTCGTCGAGAAACCGCTGGCCATAAACCGTGAGCAACTTGACCAAGTCATCGCATCGGCGAACAGCGCTGCCTCGTGCAAGCTTATCGTGGGGTTCAACCGTCGCTTTAGTCCGCACACACTCCGTTGCAAAGAGCTTCTTCGGGGACGGACCGGTCCGGTCGCCATGCAGATCATGATCAATGCAGGGAGTATCCCTGCGAACCATTGGGTTCACGATCCCCTGGTTGGTGGCGGGCGGATTATCGGAGAAGCGTGCCACTTCCTTGACTGGATGAGTTACATCACCGACAGCGACATAAAAAGCGTCAGTGCGTCGCAGCTGGCAGGTGGTGAAGCGATTCACGAAGACAAGATGACTATCAACGTGACCTTGGCCGACGGCAGCATCGGCAACCTCTGCTACTTCGCCAATGGTAGCAAAGCCTATCCCAAGGAAACCTACCGAGTCTTTTCCGATGATCGAGTTCTGGAGATCGACAACTTTCGAGTCACCCATGGGTATGGGTTCAAGGGATTCCGAAGGTTTAAAACGACCCGGCAGGAGAAGGGGCATAAAGAGCAATTCGCAAGCGTGGTTCAGGCATTACAAGGTAAAAGGGCGTTCGAAAGCAATTTAAGTCGTTACATCAATACGACGCTAGCATCGTTCGCCGCCGTCGAGTCCGCCGCAACCGATACCACCATCACGCACCTTGCGTGAGTGAGCAGGAACGGTCGAGGACGAGCCGTTCGACATTGGCCAACAGTCGAGACGCCGGCTCGACAATCGATCCTGAAAGGATCAAAGCTTGTAGCCGGGGGTTGAGCGCGAGCGATACCCCCGGTCCCCCCCACCCCTTCTTCTATCCCGAAGGGATTAAAGCGATGCGATGGCTTGATCGAGATTGGTGTTCCTCCTTGCGATAGAACGCATCTCGATTAGCAACACGAAGATGTTCAGGCGTGCGGCTTGCATCCCGTCGGGATGCTCAATCCATGGGAATCCACCGGGGGTATCGCATACGCTCAACCCCCGGCTAATGGCTATAGTCCTTTCAGGACAAGAACAGGAAAACGTTCGACAATGTCGATCTGTTGTCCTCAACAGATCCCTCTGTCGATCCTGAAAGGATCAAAGCTTGTAGCCGGGGGTTGAGCGCGAGCGATACCCCCGGTCCCCCCCACCCCTTCTTCTATCCCGAAGGGATTAAAGCAATGCGATGGCTTAATCGAGATTGGTGTTCCTGCTTGCAATAGAACGCATCTCGATTAACAACACGAAGATGTTCAGGCGTGCGGCTGGCATCCCGTCGGGATGCTCAATCCATGGGGAATCCACCGGGGGTATCGCATACGCTCAACCCCCGGCTAATGGCTATAGTCCTTTCAGGACAAAAGAAACCGTCGAAACGCCGGTTCTACATTGCTCCACGCTCCACGCCCCACGCCCCACGCCCCACGCCCCACGCCCCACGCCCCACGCCCCACGCCCCACGCCCCTCGCCACTCGCCACTCGCCACTCGCCACTCGCCACTCGCTACTCGCCACTCGCTACTCGCTACTCGCTACTCGCTACTCGCTACTTTTCTTTCGCCACTTGTTGATTGAGCAAGATGCACGTTTTGTATTTCCATCAGTATTTTTCGACTCGACAAGGCAGCACGGGGACTCGATCTTACGAGATGGCGCAAAAGCTGCTCCAACGCGGTCATTCGGTCACCATGGTCTGCGCTAGCTATGGCGCTGCCAATACGGGACTGACCGCCCCCTTCCAGCGTGGGCGTCGGGAAGGGACAGTCGATGGCATCCATGTGATTGAACTGGAATTGCCCATTTCCAATCGAGATAGCCTTCTCAAACGAACTTGGACATTTCTCAAATACTCGATTCGCAGCTCTTGGATCGCGCTCACGACGAAATGCGATGTTGTCTTCGCCACTTCCACCCCCTTAACAGCGGCGATCCCGGGGCTGATGGCTAGCTGGTTTCGTTGGCGACCTTTTGTGTTCGAAGTGCGTGACCTCTGGCCGGAGCTTCCCAAAGCGATGGGGGTGATCAAAAACCCGATCATCCTCTTCCTCATGGCCGTTCTCGAGAAGCGAGCCTATCGAGCCTCGCAGCGGTGCATCGGGCTTGCTCCGGGAATCGTCGATGGCATCGCCAAGCACATTCCTCGCGAGCGAATTGCCTTGGTCCCGAACGGCTGCGACCTGGAATTCTTTGATCCGGAGAAGAACCAACCTTGGCGACCCGATTCGATCGCACCAAATGAATTCGTTGCGATCTTTGCGGGAACACACGGCCCCGCCAACGGACTCGATGCGGTACTCGATGCAGGAAAAGTGCTCCTGCAACGAGGACGAAACGATATCAAGCTCTTGCTAGTCGGGGATGGGAAGACCAAAGATCGACTGATCCGTCGAGCTAACGAAGAGAACATCACCAATGTCGTGTTCCATGCCAATGTTCGCAAGGAGCTAGTACCGGGCCTTTTGCGGGGCGCGGATGTGGGGATGCAGATCCTCGCGAACGTACCCGCGTTTTACTATGGCACCTCGCCGAACAAGTTCTTCGATTACTTGGCCGCAGGGGTTCCAGTCCTTAACAATTACCCAGGCTGGGTCGCCGACTTGGTACAGACGAATCAGTGTGGCAAAGCGATACCGCCGGACGATCCCGATGCATTCGCCGACGCTCTTTGTTGGATGGCGGACAACCGGGATGCGTGCCAAGCCATGGGACTTGCCTCCAGAGCCCTGGCGATGCGCGAGTTCAATCGCGACCGACTCTCCGACGCCTTCGTCGACGTCCTCGAACAAGCCGCAAAGTAGTCACCGTTTGGAAAACGGCTAAGACTTGATGAATCCTCTGATTCAAGCTTATTGGATTGCAAAAGGGGTCGGCTGGGACAATGTCCCTCGCCGGCTCGTGCAATCGTTTGCACTCCGCTCCGGTCGCTTGATCCGGAGCCAAAGCCCAAGCCTCTATGCTTCGGAGCGATGCCCGCTCGCATCGCTTTCACCCTCCGACCGGTTATCGCAATGGCACCAACGTAGCGAACGCTTTTTTCTGATGCCCCATTCGGAATCGCTTCGTGCGATCGTTCCGCAGAGCATTTGGGATGAACAAGTCGTTGCACCCATCCACTCCGCCTTGGCCGGACACTATCCCATGTTCAGTCACTGGACCTCCTCCGTTGGCTGGCCACCGAATTTCAATCGCGATGCGACCAACCAGATCGATTGGCCCGTCGGTCCCTTGTGGCCGCGCACAACGCGATCGGGAGGTGAGCGGGATGATATCAAGCTGGTTTGGGAGCCCTCTCGGTTAACGCTTCTCTATTCCTTAACGCGCGCGTATCGATACGATGGGGACGAAGCGTTTGCGGAAGCCGCTTGGACGTTGATCGAAGCCTGGATCGAGCAGAACCCGGTGAATCAAACGGTGGCTTGGGGGTGCGGCCAAGAAGTCGCGTTTCGCCTGATGGCTGTGCTTTTCAGCGTTATGGCCGTATTGGAGAGTCCTGCCACCACCCCAGAAAGACTAAAGAAAGTGGACCTGCTGGCTTGGCAGTCGGCGAAACGGATCGCGTCCAATATCAACTACGCGATCAGTCAAGAGAACAATCATGCGTTGAGCGAAGCGGTCGGCCTTTGGACGGTCGGGCTTTTGTTCCCCGAACTTCCCGAATCCGCTCGATGGCGACGCCAAGGCAAGACGACTCTGGAATCGGAAATCTCCCGGCAGATTTACGAGGACGGATCGTACGTGCAGCATTCGATGTCCTACCATCGCGTCATGCTCGATGACATGCTGTGGGCGATTCGACTTGGGGAAATTCATAACGATCCTCTTTGTCGTGAAACCATCGAGCGCGTTGGCTGCGCTATCCGATGGCTGGATCGGTTTGTGGACGATTCAACGGGCAGGGTCCCTAACCTCGGCTCGAACGATGGTGCGAATGTCCTGCCTCTATCCTGCAGCGACTACCTCGATTATCGCCCTGTGCTCTTGGCCGGTTCCACTCTGCTTGGCATTCCTGTACGCGATCGAGAGTACGGGCAGGCACGGGAGAAGTCAGTTTGGTTGGCCGGTGAGACCGCGATGAAGGCGAAACGATCAGAGACACTTTCGGCTGAGGAACTTGTCTGGGATGCACCCTTGGGAGGTTATGCCATCCTGCGTCATGAGCATGGCTATATGCTTCTCAAGGGCTCGAAGTACCGAGACAGGCCGGGTCAATGCGACATGCAGCATGTCGATTTATGGCACGAACATGAGAACATCCTGCGCGATGCCGGTAGCTACTATTACTACCATCGTGACCCTCTGTGGAAGAAGCTCTTTTACTCCGTCGCGTCGCACAATAGCGTGCAACAAGCATCGCAGGAGCAGATGACCAAAGGCCCGAATTTTCTATGGTTCCACTGGCCTACGGTGGAAGAACGGATCATTCGCCCGACCCAATTAAGGCTTACCGTTCGCTACAACACGCAGGCTCCCTATCGACATCAACGCCAAATTGATCGAGACGGTTCGCGCTACATCATCCGCGACTCGATTCAATTGCTGGGTGTCCAATCACAGGTTGGTCAATCAAGAAATGGGCGATCACTGGGTGGAAAGAACCGAGAAAACGATTGTGTCTGCCGTTGGCGTCTCAGTCCCAATCTGAACTGGCAGTTAAACGACAATCAGCTGATAGGGGTGAAGGATCAACGAACGCTTTGCCGCATTCAGTTTTCAAGCTCGTACCGCATCGACACGCAGATTGTCGAAGGATGGGAATCCCTCTATTATGGGAGCAAATCGAAGCTGCCGGTCGCGGAAGTTCGATTTCAGGTCGGCGACTTAGAAACACGTATTGAATGCTGCAATGATGCCCCACGCTCAAATCCTTCATAACAAGATCAACGAAGTGCTGGAGGAGTCCGGGAGGGCAAGGGTGGCAGAACTGACGCCGGTCGCACGACTCAAGCAAGATCTAGACTTGGACTCCCTCGATCTGGCAGTCCTCACCGTGAAAATCGAGGCCGATACAGGAATCGACGTCTTTGCAGATGGTCTCGTCGAAACCGTCGGAGAGATACTTGCGAAAATGCAACGCTGATCGCCCCTTCCTCGTCGATCATCAAAGGGGCGGCGAGCCATGGGGTCCCACGATCTGGACCTACCGGGATTTGCTGACCGATCTGGCTGCGATGGGTCGGCCGGCCAGTGCGGTTCAGCCGGCCAGTCTGGATCAGCCAGTGCCTGGCGGGTGTTCCACTGAGCTTGAGCGGTCAGCCAGCGGGGAGGGGGAATGCCGTTCTGAGAACGGTTCCTACAGGGACGGTTATCACTTTCTTGTACGGGTGATTGCGAATTTACTTCGCAATCGGGATTGCGATTTGCGCGGTCCCTTGGCCCCCTCTCTTTCTTCGGACGTGGGGCATGCGGACCTAACGTTCTTGTCTCCTGATGGCACCTTCGACGGCGAAGCTCTCGCGGCACGGATCCTGACGTCGGCAAGCCAGATCGTCCTCTCGACCTCGGGGACCACCGGGGACCCGAAGCCAATCCGTCAATCGATGGGGAATATCTCACGCGTTGTCCAAATCGCCCCCAAACATGCGAGCGATGTCTGGGGACTCGCTTACCAACCGACGAAGATCGCGGGTTTGCAAGTTCTGCTCCAAGCGCTTTGCAACGGGAATACGCTGGTGAATTTGGTCGGTCTACCCGCCCCGGTTGCTCGCGATCGCATTCGTTCATTCAACGTGACGCACTTGAGCGCCACACCTACTTACTTTCGTCTGCTCGCCTCTGATACAGAACCGTTTCCGCTCGTTCAAGCCGTGACGGTGGGAGGGGAAGTGTCCGACGCGCCGCTTCGAGCTCGCCTAGGGCAACTCTTTTCCAACGCGAGATTTCGAAACGTTTACGCCTCAAGTGAGTTGGGGACCCTTCTCCACTCCAATGGCGACACCTTCCTCGTTCCCAATTCGCTTCGAGACCTTGTTCGCATCCAAGAGGAACGACTTTGGGTTCACCAAGACCTTTTGGCTGAGAATATTCGCTCCCAATGTGTCGATGGATTTTGGGATTCTGGGGACTCCGTGGAAGTCCTATCGAGTGAGCCGCTTGAACTGCGCATCACAGGCCGGCGATCGGATTGGATCAATGTCGGAGGGTTGAAGGTCAACCCGCATGAGGTGGAAACGGCTCTCTGTTCTCTCCCCGGAGTGCTCGATGCTCGGGTTTACGGCGTCCCGAATTCGGTCACGGGGAGCTTGGTCGCGGCCGAACTATCGATCGAACCCTCCTCCTCGCTCCGCGTCGCCGATGTCCGCGGGTTCCTGCAAGGGATTCTCCCACCGCATGCGATCCCCCGCGTGATAAGCTTCCGCGAAGGGTTGGGAGTTTCACAATCGGGGAAGAAGGAGCGTCGCAGTTGAACATTTTACTAACCGGGGGAACACGAGGGCTTGGGCGCTCGATCGCCCAATCGCTGCTTCAACGGGGGGACCATGTGTGGATCCTAGCCCGCGATTCGGAGTCCGCGGCCCGGGATTGGCCGGCAGATTGGCCCGCGGAGTGCGAGCCGACTTGGCGGGCGCAAATGCACTGGGTCCAAGCCGATTTATCGGACACTGCAGGGCTGAAAGCCGCGCTAACGCAAAGGATTGATGGCAAAGCGATCCCCTTCGATGGCTTGGTCAACAACGCGGCCATCGCCTACGACGATCTAGTGACGAATCTATCGATGGACGAACTTGAGAACAGCTTTCAAGTCAATGTCTTTGCACCGATGGAGCTAACCCGTTTTGTCATACGTAACATGCTGTTGCACCGACGTGGCGGTTCCTTGGTCCACATCAGTTCCATATGCAGTCGGACCGGGTACAAGGGCTTAGCCATGTATGGAGCGACGAAGGGGGCGATGGAAGCTTTTTCAAAGGGGGTTGCACGTGAGTGGGGGAGCAAGGGGATACGGAGCAACTGCGTGTTACCGGGATTCATGGAGACCGACATGTCGGGAGGGTTATCCGTCGAGCAGCGAGAGAAGATTTACCAGCGCACCTCGTTGCGGCAGCCGACTTCCCTATCGAGTGTCGCCTCGACGGTTTGTTTCTTGTTGAGCGACGCCAGTCAATCCATCACAGGCCAAGACCTCATCATCGACGCAGGAAGTTTGTAAGTGGCATGGAGCATGGAGCATGGAGCATGGAGCAAGGAGCAAGGAGCAAGGAGCATGGAGCATGGAGCGAGTAGCGAGGGGCGAGGGGCGAGGGGCGAGGTTTCAACCGAATCGCTTTGCGGCGCCAAAGGAATGCCGAAGGTATAGCAGCTTGTAGCCGGGGGTTGAGCGCGAGCGATACCCCCGGTCCCCCCCACCCCTTCTTCTATCCCGAAGGGATTAAAGCAATGCGATGGCTTAATCGAGATTGGTATTCCTGCTTGCAATAGAACGCATCTCGATTAACAACACGAAGATGCTCAGGCGTGCGGCTGGCATCCCGTCGGGATGCTCAATTCTTGGGGAATCCACCGGGGGTATCGCATACGCTCAACCCCCGGCTAATGGCTCGAGTCCTTTCAGGACAAGAACAGCGAAACGTTCGACAATGTCGATCTGTTGTCCTCAACAGATCAGGATCGCCTAACGCATCGCGCAAATTAAGAATCTCTCCCAGGACAGCGCGAGGGGGAGGTGGTCAGGTCGATAGTACGGTGGTACTCGGTGCGAGAACGGTCGAGGACGACCGTTCGACATTGCTGCTCCCTGCTCCCTGCTCCCTGCTCCCTGCTCCCTGCTCCATGCTCCATGCTCCTCGCTCCTCGCTCCTCGCTCCTCGCCACTCGCCACTCGCCACTCGCCACTCATTTCCTCCCGGATAATCCGATAAAAGCGAATTTACGGCTGGACGAATTCACCCATTTTCGCAAGCCACTGTAGTAACCGGTTTCAAACCGGTGTTCCGGGGGCTAAATTAGCGACCGGTATGTATGAACCGTTCTCTGAACGGCTACTACATTGGCAGCTGATTCGTGAACACGGAACTATGGCATGGCTGGCTTAGTCATCTTCGGAAATCGAACGGCTGTCGAAGTCGCGGAGGCAGCCGAGCTTGGGTGTAAACACTTGTTCGCATCCATCCTGGTTCGATTCTTCGCAGAACCCGAGTTCTCACAATCGCTTGCTCCTGAACTCGAATCGCAATTGGGAAGTGTTCATTTCCTCGCCGGTGTCGCCGATGTCATTGCCAAGCAGCGAATCATTGCCGCTTGCTCGGCTCGCGGTTGGCAACCCGCCACGGTGATCCACCCCTCCGCCGTTGTGGCTTCATCGGCTCAAATCGGAGCGGGCGTCTTCATCGGCCCTCTCGCAGTCATCTCCTCGCACGCTCAAGTCGCCGATCATACGATTATCCACCTTCACGCGTCCATCGGGCACGATGCCAACGTCGGGGCCTACTCGGCAGTTCTCCCCGGAGCGCGCGTGAGCGGTAACGTGAAACTTGGCAAGCGAGTTTTGATCGGTAGCAACGCTTTCGTAAACCAAGGGGTATCGATCGGAGACGATGCCCAAGTCGACGCGCTCACGTATGTCGCCCGCAATCTCGCGCCTGGCATGCTCATTTCCACCCGTTTCCCTCGACCGGTTCCACGAGTCAATCTCTCGGGAGCCACTACATGAGTTGGAGTAATGGCGTGAGCGGGAATAACGGCGAGACCGACAGTAACCGCGTGACCGAGAGTAACCGTATGAATCTGGCTCAACAAATTGTTGCGCGTGTCGAACAAGCTATTGGGAGGAGCGATGAAACGATCCTGTTGCATCGCCCCTACTTCCCTCCGACGACCAATCGCTATGTCCAAGAATGCGTCGATACAGGTTGGGTCAGTTCCGCCGGGTCTTACGTCACTCGCTTTGAACAGTTGCTTGCACAAACAACCGGTGCGAAAAGGGCTGTCGCCACCGTCAATGGTACGGCAGCGTTAGAAATGTGCTTGCGATTGGCAGGAGTCCAGCCGGGCAACGAAGTCCTCGCACCCTCACTGACGTTTGTCGCCACGGCCAACTCCATCCATCACTGTGGTGCCATCCCTCACTTCGTCGACGTTTCGGTGGAACGTCTTTCCATTTGCCCCGATGCCCTACGCCGGCATTTGAAATCGATCGCGACGACCGGAAGCGATGGAAAACTAATAAACCGACAGACAGGTCGCCGCATCGCCGCACTATGCGTCATGCACTGTTTTGGACACCCTGCGGCCCTTGATGATCTGCTTGCAATATGCCGCGAGTATGACCTCACACTCGTTGAAGATGCCGCGGAGTCGTTGGGCTCCTACTACCGGGGCTCTCATACCGGGAGGCTCGGGCTGTTGTCCGCCGTCAGCTTCAATGGCAACAAAATCGTCACGACCGGTGGTGGCGGCGCCATCTTGACCGACGATGAGAACTTAGCCGATTTGGCGAAACACGTGACGACGACCGCGAAAGTCCCCCACAGATGGGAATTCCACCACGATCGCATCGGCTGGAATTTTCGAATGCCCAATATCAACGCCGCCCTCGGCGTGGCACAACTTGAAATCTTCTCAAGGCTACTGGCGGCCAAGCGAGAGATAGCGCATCGATACCAACAATCGTTTAGCGATCTCGATGCAGTCGCCTTGCTTACCGAACCCTCAGAGAGCCAAAGCAATTATTGGCTCAACGGGTTCCGCATCCCCGGCGCCTCCGTGGCAGATCGAGATGCCATACTCGGTGCGCTCAACGATGCCGGCTACCAAAGCCGTCCCATCTGGGAACCTATGCATCAACTTCCCATGTATGCCGATTCCCCGCGTGGAGATTTGCCCCGAACCGAGCAATTGAAAGGGGAAATTATCAATATCCCCAGTTCGGCCGATTTGGCACCAACCCACCTTCTTGAGGCCGCGACTCCACTATGAAACCAATCGCGATTATCGGCTGTGGTGGGCATGCGAGCGTCGTGCGGTCCGCGTTGCTCGCACTGGACCGAACGATCCTGGTCTCGACCTGTGTGGATCCGACGCAAGTGGATCGGACCATGTTTCCATGGGAAATCATGACCGATAGTGAACTCCTTTCACGCTACAAACCAGACGAAATCGAATTGGTGCTGGGGATCGGCTGGACCTCGCCCAACAACCCGTCCTCTTTGGTGCAACGGATTGTTCGCGAATTCCAAGAGAATGGCTTCCGGTTTACAGGATTTCAGCATCCTTTTGCGTGGATCGCGCCCGAGGCCCATATTGATCCAACGGCTCAGATTCATGCGGGTGCCGTCGTCCAACCGGGAGCGACCATCGGCCCTTTCGCACTGATCAATACGAAGGCCTCGGTGGACCATGATTGCTCCATCGGGGCATTTTGCCATGTAGCTCCCGGTGTGACCTTGTCCGGTAACGTTCGGGTGGCACCGGGTTGTCATTTAGGGACCGGAGCGTCGGTCATTCACGACATAGAGATTGGGGCGGAGAGCTTGATCGCAGCCGGTGCAGTCGTCGTTTCCCCGCTCCCTGCGCATTCGCGTGTGCGCGGAGTTCCTGCCAAGCCCTTTCCTCATCGGAGCTGACCGCATCGGATCATTGCGAGACCTTATGAATACGACATTACTGGAGCAGATTGGACGGTGCGAACCGTTGTTCGTGGAAGATCTACGGGCAGCGGAGAAAGAGTTTAGCGAGTTGATCCGTACCTCGCGATTCTTGGTGGTCGGCGGTGCAGGATCGATTGGCAGCGCAGTGGTGCGCGAGATCTTCGCACGGAATCCCAAAGTGCTCCATGTGATCGACACCTCCGAGAACAATTTGGCCGAGATGGTACGGGATGTTCGGTCGTCGCTCGGTTACATCGATGGCGAGTTTCACGCCTATTGCTTCGACGGCTTGGGCCCCGAATTCGAATCGTTTGCGAAGAACACGCTCGAGGAGGGGAAAGGGTACGACTACGTTCTCAACTTCTCCGCGCTCAAACATGTACGGAGCGAGAAGGACCCATTCACCTTGATGCGGCTGATCGACGTGAATGTGTTCCTGACCAAGAAACTGCTTGAGTTCGCAAGGGCTTGCCAGGCGAGGAAGTTTTTCTGTGTCTCGACGGACAAGGCAGCGAACCCGGTGAACATGATGGGTGGCTCCAAACGGATCATGGAGATGTTCCTTTTGGGGGAGAACAGTCAAACTCCCGTCTCGACAGCCCGCTTTGCCAACGTTGCCTTCTCGGATGGTTCCTTGCCGCACGCTTGGACGCAGCGGATTCAGAAGCGGCAACCACTCTCAGCACCCAACGATGTCCGTCGCTACTTCGTGACACCGCAGGAGGGAGCACACCTCTGTTTGTTCTCCATCCTACAAGGGAACGATCGGGAGATTTACTTTCCGAAACTGAGTCCTCGTTTGCATCTCATTACCTTTTCGTCGATGGCGGTGAAGTATCTGGCATCGCTCGGATACGAAGCGGTCGAATGCGAGAGCGAGGACGAGGCAAGGGCCCGCGTCGAAGAGTTCGCAGTTCAAAAGAAATGGCCTGTTTATTTCTTCCCAAGCGATACGACGGGGGAAAAGGATTTCGAAGAGTTCTACACCGATACCGAGGAGGTCGATTGGAATCGCTACAAGGAGATCGGCGTCGTGAAGAATGAATTACTGGTCGATGCCGGGCTCCTTCGAGAATTCGAAGCAACTTTGCAGCGGATGCGAGAGACCCACCGGTGGACCAAACTCGAATTGTTGGAAGCGTTTTCGAAATTGCTTCCGAACTTTGCCCACAAAGAGACCGGCAAAACACTTGATAACCGGATGTAAGAGAAAAGAGAGGCGAACGTGAAGCGTTTGATGGATTTGTTCATTTCCGGGACGGTGCTCCTCCTGCTATCTCCGGTGCTGGTGGTGGTTATTGTTATTCTCAAGTTGACGGGGGAACGTGAAGCCTTTTACTTCCAAGACCGCGTGGGGTTCATGGGGAAGATCATCCAAGTGACGAAATTTGTCACGATGGTCAAGAACAGTCCCAACATCGGAACGCAAGACATCACCTTGCGAAACGATCCGCGTGTGCTACCTGTCGGAAAATTTCTTCGCAAGTCGAAGCTCAACGAAGTGCCTCAGTTATGGGACGTCTTTGTGGGCAAGCTGTCATTGGTTGGTTGGAGGCCTTTGATGCCCAAGGGCTTTGCGGATTATCCGCAATGGGTACAGGAGAAGATCGTGCACGTGAAGCCGGGTTTGACGGGAATCGGATCGCTCGTGTTTCGTGATGAAGAGGCGATTATCGCTCGGGCACAAAAAGACGGACGGGATTTGCGTCAATGCTACCGCGAGGACATCATGCCCTTCAAAGGGGAGCTGGAAAGTTGGTATGTGGACCATCCAGGGATTGTGACCGATTTCAAGATCTTGGTTGCGACCGCCATTGCAGTCCTCTTCCCACGCTGGCGAGGATTTTGGAATTGGTTCGCAGACATCCCCAAGCCCCATTCCCAGATCCTCCAAGAAGTCCTTGGCATCCGCAACGACCGCTCTCCAAGCGGTGTTCTGTAATAGACGTTCTCAGAACGGAGTCCTGTTGCAATCGGTCTGCGAGCGGTGTTCGCACTCAAACCTGCATGCGTCTTGATCTCTTTCGATATATCATAGGATTTCGGGGAACGCGTTCCGAGAACGCGGGAACACAAACGCCGTTTGGAAAACGACTAAACCTTGTCGGTTTTGAAAGATGAATTGGAATGATGGATAACGCTCAAACAGTTCCAGCGAATACGAAGTCGGCGAGAATCCAAGCCTCCCCGATCGACCTGGTTTATGCGTTGATCTTGCTGAGTTTAGGGCCGATGGTTTGGCTCCAGGCCAACAGTTTGTGGAATCGTCCCCACTTGCAGTTCTTCCCCCTCGCGTGGCTTGCGTTCGGTTATTTCCTCTTCGACCGTAGCAAGGGAGTGTTGGGAATCGCAAATTCACTGCGGCAATTGGCAGCGATCGGGCTCCTCCTCGTCAGCTTGATCGCTGCCGTCGAAGCGGTGCTGATTTCTTCACCGTGGCTGTCGTACGTCGCAGGGGTACTCGTCATCGTTTCATGGATGTTGCTCCGCGTCACCAGTTTGGGGTGGCATCAAGTGCTCGGGCTATCCAGTTTGCTTTGGATCACCGTCCCGTTGCCAGCAGGTTACGACAACAAGCTCATCCAATATCTGCAGGCGCAATCGAGCTACACGGCCAGTATGGTTCTCGACGCGATCGGGATCCTGCATGTCCGAGAAGGAAACATTCTTCAGTTGATGGAGAAGCGACTTTTTGTCGACGAGGCTTGCAGTGGCGTCGACAGTCTTTATGCGTTGATGGCGATTTCGCTGACGTTGGTGCTATGGATGCGTCAACCACTTTCGGTCGCCGTCGGAGCACTGTGCATGGTCCCCGTGTGGGCCTCGTGCAGCAATATCCTTCGGTTGGTAACCATTGTCTTAGCGATTGAATGGTTGGGACTCGATCTATCCTCGGGTATGCCCCACACTATCCTAGGACTGGTTGTATTTGTTATCGCGTTTGCCTGCGACTTCGCATTCATTCAGTTCTTGGGAGCCGTAATGGAGCTTCCCCATCAAACCAAGAAAGCGCGATTGTTGAAGGATCGCCCGGGCCGTTTCTTCCGTGGCGTCCCCGCTGCGCACCATTCCCCACAGGAACTGGAATCGACGCCGCAAGTGCAACCGGTCAGTCCTGCCAGTTCCATGCGATGGGCATGGATACTTTCCGGTGTCCTGGCAGTTTGTTTTTTGGGTGTTGGTGCTTATTCGACGCGCGTGTTGTCGAGGGGAACGATTTTCCGATTCCCGGAGTTCACTGACGCGTCGTTGGCGAAGCTGAAAGAATCTTTGCAATTGCCGGAAGACTTGAACGACTGGAAGCTGTTTCGCACCGAGTTGGTAGAGCGAGGCGTAGAAAACACGATGGGGCAATTCTCGCACGTGTGGCTTTACAACTCCACCAGCACAACGGGAACGGTTTCCGTCGACTTCCCGTTCCGCGGCTTCCACTTGCTCGACATTTGTTACGAGGGAGCGGGGTGGCGTCAGCAAGAATCTCAGCAGGTTATTGAAAGTCCGTTGAACGATCCACAGTTTGCCGACAAGGGAGATTGTCAGGTGCACTTTCTGGATTTGATCAAAGACACTGGAGAGTACGCCTACGTCGCATACGTCCAGTTCCAGTTGGATGGCACGCCTGTCAAGAGTGCAGCAGTATCGCGTGGGTTCGAGCGATTTGAACAGACATTCCTGGAACCGGTGACGTATCAGATCCAGTCTATCGCCATGTCCAACCAACCCATCCCGGCCAGCGCACGCGAAGCCACGGTGAAGAATCTATTGGCGGCAGCGACAAAAATACGTCCCACCTTCGTCGGCCTTGAAACCAAAGACTAAGGATAGGAGTGTCAAACAGTCGTTCTCAGTACAGCAGTCGTACTCGACTGCTCCCCCCCGCCTCCACCCCATCGGCCCGCTGACCGCCCCAGTTAGGAAGCTCCCCCAAGACGTTGTGATTTGGAGGTGGTCTGGTCGATAGAAAGATGGTACTCAGCGCTGAAACAGTCGAGGACGACTGTTCGACAACAATGTCGATCTGTTGTCCTCAACAGATCCGCATCGCCTAACACATCGCGCAAGTTAGGAAGCTCCACCAGGACAGCGCGAGGGAGAGGTGGTCTGGTCGACAGTATGGTGGTACTCGGTGCTAGAACGGTCGAGGACGACCGTTCGACAATGCGTCAACAGTCGAGACGCTGGCTCGACAATCGATCCTGAAAGGATCAAAGCTTGTAGCCGGGGGTTGAGCGCGAGCGATACCCCCGGTCCCCCCCACCCCTTCTTCTATCCCGAAGGGATTAAAGCAATGCGATGGCTTAATCGAGATTGGTGTTCCTGCTTGCAATAGAACGCATCTCGATTAACAACACGAAGATGCTCAGGCGTGCGGCTTGCATCCCGCCGGGATGCTCAATTCTTGGGGAATCCACCGGGGGTATCGCATACGCTCAACCCCCGGCTAATGGCTCGAGTCCTTTCAGGACAAGAACAGGAAAACGTTCGACAGTCGATCTGTTGTCCTCAACAGATCAGCATCGCCTAACGCATCACGCCAGTCAGGAATCCCCTCCAGGACAGCGTGAGGGAGAGGTGGTCTGGTCGATAGAAAGATGGTACTCAGCGCTAGAACGGTCGAGGACGAGCCGTTCGACATTGGCGAACGCTTGAGAGTGAGCGTAGATAACCGAGAAGTGCCTGGGGGCAACCGCTGTGAAGCGTGGGATCGGAAGAAAGATCTACTTTCTACCCTCCACTATCTAACGAGTCTTGAGCAACGCTCAAGTGGACGATATTGGACTCGAAAACCCTTCGTTTTCGCAGGGATTTTCACCAAAACAGGCTACCCGAAGCGAAACCCGAAGCGATTTACACCAAAAGGGGGGAGAAAATGCCCCTCTCCTCCAGGGTCCTTCCTCACCCCTCGCGCTAGCTGCTAACGCATCGCCTGCGCTCGTTGCTGACGCTTCCGGCGAACTTATCGATTCAAGTCTCGCCGATGCTCCTGATGCGGTTCTGACGCGACAGGAACGGCAAGCAATCGTTTCCGAGATCGGGAGCGAGCTTGCATATCTACCCGATGACGTCCTTCAAAGGATCGCGGCGACCGTCCGACATGAACGACGGGTTCGGATTGCTATCCTTGCGATGGGCCGGAATCGCGGCCGTTAACGAATCACCGACTCTCGGTTGATTCGTCCCCATCGATCGAGAACTTCCCAGCGGGACAGGTACGGAGTTTTTGCAAATGAGATCACCACAACAAGCATCGAAACGGTTCTCAATCGGTCGACAAGTTCCAAAGGAGTCATTCCGAATGACGGTTACTCTCGGCGACGGTTGCGAGCTGAACTATCGAGGCGACCTCGGGGAGGTTCGAAAGGCGATCGAAGTGGTTCGCGATCGAGTGGACTTCAAGAGGATCCATACAAGGCAGCTATCGGGAGAAAGGCTTCGCTTCGATGTCTACCTTTGCGATTTTGAGTCCCAAGGGTTCACGCTCTTGAAGGCCGGCGTTTCGATGGCGACCGTGAAGCACCTTGTTTCGACCTGGGATCCACGCATCCAGGGCGGCGCGTTGCTGTATTGGCCTTCGGGAATCCATGCACACGCCGCATTCACGGAAGCAGACGAGATCAACGAAGAGACCACCGACGATAGCGAAGTCTTGATTGTGGAGGTTCGCTAAAGGAATGCTCGTTACCCAATTGAAAGCAGGGCAAAGAATCAAGATCGGAGCCGATATCGAGGTCCTTATTACGAGGGTTATCGGTAATCGGGTTTCGATCACCATTTTTGCCCCTCGGGAAGTCCGGATTCGTCGCGGCGAGCTGGCCTTTAAAGATCGGTCCGAAGAAGTGAGAACTTGCTCGGCGATCACTGTCGACATTTAGAAACCTATCTGATTAGAATCGGCTTCGGTGCGGTCGTTGGGGATCGCATCGGAGCCGTTTTCGTTTTTGGGGATCACGTCCGATGGAAGAAGCAAAGAAGAGTTCAGTTTGGATTATTGGGGCTGGCTTCTCGCGACACGCGGGAGGGCCTTTGATGAATGAGTTGTTCTCGAAAAAACCGGAGTTGCTAAGAAGAAAAAACAAGATTGCTTTTTTTGAAGAGGTTGGACGTCTTTACAGGTCGTATGGACCAACAAATATTCGTGTCGAGGAAGATGCGAAAAACGCCATATTGTGGAATGATCCCGAACAGTTTCTAGAGCTTTTAGACACCGACATCGAAGTAAGGTGGGGAAGAGAACCATTGAAACTATCATCAATGAAGTACCATGCAATCCTGCGCCTCTGCTACGAAGTAAACTATTATATAGAACGGTTGCTTCCGCACAGCGACAGGGTTCAGCCATACCGACATTGGCTTTCGAGTATCGGCAAGAGCGATACTATCATATCGTTCAATTATGATTCATTGGTCGAGACCATTGCAGGTTTTATCAATAAAGATATTGAAGTTTGTTTTACTGAACGTTCTTCGTGTAACGATCGTCCAAGGTTACTTAAGCTTCATGGGTCTGTTAATTTGGATCCAGAGGGAAAATTCAGGCCTTACCACTCAGATGATCCCTGTGAGCGGCTTATTGCTACTCCTGGATCTTCGAAAGGAAAGTCTATTGATACATTTCGCAATCTTTGGGATGAAGCATCTAAGGCAATAAGTGAAGCAAACTATGTTTACATCCTCGGCTACCGATTCCCAGAATCCGATTCTTCTGCACTGATGAGGCTTCTGCATCCAATGCGCAGCAATGAGGGCCTACGAGTAAAAGTAGTACTCGGAATTCATGTTGACACGCCGGAGATTGTACGGCTTAAGAAGCTTCTCGAGTACAATCTTGGTGCGATGGAGAATGGGTTCGAGATTGTGCCTATGTACGCTCAAGACTTTATGATAGTTGAGAACAGATGGAGCGACGATATAGAGGGCGATTTGTTCATTTACGGAAACTGAAATAGGCTCTCCAGTTTGCAACTACGTCGATGCAAAGAACACTATTTCAGCAAGGTATTGATCGAGCAAGTAACTAGGAACCTCTTTTGTTCAACTACAACAACCCAAGAGCATTAAACGGAAGCTGGACGTGCATTGGGATTTCTAACCAGCATACACCGCCGGAGTGTTTACCGAATCGATCGAGCAAGGCAGGCCGTTTTACCGGTTGCTTGTTCCCATCTACGATTGGTATCTTTCTCGCATTGTATCCGCTCCCTGGATTATCAACACGAATTGAAGTAACTGAGCCGTTGGAAATGAATGCGGTTGCCGCTGCGCCACTACCACCCGTTGACGTGATGACAACAGAAGGAGGATTCACATATCCCGTCCCACCGTTAACAACAGCAATTCCAACGATCTTTCCTTTAACCACCGAAGCGACAGCCAAGGCACCCGAACCGTCTTCGTCGGTTATTGTCACCTCTACATCTGAATCCAATTCATAGTAGCCTTCGTGGCGAATCCGAGCATACCAAGCCTTCGCTGGAATCGTTCGGTAAGGATACCGAAACCTGATTCGTGCGTTCACTTGCCAATACCCAAGGCCACCTTCTGCCGGATCGCGTTGAATTAGCTTCGCGTTAAGTCCATCGATCTTAGCCGTACCGGGAGGCCAGCCGAAGAACCAATCAGAGTTGACCGCCTGGCGGTAGGCTCCTTGGACGTAAGAATTCCAATAAGTAAAGTTTCGAGTGACGTTCAAAACCTGATCGGATATTTCCCGCTGAACACCATTTAAAGGCTCTCCGCATGCGTTCACAATTGGATTGTCGTAAATGTCTACATCGGTAGGGACATTCTGGGTAATGTCAGTAAGTTCGATTTCCGGATCTGAGAATATCCCCGTCCCAGGTTCACCGATTCCATATTCACCTTCGTAGGTGACAATGACTTCCGAGAGAATGGGACCTTGGGGAGTCCTGCGAACTCGAATTACATAAGCCGTTGGCATCTCGGAGAATGAATCTCCCCGCCGGGGTACTCCTGGAGCGCTAAGGATTTCATACTCGGTTGCGTCCGTGGAATGGACAATTTGATAACCTTCAGTGAATTGTGCTGTTGTTCGTTGCGAGTTAGCTTGACCTTCTAACGAAGATCCTGCTTTCGACCACATGCGGTTTACGGATTCGATAGTCAATTGAATTCATCTTTCCTTCCCCGATCGATGAGTTAGTGAAAACGAAAAAGAGCAATGGCTCCCAATAGATTAAGACTCTCGGGCGTAGTGGCCAGCTAGCGCGAGAGTTTTTGGATGACCTGGAGGAGAAGGGTTATTTGGTGCCGACAAAAACCAGCCCTTTGCCTAACCCGTTCTTAATTGCGCCATCTATGCTCTTTAGCGTTGTGAGTTGTTCATTTGCGACTCTGAACATTGGATCCTCGGTCGCTCCCCGAATCATGATTCGAGACTCCAAAGCCTGAATGCTCTTTATTTCACTTGGCATTCCTCCTTTGAAATTTGGTTTGAGATCGACTTTCGCTTCGAATGGGTTTTCGTTCATTACCTTGTGCAACCAGTCGATCCGCTCGTTAAGCTTCGAATTGAATTCTCCGAAAAGGTCCTGCGAAGTTCCGTCTAACACTTCCTTCAGATTCTTTTCGATTTCGGAGATCTGGAGTTCTGGAGCGATAAACGCCTCGGTTGCAGGCTCCATTCCTTCTAGGAATTTCTTCGCACCTGCTTTGCCGACTTCAAGCATGAGTTCCCCGTATGCTTGCGGAGAGAAACCGCTAAGAATGTAATCCCATGTTGCGGCGGCGACGTCTCCAATATTCTCGAAAACACCAGCGGTAAATACTCCGATGTCCTTCATGATGTTGGTGAATTGCTCTGAGAACCAATTCAGTAAAGATGGAATGAAGTCTACGAAGAGATACTCCCATCCGCTTCGGGACTGCTCCAAAGGAAGCAACAAAGCGGCGCCGATCATCTCTGCGGTTTTGCTGAGGTTGGTAATCGCAACTTCAGCCAAGGTGAAACTTGCGACGATCGCTTCGGCCACCTGAGCTGATGCAGAGGAAACAGATTCCCCCATGCCTCCAAAAGTATCTTCGAAGTCTCTGATCGCCGGAGTGAAAGCCTGCGTTAGAAGTTCTGCGGCGACCGCGATCCCATCGTAAGCCAATTCGCGAATGGGGTTAATCATGGCGCCGATCGTTTCGTAAAGCTCGTTAAGCTCTACGTTCATTCGATCGAAGACCGCGACCGAATCACCCGCCGTTTTCTTCTTTTGCTCCAGCCCCTGCGATGCCAAGCGAGTCACGGCCGCGAGCTTCTCTTCACTCGACACAAGCGAATCGATGTTAGGAATAAGTCCTTCAAAGGCTTCAAAGCTTCCTCGAGTTGCTTGGCGGGCTCGGTTCATCGCCTCGGTCACCGAAACGTCCATCGCCTCGGCGAGTCCAATAGCGGCTTTCGTTATCTCTCCGATTTGATCTCCCGCGAATCCTTTTCCTCTCGCCTCACGCATCCATCCAAGAATTGATTTTTCATCAATGTTCGTTCCCGATTCGATCGTATCGGCAAGCTGAATCAAAGACGCGTCAAGCTTCTTCGCTGCTTTCTCGATTTCTACAAATTCGGTTATCGAGTCACCGAGAATACTCCCGGCCGCGGTGGCTCCTTTAAGCACCCCATAGGCTGCAGCAAGAGACGCGGCGACAGCACCGAGCCCCACCATGGAGACTTCTAGCTTCTGGCTCTTTGTGGTCGTCTCGCCGATGCTCTCGCTGAGAATGTTGAGCTCGGAGCCTAGCTTCCGGAGAACCTCGGTTGCTGTGTCATTCGCTGCGATATCAAACTCAAGATCGTCATCCATTTTGTTCGCGTACTTTCCATTTTTGATTTTGTGTTGTGAAGTTTTAAGGAGTGGCCGCTCCTGACGATGTTTCCCCTGATGTCTCTAGCTATCAAGCGTAGTGGGTGGGAGAACCCTGGAGGGGAGAACGACGAATGCAGACATGCTCCCGGATGAGGTTCTGAAGATCCGACTCACGGAACCTCACCGATCGATCGATTCGAACAACCGGCAAGCGGCCTTCGTCAACAAGCTGAGAGACCTTTCGGGGAGACAAGCCGACAAGCTGGGCGGCTTCCTGAGTGTTGAGCAAGAGTCTATTTTCCATGGTCTGAATTCCCTTCGGTGGTTGAATTGAAAAAGGGCCTCGGAAGATCCCGAAGCCCTGCAGAAGTTCAAGCGACAAACAAGGCTTCGAAACTATTCCGGAACGGCGGTATCACCGTGCGTGCTGTAAAGCACTTCGAATACGCTCCCATCGCCGATAGCTTCCTCCATTGCGGTACCGACAATGAAGGCCGTTGCTTGTGCTGTGTCTTGCACCTTTCCATCGGTTTCGGTGTAAACCGTGGCGCCCGCTGCGATCTGTTCCGATGCGATCATCTTATGGGTCCCGGATCCCGTCCGAAGTTTCACCGTAATGAATTCACCGGCCGCGAAAGTCGATCGGGTTGCGGTCCCAATGTCTTTTTCTGCGAGTCCTGCGATTGTCACCCGGCTATCGCTATCAAGTTTCACGCGAGAATAAATGGGGATCGCTTCATCGCAAACGAAGGTTTTTGTGTTTCCGTCAACGTACTGGCTCATCGAAATTCCTTTCTAAGAGAGCAAGAATAAGAGAACGAGAGGGAGCGACTACCGGTAGCGGCGCCGACTGTTCGCGGCACGAAGACGGTTCGCCGATCGAACCAGGCGAGCACGAAGGCCGGGATTGTTGCGATTCGCCCGCGAGGTAGCCTTCAAGCGATCACCCCCGCATACTTTCATCTCCCTTTGGATCGCGGATTCCCAAGCCGACTTGGCGTCCTCAAGCTCCTCTTCGGGGTCCTCGGTCTCCTCGGAGAGCTCCCCGTCTTCTTCGTCCTCCTCCAGTACCTTGGAAGGCTTTACGCTCTTGGAGGAATACAGGCCTCGAGCTTCATAACTTGCGATCTTCGCCTCGAGCTCAGCAATTCTTTTGGTCTTCGCGGGATCGAGCTGCGAACTAGGAACAGATTTCAAACGAGACATAGGGGCAGTACCCTTTCGGAATGAATGGAAATGAATAAAAGAGAATCGAATGCTTTATTATTGCACTGAGTTGCACTAAGGAAATGCATGCGAAAAGACAAGGGGCGAGGAAATTAAGAGGAGGGGTTTCCAAAAGGTCGTGGGTCCCTTCTGAGGTTCGAAAAAACCTGCGGTCAAAAAATCTCGACTCTCGCCGAACTATTTAGCTTTCTAATTCTGCGAGGAGGTAAATAAGTCGGACAGATTCGCGATTTTCCGACCGCACAATTTTCGAATAGCGAAAAGGGACCCAAGGAATTTTTGAATTCTCGATTTCGGAAATTTCGATCGCTCAGAAATTTTCGATTCACGAATTTTCAATTTCTGATTTTTGGAAACGAAAAAACCGAGCTCCTGAATTTTCCGAAACTCGGTTTCGAGATTTTCAATTCTGATTTCGTCGCGCAGAAATTCGCGACAGCACAATTTTTAGAAATCGATTTCTTCGGTGGCCGCTGATCGTCTCGCCGAATTCGCCCTCGAGTTGAACTTCTCTTGGAGGTCATGTTCTCCAATTTGCTCCAAAAGCCACTGGATGCCGTGGTAGGGAGTCGCGACCGTCTTGCCGTTACGAAGAGTCGCGTGTCGCAAATTCAATCCGTGGAAGATCCTGTAGAGAGCATCGAGTTGATTTGGATCAAATTTCAAACTCACGTTTTTGGATTTGTAGCCGGGCATTTCTCCGACCACCAAAGGGAGATCGATCGAAACCGTTTTGACCGAAACCCGAATTTCCGTTCCGTCCTGCATGGCAATTGCTCCTCTGTTCCTTGGTTTAACTTCCAGCACACTTCCCCGACGCCGCCCAGCAATGTTCCCCAATGCTCCTCGGCGTTTCTCCCTGACGCTCCCGACCGCGAATTGTAGCGACATACGCGAAGGAGTCGAATTTAATGATCGAGAAAGAAGGAGCGGGCGCAACTGGCGAGCGGGAGGAAAAAGGATCCTGGGGGGAAGGGCTCTCGGCTGATCGAAAATTTTGAAATTTTGCCGATGCGAAATTTTTTCGCGTTTCAGAAATCAGAAATTCTAAAAATTTCCCCCTGCGTTGCTCTCTTATATTCTTATATATAGCAACGTAGGGGGAAATTTTCGAAAAACTTGATTTTGAAAATCGATTTTCAATTTTCAGAATTCAAAAATTCAATTTTTGGGATCGGGTTCGACCGAATGCCCCTCCTTCCAGGGACGTCTTCCCACCTCTCGCGCTAGCTAGTCGCTCCAGCTAGTCACCCATTACCCACCGACCGAGCCGGAGGACTGCGCCCGAATAGTCTCGGTTTTCGGGTTTATCTCTGTTGACCGACGTTTCCCGCTCCTGGAGAATCTGGATACCCTCGGGCGACGGTTCGAGGGTTTGAAGGTAGCCGGCTGATCCCCGGCGCGCGAGTTCCACCGGGAATCTGTTCCTTGGGTCCCCGGTGGCGCTCGGCCTCTTCACCAACAAGGAACAATCTGATGAATCATCCCGTACATCCGGAGGCGGTTGCCGACCTCCAGGAGCTACTTGCACTTTGTTCGCTGAAGTTCGATCGTCTTGCTTCGCAGGAGATGGACACTCTCGGCTTTGTATCTTGCTGCGAGGAGTTAGAGAGTCTTCTTCTGAATGCTTCTCGCCTTAAAGCTTTTCCGGATGATATCACCCTTGCATTCAGGCGAGCTTACGGATACAGCGAGAAGCCGGGATCCTTTTCGGTGAACTTGAATTTTCGATTCGGAGTAGTCGAAAGTTTAGTTGGGTATTCACGGTGGAAGCATTCCCTCATAGACGAAGAGAATTATTTCTCGGGAAAGCTTTGGATTCTCACCGCTGGAACGATCGCCGAAACTTCGATCGGCAAGCGATTCGAGGCGATCTGTGAATCATCGGAAGGGGCTGGGTTCGACGAAGACGCGGAGGACCTGCGAGCATGGCCGGAAGTTTGCCGGCGGTACGCTCTTGCTGCTATGCTCCTGGGGCGATGTCTTTTGGGCAGTCCGTCACGCGGTCCCGATCCCCTTTTCCTTACGCGAGCTGGCAAACTGCTTGAGAATCAAGACAGTGCGAAAGCCGATGCGGTCGATTTGAAAAGTGATACCGCGAAGAGCTGCAATCATTTGCCGGAGCATGCACCGGATAAAGATGCTGGCGATGATTCATCGAGAGATTCATCCCTCAAGGGGATGGATTATTTCCGCGAGCACATGGAGAAAGACGCTTCGCAGGTTTGCGTTTTGTATTTCGTCGGCGTGCGAGGAATGCTGATAGGCAAGGCTATCGATGCGATGCTTGAGCATTACCCGAATAGCAAGTACAGGATTTGGAGGAGTCCTCATTCTGGCACACCATGGAACCATGCCTTCGGAACGAAGTTTACAGAAACGTGCAAGAACAATGGGGTGCTAGTCAAGATCGGCGGTAAACGTTGGGCTGCTTGTGATTCCTTGCTCCCGACGTTGATGGAGATCGCGAAATCCAAAGGTTGGTAGTCCCCGAAAAGCCGAGAAATCCCTACGTAGGGATTTTGTTTGACGTGTTTTCCTTGCGAGTGTATTCGATTCTCTAAAATTTTTGCTCTTGAATCCTCGGTGTTTTTGTTGGTCAAAAAGACGCTCGAGGAACTTTGTTTGATAAAAAAATCCCGATGTTCTTTCGGCGGGATTTCTCTTTCTACATTTCTCTTCGTTGCGTTGACCAGCACAAGGAGAAATAAATATGGCACAAGACAAAAAAACCGATCGCAAGAGTCTTTTGACTGCTCGAGACGTTGCTGAGCGACTCCAGGTAAATCCCAGAACCGTCCACAATTGGAAGGATCGCGGAATGCTCCCGTATGTCAGACTTTCGAGCCGGGTAATTCGATTTGATACTGATGTTGTCGATGAGTTTGCCGAGTCGAATTCGATCGGTCTTCAACACGAAGAGCCGGCACACGTTTAACACACTGGATCGCCGGTAGCGTCTTCGATCGATTCTCAGCGCTCAGCGTTGCCGGCGGTCCTCTTTCATACTTTCACGCATCACACGGGCGCCGGTACCCCTGCGATGTCACCTTCTTACCGGATGGAGTCTTTGTTATGTCAGAAGGTATTTATTCGGCTGTTGACTATCTCGCAGCAAAAAAAGCGAACATCAAGAAAGGCAAAGCTTTCGACCTCTTTTCCGTTGCAAGCGAAGTTGCTGCGAAGAATCGCGAAGTTGATGAACAACTCATCAAGACACTTGAAGCCGAAGGGATCGGAGCATCGGAATTTGATGCGACGGTTAGGGATTTTGTGAAGCTACCGGCCTTGAAGGCTGCTTCTGCTGATGGAGATAGATCGATTGAGCCCGTTTTGGAACGACTGTTAAATCGGCTGGATCCAGCTTATCAACAACTCGCTAGAACCAGGGATTCGCTTGGCAAGCACTCTTCCGACCATAAGACGCGGCTTAACGCATTATCGATCGAGATTGCCCAACTCGAAAACAGACTCAAACTGGCGAGCGATTCGAATAACCACGAATACTTTCAAAAGAAGGTGGACGAGTTGAAAGGAAAGATGCTTCGGCAAAAACGCGAAGCTGCAGTCGCGGAGATCCTTTTCCTTCAAGCTCGCGATAACTGCCTGCTTTTCATGCGGGGACAACCGCTAGTGGAACTGCCTGGGGTCGAGCGAGCGCTCTTCAGTCATATCGAAAATGAGATCGCCGACAATGAAAAGGCGAATGAACAGCATGGCGAAACAATCGCGATGCGAACTAGACAACTGCGAGAGATCGATTTCGAAAAGATGGATCCAAGCGTATCGGAGAACTCGCAAAGGACCTACTCGGAAGAGATAGCACGCAAAAAGCTTTTCATTGAACGAAACAAAGCTTTGAATGCGAAGTTGAAAGCCTGGCTCACTGAAATTCAACCGGCTGAGATGGCCGTGCTGTAGTTCCGTTATCGCCCGAATTCAATAATCGTTTTGCGTTCGCATTGGACGTAAAAAAACCCGCGATCGAGTTGGGGAACCGATCGCGGGTTGCAACAAAGAGGAGCTCACCAAAAGCCATGAACATTATAGCACCATGCCACCAACAAGCCAAGGAACGGCGCCCAAATGGTCGACCGCTGCGCAGTGCCCCATCTGCGAATCTGTTAGGAAATGCGCGATCTCTGCCGACGGTCGTCGCGCGTTGTGCTGGCGAGTTAAATCTCAACATCAAATTCAAAACGGTTCATTCCTTCACTTCCTGGATGAAGGCTATTTACAATCACTCCCGAAGAGGACTGTTTCAAGCAAGCCACCGAAGGACGAAAAGCCCTTCCTCCAGGATTTCCGAACCTGGCTTGACGCTAGCAAGGAATCGAGTCGCAAGCCTTCTCTTCAACAATGGGTTGAGAAGCGAGGCGTCACTATGAAATCACTTCGTAGGCTCGGAGCGATCGCATATAGCCGACCTGATTACCTTTTGATCCCGGAGAGGCGAGAAGACGGGCTCGTTGTCGGTATTGAGAATCGATTTTGGGAACCGATCAAAGAGTCAGACGGTTCAGAAACTCGGTTTAAGTTTCGTCACAAGAGGGGTTTTAAGTTCTCCGACTCCTGGGAACAGAACGCACTGGGAGCCCTGATTATTGTCGAAGGCGGATTCGATACGTGCGCGGCGATGGATGCCGGCTTCGCTGCGATCGGCCGACCATCACGGCTTTGCAATTTCGACAAAGTTCACGCACACGTTAAAGGGTTCGAGGGATCGGTTTTTCTCCTTTGCGAAAACGATGCACAAGGCGAGGAACAAAAACAGATTCGACAAGACGTCAAACGCAAAGCGAGCGAGCTGGAAGAGGCAACTGGGAGAAGGGTTTTTGTTGCGAGCCCACCGAAGGAGCATAACGACTTCGCCGATTGGTGGTTTGCGCTGACCGGAGGCGAAGGGTTCAAGCTTACGCCGGCCGATCGCCGAAAGATCGGGGCCGACATGCTGCAGCATCTTTACGACGACTCACTAGCGGAAGCGATCGCGAGGAATAAAGACGAAGCGGAGATAATCTCCGATCGCATTCTTATTGAAGCTGAGCTAGCGAGAGCGGAGCGACAAAGCACCGTTGAAGGAGATCTTGATTACTCACATCAAGATAGTTGCGCATTCCATCGACTATTCACGAAGCATGACACCCAAGAGGACTCGGCGTCGAATGTCTATGGTAGCCTTCTCGCTGCTACCCTGGCTTGCAAGTCTTGGAGTTGTGATAGCTGCGCTCGTCGGATCCTCGGCTTCGAATGGTCGCGAGCATTGATCCTCGGATTTGCTCAAGCGGTTCGGATCACCAAGAAAGTTTTCGCGTCGTTGGACTCTGCGGAAAAGGAGATCGAGAGAGGCAAAGGCCTAGGTAACTTGTGGTCTCTTTTCAGTGAGGATAGCGAGGACGGGAAATGTTTTGTTCTCTTCACAAGTGGCGAGATTAAAGGCCGGGCTGACGATGTTTTTAGTATCTGCGATTCGATGGAGGAATTCCGGCGGCTTGCTACATCTCTCAAGCACCATGTTTCAATGGTCGACCGACAGGCACCTAGGCCGATTCGAACCTGTAAGGGACTGCGAAGGACTCCCGAAGTAACCATTGAAGATTGGCAACGGAAAATCGATTCGATCATCGAGAAGACGCAAACGTTGTATTCGGGGGTTCTTTCCGTTTCACAATGCAGCGAATTAAAGAAGATGGCGAAGGAGTCTCCGACCGATCGCGATTATCTGATTTCGCAGCGAAACGGGGTTCATTTCGCATTTTCAAATTTTGCGTTTGAGGGGCTTCATCTTGTTAAAGAGAGATCACGTTCAGATTTCGCATTTGCAATCAAAGACTTAGACGAAGTTCAAGCTTCGGGGCGATGGAGAGCCCAACACACACAAGGTTGGAGCATCACCGACAAGATCGTCACCCCTGAGCAATTGAAAGCGACAGCGAGGCGGCTTGGCCTTCGCACTGAGTCAGTAGAGACCGGGCCGACTACATCCATGGTTGAATGCGAAAGGATGCGAGAGCTACCAACCAATATCGAAAGGGTCCTCGAGGCACTGGAATAAGCCCCTCTCCGCCAGTGGACTCTTCCCCCACCAGGCTAGCCAATCACTACAAGGAACAACCATGGCCACCAAGCAAACTCACCACCACCCAAGCGAGTCGATTACCCTTCCAGAAGGTTACACCCTGGATCGGTTCGGCTTCCTTGTTCGACCACAAGACGCCGCCGGGATGCCGACGACACGCGGGACCCTCGAGGCGATGCGGGCCGTTCGATCGCTTCGGAAGGTTAAGGCATGCAAGATATCTGCTATGCGGTTGAAGAGACTTCTTCGCGATGCCGGCGAGATGGGACACGTTCCGTTGGGTGAGTTCCTTTGCGGGCTCGCTCTTTGCGGTTTCGATGTCCGGCCGAAGCCGTTCTCCCGCGATGCTCTTGTTAACGTATCGACTCGATCGATTCACGATTTGGAGTTGAAGCGAGATCAAAGGTTTGGGAGATGCTAAGCATGGTGGATCCAGGAGAACGATTCGAAGAGAACATCGGGAGAGCTATAAAGCTGATGCGGATCATCCTGCGGCAAGGCCGCTTCACCGATGAGGAGCGAGCGAGGCGACAATCGATCCTTGATGAGTTGCTTCTCGCGCTGGACGACTGGAGCCGACTGGATCTTCCTATCGAAGGGATGTCTCGGGAAAGACTACTCCAGCACGAAGCTGATGTCCTGGAAGCCGGGGAAAGGGTCCGAGCTGCCGTAGACCGCTGTAAGGATTTTGTGATGCAGACGAATCGAACCGGTGGCTACAATGGCGAGCGATCGGGCGGCGAGTCCTAGCGATCACACCACACACACCAAGAGGGAGACACAACAAGATGGCAAGACCACGCGAGCCGTTAGACCTGAGCACCTATCGAAACCGGTTCGCCGATCGGTTGGTTAAGCTGCGAGCAAAAAACAAGATGCTCGCGGAAGATGTCGTAGCTGAGCTGCACGCGAGAGGAGTCCCGTTTTCGAAAGCTGCTTTGTTTCGACTGGAGGCCGGAAAGTCTAGCCCTGACCTGGATATCATTCCCGAACTAGCTGCAGTTTACGGGGTAACCCCTCGGTTACTTTTTCCCGAAAAGTAGAAAATCGGTTGTTGCGAAAATCGAAATAACTGTATAATGCCACGCACAGGAGGCCGAAGCCGATGAAGACCGAAACCAAGCAAGAAGACCGACAACACTGGATTGCATGCTACCAAGCTGCATCCCCGGCGGTTGCGATGCTTGAGTTTCGCGCCCCTTCGGTTTGCTTCTGTCGTCGGGTTGGAGATGGGACCTATACCGCGATCGCCAAAAGCATCTATACGGAGTTTTTTACTCTTCAGCAAATGGAGGCTATTTCGCTTGCTGGATGGGTTGGGGCTCGCATGCAAGAAGGATTCCTAGACGATGAAACGATACACCCTAAGGACCTGCTTTGCATGTTCACAAGGCCTGCTCCTGCTGTATGTCAATTGTTCGGCTGGGGCTGGCTCGCAAAAGCTTCCCATCGTCGAATTGATCGAGCGTTCCAATTCACCTTCGACACGTTGTTGGGCAATTGGGACATTGTTGGAAAGACCGCCGAGATATTGAAGAAGAAGCAATTCCACTTCCTGGACTGCATACCCGGCGGCAAGTGTTAATGGGCCGTTGAAATTGGATTCATATAAAACAACTGCGCTACCGGTACGCACTTACTGAGTGTACTGGGGCGAATGTTAATAAACGAACTTCATGAGTTGGGGAAGTCATGGGCACAAACAAAACTTGTAAAAACTCTTCTCTTGATGAAGATGCAATAACAACCGCATGCACACACGAAGCGGGGCACTGTGTTATGCGGTGGGCTAGAACCGGGGTTGTTACCGACTCGATTGTATACCCTGACGGTTCGGGCTGTTCTTTTGCGAGCGAGTCACGCATTCGTTTGGAAGATAATGTTTTGATTTCGCTTGCTGGAATAGCTGCTGAAACAGGTTGCGGACTCTTGAAAATTGATCTGCAACGATCGATGTTTGCCGACCTGGACTACACTAGGTCGGTCCTCAGTGCAAACGACGCATTGCGAATAAAGGTTTCTGAACGGCTTGAGTGCGAAACCATAGCGGTTGAAGAAGCTTTGCAGTACTGGTTTGGTAGAGCATGCGAATCCCTTTCTCCATGGTTCGGCTTGGTAGAGTTGGTTTCCGGGATACTCGAATCCAACGTGGGCCATGTAGTTACAGGAAACTACCTTGAGTCAATTGGAGTGTTTGAATGAGCACACAGCAACAAAACCCAAAGTTCTATGTCGATGTCCAGGCGTCTTTCCGTCTCAATGCGATCTTGCCCGCATCCAGCGAGGCAGACGCGGCAGAGAGATTTGTCAAGCAATTAAACAAGCTGCTTGGATGCGAGATATCGGTTACCGATGTCTACACGTCCCCGAATGTTTCGCTCCCATGCTTCGACGATGAAGAGGATGAATAACCATGGCGTCACTCGTTACACCAAAGCAATCGCCCAAGCATCGATGGGTTCAGTTTTATTCCCCATGCGGCCGGCGGAAGACGTTGCGACTCGGCGAGTCAAACGACTTGGACGGTTCGAAGCATGTTCGCCTAGTCGAAGCGTTGCTCGCATCGATCATCACCGGGAGATCGATCGAACCACGCTATGCGGTCATGATCGGGGATCTGAAGCCGGAGATCCGGGAGCGGTACATTCGCTGCGGACTCATTAGCGCTGAAGCTGGGGAAGAGGGCCCTGGGAGGAAGGCTACCCAAGTTTCGACCCTCGGCGAGTACTTGGAACAATTCGTTCAAGGCCGGAAGCTGGATATCAAAGAATCCTCCCAAGTCGCATTCAACCACACACGCAAGAGGCTGGAGGAGTACTTCGGCAAGTCGAAGCCGATGCGGGACATTACCGCGGTGGATGCTCGCGCGTTCCGAACCTGGCTTGCCGGCACCAACAAGCGGGACAAGGTGAAGAAGGGCGAGGAGAAGAAAGGCCTTTCGCACAACACCATTCGCCGCCGGATGGGATTTTGCAAACAAGTCTTCTCGGAGGCTGTCTCCGATGGGATCGTTGATCGAAACCCGTTCGAAAGGTTGCCGGCTTCGGTTCGATCGAACAAAGACCGCCAAGAGTATGTTTCCATGGCGACCTTTTCGAAGGTCCTGCGAGCTGCTCCCAATGCTCGTTGGCGTTCGCTCTTGGTACTGGCTCGGCTGGGAGCACTTCGGATCCCCTCGGAGGCCGCCAAGCTTGAATGGGCTCACGTTGATTTCGAGGCCAAGAGAATTCACGTTGTGGGATCGAGCAAGACCGAGCGACACGCGAAGCGAGAGGTTCGAACCGTCCCTATGCTTCCGGAGATCGAAAAGGAGTTGCTCGCCTGGCACATGGAGGGACCTTCTGGCGAATTTGTATTCCCTGGTCTGACCGGCGAGACGAATCTTAGAACGACACTCGAGAAGATCATCAAGAAGGCGAAGGTACTTCAATGGCCGAAGCTATGGCAGAACCTACGCGCGAGCGGATCGACCGACTTTGCCCGTTCGCTACCTGGACACGTTGCGGCGGCGATCTGCGGACACACGGAACAGATTGCGAAGGAGCATTACTGGCAAGTCACCGAGAGCGACTTGGATGCAGTCATCGAAAGAGCCCGACAACCCGAAGCGATACCCGAAGCTGAAACCGGTGTAAACGGGATGAAAGGGGAGGAAGCGTATACAGAAATCCCTGGGAATTCGCACCATTCCCAATGTTTATGTAGGCCCCAAGTGGACGATATTGGACTCGAACCAACGACCCCCACGATGTCAACGTGGTGCTCTAACCAACTGAGCTAACCGTCCTTTTGTCCCCGCATTCTCTAAATCGGCTCGCAAATGTCAAGAGCACGATACGGATAGTTGCGAGAAGCGAGAAGCGAGAAGCGAGAAGCGAGGGGCATGGAGCATGGAGCATGGAGCATGGAGCAGGGGGCAGGGAGCAGGTGGGGAGTGGGGAGTGGGGAGCAGCCGGTCTTCGCCAGGCGTTTCGAGAGAGAGAGAAACAGTCGAGGACGACTGTTCAACATTGGCCAACGGCCATAAACACCGTAGCCTAGGGCAACGCGTGCTCGGTCCCGTACTGGAATCATGTTGGCGCGAGGAGCTCCAGTCTTGTGTATGGCCTTCAGCCAACAAAACCAGGTGTGGGATTTGAGACCTGGGGTGTTTCGCCAGGCTATGTTGTGCAAGCCCTTCAGGCAAAAGAATCCGTCGAGACGACGGATCTACATTGGGAAACCGTCGAGACGACGCTTCTACACCCCGTACAGCAGTGGTCCTCGACTGCTTCCCCCGTATTCACACTACCGGCCCATCGATCGCCCCTTTTGCCGTCGAATCAACCGGTTGCACCAAGAACTCCGTTCGGAGAATGATGGGTGAACGGCCGTGAATATCTGCAAAACTCGCGAGTCACTCTGTAGATTTTCCCTTGCGCAGAAACAATCGAGGACGACTGTTCGACGCATGCCCCCTGCCCCCTGCCCCCTGCTCCATGCTCCATGCTCCCTGCTCCTCGCCACTCGCCACTCTTGACTTCATCGGGCGGGTATGCTCTTCTTGTTCGCGCTTTGTCTAAGCGCACCTTAGCAACGCCGATTCCCTAGTTTTCCATACGAAACCGACGAAGCCGAAGGTCTCTTCTGTCCCCGCATCCACGGATTCCCATGTCATCTGCCTGTTCGCTGTTGCCTGACCACCAACGTGTCGTCATCACCGGACTGGGAGTGGTTTCCCCGCTCGGCCGCGACCTGGAGTCCTTCTGGCAAAATCTTTCCGCGGGTGTTTGTGGGATCTCCCAACTGGATTGCCTTCCCCATGACAGCCAAACCGCTCGATTCGGTGGGCAAGCCAAATGCTTCACCGGCGATATCGGTGACTTTGGGCCCCTCGACAAGGCCTTGCAACGGGCGATCAAAAAAAATCAAAAGGTGATGTGCCGGGAAATCGAGCTCGGCGTCGCCGCTTGCCAATTAGCTCTCCATCATAGCGGTCTGGCCGATCCCTCCCTCCGCCAGCCGGATCGAACAGGGATCGTCTTCGGCAGTGACTATATCCTCACGCGGCCGGAGGAGTTTGCCGACGGCGTGAAGGCTTGCATGGACGACCAGCACCATTTCCAAATGCCCCTTTGGCCCGGAACAGGACGCTTGCAAGTCAACCCTCTCTGGCTTTTGAAATATCTCCCCAATATGCCCGCCAGCCATGTGGCGATCTATAACGATCTCCGTGGCCCTAGCAATTCGGTCACCATACGCGAAGCGAGCAGTGCGGCTTCGATCACGGAAGCGGTCGCGACGATCCGCCGAGGCTCTGCCGATGTCATGCTCGCCGGAGCGACCGGATCCCGCTTGGAGCCCTTGCGGGCCCTCCATTTCGCCACTTCCGAAAAACTCGCAAACGACTCCGACCCAACCAAAATGTCGCGGCCATTCGGCAAAGACCGTAGCGGTGGGATCCTCGGCGAAGGTTCAGGGGCACTGGTCCTGGAATCGCTGGCACATGCCAAGGTCCGAGGGGCCAAGATCTGGGGCGAAATCATGGGGGGAGCCGGTTCCGCCGTCTGTGCGGAATTGCACGAAGCCAAAATCGATAGCATCCGCATCGCGACTTCAAACGTTCTACGCAGCTTGATACGCAAGGCGGAGGCCGCGGGTGCGAAGCTCGCCCCAGACGCTTGGCATATCCATGCGTGCGGCAAGAGCGAGCCGGAGCACGACCGGTCGGAAGCACTCGGAATCATGGATTGCGTTGGCGAAACCGGCCCTGTGGTCACTACGGCCAAGAGCTATTTTGGCAATTTGGGGGCTGGCAGCGCGGCGGTGGAGATCGTCGCCAGCTGTTTAGCCTTGGAACATCAACAAATTTTTGGACTGATCGATCCCCAAAATGTCGATAGGGATTGCTCCATCCGACCTGCAACCGATGGCGCGCCATCGGGGGACTGGTTCGCTAGCCTTTCGTATTCCAGCCAAGGCCAAGCGGCAGGTGTTTGTATCCGACGTTACGTTTCGGCTTGACAGTCTTTCCGGGAGCTAGTACTCTTTTCGCTCCCAAAAATTCCTAAAAGCCCTTTGTTTTTGACGATTTTTGCTGAGTTTTCAACATGGCAGTACCTAAGAGACGACATTCAAACGCACGATCCGGCAAGCGACGAGCGCATCACCAAAAGAAGCCCCGTCAAATCCAGTTCTGCCCCAAGTGCAGCAGCCCGACTCCGACGCACCACGTATGCCCCAAATGCGGCTACTACATGGGTCGTGTCGTCGTTCAAGTGAGCGAGTAGTAGCGGAACGGGCGTCGGTCTAGCGGGCGGCCCGCTACCTAGCAGGCGTCGGTCTAGCCGGGCGTTCTCTGCCTAGCAGGCATCGGTCTAGCGAGCGTCCTTGACTGCTTCCCTATCTTCGTGCGATCAGCGAACTGGCGGCCCCTTTGCATTCTCGTGTGCTGCGCCTTCGGCGGCCTTTTTCGGAGAATGGTTGCGACGCGTGGAATCTTCTTTGCCAAGCAGGGGTGTGTAGTTCACAAGAACAGTCGAGGACGACTGTTCGACAATGCGCCAACAGTCGAGACGCCGGCTCGACAATCGATCCTGAAAGGATCAAAGCTTGTAGCCGGGGGTTGAGCGCGAGCGATACCCCCGGTCCCCCCCACCCCTTCTTCTATCCCGAAGGGATTAAAGCAATGCGATGGTTTAATCGAGATTGGTGTTCCTGCTTGCAATAGAACGCATCTCGATTAACAACACGAAGATGCTCAGGCGTGCGGCTGGCATCCCGTCGGGATGCTCAGTCCATGGGAATCCACCGGGGGGTATCGCATACGCTCAACCCCCGGCTAATGGCTCGAGTCCTTTCAGGACAAGAACAGCGAAACGTTCGACAGTCGATCTGTTGTCCTCAACAGATCAGCATCGCCTAACGCATCGCGCCAGTCAGGAATCTCTCCCAAGACGCCGTGAGGGAGAGGTGGCTTGGTCGATAGAAAGATGGTACTCAGCGCCGAAACAGTCGAGGACGACTGTTCGACGTTCGCAGGCGGCGCCTTGCCATTGCAATTGGCAAGGATTCTGGCTTGACCATTGGGGGTAAGCATTCGCGAGCGACTGCTGTACAATGCCCCATTCCGGAATGCCTCCTTCTTGTAGGTTCGCACCCCGCTCCAATCTTGAAGAGACGCCGTGCGATGCCCGGCGGAACACCGTTCAGAGAACGGTTACTACACAAGAACCAAGCACTAAGAACCACGAACTAACAACACGTTCTTCGCAACTCACCACCTTTCACTCTCTCACCCAATCACCATCGTGCCGAATATTGCTCTTTTATTTCCTGGACAGGGTGCTCAAACAGTGGGCATGGGCAAGGGGCTTCTCGAGCGAAGTGCGAAAGCCCGTGAACTCTTTGCTGAGGCCTCGACCATCCTTGGCTTTGATCTGGCCAAGCTCTGCACCGAAGGGCCTGAGGCCGAATTGCACCTGACGAACAATTCTCAACCTGCGTTGTTTGTCCATTCGATGGCTGCGTTAGCCGTATTCCTTGAAGAGAAACCGGAGTGTTTGAACTCGGTGGTCGCCCTCGCCGGCTTGAGTTTGGGTGAATACTCAGCCCTCTGTGCCGCAGGGGCCATCTCCTTTGCTGATGGAGTCCGCTTGGTGAGAGAGCGAGGGGCTGCCATGCAAGAGTCGGCTTCCGCGATCGCGAGCGGGATGGCGAGCGTGCTGGGTTTGGAGGAATCGCAAGTGGCAGAATTATGCGACCGAGCTAGGCAACCCGGTGAGGTATTGCAGGTCGCCAATCTTCTTTGTCCCGGGAACATCGCTATTTCCGGGCAATTGGCTTCGCTCGATGCCGCCGAAAAGCTTGCCCCCGAGGCGGGTGCATCGCGATTCATTCGATTGAACGTAGCAGGTGCCTTTCACACGGACATCATGAAACCTGCCGTCGAAAGACTATCGGCCGCTATTGCACGAACGAACCTTCTGCCGCTTCGCTTCCCACTGATCGCCAACGTGGATGCCAGCGAACACCAGGAGCCGAGCGAACTGGGCGGCCTCCTTACTCGGCAAATGGTTTCCCCAGTTTTGTGGGAAGAGTCGCTCCGCAAGCTGTTAGCCATCGGGGTCGATCAATTCTACGAAATCGGTTCCGGTCGCGTCCTAGCTGGCACACTCAAACGCATCGACCGCAAAACCCCTTGCGAATGCTTCGGCGATTAAGAACCCAATGAAGCCTGTCGTACGAATTCAAGAGTGTGAGGCGTTCCTGCCAAGCGATTCCCGGTTGTTGCATAGCCGAGAGGAAATGCCCGTTGGCAAATCTGAGCACTCCTTGATGTCGCTACAATCCAAAACACGACCGATTCGTTGATTCGACCCCCACCCTTCCATCCCACCCCCACCATGACACCTTCTCCGAATTTGCATACCCCCTCTCGCCGCCAATGGATCTCGGGTGCAACCCTTGGTTTTGTGACGCTTCATTTGGTCGGTACCGACTCAATCCTAAATGCCACATCTTCAAGGTCGAAGAAAGCGGTTCGGGCTTATGTTGGGACTTTTAGTTCTCCCTTGAAGGATGTTTTGCCGACGCAAGTCGATTTGCCGCCGGGCAATGGCCGTGGAATCCATATTTTCGAGATGGATTCCGAATCCGGCGAGCTCAAGGAGATTGGAATTGCGGAGTTGGGGACGAGCCCAAGCTGTTTGGTCCTCGACAAAGCGGAGTCGTTTCTCTATTCGGCCAATGAAACCGATCGGGTGGGAGCAGAGAACCACGGCACCGTTTCGGCCTGGAAGATCGATTCTGAATCGGGATTGCTATCGCTCGTCAACACCGTTTCGTCGGGAGGCGCCGGGCCCACCTATGTAAGTTTGCATCCGAATGGCAAATTTCTATTGGTCGCAAACTACTTCGGCGGCTCCATCGCCGTCCATCCCATCCTGCCCGATGGTGCTGTCGGTGAAGCCGTTGACGTCCAAACCGATGAAGGGAACATCGGACCGACACGCGCCAAACATGCACCGAAGGGAAGCTTTGCCATAAGCGGTCACGATCGAACGCACGCGCACATGATCGAGACCGATAGCACAGGCAAATGGGTAATCCACTGCGATCTCGGGCAAGACCGCATCTACATTTGGCGATTCGACGCAGCGAACGGCAAACTAACCCCTGCACCGAAGCCCTTTATCGCGTTGCCACCCGGGGATGGTCCGAGGCATTTTCAATTCCACCCGAACGGAAAATGGTTCTATTCCATTCAAGAAGAGGGTTCGACGGTCGTCTTGTTCGAGTTCGATACCACGACCGGCGGCTTGGACGAGCGTCAAACGATATCGACGTTGCCTCCCAAGTTTGAAGGGAGCAATTTTTGCTCCGAGATTTTGGTCTCCCAGGATGGTCGATTTGTCTATGCAGGGAATCGATTGCACGACAGTATCGCCATCTTTCGCATCGGCGAGGTAGGCAAGCTGACTTATGTGGGGGAAGTCTGGACGCAAGGAAATTATCCTCGCAGTTTCACGATCGATCCTAGTGGCAATTGGCTGGTTTGTTGCAATCAGCGGAGCGACAACCTAGCTATTTTCCGAATCGATCGCACCAGCGGCGAGTTGGAGTTCAGTGGCAAGTTCGCTGCCGTCGGGAACCCATCTGTTGTCCGTTTCAGCAGCACATAGAGCGTTGCCCTAGGCTTTGGCGATTATGGCCATTGGCCAATTTCGAAGAGGGAGAGCCTACTAACGTGCGCGATGCGTTAGGCGATGCAGATCTGTTGAGGACAACAGATCGACTGTCGAGCAGTCGTCTCGACCGATTCTTTTGCCTGAAGGGCATGCACAACACAGCCTGGGGTAACACCCCAGGTTTCGGATCCCACACCTGATATTATTGGCTGAAGGCCATACACAAATCAGAGGCAGCCCGTGCCGCCGAGTTGTGTTATGCTTAGCCAACAGCCACGGGGCGATCGATTTCGAGCATGTCGCAGACGCGATCCAAGAGCTTGTCGGTCGTAAACGGCTTTTGCATGAAGTCGTTCGCGCCAGAGGCTCGCAATTCGGCTACGCGTTCGTGTTCGATCATGCCGGAGATGCACAGAATCTTGACCGAGTCCATGGTCCGATCGCTTCGGACTCGCTGGCAAACTTCTTTGCCGTTGATATCGGGAAGCATGACGTCGAGGACGACCATGTCAGGACGGAATTCTTTCACTTGCATGCCAGCGTCGAACCCGTTGTTGGCCGTTCGGATATCGAAACGGCCGTCCCGATCAAACATGTCGTACATCAAGTCCACGAGATCTTGATCGTCATCGACGATCAGAAGTTTCTTTTTGCCGCTTTCCAACGCGTCGGTGGGGATGCCATTGTCTTTCATGAAGACGAACAGTTGGTCGCGGGGGATGCGACGGAAGCGGCTGCCAGGGACACGAAATCCCTTGAGAGTGCCGTTGTCGAAGCAACGAATGATCGTCTGTTGGCTAACCTTGCAGATCTTGGCAGCCTCGCCGGTCGTGAAAACCGTTTTTGTACTGGACATAGGGGGAACCATCCTTCCTGAATGTTCTTTACTATATTGACGACGGGTCGCCAAGCTGACGTGCTCGGTCTATTCTGTGACCTTTCCTGGTCTTCCGAACTTACCGAGCCTACCGTAGTTGGGCGGAGAATATCGAAGCGGGGGAAACCGGGTCAAGACGGATTTCAAAAAGAGTAAACTTGGTAAATTCGTGGCTTTACGCGATTGGGGATTACCACGCGTTCTACATCAACTGGAAGGAAACCTTATGTCGTCGGAGCTTGTTTCGTGCCGCTGGGGCATTCTGTCTGCCGCATCGATCGCTAAAAAGAATTGGCGTGCGATCGCGCAGACGTCTCGCAGCTCGGTGGTAGCGGTGGCCAGTCGACGTCGCGAGGCGGCTGAACAGTTCGTTCGGGAATGCAGTCTTCACACCCCCCAGCGTCTAAGTGTCGACGCGATGGACTCGTACGACGCGTTGCTCAAGCGAAGCGATATCGATGCCGTGTATATCCCTCTTCCAACGGGGCTTCGCAAAGAATGGATTCTGCGCGCGGCTGAACACGGGAAACACATTTTGGCGGAGAAGCCTGCAGCCATCACAACCGAGGACATGGAGGAGATTCTCGATGTATGCCGTAAGAAGGGAGTGCAATTCATGGACGGGGTCATGTTCATGCACTCAACCCGCCTTCCCCAGCTTCGCGAGTCTCTCCTTTGTCCCGAATCGATCGGTACGATTCGTAGGATCGCTTGCCAATTTTCCTTCAACGGCGGTGACGAGTTTGCCAAGTCGAATATTCGCACCGATAGCAAACTTGAACCGTTTGGATGTTTAGGGGATTTGGGTTGGTATTGCATCCGTTTCATTCTTTGGGTGCATTGCTTTGCCATGCCGACTCGCGTTTCGGGTCGCACCCTCGCAACGCTTCAAGGAGCCGGGAGCGAGGATCAGGTCCCTGCAGAGTTCTCTGCGGAACTTGATTTCCCAGGGGGCTCGACCGCCTCGTTCTACTGCTCGTTCCTTACCGAGAATCAGCAATGGGCTCATGTGAGCGGAACCAAGGGGTATGCACGATTGGACGACTTCGTGTTGCCATTTTTCGGCAGCGAAGTGGCTTACGAAGTGAGCCAGCCTTATTTCAACGTCCAAGGATGTTCGTTTCACATGCAGCAGCACACGCAGCGATTCGCAGTCCGAGAATACGATTCCGGTTTCGCCCCGGCTCAAGAAATCAACATGTTTGAAACGTTTCAAAAGATTGTGGAGTCGAAGCAGCTCGATCCGACTTGGGGCGATATCTGCCTCCAGACCCAACAGGTCATGAATCAGCTTTACCAATCCGCAAAAAAACAACACGCTGAGTAAGAAGGCAAAACATGAGGGGAAATCGGATGCTTCGAGAATCGATCTTTACGTCGATCTTTACGTCGATCGTCACCTGGGGAACTGCCCTCGCAGTGGCCTGCTTCACTTCTTTTGCAGCGTGCCCTCGTGGATTTACCCAGACATCGGAACGTGCGGACATTGTGCTGCTCGATGCGAAAATCCATACGATGGATCCCGATCGACCGATTGCAGCGGCTGTTGCTATTCGAGGCCAACGCATCGTCGCCGTGGGGGACAACGATTCCATGCGGGATTGGCTGGGTGACGGAACCGAGGTCATCCGTGCGGAAGGACGGGTGATTCTCCCCGGCTTTAACGATAGCCACGTCCATTTTTTGCAAGGGGGGCAGCAGCTATCCAGTGTGCAGCTGCGAAATGCGGCGACGCCTGCCGAATTCCGAGAGAGAATCGAGGCCTTTTCCAAAGGCTTAGAAGCGGGCCGTTGGATCGTGGGAGGGGATTGGGATCATGAGAACTGGCCCGAAGGAAATTTGCCGCATCGCGATTGGATCGATGCTTTTACATTGGATCGGGGTGTATTCATCTCCAGATTGGACGGCCATATGGGTTTGGCCAACAGCTATGCCTTGAAGCTTGCGGGCATCGATGAAACCACCCCTGATCCTCCCGGTGGGACGATTGTACGCGAGCCAGAGACGGGAAGACCGACGGGGGTGCTAAAAGATGCAGCCATGAATCTGGTAACCAAGAATATTCCGGCGTTGAGCTGGGAGGCCAAACGGAGTGCAGCCAAAGCCGCGACGGAACATGCCGCCTCCCTTGGCGTGACCAGTGTACAAGACATGTCGGGAGAAGAGTATGTCCCGGTATTCCAGTCGTTGCGCAAAGAGAGGGAGCTGAAAACGCGGATTTATGCGGTAGCCCCGCTCCCGCAGTGGAAACGATCGGCGGAACAAAATCTGCGGGCTGCGATTGGAGATGATTGGTTGAGACGAGGAGGGCTCAAAGGATTCGCTGACGGAAGCCTGGGTTCGACAACCGCCTTGTTCTTTGAACCGTACTTGGATGAACCTCGGACAAACGGATTGCCAAGCGACGAAATGTTTCCCGAAGGGGCGATGTTGGAGCGGGTACGCGGCGCCGATGCTGCAGGCCTTCAAATTATGATCCATGCGATCGGCGATGCCGCGAACGAGACGATCTTATCGATCTACGAGCAGACTTCTTCTGCAGCAACCGATCGCGATCGACGGTTTCGTATTGAGCATGCACAACATTTGCGACTTGTGGATATACCGCGGTTCCAAACGACCAAGGTAATCGCATCCATGCAGCCCTTTCATTGCGCAGACGATGGCCGATGGGCTTGGAAACGCATTGGCGACGATCGAGCCAAGGGGACTTACGCGTTCCGCAGTTTGCTCGATGCAGGCGTCGTCCTTGCGTTTGGTTCCGACTGGAATGTGGCACCCCTTGATCCGATTGCGGGAATCGAAGCGGCCGTCACGCGAAGGACGCTGGACGGGAAGAATCCGAACGGATGGGTGCCGGAGCAGAAAATCACGGTGGAGGAAGCGGTAAGGGCTTACACCGTCGGTTCTGCGTATGCCGAGTTCGCCGAGAGCAAGAAGGGGATGATCAAGCCGGGGATGTTGGCGGATATAGTGATGCTATCGGACGATATTTTTGAAAACGGTTTCGACCGTTGGAAGACCACCCACGTCCGCTTGACCATCGTCGACGGCCGCATCGTTTTTGAACGCTAACGTCTAGCAGAAACAGTCGAGGACGACTGTTCGACAATGCAACAAGTCTGAACTCGACCAGGCGGAGGGCTCCCCGTGAGGGCATTGCTCAACGAGCGGTCGCTCGCTTGGGCAATCGATCCTGAAAGGATCGAAGCTTGTAGCCGGGGGTTGAGCGCAAGCGAAACCCCCGGCTAATGGCTCGAGTCCTTTCAGGACAAAAAGAGGAGAGCGTTCGACATCGTCGATCTGTTGTCCTCAACAGATCTGCATCGCCTCACACATCGCGCCAGTCAAGAATCTCTCCCCCTACGGCGCTCTCCCTTACGGTGCTAGGGAAAGGTGGCTTGGTCGATCGAACGGTGGTACTCGGTGCAGAAACAGTCGAGGACGACTGTTCGACGTCAGAATCGAATGGCTCACCGATCGAACCAGCGAATGAATCGCACTGGGTAGACGACCTCGCTCTCTTCCGACGGCCGTAAAATCGCAATATATGTAGACCACAAACGCAACCGCGTTCACGGAACTTGCGTTGGCGAAGCAAACCACAAACAGAAGGCTGCACCTGACGGGATACCCCATCATCGAAACCAGTCTGTCCCTTGCAAGGACATCTGATTGCATGTTTTTCACGTTGTTGTCGGGCATGACACAACCATCCTACCTAGAGAACAAAAAGGCCGGTCGGCATTCGGCACTCTCCGCCAAGCGAATAAGCCTTGCCAACCAGCCCTAAAATAAATCGCGTTGATTCGAATGGAATCAACACTTAAGTTTGCATTTCTGACAAACGACTATAGTGGTTTTGCGTCTTCGTTTCTAGACATCCGAAGCCCAAATCCGAATCCTGCAACGACAACGGACGCCAAAAGCGATTCTACGATTGAAGCAACAAGTATCGTCAGAGGTCCATAACCACCTAGCCACCTTAATGGAGTGAGATACGCACCGCATAAATACCAAAGCGCTCTCCATACTGAGGTTGAAGGTGTTGCAGCACCTCGATTCATTAAGGCAAATGAGGACATTGCCCCGAGCCCTAATGCCATCAGATTCAGCAATATCGCTAGAAATAGAAAACCAAGTAGTATCATTGCTGTCGAATGATTTGCTAACTTCATCATCCACCTTGCGCAGTCGGATTATAGTGAGGAAATCCATATGTCTCTTCTGGCACTCCCGTTACTTCGATGCCGGCGGCAAGTAACTCGTTTAGGATCAATTGGTGTACTTCAATGCTGTGCTGGCGATCGAGAGTGTAGTTGTAGTGCCCATTTTCTTCCGCATCATTGAAACCAGGCATTCCCCCCAACGCACCATGGGATGCATTGTAAGAAGGTCTTCTAATGTCAGTCGTAACATTCAATGGCGCAGCATGGATTCTGGTATCGTACGCCATTCGTCTGAAATACCAATAATCGACATTTGACCCTCCCTCTTTAGGACCGATTATTACTAACTTCTTGATGCCCGACTCAACTTCTGCAGTTGTCGTCGGAATTTCAGCAGCCATGTCGACCGGATCCATTAATAACAAGACTTCAACAGGAATCCCCATTTTGGAAAGTGAGTTAGATATCCACAATGCAGCCATAGCTCCTCGGCTGAAGCCGAAAATAGCGATCTTGGGCTTTTGGGTTGTCGAGTTGTAAAGCGAAGCAACTTGATCGAGAGTCTGCTGGTAGATAGCGTCAACGTTACCTCCCGTTACGCCGTCCGGCCCGTGTTTGTAAAACTCGAATTTAGCAGTAATATCTAAGTCAACTAGGTTTCGCGTATGCGAGTTCCACCGATCGGGATTGTATTTCGTTTTTGCATCTGGACCCGATAGCCATTCGCGAGAGTTCGTCCCGTCCACACCTACAATCAAGACGTTTTGTAGTCTTGCCAGCACACGAACCTGGTCAAGTGCAACGCTTTGTGACTGCCCGGCTTCAAGCACCCAGGAAATGGAGTACTGTGACTCAATCTCTACGTCTGCGTGGACATAGACGACAGATGGCCACTTTTGCGACTTGTTCCAACGGTAGGTTTCGACGATCCCTTTGTTCTCTGGCGTCGAAACGGAGTAAGCATCGACCAACCGCTCGGTCATCTCCTCATTTGCCCAGACTGTCAACCCAACAGGGACAACCAGTTTCGCAATATGACCTTGGTCGACTAGCTCTTCCGCAGCGCCATTCGCATCCAAAACCATTTGGGTTGCTTTGTTTGCTTTGATGGTAAGGATCTTGCCTTGACCTGTTACGTTTTCGATGGCGTCTTCGCTTGGGGTTCGATCAACGATATTGTTATTGTCGCTATCGATGTCCAAATCGAGGATGGGGTCCAGTGGGTCGGTCGCGTTGACGAGGATCGTGTCAAAGATTCCAGAGAACTGAAAGGTGGAATCGTGCCACTTCATAGCGATCGTCGATTGTCCTTCCGCAACACCCTCTACCCATAGCTTCGTTGGACTGGAAATCCCATTGAAGGGGATAATGGTCTGCTCCGATTTCACTTCGGACGCCGTCCCCTCCGTCGGTGTTGACTTGTCCTGTTGGAACCAAACGCGAACCCGCGTATTGTCGAACGAAAGGGTGTAGTAGCCAGTTTGTTCGGCTGTCATCTCTCCACCCTTGGCAAAGAGTTCGAGTTTATGAAGATCCGGGTCATTGAATCCGGAATCCATGTGGTCTTCTACGGAATTCGTGTTGTCATCGTCGTTGTTGACAATGAGCTGCAGTCCGGGGTTGTCCTCTTTTACTTCCGTCAGTCGGTTCGAAGCCGCATCGAATGCGTCCAGGTCCATAGTCCCCAGCTCAAGGCTCGCTTGGACGGAATCACCGAGTTGCGTGATAACCGTGTATTTCAAGCTATCCGCCCCTTCTGCGTCTGCATCCGGTGTGTATCGGATTTTTCCACTTTCGATGACCGCAGTTCCTTCATCGGGGGGATCGTTGATTACCAGTTTGGGTGCAGCGTTGAATTTGAGCAACCCATCACCAGCGATCGATTGCGATTGGGAAAATCCGTTGAAGCTCGGAAGGGCCAACTGGAAAGACCAATCGTGGGTGACGAACATCCCCGTCCCTTTGCCTAGCGACGCGACCTCAGAATCTTCCTCGATCACAACACCACCTATGAAATAAACATCATCGATTGTTGTGACACCGAACGCATTGCTGATCTGCACTTTACCACCTCCCCACCATGCCCATCGCATCGTGGCCGAGGCCGGCATCTCTTCGTTTTCCGAAATGCCGTCAGCTATCGCAGAGCAACCACCCTCGGGGAAGTAGGATCGCAATCCTAAATCATCGCGAAACTCCAAGCCAGTGATGGTAACAGTTGAAATCGCTTCTTTCTCACGCGTTGTAAACGTTGAACTTCCTTGGATGTTTTCAAACCAGTAGAAGGTATCGTCGGGATCTCCATTGATGGGGGAGAAAGTGAAACCGCTATTACCGCTGACTTGCACCGAAGTTGTGTGATCGAAGCTCTCGCTCGTGTGGATCGTATCATTTGCCAATATCGGGATCAAAGAGACTTCCGATTTTGGTCTCAACAGAAAGTCCTTGACAGCGTTCAGGCCAACACCATCGTCGTCGTCTGCGTCCGCATCACCGCACCATGAGTCTTGAGACAATCCGGTGGTGGGAGGAACAGGCGCGGCTGGAGGTGGTGGTGGTGGGGGCGCAGGTGCAGCCGGTGGTTCGACAGAGTCACCTGACCCTGTACTACCTCCTGTGCTACCTCCTGTGCTACCTCCTGTGCTACCTCCTGTGCTACCTCCTGTGCTACCTCCAGTGCTACCTCCTGTACTACCTCCTGTACTACCTCCTGTACTACCTCCTGTACTACCTCCTGTACTGCCTCCTGTGCTGCCGCCTGTGCTGCCGCCTGTGCTGCCGCCTGTGCTGCCTCCAGTGCTGCCTCCAGTGCTGCCTCCAGTGCTGCCTCCAGTGCTGCCTCCAGTGCTGCCTCCAGTGCTGCCTCCAGTGCTGCCTCCAGTGCTGCCTCCAGTGCTGCCTCCAGTGCTGCCTCCGGTACTGCCTCCAGTGCTGGACCCGTCGCCAGAACTTGTGTCACCGCCAGAACTTGAACCACCACCTGATCCATAGTCAGGGTAACTCCCCGATCCGGCGTCGGGCGTGCCTCCAGTGCCGGAATCGGGGTAGTCACCGAGACCATAGTCAGGGTAGCTGTCGGAACCTGAGTCGGGCGTGCCTCCCGTCCCAGAGTCGGGATAATCGCCTAATCCGTAATCGGGATAGCTGCCCGATCCAGAATCAGGCATGTCTCCGGTGCCAGAGTCTGGGTAGTCGCCGAGACCGTAGTCGGGATAGTCTCCCAGACCATAGTCGGGATAGCTGCCGTAGTCAGGATAGCTGCCGTAGTCGGGATAGCTGCCGGAGTCGGGGTAGCTGCCAAGGCCATAGTCGGGGTAGAGGCCACGCGAACTGTCTTGCGATGGGGAAGTACTCAACTCGCTTGCTGGGGAGCTCAATGTCTCCGATACCGAGTGGACGACGGCGGTCCAATCGGAGTAATCGAAGGATGAGTCACCGTTGACATCGAAGAAGTAGGACGAGTCGAAACGATAAGCGTCCGAGCCTCCCATTCCGTAAACATATTCCAATCCGTTGGCGACCAAGAGTGCGTCGGAGACGGCGACGGCACCATCGCCATCCACGTCGCTGGCTAGGTTCGCATTGTGTTCCCAAACCAATCCTGGCAAGGTATCGGCGGCCATCACGACGCGCGGTTCAAACGATTCCAGTTTGGGACGCCGAGAAGCAACTCGCTCTCGATAACGGGATCCCTGCGACTGGATGAAGAAACTTTTGATGGTGCGCACAGTCCAGGCGCAAACGACCATCCACAGACCACGAAAACGGGGCATGATTCGTACTCGCTGCTACAAGTAAAGAAGGGGCGTAAGGGCGTGAGTTAAACTCACAGCAACAGAATCAAATTATCGAGGGATGAAACGAACGCAAGAATTTGGCGCGAATATTTTTTTTGGAATTTTGGGAGCCTTGCCCGGCCGTAAACGAACCCCAATGGCCAGAACAAGAACTTCGCTGCAATGAATAGGGAATTCCGCGAGGCAAGCGTTCATTGCAAGCTGTCGATTTTTCTCGTTCTGGAACGGTCGAGGACGAACGTTCGACGGGGTCGATCTGTTGTCCTCAACAGATCCCTCTGTCGATCCTGAAAGGATCAAAGCTTGTAGCCGGGGGTTGAGCGCGAGCGATACCCCCGGTCCCCCCCACCCCTTCTTCTATCCCGAAGGGATTAAAGCGATGCGATGGCTTGATCGAGATTGGAGTTCCTGCGTGCGATCGAACGCATCTCGATTCAGAACGCGAAGATGTTCAGGCGTGAAGCTTGCATCCCGTCGGGATGCTCAATCCATGGGAAACCACCGGGGGTATCGCATACGCTCAACCCCCGGCTAATGGCTCAAGTCCTTTCAGGACAAAAAGAGAAGAACGTTCGACATTACACCACGTCCCACGCTCCCTGCTCCATGCTCCATGCTCCATGCTCCATGCTCCATGCTCCATGCTCCATGCTCCATGCTCCATGCTCCATGCTCCATGCTCCATGCTCCATGCTCCATGCTCCATGCTCCATGCACCGCTACGTACTTCCTCGGCGCTGGAACGGTCGAGGACGACCGTTCGACGTTGCTGCAAGGAGGGTAGGTGAGTTTCGTAGAGTCGAGTATGCTTTCCGACGACTCCTCCCCCGCCCCTGGTGGACTGCGTCCTTGCTATTTGGAACCGAGAATGACTGGAACGAACCAAATCACCCCAGGGGATAAGAGACCTTCGGGACTTTTCATCGCCGGGGGACTGGGGATTATTTATGTCGTTTGGGGGTCGACCTACTTGGCGATCAAGGTCGCGGTCGAGACGTTGCCTCCTTTCCTGATGGCTGGAGCACGATTCCTAGTCGCCGGTGCCGTGATGGCCATGATCCTTCTCGCTCTTGGCCGCCTCCGCGCGACAGGTCGACAATGGCTATGGAATGCGCTGGTTGGCCTTTTCATGATGGTCGGTGGAAACGGTTTAGTTTCCTGGGCGGAACAAACTATTCCCTCCGGCATTGCAACCTTGATCGTCGCATTCAATCCGTTGATGATGGTCACCGCCGAATGGGTGATTTGGGGACGAACCAAAGGAAGGATGGGAGCAAGACCGAATCGGACTGTTTTCGCCGGTCTGGCAATGGGATGCGTGGGACTGGCCATGCTGGTAGCTCCGAGCTTGCAAGGAACCGGTCCAGCCAGCTACGACTTGTTTCGCGTGGGCGCAATCGTCCTGGCCTGTCTAACTTGGACAATCGGTTCCATGATGACTCGCTACGGAGGCAATCCCGCAGATCCCTTTACCGGTGCAACGATTCAAATGCTTTGCGGAGGACTGTGGCTCATCGCCTTCGGAACATTGTTGGGGGAGATGCAGGATGTGCAGTGGAATCAATTCAGTCGCGAATCGATCTTGGCTTGGTGGTATCTGGTAATCGCCGGATCGCTTGTCGCCTTCACCACGTTTGTTTGGTTGATGAAGCACGCGTCGCCGACACTGATATCCACCTATGCGTATGTGAACCCCGTCGTTGCTGTCTTCTTAGGGTGGTTGGTACTGAACGAACGAATCGATGATTGGACCGTTGTATCGGCGGCGGTCATCGTCTTGGGAGTTGCGACGATCACTTGGGGGAAGAAGTAGCGAGTAGCGAGGGGCGAGGGGCGAGTAGCGAGGGGCGAGGGGCGAGGGGGTGATTAGCGGAAGGCGTTGCGGTAATGACGAGGACTGATGCCGGTGGCGGCGGAGAATTGTCTGCTGAAGGCCGCTTGGTCATAGAACCCACATTCGATGGCAATTGCCGACAAGGGTTTGTCGGTGTGGATCAACCTCGTTGCAGCTTGCTCCACCCGGGTCTTGGTCAGAAGTGCTCGAGGTGAAAGGCCGACGATGCCGCGCACTTTGCGCTCTAACTGACTCCAGCTATAGCCAGATCGAGCGACGAGCTCTTCGATACGAAGAGGTTGGGCGAAGTCGCGGTGAATCGTGTTGACAATTTCCGCTACGGGCCCCAAGTCCCCTTTGGTCTCTGCAAGATCGCGAGAAATACCCGCCAGCGCGATGACTTGCCCGTCCCTATCCAACACAGGGGTTTTTTGCGAGATGAACCAGCCCATTCCACCGTCCGGTTGGGTAATCAGCTCAATGCGATCGCGAATGGTAATCCCCTTCTCAAAGACTTCATCGTCCTGCTGCTCGTATCCCGCCGCCAGGATGGAGGGGAAAACCTCTTTCGCGGATTTCCCGACCAACTGTTCCGTCCGCCAGCCGCCGGCTCGTCTCGCAAAGGCATCGTTCACGATGACATAACGCCGTGATCTGTTTTTGATGCAAAACAAGACATCCGAAAGTGTGCCGAAAAGAGTCTCGGCGATAGCAAGCCCCGGCGATTGCTGAAGGAGCCACTCTCGGCCTTGCAGGTCCCCGGCTGGTGTCTTTTTTTTCATGGAGGTCACGATGAGAATCAGGAGAAGGAGGAAAACCAAAAGAGCGAGGTTGCTGCGGATAGCGAGCGAGCGAGCGTACGAGATTTTGTATTTTTTCGGCATGGGACGCAAACAAATTTTCCACGACTGGATTCCATGGGCCAGATAGAATCGCGGTTCGTTTGCATCTTGTCTTGTATCGGGAAATCGAATCGGTCTCGCGAAGGAGCCCTGGCATCGTGACAGCCCACCAGTCAAGTGACCATGTAGATGGACCAATCGGCTCGGACGATGCCATCGTCGTCCAGGCTTTGTCCCGCGCTGAGGCGCTGCTTCGCGCCGCACTTGCCCAACAGACGGTTCCGGAGAAGCAGGAAGCGGCGAAGCTGGGGCGGATGATGAACGACCCGGCCGGCAAGGCTTTTACGTTTGCGATGGTCGACGAAGTGTTCCGAAGTCACACACCGTCGAAAACGGCAGCATCGCTTCGACGCGTTGTAGAACAATTCGGTGCACCTCAGTACATGCCTTGGACGGACAGGCTTTTGATCCAAGCCGGTGCGTTTGCCAGTCGTTTCCTACCAGGTTTGGTAACACGCGGTGTTGCGAAGCGGATGCAGCAGGATAGCGCACGGGTCATTCTCCCTGGCGAGGCTGGGCCACTTCATCAGTATTTGACCCAACGATCCCAAGATGGCTTTCGCCTCAATCTGAATCACTTGGGAGAGGCCGTCTTGGGGGAACAGGAGGCGAAGCATCGAATGGACGCGATCTTATCGCATCTGGCCGACCCCGCTGTGAGCTACATCTCCGTGAAGATCTCCGCCATCTTCAGCCAAATCAATTTGGTCGCCTGGGAGGACTCGCTACTCACGATTTGCGATCGATTGCGAATTCTCTATCGCGAGGGTTTGAAGCGAGGCAAGTTCGTGAACTTGGACATGGAAGAGTACCGCGACTTGGCACTGACCCTTGCCGCATTCCAGTCGTTGTTGGATGAGCCGGAATTCCATCGCTATTCGGCAGGCATAGTTTTGCAGGCCTATTTACCGGACGCTTGGGATGCGCAGCGAACGTTGACCGCTTGGGCGCAGCGACGTGTTCAGAACGGTGGTGCGCCGATCAAGATCCGATTGGTAAAGGGTGCGAATCTAGCGATGGAAGCGGTCGAGGCCGAACTTCACGGCTGGCATGCAGCCCCATACGCGAGCAAACACGAGACCGATGCAAACTTCCGAAGGATGATGGAGTACGGGTGCCGCCCAGAACATGCCGCTGCAGTGCGATTAGGAGTAGCCAGCCACAATCTGTTCGATGTTGCACTTGCCTTGACACTCCGGGAGGCAAATCAAGTCGAGTCGTCGGTGGAAATCGAAATGCTCGAAGGGATGGCGAACCATCAAGCCAGAGCGGTTCGCGACGATGCCAAGGGGTTGTTGCTCTATGCACCGGCGGTGAAGCAAGAAGATTTTCTCAGCGCGATGGCTTATTTGGTCCGCCGATTAGATGAGAACACTTCACCCGAAAACTTTCTTAAGGACATGTTTGCTATTCGTCCCGGTTCGCCCGAATGGGAGTATCAAAAGAAGCGGTTCCTCGATGGATGGAAGAGTCGGAACGACGTCAGCGACCGCTCCAGGAGGCTGGCTGTGGCGATCGACGCGAGCCATTCCGTTCCGTTCTTGAACGAACCGGATACCGATTGGTCTCAACCACGCCATCGGGAGGAGTTGGCTCGCTACAGCGATTGGTCCCCGAGCGCACGCCCAAGTTTGCCTAGCCTGGATGCGATGTTGGATGCAGCGGTCGGGTCTCAAGCGAGTTGGGAGGGGATTGGCTTTGAAGCGCGCGGAGCGGTGATGAATCGATTGGCCGAGATCATGAGCCGCGATCGGTTCCAGACGCTGCAAGCGCTGCGAGTCGAGGGAAAGAAAGCGATTCCAGATGGGGACGGGGAAGTTTCCGAAGCGATCGACTTCGCACGTTATTACGCTCGTCATGCTCTTCCACCGGCGGGGGCGCATTCCCAGCCACTGGGCGTCGTCGCCGTCGTATCGCCGTGGAATTTTCCCTATGCCATTCCTGCAGGGGGAGTCATCGCTGCATTGATGGCAGGCAACAGTGTCGTGCTGAAACCAGCACCTGCCACGGTGGGCATCGCTTGGCATCTGGCGAATCAATTGTGGGAAGCGGGAGTTCCTCGCGACGTCCTCCACTTTTATCCTTGTTCGAACGCACAGGGGGAAGCATTCCTGACGGACGAACGAATCCACGCAATCGTATTAACAGGCAGCTACGAGACCGCCAAGTTATTTCATGGATGGAGGCCCTCAATACCACTTTATGCCGAGACCAGTGGAAAGAACGCACTCATCGTGACTGCTCACGCCGACCGAGATCTCGCGATCAAGGATTTGGTACGCTCTGCCTTTGGCCATTCCGGTCAGAAATGCAGTGCCGCCAGCCTCGCGATCTTGGAGGGAGAAGTCTATGACGATGAAGGCTTCCGACGCCAACTCCAAGACGCTGCTCGAAGTCTGGAAGTAGGCCCGACGAGCCGTTGGCAAAGCGTTGTCACACCGTTCGTCCTCCCTACGGCCGAGAAACTACATCGAGCCCTGACAACCCTCGACGAGGGAGAGACCTGGCTCTTGGAGCCCAAGCAACACCCCGATGCACCGAACCTATGGTCACCAGGTATCAAGCTTGGGGTCAAACCGGGTAGCTGGTTTCATCAGACCGAGTGCTTTGGCCCGGTGCTGGGGCTGATGCGTGCCGAGGACCTGGACGCGGCCATCGCCATGCAAAACGGCACCGATTACGGCCTCACCGCGGGGATTCATACATTGAACCAGGAAGAGATCCACTATTGGAAGGAACGGGTACAAGCTGGAAATCTGTACATCAACCGACCGATCACGGGGGCGATTGTGCAGCGCCAGCCCTTTGGGGGATGGAAAAAGTCATGCGTCGGACCTGGGGCCAAAGCGGGCGGACCGAATTATGTATGGTTGTTCAGGCAATTTGTCGACCCCTCCGAGTTTTCCGGTGCGAGCGAAGTCGATTATGAGCAAGCGTGGCGCGAGCACTTCTCCATGGAGCAGGATCCGAGCGGTTTGCGATGCGAATCCAATGTGTTTCGATACCGGCCGTCGCGCGGTGTTGTGTTGCGATTGGCACAGCGAGACTTGAAGACCTTGGAGCGTGCACGCCTTGCTGCCAAGGTGGCTCGAGTACCGCTCGAGATCAGCATACGCGAGGAGGAGACGGACGAAGCGTTTGCGAAGCGGTTGCCGGTGTTGGCGAAACGAGCGGAGTTCTTACGGACAATAGACATTCCTGCCGGCGAGATCCTGCGCATTGCATTCGACGCGGGTCTGCAGTGGATCCACGGCCCACTGGTATCGGCCGGACGGATCGAATTGACGCGATGGGTTCGGGAGCAAAGCGTTTCACAGACCTTGCATCGTTACGGGCAATTGCCAACCAAGGGGTGATCGCGGCCAGGGGTTGCAATCGCTCGATTGGGCGCGGTTCAAAACGAGCCTCTGCCATGTTGAGCAAACTATCCCTCGCTAACGCTTCGGGTTAGGATAAGCATTGGCTATCCCTCGCTGACGCTGCGGGTTGGGAATACTGCCGCGACGTTGCTGCTGTGCATTTCGCAAAGGAAGAAGGAACGAAGGAATATGAGTCAGACCACAATGGATGCCAAGTTGGATGGTGTTACGAATTCCGGTACGCCTTTGAGCACCAACGTCCACTTGATTCGTTGGGTACGCAAGATGGCTGCATTATGCAAGCCGGATCGCATCCATTGGGTGGATGGTTCGCAGGACGAATACGATCGACTCTGCAACGAAATGGTCGACAAAGGGACTTTGATCCGACTGAATCAAGACGAGTGGCCTGGGTGTTTTCTGGCCCGGTCCAACCCCAATGATGTGGCTCGCGTCGAGGATCGAACCTTCATCTGCAGCGCGTCCAAGGATGCAGCGGGACCGACCAATAATTGGATGAATCCGTTCGAAATGAAGAAAAAGCTGCGAGAGCTTTTCGATGGCTGCATGCAAGGAAGGACCATGTATGTGCTCGCCTTTAGCATGGGTCCGGTCGGGTCTCCGATGTCGCAGATTGGGGTTCAGCTGACCGATTCCCCTTATGCGGTCGTGAATATGCGAATTATGGCTCGCATTGGCAAGCCGGTGTTTGAGCTGATCGATCGAGCCGACAAACGCGTCGTGCCTTGTTTGCATAGCGTTGGGATGCCGCTCCAAGAGGGAGAATCCGATGTGGCGTGGCCTTGCAATCCCGAGAAATACATCGTGCACTTTCCGGAGACCCGCGAGATTTGGAGTTATGGATCTGGATATGGCGGGAATGCGTTGTTGGGCAAGAAGTGTTTTGCGCTCCGTATCGCGTCGGTGATGGCGCGCGATGAAGGCTGGATGGCAGAGCACATGCTGATCTTGGGAGTCGAGGATCCGAAGGGCAAGAAGACTTATGTCGCAGCCGCGTTCCCGAGCGCTTGCGGGAAGACTAATTTTGCCATGTTGATTCCACCCAAGCACTTCTCCGATCAAGGTTGGAAGGTGTGGACCGTGGGAGACGATATCGCTTGGATCAAACCGGGCGCGGACGGTCGGCTGTATGCGATCAATCCGGAAGCAGGTTTCTTTGGCGTTGCACCGGGAACGGGGGATTCGACCAATCCGAATGCCATGGCAGCGCTTCGCAAGAATACGATCTTCACCAACGTCGCACTCACTCCGGAGGGGGGGGTATGGTGGGAGGGTATGACGAAGGAACCACCGTCGGAAGCGATCGATTGGCAAGGAAATCGCTGGACCCCTCAACTGGCCAAAGAAAAGGGAATCAAAGCAGCGCATCCGAATTCCCGATTCACCGCCCCAGCCTCGCAATGCCCCACAATCGACCCCGACTGGGAGAAACCGGAAGGGGTCCCGATCAGCGCGATCATCTTCGGCGGTCGTCGCGCGACCACGATGCCCCTTGTGTATCAAGCGTTCAACTGGAGTTGCGGCGTGTACATGGGCGCGACGATGGGGAGTGAGATGACAGCCGCAGCCGCAGGAACGATCGGCAAAGTGCGGCGCGATCCAATGGCCATGTTGCCATTCTGTGGCTACAACATGGGGGACTACTTCCGGCATTGGATTCACATGCAGCGATCGCTCACCGAGACACCGCGAGTCTTTCATGTCAATTGGTTTCGCAAAGATGCGAACGGGGAATTCTTGTGGCCTGGCTTCGGAGAGAACATGCGAGTTCTCAAGTGGATTGTGGATCGCGCCAACGGACATGGAGTTGGCAAAGAGACGCCGATTGGCTGGGTACCTCGCTATGCCGATATCGATTGGACCGGCCTGGATTTCAACGAAATACGATTCAACGCGTTGCAGAAGATCGATCGCGAAGCATGGCGGCAAGAAATTCTGTCGCATGAAGAGCTGTTCTTTGATCTGAAAAGTCACTTGCCCAAAGAGCTAATCTACGAACGCGAACTGCTGATCTGCCGGATGTAAGGAGCAGGGAGCAGGGAGCAAGGAGTAAGGGGCAAGGAGCAGGGGCAGGGAGGTATTAGTATCCGTATTCGTGCGCTAGTACCCGGTTGGCGGAGAGAGCCGGTATCTCCCGTCCGAACACCGTTCGCATAACGGTCAACAACTAGTAGTACCTACCTAGGACGCTCCCTAAGCCACGCTAACTTCTTCCTTCAGGCGAAAGAAGCCGTCGAGACGACGGCTCTACATTGGGAATCCGTCGAGACGACGGTTTGACATGGGTCAATGGCGAACTTGGAGTCCTTGCGGTCTGCGAGAGGGGTATTTAGAGGTAGAAACGTTGGATTCGATTGTTGCCGGAATCGACGACGTAGATACGACTCTTGGTATCGACGGCGATGGCCCAAGGTTGATTCAGTTCACCGGGCTTGCTTCCCGCTTGCCCCCAGCTCGCTAAACTCTTTCCGTTCCGATCCAGCCGCTGAACGCGATGGTTGCCGTATTCACTCACCAACAAGTCGTCGCCGAACAAGGTCAAGCTGTACGGATATTTTAATTGCCCAAGCTCGCTCCCCTCCTCTCCAAACATACGGACGCACCGAGGCTTGTCGCTTGTCCAATCGATGACTTGCACGCGATGATTGCAAGCGTCCGCGACCCATAACCAACCTTCCGCATCGACGGCCAAGCTTTGAGGGCGGCTGAACTGAAGCGGCTCGCGGCCGTGTTCGCCCAAGCTGGCAATGTACTCTCCCTCCGGACTGTACTTATGGATGCGATCGAACTCGCCGTATTCACCCAGTAGAAACTCGCCGGAAGGAAGGCGAGCTGCGTCGGTAACGAACGCGAATTTACCGGGGCCGCTGCCGTTCACCCCGCCGATCGTGCGCTCTTCGAGCAGACTCCCTTCGGCCGTGTAGAACAAGAACCGAAAGTAATGGGTATCGGCCACGATGAGCGTCCCATCCAAGTCGATGCTGAGTCCGGTCGGTTTTCCTTGTTCGATTTCCGGCGTTTGCCAACCGCGGAGGAATGTCCCGTCTTCATCAAAGACTTGGATGCGTCCCGTTTTGTCGACTACAAAGCAACGATTGGCATTGTCGATCGCGATGGCGCGCGGCTTTTGAAATCGACCATCCGACATCCCACGTTGACCGATAATCGCATCGACTTGATAGGGAGTGTCGCTCTTTCGCCCGGGAATGCAGCCAGTCAGAATCGATTGCGTTGCCCCGATCGCCGTTGCACCCATCGCGCGAACGAGCCATTCTCTCCTTGTTGAGGAAGGGCTCCATTCATTCATGGTCGCTTTTCGATTCGGTATCATGGGGTGTTTTGATGGCTCCATGCAAATCCTTATATCCTACGCGAAACAACTGCACTGATGTTTTCTGACGCAACGATCAGCCGATTGCCCCTTTATCTTCGAGAATTGCAGCAGTTACAACGTGGAGGGAGTACTCGAGTGCAAAGCGGAGTTCTCGCGCGACGATTGGGGCTGAACGATTCGCAGGTGCGTCGAGACTTATCCGGCTTCGGACCCTTGGGACAACGAGGAGTAGGATACGAGATTCGAGGTCTGATCGAAACGATCCAAAACACCTTGGGGGGAAATCGATCTTGGAACGTCATCCTAGTGGGGGTTGGAAACCTTGGGACGGCATTATCGGGCTATCGCGGATTCGAGCAACAAGGTTTTCAATTGGTGGGAGCGTTTGACATCGATCCGAGCAAAATCGGCAAGAGGCTTGGCGAACTTGAAATCCAGCCCTTCGATACCTTGGAAGAATTCGTCGAGCGGGAAAAGGTGGAACTGGCAATTTTGTCGGTGCCGGCCCCCTCGGCGCCGACCGTTGCGAGACGATTGGAATTGGTCGGGATCACAGGCATTCTCAATTTTGCCCCGGTCACGGTGACCCCTCCCCAGAGCTCCGTAACAATCGTCAATGTGGACCTAGCTGTCGAATTGCAGCGACTCGCCTATGCCGTTTTGACGTCGAAAAAGGAAAACGAGTGAGAATACACCTCTCGGGAGGCTTCCACCTTCCTGTCCGATCATCGAGGGAGAGGAAAATAGGGAGGGCTCTGCGAACCAAAGTTGTGTATGCTATTTAAGGTCCTTTTCAACCGCCAAACCCGGACGGAACGACTGGTATGCCACCGCTACACAGAACCTTGTTTAGATCGCTTCACGCGTCGTTACTCGCTAGCTTGTCATTGGCCTTCGTCGGGATCGCGGGTCATGGTTCCGCTGGCTTTGGGGCCGACGAATCGCTTCGATTCAATCGCGATATCCGACCCATCCTCTCCGAATATTGCTTGGCCTGCCATGGTTTTGACGCTTCCAAACGGGAGGCCGGTTTGAGGTTGGATTCGTCGGAGGGAGCGACGGCCGAATTGGATTCCGGGGAGGTCGCGATACGGCCGGGGGATCCGGACGCAAGCGAACTGATCCAGCGCATCCTTTCGGAGGACGAAAGTTCGATGATGCCTCCTCCCGAATCGGGAAAGAAACTTTCGCCGGAACAAAAGGAACGATTGAAACAGTGGATTCGAGACGGGGCCCAGTACGAACCCCATTGGGCATTTGCGAAACCTGAAGCGCCAACTCCCCCCACCGATCCGAAACTGGCCGGCGAATTTGCCAATCCGATCGATGCGTTTATCCACCAAAAGCTGGCACAGCAATCGATCGAGCCCTCGAATCGTGCGAATGCGGAAACACTCATCCGTCGCGTCTACCTCGACTTGATTGGGCTTCCTCCTACCCCTGCCGAGATAGAAAACTTCAAAGCAGACTATGCATCGCGAGGTTTAAAGGCCTACACAGAACGTGTCGAGCAACTTCTCGAGAATCCGCATTACGGGGAAAAGTGGGGACGATGGTGGCTGGATCAAGCGAGGTATGCAGATAGTCATGGCTACTCCATCGATGCTCCGCGGTCGATATGGCCCTATCGCGATTGGGTGATCCAAGCGTTGAATCGGGACATGCCGTTTGACCAATTCACGGTCGAGCAAATCGCCGGTGATCTTCTCCCTCAAGCGACTTCCTCCCAAATCGTCGCGACAGGATTCCATCGCAACACGCAGATCAATCAAGAGGGTGGGGTCGATCCTGAGCAATTCCGAATTGAAAGCGTCTTCGACCGGGTCGCTACTACCGGTACCGTCTTTCTCGGGCTCACGGTTGGTTGTGCTCAATGCCACGATCACAAATTCGATCCCATCACCCAGAAGGAATACTACCAGCTTTTTGCCTTCTTCAATAACCAGGATGAGCCTGAGCATAAGCTCTACCCCGATGGTGTTGATCCGGCCGCTTTGAAAGCCGAGCGTGATTCGACGTTGCGTTCCCTGGATGAGAAGCTCCTTCCACTCGCCGAGACCATCGAACAGTGGGAAAAAGGGCTTGAGAAAGCCGAGCAGGAAAAGTTGCCCAAGCCGGTCAAAGACGCCTTGAAAGTCGACACCAAGAAACGCAATGCCGTGCAGCGCGCAGCGCTTTATACCGCCAGCCTCCAGGGAGAAAAGGAGGCCGAACCGATCGATTCTGCAATCCGAGACTTGCAGAAACGAATCCAAGAAATCGATCGGGAGTTGGCGATGGGGGTCTCGACGTTGGTCTTGAGGGAGAAGCCCGAGGGACGCAAGACGACCGTCTTCATCCAAGGGGATTTCACTCGGCCGGACGAACCGGTGCAGCCAGATGTTCCGAGCGTTCTTCATCCTTTTGGCCAGAAAAGCGAAAAGCCAAACCGCCTTGATCTAGCGCGCTGGATCGTCGATCGAGAGAATCCGCTCACGGCACGGGTTCTCGTCAACCGCGTTTGGCAAGTCTACTTCGGGCGAGGAATCGTCGAGACGGAGAATGACTTTGGATTCCAAAGTGCGGTCCCCACGCATCCGGAACTTCTGGACTGGCTAGCGATCGACTGGATGCAGGGCGGGTGGAGTTTCAAAGCCTTGCACCGAAGGATTGTGTGTTCGGACACCTACACGCGGAGTTCAGTTGGTCGTAGCGAACTGCTGCAAATCGATCGCGACAACTATTTGTTGGCAAAACAGCAGCGACTTCGGTTGGATGCGGAGTTAGTTCGAGACGTGGGATTGGCGGCCAGTGGATTGCTCAGTCCTAAGCTAGGAGGGCCCCCCGTTTTCCCACCCATACCGGATGGTGTTATGACGCAAGGGCAAGTCAAAAGGGAATGGAAAGTGAGCCCGGGCGAGGATCGGTATCGAAGAGGCGTTTACACCTTTATTTACCGCGCCACTCCGCCTCCATCGTTAAACGTTTTTGATGCCCCGGAGGGAAACAGCAGCTGCACGCGCCGCAATCGAAGCAACACGCCTCTTCAAGCCTTGACCCTCCTGAACGACTCCGCCTTCGTTGAGTTTGCGCAATCGCTTGCCAAGATCGTGGAACAGGATGGCGTGGAGGTTGCCTTTCAACGCTGTACGTCACGATTGCCAAATGAAGACGAAGTGGCGGTCCTTCGCAAGCTCGACCCCTTTAGCGCTGCGAGAGTTTTGCTCAATCTCGATGAAACGCTGACCCGCGAGTAATCGCGTGAAGGCAACCTCACGACTAACCAAGCCAACGGATCAACGCCAGAACAAAATCATGAATCGACCCAACTTCCCATTCGAACAAGCCCTGCAGCAGGAGACGCGACGTCACTTCTTCGAACGATGCGGTATTGGAGTCGGCGCACTCGCGCTCCAGCAACTGCTTGCTCAATCCGGTTTAGGGGCCGGTTTAGGGGCCGCATTGGAGAGCAACCCGCTCGCACCGAAGAATCCGCATTTCGCGCCGAAGGCCAAGCGAGTTATCTTTTTGTTCATGGCGGGTGGACCGTCGCAGCTGGACATGCTCGACTACAAACCGGCACTCAACAAATTGAATGGGCAACCGATTCCGCAGAGCTATGTGGAGGGGAAGCGGTTCGCGTTCATGGATAGCAGTCACCGCATCAATTTGCTTGGCACGCGTAGAACGTTTGCTCAGTATGGCGAAACCGGTTCATGGGTTAGCGATCTGCTTCCGCACACGGCGAAGATTGTGGACGATCTCACCTTTATCCGCACGTGCAAAACCGACTTGTTCAATCATGCTCCTGCCAAACTGTTCATGAACGCGGGGACGGGGCAATTCGGTCGCCCCAGCATGGGGGCTTGGTTGACGTATGGGCTGGGAAGCGAGTGCAATGACCTGCCAGGGTTCGTCGTATTGCAAAGCGGTCCGCGCGGGCCGCGAGGAGGAGCGATTCTCTGGGGAAGCGGCATGTTGCCATCGACCTATCAAGGAGTCCCGTTGCGCAATAAGGGTGAGCCGATCTTGAACTTGACCACACCCGAGCAAGTCACCGAGGAGAAGCAAATCGAAGTGATTCGTGCGGTCGGCGAACTCAACGCGATGCGGTTCACCAAAACGGGTGACGACGAAATTGCAACGCGAATCAACGCGTATGAGATGGCGTATCGGATGCAATCCAGCGCGCCGGATTTGATGGATACTTCGGATGAGACGCAGGAGACCCTCGATTTGTATGGGATTCGGGATCCAAAGGAGTCGACGTTCGCGAGGAATTGTTTGTTGGCCCGGCGGTTGGCAGAACGAGGAGTGCGTTTCATCCAGCTTTATCACACCAATTGGGACCATCACGGAGGTCCAACTGAGAATTTGGAAAAGCATTTGCCGGAAATTAGCAAGGAGATCGATCAACCCTGCGCGGGGCTCGTTCAAGACTTGCAGCGTCGCGGGCTCCTGGAAGACACCATTGTGATTTGGGGTGGAGAGTTCGGACGGACACCGATGGGAGAAGTTCGGGAGTCGACGGGCAGAAACCATCACATCGACGCGTTCACCATGTGGTTCGCAGGGGGTGGCTTTAAGCCAGGTGTAAGCTATGGAGAGACAGACGAATTCGGATTTGGTCCCGTCGATCAGTCCGTGCATGTGCGCGATATCCATGCGACTATTTTGCATTTGCTGGGGCTGCATCACGAACGGCTCACGGTCCGTTCTCAAGGCCTCGATTTCCGCTTGACCGGCGTCCTCCCCGCTCGCGTTGTGAAAGAAGTATTGGCGTAGTTGCACTCCATTCCTTCACGAAATCTTCCAAGTGTCCATCGGCACGACAGGCTGACGTGGTATGCGCTCTTCCTACCCAGAACCCAAAACAGCGCACAGCCCACGCAGCATTAAACAAACTAATCTCCAGTCATTCCGGGGTGTGCCAATATGCAACAATCACCCCTGGATAAGTATTTTTTTTGATAGTCAAGTCTGGCATTTAAAAAAACAACTACTTAAACGCTTGAAAAACGATCGAAAAATGCTGCACAGATCCTGCACGGGCGCGTAAACTCTCTAAATATCCCTCGTTAGGGGCGTCGGAATCCCCCACAAGAGCGTGGGGGTCGTTGGGTTGGTGAAATCATTTTTTGTGAAGGGGAACGTATGTTACAGAGGCGTAAAGGCTTCACGCTCGTTGAATTGTTGGTCGTTATCGCGATCATCGGTATTTTGGTTGGATTGCTGTTGCCAGCAGTCCAAGCTGCACGGGAAGCGGCTCGCCGCATGAGTTGCAGCAACAACATGAAGCAGTTGTCGCTATCGATGCACAACTACGAGAGCTCCTTTAAGAAGGTCTCGCGCTTGGCGACTTGGGTCGACAAGGGGCTTGGAATGCAGCAGTCGAACTGGAATGGTTATTCGGCACACGTCGGGATTCTCCCGTTCATCGAGCAGAACAATCTTTTCCAACAGTTCACTTTCACCCTCTATCACTACGACAACCCTGTTCCTGCACCAGCAGGTGTCAGCGTTACGCCGTTGATCTTGGGTCGAACCCCGATTCCAGCGTTCCTCTGCCCATCGGATCGTCCTTACCCATCGGCGGCGGAATTGGGTCAGAACAACTACGGCTGGAGCGAAGGCTCCAACGTGGGTTGGAACACGGCAGCCGGCAACCAAAACGGTTTCTATAAGCGAAATATGGATACCAAGTTTGGGGACATCACCGATGGTCTTTCGAACACCATCATGATGGCAGAATTCGTGAAGGGTGATGCGACGACGGCTGTTCTCACCAACATGGGTGACTTTGCACGAAACATTCCGCTGCCGTTTGCAATGCGTCCAACGCAAGCTCAGTTGGATGCTTATGGTGCATTGACCGCAGCTGCCGGTGCGACTCACCGTGCGGATGCAGGGTTCCGATGGACCGCTCCAGGATTCTACAACACGGCGATCAACACCGTCGCACCACCAAACTGGCGATTCCCTGCCGGTATGGCTTGCGATGGTTGCGGTCAAGGTGACTCATCCGGAGTTTTCCCAGCGCGAAGCCGCCACACCGGAGGCGTTATGCACGCTCTCGGCGACGGTTCGGTAACGTTCATCAGCAACAGTGTTGATCTCATCACCTACCAAGCGCTGGGAACAGCAATCGGTGGCGATGTGGCTGGCGAATACTAAGAGCCCTTGGTAGTTTATTAAATCATCCCTCTGGGCTCCATTCATCGGGTCCAGAGGGTTTTTACTTTCGGAACTGCGTTTTAGAGATTTAGGAATTCAATCGTGTTGCGAAATTTGCTTCTAGGAACGTTGGTCCTTGGTGCGGTAGCGGGTTGCGGTGGTGGCGGAAACGTCGAGTATTCTCAAGTGATCGAGGGAGTTCCGACCGAAGGCATTGATCAATTGCGAGTCATGCTTGAAGAAACCGCTGCCAACGGCAAACCATTAGGAAGTGGTGCCGTCGTTTACCAACGACAGCTGAACATGCTGAGTACAACCGACATGGAAAAGGCGAAGGCGCTGCAGCCTTACATGGATGAACTCATGGGACTTACGGATCCTGCAAAGATCAAAGCGAAGGCCAAAGAGTTTCTTTCGAAGCTGTAATCGCATCCGTGATTAGAGCATCATGAGTCTGCTCTCTCCTCGAGGATGCTCCCTGCTTAAAAGCAGAGCCTCCATCAAAGCGCTGCCTCTCTAAGGGCAGTGCACCTGTAAAAAAAGAGTACCGATGCAAGGGTGGCATTCGTTCCAAACGATGCCACCCTTTTTCGCATCGCTATCCCGTCTCCAACCGGTTCTCCCCGCGCGCATCCTCATTCAACAAGTCTATGGGAAAGTCCCACAAGCCTTCCAAATCCAAACGCGCGCCCAACGTGGCTCCAAACTCCAAGCGGACGCGGCTCTGGGTTTTGCTCGGGTTTCTGTTCGTCTTGGTCACCCTGTTTTTCGCTTGGGGAGGCATCCCCCGCATACTCCACTCGTCGGCTGTCGTCGCTTTACAGAAACACGATCTCGATCAAGCCGCTCGGTGGCTCGAGTCGCTCGATCGCATTCGACTGGCCAATGGAGAGACCGCGTTCCTTCAAGCGAGGCTTGCTCGGAAACGCGGGGATCTCGATACCATGGCAGCCCATCTAAAGGTCGCTTTCGATCGCAAGTTCGACTCGAAGCGACTGAATCGAGAGCAGCTCCTCGCCTTGGCGAGTCTCGGGCGGCTCGAAAGTTCGACCGAATCGACCTTGAAAAGTTGGATCAAGGAACAGGATGGCGATCTAAGCGAAGTACTTGATGCATACACTACTGGGCTCACGATTCTTTCGCGATTTCCCGAAGCCGTCGAGCTGATCGAAATCTGGGAAGAGGAATGCCCTTGGGAGCCCCTGGTGCATTACAAGATGGGCAGGATTCATGAGCACCTTTTTCAAAACGAACCTGCCGAAGAAGAGTATCGCAAGTCCGTCGCGAAAGACCCAAGCTTCATTCAAGGGTGGTTCAGCTTGGGGAGACTACTCCTACATGTCCGCAAACCAGCTGATGCGATCGAGGCATTGAAGAAATGTGTTCAAGCTAAATCCAGGCTTGCGGCCAACACCACCATCGCTCAATGCGAGAAAGCGTTGGGGAACGTCGAACAAGCGAAGGAGATTCTTTTGAATGTCATGCAACATTCCGTGGAGGAAATTCGCGAGTCGTATCGTTCTGTCGACGATGTCCCAGAGCGATTCATCGCTGCGTCGGAGTTGGGCGGGATTGAAACCGAACTAGGTGAATACGAATCAGCAAAGAAGCATTTGGAGATGGCTCTCGATTATTTCCCGCTCGATTCCATCGGTCGCTATTCCTACGCGGTGGCATTGCGAGGTCTAGGAGAGCGAGACAAGGCCGAAGAGAACTTTGACATCGTGAAGAAATCACGAGCTGAGTTGGATCAAGTTACTCAGTTGCAGGAAAGAATCGGGATGAATCCCAAAGACACCGACGCTCGGATTCAAGTCGGGAAGATCATTCTTAAAAACGAGTCGGAGAAGACCGGCGTGTACTGGATCAAGAGCGTCTTTTCGTATGATGTACGCAACGAGGCCGCGCACGGTGCATTAGCGGACTATTACCAATCCAAGCTCGGTAGCGATCCGGCATACAAGCAACTCTATGAGTACCACCAAAAATTTGTTAAGAAGCCCGCATCGGTCCAAAACTAGTCCTGCTGGTTTCGCGAAGTATCTCCTGTTTGTCCCCTTCGTCGTTCCCTTGGGATGCACGCCAAGCGAGAAAACGGATCTCTCATCCAGCTTGCCGAAGCGATCGGACGTGGCAAAGAGTCCCGACCAGGCGGGCCCAGTCCACTTCGAAGATACGACAACGGAGCTCGGTCTCCACCACGTTTATGATAACGGCGAGGACTCAAATCTCTATGTGTACTTAGAGTCGGTCGGGAGCGGAGTCGCCGCCGTCGATTTCGATTTGGATGGTTGGCCTGATCTGTTCTTTCCAGGGGGTGGCAAGCTACCCACCGTGGGTCAGATTGTGGGGTTGCCAGGAGCGGCATGGCGGAACCGATTCGGCGAAAAGATGGTCCAGATCACAGAGGAATCTTCGCTGGGTGTGAGCAAGCATTACACGATGGGTGCCCAAGCAGCCGACTTCAATTCTGATGGGTTCCCCGATTTGCTCATCACAGGTTACGGAGGGGTCCTGCTCATGATGAACCAAGGGGATGGAACGTTTATCGATGTGACGGAGAACTCCGGTGTAGATGCTTCGTTATGGTGCACGAGCGCAGCCTTCGCTGATTTTAACCGTGACGGAATTCTCGATTTGTTTGTCGCCCAGTACATCGATTGGTCATGGGAAAACAATCCGGAATGCAAGTCGACAGCAGGTGTTCGCGATATTTGCCCACCGGCTGCATTCAAGGGGCTGAACGATCGCATGTACTTTGGAAAGGGTGATGGCTCCTTTCAAGACGCCAGTGACCGGCTCGATGCAACAGCGAAAGGCAAAGGGCTTGGTGTGCTCGCAGGAGATTTCGATCAAGACTCTTGGGTGGATGTTTACGTGGCGAACGATACAACAAACAATCTTTATTATCAGAATCTCACGGAAGGGAAGTTTGAAGAGGTCGGTGTATCGAGTGGTTCGGCGCTCGACGAACGGGGACTTCCGACGGGGAGTATGGGCGTCGCGACGCTCGACTACGACAACGATTTAAAGCCCGACATTTGGGTTTGCAATTACGAACACGAATCCTTCGCCCTATACAAGAACGAAGGGAATAGTGTTTATCGCGGCGTGAGTTCCTCGGCCGGTCTTACTGCACTTGGGACAATGTTCGTCGCCTTCGGAACGGCGACCGCTGACTTCGATTGCGACGGTGACGAAGACATTGCAGTCACCAACGGTCACGTTCTCCGGCATCCCCCCGGGAACTTGGTTGAACAGCTGCCTCTTTTTCTTTCGAACAACGGCAAAGGGAAGCTGATACGGCAGGAATTCAGTCCCGATTCCTACTTCAGCAAAAAATGGCGGGGGCGAGGTATGGTCGCTGCGGATATGGATCAAGACGGCGACCTCGACTTGATCGTCTCTCATGTGAATCAACCTTCAGCGGTGCTTGAGAATACAACGCAACACAGCTCTCGATGGCTGCAGATCGAACTGAAGGGGACTCGCTCGAATCGAGATGCCATCGGCAGCCAAGTCGTGTTGGTAACCGACAAGGCGAAACGACTCCGATTGGTTTGTGGGGGCGGGAGCTATCAAAGTCAAGGGCCGTACAGTTTGCACTTTGGAATCCCGAGCGGAGAAGAGATTCAATACGCAGAAATTAGTTGGCCCGACGGACAAAAACAACGCGTCGAAGGATTGCTTCCCAACCAGAAGCACGTACTGATCGAGCCGCAGATCGCTTCGATATCCGCTGACGCGAATTGAAAGGCAGGCGTAGGGCCCAGGCGACGGCGTTCAACGCCGTTGACAAATGTCGAACCGTCGTCTCGCCAGCTTCCTTTGTAAAACCGTCGTCCTCGACGGTTTCGTAGTAGAACCGTCGTCCTCGACGGTTTGTGCGTGAGGAAGATACGCAGCGTGGCTTAAGGACATCCCTAGGTAGTTGTGCTTCCCGTTCTTCGAACGGGGTTCTTGGTTCTTGGTTCTTGGAGCGAGGAGTATCAACCGCAGTGCGCTAGTACGCCCTTGACAGAGAGAGCCGGTATCCCCCCGCCCGATCACCGTTCGCATAACGGTCAAGAACGATAGGTACCTACCTAGGACGTTCACTAGCTACGCCAACTTCTTTCTTCAGGCGAAAACAGTCGAGGACGACTGTTCGACGATAAAAACAGTCGAGGACGACTGTTCGACATTGGACGACTGCTAGGCGCTGGCGGGGATTAAGGCTTTGCGGAGCCAGCTGAATCGCCGTCCGAACCATGACTTTGCGTCATCGAGAAGCGAATACATGACAGGAGTCGCGACCAAACTCAAGACCAGCGACAGGGCTTGCCCGCCGATAATAACCTTGGCCATACTCGCCCTCGCGCTCGCCCCAGGGCCTTGCCCCAGCGCGATGGGAATCATCGCGGCCATCAACATGACAGTCGTCATGAGAATAGGCCGAAGCCGGGTGTAGTTGGCTTCCAAAATCGCTTGCTCTCGCGGCATCCCCCTGTCTCGCAACTCGTTGGTCTTGTCGACTTGCAAAATCCCATTCTTCTTCACGATTCCAATCAACATAAACAACCCGAACATCGCATAGAGATCGAGAGGAGTCTGAAACAGGAGGAGGGACAGCAAACCAAAAGGAATGGTCACGGGGAGGCCCGACAAGATGCTGACGGGGTGAACCCAACTTTCGAACTGAGCAGCTAAGATCAAGTACATGAACGTGACGCTGAGCCCGAGTGCGACCATGAAGTAATAAGCCGTCTCGCCCAGCATTTCAGCCTGTCCGCCGTATACGATTCCATATTCCGGTGGGAGATTCATCTCGGCAATGCACTGATTGGCGAACCGAACGGCCTCGTTGAGCGAGACACCGTCGGGATGGGCCATGATGGTCACGGTCCGTTGTCGATTCAATCGATCGATCTGATTGGGGCCCTGCTTTTCGTTCAAACTAGCCAAACTGCCGAGTTCCACCAACCCGACGGTTGGGGAGGGAATCGCCAGCGCCAGCAGATCCTTCGAGTCGCTTCGGAATTGGTGATCGGCGCGAAGCCAAACATCGTATTGCTCGATTCCGTCTTTGAAGCTCGATACGATTTGGCCACCGACGAGAACGTTGAGCGAATTGGCGATCGTTTGAACGGGAATCCCCAAATCCATGGCCCGTTCACGGTCGATATCGACCTGCAACTCCGGCTTGCGCATCGAGAGCGTGGAATCGATGTCCACCAATCCCGGGAGGTTGCTGAGTTTCTCCCGCAATTGCTCTGCATATTCGGCTAGTTTCTCTACCTCAGGGCCTTGCAAACTAATTTGGAAGATTCGGTTGTCCCCATTGGGCCCGCCGCCGAGGGCCGAAACGTCCGAAACGGCCGTTCTGAGATCCGGGTATTCCATGAGGATCTCGCGCACCCGATCCATCATCCCAAACTGGCTGTACTCGCGATCTTCTAACTCCACAAGTCTCAAATAAATCGAGCCTCGCGTCACATCCCCTTGCCCTTTTGCCGATCCGCTCTGACCGATCGAAACAAAGCGATGCACCACACCTGGCAATTTGGCAAGACGATCCTCGATCTCTCGAACGACGGCGTCGGTCCGCTCCAGCGTATAGCCTTCGGGAGTGATGAAGCTGACTTGTAGCTCGCTCTGATCGTCTCGTGGGATCATGTTGACCCCCAAATTCATCGCGATCGGAACAGTCGAGATAACCACCAGCACCGAAAGCAACATGGTCAACCAGCGATGCCGCATCGACCATCGCAGAACCCATCCGTAAAACGTCTCCACCAAACGGTAGACCCATCCTGATTTCGACTGCGCACCATGCCCGCTTTCCAGCTTCAAGAATCGGGAACAAAGCATCGGCGTCAGCGTAAAGGAGACGAACAGGCTCATCACGATCGCGAAGGCAACAGTCAAACCAAAGCTGCTAAAGAATCTTCCCACCATCCCTCCCATGAAGGCGACGGGAACGAAAATCACGACGAGGGAGAGACTGGTCGCAAGGACCGCGAGAGATATTTCCTTTGTCCCGATAATCGATGCACGCATGGCATCCAGTCCATTTTCCTCCATGTGCCGGAAGATGTTTTCGTGGACCACGACCGCGTCGTCGATCACGATTCCGATCGCCATGATCAGACCGAGCATGGTGATGTTATTGAGAGTGAATCCCATGAACTGCATGAACAGAAACGTCGGGACGATCGAAGTCGGGATCGCCAGCGTCGCGATGATGGTTGTTCGCCAGTCCCGAATGAACAATAGGATGGTCACGGCTACCAAGCCGGCGGCCAGGAGCAAATGGAACTTGACCTCTTCCATCGATACGCGAATGAATCGAGATTGATCCTGCGTGATCTCAACGCGAATATCGCTCGGCAAAGTCTTCTTGATCCGTCCCAAACGTTCCTGGATCGCATCGGAGATGGCGACGGTGTTCGTCCCTGATTGTTTTTGAACAAACAGGCTCACAGCGTTCTGGCCATCCAGTCGACTGAGGCCTCGAGGTTCTTCGATCGAATCCTCGGCGTGGCCGATGTCTCGAATCCGAATGGGATAGCCATTGCGGTTCGCGACGATCAAGTCGTTGAATTTATCGGACTGCGAAACGCGCCCCAGCGTGCGCAACACCATCTCCTTCGCACCTTGGTCAACGATTCCACCTGGAACTTCGAGATTCTGGGCGACGAGGGATCGGCGAACTTCTTCGACCGATATCCCATAAGCACGCAATCGGTCCGTGTCGATGCGCACATTGATCGCGCGACTTCGACCGCCGGTGAGGAACACATTTCCTACCCCAGGGACGGTTTGAAGCATCTCCTGAACCTGCCGCTTGGCGATCTCGGTGACTTCACGAATGTCGCGATTGCCTGAAACTCCGAGGGTGATAATCGGTGCTGCGTCGAGGTCGAACTTGTTGACCAAGGGTGTTTCCATACCTTCGGGCAATGATCGCGAAATCGACGAGACTTTGTCGCGAGCCTCCTGCGCTCCGACGTCTCCGTTCTTCTCTAGGACAAAACGGACTACTACGGTCGTGCTACCCTCGCGGGTGGTCGATCGCAGTTCATCAATACCAGCGATCGTATTGAGAGCCTCCTCCAAAGGTTTTGTAACCGAGCTCTCCATTTCCTCGGCACTTGCACCAGGAAGGGATGCCGAGATCGAGATGACAGGAAAATCAACTTTGGGGAAAAGGTCAACACCTAGCTCCATGTACGACACGATGCCAAGCACGACAGGAATGAGGACCAGCACCCAAGTAAAAACGGGACGCCGAATACATAAGTCGGAGATGCTCATTCGCGATTCTCCTCAGACGAGCTCTTCGGTGCATGCGCCTGTTTCGATTGGCTGAGGCTGTTTCGCTCGACGACAGTTATCCCGTCCGAGAGGAGCCGTTGACCGCTGGTGGCGACCCTCGCGTTGGCAGGTAGATCGGGGCTTGCGATTTCGATCCAATCGGAAGTTTGTTCTCCAAGGGTCACGCGAACTTCTTTGGCAATATTTCCCTCGATCACGAAGATCTTTTGAATGCCAGCGAGCGAGTAAAGGCTCGATGGAGGGACGGTTTTTGCGATTTCCTTTTCCCCTACCAAGATTTGCGCTTTGGCGAACCCGCCGGGTTTGCAGAGTCCGGAATCGTTTGGGACAGTCACTTCGACTTGAAAGGTCCGGGTATTCCGCTCGATGGAAGGGCTGAGGTTGGTGACGACCCCATGTTCGGGATTGGTGGTGGAAGCGATTTGCACGACAACCGATTGCCCGATCGCAATCTTCGCGGCGTTGGATTCAGGGACTGACAATCGCAACTTAAGCGATTTTCCTAGGACGAGGCGGAAGACCTCTGTCCCGGGTCGCAGCAAGGTCCCTTCCGTGACCATCCGTTCGGAGATGGTGTAGAAGAGTTCGTCGGGATTGTCCTGCAACGTGGGGATCGGAACGCGGATCTCGCAATCTGAAAGTCGTTGTTGGGCGATTTCAAGATCCGCGGCGCGAAGACGAGCCGTTGCGGCAGCGGCATTGGCGAGCAAAACTTGATTCTTCCATTCCGATTCCATCACCTTCGCGTCCGACTTCGCTTGTTCTAGGTCTTCCACGCTGATGGCGTTGCTTGCTTGCAACGGCAGCATTCGGATCAGCCTGGATTGGGCCAGCTCGAAGCGGAGCTTGGCAGAAACAACACTTGGGAGGGAACTGACGTCGACATCTGGAGATGGAACGGACTTGAATCCCCATTTGGCTAACTCCGTTTGCAAACTCCTTTCGGCTTGCTCCAATGCCAAACGAAAATCGGTCGAGTCAATCTCGAGGAGGACATCGCCTGGTTTCACCACCGCACCCAGATCGAAATGGATCTTGGTAACCCTCCCTTCCAGTTTTGAACTGAGAGCGAGCTCTTCGAATCCGAAGAGGGTCCCCACGGCTTGTACCGATCGCTGAACGTCTTGCAGCACGACAGGTGCGCTCGTAACGACAACGGCGTCGCTAGGAATGTCCGCAGAGTCTTTCGGACCCAGTTGGAGCGAGTGGGATCCACCACCGTGCCCCTGCAACAAAAAGCGTCCTGCAATAAAACTGGCAGCGAGGGTTCCGATCCAAATCCAAGTGGAATAGGAACGCCGCGGCGCGATGGGAACAGCAGTGGACTGCGTCATGTTGGATCGAATACCAGTGTGGGCCAACCCGTAGGGGCGATCAGGGATAAGCCAAAGGGAAAAGGAAGGTTTGTCTCGATCGGCAGCGCTAGGGAGACTCGAGTTGTTTGACTTGCGCTGATGCTTGTCGGGCTATTTTGCGGAACAGGACTAAGAGGATTTCCTGCTCGTCGGGGGTGAGTGCGGAAAGGAGCGCGGAATGGAATTGATGCTTCATGCCGTGGGCAAAGTCGTAGGCGCGGCGTCCCTCTAGGGTCAAGTCGACATTCACCACTCGGCGATCCGATTCCGAACGCGTTCGCTGGACGTAGCCTCGTTGCTCCAGGGAATCGACGATTGGAGTCATCGAATTCACCGCCAATCCCAAATGCTCCGCGAGGGCTCGCATCATTTGAGGCCCCGATTCTCCGAGATATTCGATCACGACAAAATCGTGATGCCCCAGATTCATATGCGGGTTGCTCGCGGCCGCAGCATGCAAGGATTGAAAATGTTTGAAAATTTCGCGGATGCTCCGTTCAAAATCGGAGATCCGCGTCTCCAGTTCCGTTTGTTCCATTAGCTACTTGTCCCGAATAGTTCGAAGCCAGAACTATCTAAACACTAGAATGATTCGTTCACCGAGTCAAGCGAACGTCGAACAAAAACCGAAGAAGGGCTTGAGTGGACTAGACAGATGCACTTGTTGGATTGCGATTCGCCCGACCTGACTTGGAAGGTATAGTATCACTCCCCGTCACACCGGCGCAGCAACGCCGATTTGCCGACTGCTCTTTCATGAATCCAGCTTATGCCAGTTCCTGTGCCTGCCCAACCGTCGATGTGCTTTCCCAGTTCCGAAGCACTCCGTGCTACCGCTGAGCACCAACGGCTTGTCGCGGCTCGAGCGAGGAAGGAGCATTGGCAGCGATGGGGCTCGTATCTTCCCGAGCGGCAATGGGGCACGGTTCGGGAAGATTACTCCGAGAATCAGGAGCCTTGGTTTTACCTTCCACACGACCACGCGCGTTCTCGCGCTTATCGATGGGGTGAGGATGGATTGTTGGGGATCTGCGATCGGCGCGGGAGGCTTTGCTTTTCGTTCGCTTTCTGGAATACCCGAGACCCGATCCTCAAAGAGCGTCTCTTCGGTTTGAGCGGCCCCGAGGGAAATCACGGGGAGGATGTGAAGGAGTGCTACTACTACCTGGACGCCACGCCGACCCATTCTTACATGAAGGGGCTCTACAAGTATCCTCAGGCTAGGTTTCCGTATGAAGAACTCGGCGACGTGAATCGTCATCGTTCGCGGCTGGAAGAAGAGTTTGAGATTCTCGATTCCGAAGTCTTCGCCAACGACGCGTACTTCGATTGCCAGATGGAGTATTGCAAAGCGGATCCGAACGATCTTCTTATTCGACTCACCGTTCACAATCGAGGGGATGCGCCAGCGGTTCTGCATATTCTCCCCACGCTATGGTTTCACAACTCCTGGATCTGGGGTTGCAACCATGAGGGGTGCGAGATGAAGCCGCGCATGGCTTTGCAACGGACTGCAGAGGAGCCCGATGGGTTCGTTGCCTGCGATCATTCCACGCTGGGCAAGTTTGAGTTTCGAGTCGAGAGCGACGGCGACGATCTGTCCCCTCGTTGGCTTTTCACCGAAAACGAAACCAACCCGAATCGCCATCCCGGTACGCCTACTTCAGGGAAAGCCTACAAGGACGCGTTTCATGAACATGTCGTCGGCGGGGCCGTCAATGGCGCAGACACTCGATCGAGTGGGACCAAGTGCGCTGCGCACTATGTGATGATTGTTCACCCCAACAAACCGCTGGTCCTCCGCTGCCGATTGACAGGTCAAGCGTCGGAATTGGGTCCCAGTCCAACTCGTGGATCCGAACCTTCAACTGAGAAGAAATCGGCGACCGAAAAGAAATCGGCGACCGAGAAGAAAGCGACGATCGATCGGAAATCGCTGATCGGTGCGAACCGGTTTGGCTCCGAGTTCGATTCGATGTTTACAAAAAGAATCACCGAAGCGGATGAGTTCTATTCGCATGTCATCCCGGAGAAGCTTTGTCCGGACCAGCGTCAGGTCGCGCGGCAAGCCTACGCGGGACTGCTCTGGACCAAGCAATATTACTACTACGTGGTTGATTCTTGGATAAAAGGGGACTCGAACAGTCCGCCGATTCCGTACGGTCGCGATTCGGGTCGGAATCGAGATTGGAGGCATTTGTTTAACAGCGACGTGATTTCGATGCCGGACAAGTGGGAGTACCCTTGGTACGCCGCTTGGGATCTCGCTTTCCACATGATCCCGTTGGCTCGAATCGATGCGGAGTTTGCCAAAAGCCAGTTGGTGTTGTTCCTTCGCGAATGGTACATGCATCCCAACGGCCAGATCCCGGCCTACGAATGGGCCTTGAGCGACGTCAATCCACCTGTTCATGCTTGGGCTTGCTGGCAGGTGTACCAACTTTCGAAGGATCGGGAGTTTTTAGCTCGGACATTCCAAAAGCTGCTGTTGAATTTCACTTGGTGGGTGAATCGCAAAGACGAGCGAGGGCGGCATGTGTTCAGCGGAGGGTTCCTAGGGCTCGATAACATTGGAGTCTTCGATCGAAGCAAACCGTTGCCTGGCGGGGGGACGTTGGACCAAGCCGACGCGACAGCTTGGATGGCCTTTTATTGTGGCTGCATGCTTCAGATGGCCCTCGAGTTGGCCGATGAAAATCAAGCCTACTCGGACATGGCCAGCAAGTTCTTTGAGCATTACGTCGAGATCGCCGAGGCGATGAACACGCTCCATGGGACAGGGCTTTGGGAGGAGGAAGATGGCTTCTATTACGACCATCTATTCCGAGACGGGAAGAGCACCGCGATGCGAGTTCGCTCGCTGGTCGGATTGATTCCCCTGTGCACCAATGTGACGATTTATGAGTCCAAGATTCGGGCCCTACCGGGTTTCCAGCGCCGCATGAATTGGTTTCTCAAGTATCGTCCTGAGATGGCCAAGCACATGTCCTACATGGAGCAGCACGAAGGAGATAGCGGCGAAGGAATCATGAGGCTGCTCGCGATCCCATCACCGGAGCGGTTCCGAAGATTGCTGGCGTACATGCTCGATGAAAACGAATTCCTGTCCCCATTCGGTATTCGCTCGTTGTCAGCTGTGCATCGCGAGAAACCGTTTGTTTTCGATCACGCGGGGGGGCGTGAAGCGGTCGGCTATGTGCCTGGGGAGAGCGACACGGCCATGTTCGGGGGAAACAGCAACTGGCGAGGTCCTGTCTGGTATCCGCTGAACTACTTGATCGTGCGGTCGCTTCGAGAATATTACGAGTTCTATGGCGATTCCTTTCAAGTCGAGTGCCCGACGGGATCGGGCAATCAAATGAATCTGAAAGAGGTGGCCGACGAAATCGAGCGGCGCCTGATCAGTCTCTTCATGCCGGATTCCAACGGCCGCCGGCCTTGCCATGGCGAGGATCCCCGCTACAGCGAGAATCCCGACTGGAAGGACTTGATTCTGTTCTACGAATATTTCCATGGCGACAATGGTCGAGGGCTTGGGGCAAGCCACCAGACGGGGTGGACCGCTCTCGTGGCCACCATGCTTGAACATCAGTCCGATTGCGTCGAATAAAGAAAAAACGCTGCTCAAATCGTTGTTGGCCGATTCTGCAGCGTTGAAAGCTTTTGTAGTGGCACGATGCGACAAGTCATGCGTCCACGTTTTGGTATGGGTATCGATTTACCCTCGACGGGCCTCGCTAAGCGGCGCGCCGTGCGTTTTTTTGTTCATGGACTGGTTTGATGTCTTGCGCAGAGACTTCCAGTTCCGTACGAAGGATTTTTACATGCGGTGGAGCTTCCACTCCAATCCGTACTTTATCACCGTTAACACGAACAATGGTTAGCACGATATCGTCGCCCAGATGGACTCGCTCGGACTCTCTTCTGGACAGTATCAACATATTGAGATTCCATTCCCCTTATGCCGCTGGGCTATTGGTGTTACTCGACATTCGCAGCCCAAGTCGCGAACGTCGAACCCATGGCTAACGCCTTTCACGCGGCCGTCAGGACAAGTTCCTTGACACAGCGCGTTCCAGCACGTTGACCGGTGGAGTCATAAAACAGGACCCGAGCCGTCGCGATATCGAAGACCGCAGTCAATCGGATGCTACGTGGTCCATGCAAACAATACAAAATTCCGCAGGCATTACCCTGCTTGTGCAATCGCTTCTCCGTCAGCGGAAACGCTTTCGGGACTAGTTGGTTTAGATTACAGATCTCTTTTTCAACAATCTCACGAATTTGAGCAAAGTCTGACAATTGAAACCATCCAACGCTTGAGTAAACATGATGTTATCGCCACCTACTCCACTCCTCGACCATCGACCTTGTCGATTTGCGAAGAGGTAACGTCTCGGCAAGAGAGTCTATCGACTACCTGTCCAGGAAGAGTTACTCGGGCATCGTCAAAAGCCGCTAGAATCAAGAGCTCTAACCGAACTCCTAGCAAGGTTGGTGAAGATGAAATCCTTTGACCAATCCGACCACTTTACCACCAAAGGAACATAGGATTTTGAGATTCTCTCAAGTCATTGCGACCATCAGATTGGTTCTATGGATCGGTCTCATCTTCGCTAATAAAGTGGCCCATGCTCAGGTCGACGAGATTCCGATTTCCCCCGACGAGAAGATAGCTTCCCAACCCTCGGTTCGACGATTGGAGTTCAGCCACTCCTTGGGAGATTCGATCGCGATACCATCTTCTGTTGCGTCTTCGTCACTGCCGCACGCAACGCCGAACACGCAGGTTCCGTGCGAACGAAGGATCGAGCTGAGCGTCGTGCTGCCTTCCCAGACGACCGCGGCCCCAACGCTTCTCTTTCTGCCGGAGTTGGGATCCAATTCGCAAGCCTGCGATTATTTGATGGAACATTGGGCGCATCAAGGCTTGGCTTGCATCTTTCTTTCACACGGCGATGGTATCGATACGCTTCTCGAACAAACTCCTTTGGTAAGTCGTATCTCTACCTTTCAATCGCTCGGCAACTCCGACACGTTGCGAAATCGATCCCACGATGCCTCGCAAGCGATTTCCATTCTTCGTCAATGGTCCGAGTCTCCGACCCATCCGCTGAGTGGCCAGCTGGATTGGGAGCGATTTGGAATGGTGGGACATGGCTTTGGGGCAAGCGTGACTCTTCAGTTTCTCACGCATGCGATGCGTACAAAACCATCACCCGATTCCGCCGAGACGACATCTCACTTTCAAGCTCCACTCCAGCCCAAAGCGGTCTGTCTCCTTGGCCCAACGCCTCTCTCCGAAGTTGAACAGAACCAGCTCGCAACGTTGCCTTGCCTACCCGGATTGATCATTAGCGGCGATCTGGACGAATCGTTGATTCGCCGGCCTGATCCACTTCGGCGCAACCATTGGTTCGACCGCTATCCGAATGGTGCAGATCGATTTGAGTTGCGAATACTCGACGGCAGGCACTATGATTTTACCAATACCCCTCTTCGCTTCGGTCGGCCAAGTCGCAATCCGAATTACCATCCGTTGCTGCAATCGATCACGACATCTTTCTTCCAAGCCTACCTGGCGTCCAATCCGGATGCACACGAAGTGTTGGTAAACCCCGATATCAACCCAGCCATCCAAAAGACCGTGCGGTGGTCGAGTACTTTGGCTAAGCCGTGAAAGGGATTCGGGAAGTCTCTCGCGACGGCGCAACGCTCGCAAAGGGGAAGCAGGGGGAAAGAACGGGATCGGTAGACAGGATGATGGATTATTTCGGACTTCAGTAGGTGATCCGATTGCAGTCCAAAACTAATTTCGACCCACTCAATTCCCATCTTCTCCCCCCGTCCTTGGCGCCTTTGCACCGTGGCGCGCAACTTCCCACCAATCCAGCACCAGAAAGTCTCTCGCGACGGCGCAACGCTCGCAAAGGGAAAGCAGGGGGAAAGAACGGGATCGGTAGACAGGATGATGGATTATTTCGGACTTCAGTAGGTGATCCGATTGCAGTCCAAAACTAGTTTTGACCCACTCAATTCCCATCTTCTCCCCCCGTCCTTGGCGCCTTTGCGCCGTGGCGCGCAACTTTCCACCCATCCAGCACCAGAAAGTCTCTCGCAACGACGCAACGCTCGCAGAGGGGAAGCAGAGGGGAAAGAACGGGATCGGCAGACAGGATGATGCATTATTTCGGACTTCAGTAGGGAATCCGATTGCAGTCCAAAACTAATTTCGACCCACTCAATTCCCATCTTCTCCCCCCGTCCTTGGCGCCTTTGCGCCGTGGCGCGCAATTTCCCACCAATCCAGCACCAGAAAGTCTCTCGCGACGGCGCAACGCTCGCAAAGGGGAAGCAGGGGGAAAGAACGGGATCGGCAGACAGAATGATGCATTATTTCGGACTTCAGTAGGGAATCCGATTGCAGTCCAAAACTAATTTCGACCTACTCAATTCCCATCGTCTCCCCCCCGTCCTTGGCGCCTTTGCGCCGTGGCGCGCAACTTCCCACCAATCCAGCACCAGAAAGTCTCTCGCGACGGCGCAACGCTCGCAAAGGGGAAGCAGAGGGAAAGAACGGGATCGGTAGACAGGATGATGGATTATTTCGGACTTCAGTAGGTGATCCGATTGCAGTCCAAAACTAATTTTGACCCACTCAATTCCCATCGTCTCCCCCCGTCCTTGGCGCCTTTGCGCCGCGGCGCGCAACTTCCCACCCATCCAGCACCAGAAAGTCTCTCGCGGCGGCGCAACGCTCGCAGAGGGGAAGCAGAGGGGAAAGAACGGGATCGGCAGACAGGATGATGCATTATTTCGGACTTCAGTAGGGAATCCGATTGCAGTCCAAAACTAATTTCGACCCACTCAATTCCCATCTTCTCCCCCCGTCCTTGGCGCCTTTGCGCCGTGGCGCGCAATTTCCCACCAATCCAGCACCAGAAAGTCTCTCGCGACGGCGCAACGCTCGCAAAGGGGAAGCAGGGGGAAAGAACGGGATCGGCAGACAGAATGATGCATTATTTCGGACTTCAGTAGGGAATCCGATTGCAGTCCAAAACTAATTTCGACCTACTCAATTCCCATCGTCTCCCCCCCGTCCTTGGCGCCTTTGCGCCGTGGCGCGCAACTTCCCACCAATCCAGCACCAGAAAGTCTCTCGCGACGGCGCAACGCTCGCAAAGGGGAAGCAGAGGGGCTACTTCAGTGGGAGGTAGATGTCGGTTCGAAGTTCCTCTTCGGGGACTTGATCTGGCGTATTGCGGTAGATTTCAAAAGTCCCTACGCGGAGTTGCTTCATCTTTTTGCATTGCACCCATTGATTGGCGACGCTCCAAGCGTTCCCGAGGTGACGATAGGAACCGATGTGCTCAACTCGAAAGGCTTTGCACGCGGGCAAACTCCAAAGCTTGAGTGGCGATCCCACTGGAATCTTCTCTTGGTCATCCAACTGGTAGCCTGCGATATAGTGCAGTCCTGCATCTTTCATACGGAACTTGGTATAGACGGTGACCATCGGTCTGTCGGTAGAGAATCCCTCTTTGCGAAACGCGGCGTCGGTCTTTTGCATTGCCTCCTCCAACGATTTGCCGATCCCCTCCATCGGACTGAACCCCACAACCCCTGCCATACGAACAGGGCCGATATCCGATCTACCGTGAATCTCGACCTTCGATGGTATTCGGTTTGTCTCCAATAGATCTTTGATCATTGTCAAGCCGCGTTGGTAGTCGAGACCGACCATCGTTTTGATCATTGGAACCAAAAAGAAAAGGAACCAAGGCATGGAGCCATCCATCGTCCAACGGATTTTGGTTCCGCTTCCGGCGGGCTCCAACATGAACTCTGTCTTGCAAATCGATTTGAACGGTTTGATGAACCGAAGTTCGTCTGAGACCCGTTTGTGCGGAGTCAATTGAAGATGTTCCAATTCTCCTTGTCCGGTGATTTCGCCTTCCCAAGCGTACCGAGACCCAACCGATTTTGAATTGTCGGTGATCGTTACCTTTGCCTGTGGATCCGACATCAACCAGGGTGACCAGGTCGTCCAGGTTTGGTAATCGGCGATAAGATCGTAGGCTTGCTGTGGAGGAACGTTGACCGTAACGGAACGATCGATGTGATACTTTGGCATGGAGGAGACCTGAAAAGAAATGGCCTAGGGGAAGCCGGACCGCGTGAAAGGCCGAGCGTTCAGTATATCAGCTTCTAGGGCCTATAGGTCCTTTCGGTCTTATAGGCCTTATTGATGCACCAGAAACTCAGCGTGTTCGAGCAGCGGGTCTTCGTAACGCAGTCTGATCACTCCTTTGGCTCGAAGGTCTTCGAGCAATCGATGCTCTTCTGCAAGCGTCCGGGTTGCCAATCGACGGACTTTGCTGTGGCGTTGCCACCAACTGAGAACCACCATGCAATACACCAGCAAAGGGAGTACCGAAAGCAAAACACTACTGAGAAAAATGCCGGAGCCAAATTCAAATCCGTCCACAGCCGTATTGGATTCCATGAGCGATCGCCAACTGGCTTCGAAGTAACGACGGTAGACAGCGACGATCGGCCCAGCCATCATGCCCCAGAACAGAAGGGTGCCTACAAGGCCGAAAAATTGCAATCGCCAAGCCGCCGGGAGCTCGCGATCGACGGACCATTCGAATACCGTTCGCGCTTGGTCCTGCAGCTCATCGATTCCGGTGAGCCGCACATGCAAACCTGCGTTCGCTTCGTTCTCCTTGGGCTGCTCTCCCTTGAGTCGATAGACGCTCCGGTAAAACGAATCTTGGACGGGTTGCAAGCGATCTTCCATCTGCCGATTCAGTCGCTCGCGAATCCCTTGTTGCAGTTCCCATTGGATGCTTCGCGATTGGCTTACGTTCTTCGCCCAAGCCAGGAAGGTACCAAAGATCGATGGGACGCTCCCGGTCAGCGAAAGGACGAGACGGTCCCAGGCTCCGGTGGTGTAGCCGAGAAGCGATAAGATGGTTCGATAGGGAAACCATATTAACGCGGTGTCGGACAAGACATGAGCTCGCAGTCGGCCTCGTATCGCAGCCTGCAATTCCTCTTGGGATCCAAGAACGGTTTCCAACGTTTGCGCTGGCAAAGAGTCGGCTTCGCGATGCAGCGTCTGAACAGCGCTCAGCAACCCCTGCAAATCGGATTGCACATACTGCCTCACGCGACCTTTCAATCTTTCCCGAGCCGCTTCCAAACGGCTTGCTTTCGTTGCCGCAATTCCCTCAAACGACTCCGATTGCAGACGGTGCTGGATGGCGAAACGAAATCGCGCCCCGCAGCCTGGTTCATCACCAGACGCTTCGAAGTCTTCCACTAGGATTGGAGATAGAAACCGCGTCGAAGGTGCAAAGCTGCGCAATGATCGCTCAAACATCTCCAAATCGGCTTGCAGGGAAGACGAGGTTCGGATCGATGCTTCCTGCGAATGTGGCCCCTGATCGCTCGGAGTCCAATCTTTGGTTGGAACGCATGTGATCACCGGAATGCAGATTGAACCTTCGGCATTGTGGGCAAGCGAACCGAGCACGGCCCCACGCAGCTGGTCTCGGCGAACGACCAAAAGTTGGATCGGGGAAAGACTCATCGCTTCGCGCGCCAGCTTGGCCGCTTGTTTGTCGTCGTCTGTTACCCCGGGTGTATCAAGCAAAATAAATGCGGACTGGAGATCGAGCATCATCTCGCGACGGCAGGGGAGGTAGATTTCCCTAGCGGGGTCCAAGTTCTCGGGCGGCTGAGGTCCGATCCAGTAAAGCTGCGTCGTCGCCTCGCGGCTCAACACTCCGCTTGGTAGACGCCCTGCCACGAGAGGATCGAGAATCCATTGCTTGGCAATCCAAGTCTTTCCCTGTCCTTTGGCTCCAATTATCGCAATGGACGGGAGATTCAGCCCGCGCGATTCCTCGATATCCTGACACTGGTTTCGAAATTGTTCGCACCAACGACGGATTTGCTGCGCACCGGGCTGCGTTCCGAGGACTGCATCGGCGGCTCGTTCCAATCGATCGGCGTAGCTCAAATAGGATTGCATATTGATTTGATTCAAGGAAATAAAAAGATTCTCGGAGCAGCCAGCTACTCATTGAGCAGAGAACGGCACAGGGACTCGAACCTCTCGAACGTTCCGCGGTGGATCCGCAAAGCTCTCGGAACAATGCGCTGCACCGCACCTTGTGAATCGTCGGTCCCTTCCTGCTCTGCTTGCGCGTCACCCAGGACGGTGGCAATACTGCTGACCGGCAGCGATTTCCAAGTTTCGTCAACACGGAGGGCGATGGGCTGGGCATCGCTGGGTCGTTCCAATTCCAATGTATCGCAAAGGGTAGCGACCAAGTCCCCCATCTGGCGCCAAGCGGCTTCGCTCTCCGCAATCTTCGGCATCTGGTCGGGGCTCAAAAGTGCGAATCCCAGCCCCGCCACTCCGGCCCCGAGCAGCTCTTTCACGGAAGCAAACACCAGTACGCTGGATCCGCCGAAATCAAGCGGCAGCATGATAACAGCCAGCAATGGCGCGAAGAGAATCGCCGCGGGGGCCAATCCCGTCGCAATTTTCTTTCCCCAAGGCATCTGGTTCCACATCTGGCTGGTCAGCGCGTCGAGCTCTCGGTCGTCCAGTTCGATCAAGCTCTCGGATTGGAATCGGTCGATGCCCCGTTGAAGCTTCTGCACCAACCATGCTCGCGAGCCGGAGCTCCCCGAAATGCTCCCCCCATGCGCATCGATTTGCCATAGAAGATCTTGATCAAGTCGCTCGATCGATCGGAGCAAGGACTCGGCGGAAACCACCCGTGCCCCCTCGTTGGAATTCCAGCGACTTCGAATGAATCGAAGCAAACTCTCCGTCTTGCCACCGATCCAAGCCGGCAGGCGCAGCCATTCCCCCAACTGTTGCACCCGGGACTTGCCAGCCTCGGCCAGTTTGGAGGCCCATCTTCCGGGGCGTGCCCACCAAGGTGCCGTCCTCTCCAACGAACGAGAGATCTGCTCCACTATTTTTTGCGACGCTTGCAACCGAATACGTCCCCCCGCGGATGGGTCGCGTGAGAAATCGAGACAAGCTTCCGCGAGCACGCGGCGCATGCCTTCGCGACGCTGCGATGCGTCTTGAACCAACTGCTGCACCTTTTCAGAAATATCTCGCCAACGATGGTAGAGCGAGGCGACATGGGAACGTACCGCGTCTTGCAATAGGGACTGGTTGGTCAATTCCCCCCCGATCGTCAAGAACCAGTCGCGATTCTGGATCGGTCCAGGAGGTTGGGGAGACGTCGATGTGTCGATCCGAAAGAAGAGGGGAAACGATTCCCCTGATAGAGAAGGTTCAAAGAAATCAGGTGGCTGAGGGACCCGTTCTCTCTGCTGGGGGCCGTCGAAACCGTAGGCCATATACACCCGTTCCAGGTATCGGTCGCCATAAAGCTTTGCGATTTCATCTCGAATCTCCGCCGTAGCATATCGTCTTGGAACCCGGTTGACCGCCGCAATTTGAAGGGTGTGGGGCATGCGGGACCGCAGCGCCTGCATCAGTTCGCTCACCTTCTCATCGTGCAATGCGTTGGCTGGCAAAACGATGACAAAAGCAGAACATATCGGTGCGGCCCGGGTCAAAATCTCCATTCTCCGCTTTGCGATCATCTCGGCTTGGTGAACAAACGATTCGCTCGCGATCGATGAAGTACCCACCGACGGTGAGAAGGGCGTTGGCACAGCAAGCAATCCGGTTTGAACGTCGGGGCAGTCCATCAAGGCGATCTGCAGACGATCAAGACCTAGGTCGAACGCGACCAAAGGGATTTCCATTGCCGATACTTGCACCGGTTTATGGACCTGTACCATCGTTGCAGAGGTCGAAGCAAGAGCCGCTGGGGAGGGTTGGACATCGGAATGCACCGAAGTTCGCATCGAGATGTCGTTGTACTGCTCGGAGGCACGATCGGGATCGTCAGAAAGGAATTCGAATCCGGCCGGAAAAGCGCCCAAGAGGCGCGACTGCACGAACTGCCACACGACTCCGTTCGCTTTCCATTGCGAGGGGAGCCAAAGGATAAAGCGATGTGTCCCTTCGCGGTTTCCGGACCCGATCAAAATCCGGCGGCGACCTTCTTCGGATAGGCAGGCCCCCACCAAAGAACTTTTCCCCGCATTCAACAGCCCCATGACTGCCAGGATCGGAGCGTCGGGGGCATCGACACAAAGTCGAGCGTCTGCGATCCGCATAGAAAGCGAGTCGAGATCCAAACTCCCCTCAGCACCCGCCAGCTCGATAAGCCGAGCAAGGCTGATTGGAATGCGTTCCCCAGATTGGTTCCCTGCACGTTCCCAGCTCCCCCACTCCACCTCGTTGGCCGAGGAGGAGAGAAGGCGAGCAAGCTCCTGCAGGGTCGACGCCGTTTCGCGAGAACCGGTGGACTCCTGCCTCGCTGCCGCTTTGTTCCGACTTGGCTCCACGCTGAAGGGTCCTTATCTTGTTAGCACCTCCAGCCGTTTCCATCGAAGGAAACCGGTCCGAATTGCCAAGGGGGTAAACTGTCAGCGTCCAGTTTAGCACTTGCCGAGATCCCCAACAGCACCAGATTGTATGCCACCGTCTCGAACCGTCACACGCACGCAGCTGGCCATTCTCATGTTGACGCTGATCGCCGTTCCGATCGCGTGCGGATTGCTCCTATACACGCTGTCTCCGAAGCTCGGCGAACCTCCCCTCCCCGCGTTGATCAAATTCCAAAGCGAATGGATTGGAGACGAGGAGACCAATCGACGACTTGTCCCCTGCATCGTGATCAAGAACGACTCTGATGGAGAGCTTGGTAAACTATCGATCGGATTGAACAAACAGTTCTACAGTACCGGCAACCGAATCCTGACAGCGGGTGAACAGACTTCTATTCCTCTCGAAACCTTCATCGCCCGAAACGGCAGCGTCCGATTCCCTGTCGGTCAGAGGGTGATCGAGCAAGTCACCGTTTTCGGCCAACTCCCCAACGGGGCTCGCGGTGTCAGCGAATACGCGTTATCCGATCGCGATACCGACAATGTGTTCGACAAAACCTCCGATTGGATCGCACCACAACATCGCCAACTGCCCCGTCCTTGAACCACGTTCCACCATTAGTGCATCTCATGATCGCCATGGTCAATGCAGGTTCTCTTGGTCGACATGGGTGGAGAATTGGTTAAGCTCTTACGATTCTCATCGGCATGAGATCTCTTCATGACAGTACGTTACGCTCCCTCGCCCGAACAAGGTGAAATATGGCTTCCAATGACAAGCTCTCTCAAGCAGTGGATAACGGTTGGTTGATCGATGCACCCGATCGCATGTTGTCTTGGTCCAGATTGGCGGAGCGAGATGAAAAGGCCGCGAATCATCTGCGGCAATACATCTACATGCAAATGGCAGCCACCGATTTGGTGCTCGACGATGATGCCAAGGCCCGTGTGGAATTGCCGGAGGGCTTGCTCGCGAACTTGGAAGAAAAGAATCGGTTGCTAACGCAGCTGAAAGCGCCGATCGATCAACGAATCGAAGCCTTTTTGCAACAGTATTTTGCGGATTGCGAGCAAGCGCCACAGCTGAAGCTTCCGACTACAACCTTGGTATTGGACCATCACGGCTTGGCCCGGCAATTGAGTTTGCCCGATGGAGGGCATCGATTCGAAAATGAGATGCTTACCTCGATCCGCGTGGATAACGGAGTGCTGCACAACCCTCGGGCGGATCGAAGGACGACCAAGGGGACGTTTCATGTCACCGATGGCGGATTGCCGATCGCCGGTGACAAGCGAGTGGTTCCCAAGGAGGTTTTTGCAAATCTCTTCCTCCACGCCCTTCAGCAGCCAGAAGGGATTATGGAGCTTCCTTTTACAAATGGGAATGGAAACCCTGCTCGGACATTTGTCTCGCTCCTTATTCGACCTCTGGTTTGCCCCGCGGTCCCGGGCTATTGCGAGAAGAAAACGATGGAGATTCGTTTCTTCGCTCCAGGTGGATTGGTGAGCAATCTGGACTTTGTGGAATCGATCTTCGGAAATGCGGGAGATCCTCTGGTACCTGACAACGATGCCGCGCTCGACTCCATGCACTGGACCGGTCACACAGGCTGTGTGATCCTCGCTCCGCATCTGGTTCATCTAACTAAGAAAGAATTGGGACTGCCCCATTGCGACGACGCGACGCCAAGGCAACGCGAAGACTCCATGTGTTGGAAGGACCCCAATGAGAAATACAACGACGGGGTAGCATTCAAATTGACATGCCGCAATGAAGCGGGTGTCATCGTTACGTTGATCGCGGACAACTACTATGGCTATTGCAAAAAGGAGGTGAAGACGCAGATCAGCTATGCGGCCAACCTGCTCGGGAATGCCGAGGAGGAACATGCCGGAGGGACGCTCGCTTTTATCGCGCACAATCATGGTGAAGAGTTTCAATGGAACTCGCGACGTTACAACGGCCGTACCATGTCGGATTTGCAACGCGACTACCAAGACTTTATCGAATTCCATCCCGAGGGATATGGCATCGACCGCGTCTATCCAGAACTGGTTTATGTACCGGAAAATGCCAGAGCATCTCTCTTCGATCGCACTATTCGCTGGTCGAGCGTCGATGGAGAGTTCTCCATTCCGTTAGAGCAAAAGAAGGTCTACATGGCACCCAGCGGTTACAAAGTAATCGTTGAGAAACATCCCTGTGCCCCCTCGTGGCGACTGGTGGGCGTATCGGGTGAAGGAACCGTTTGCCACAAGCCTTGCACGGTAAGCGGCGGGGGAAAAAGCGAGATCAGCAAATCGCTACGCGATTACATGCTCGGTGGCCCTATCTTTGTCGCCGATATCGAGTCCGATTTCGATCAACTCGATTTGATCTTCAATCGGGATTACTCCGATCGCTGGAAAGAAGGATCGAAAGAGAAGCCAGACTACAGCCAGCGCGCAAGCCGAAAGCCGCTGGACCCTCGCCGTTCGCTAGGAAGCGTGATCAAGCTCCTCACGCCGTCGAATGAATACACCGACTCCTACAACACATGGCTTCGCTCCATCCCTTCCCACCTGTATGCGATGGCGTTCATCATCAAACGCTTCTCCAAACCTGAGTGGGGTGGAAATTGGCGCGAGCATTTCGGTGTCGACGTCGTCAATGGAGACAATGGGCATGAATTGAAATACGGCAATCGAAAATTGGTCGGCATGTATCTGCGCGTGGGATTGGATCATCAAGGCCGATGGCGGATGTACAAATTGCGTCAAGATTTCGCCGCCGCGGTGAAGATTCAACTTGAGGACGATATCACCGCCAGCGTGGTGGTTCCCCATCGATATTTGCAAGGCCTCAGTCCTTTCGACGAAAAGAGGACGGACGACAGTTTCAAATTCGTCGCCAATTGCGAATACCGACTGTTTCAGCGTCCAGACGATGCCATCCACCGAGGCTTGGACAAACAGACGGAAAAGGACATGGCCGACGTCGGCAACTTTTTCTGCAACTACGAGCCCCTTGCCAAAGAAACCGTTCGGCAAGAGATTGCTAACATTATCGAATTTGAACAATACACTGCACCGATGCAGAATCGGCTTCGCCATTTTGTAGAGAATGAAGATTCGGAGTTCGTGATCTCCTCAGCCCAACCGCGATTGGTCGATGGAAAGCCGTCCAAGAATCCTCGCTATTTGCAAGATCGACCCGACTTGACCCATGCCTTCGACCGGTACGTCGCCTTTCGTGGGTTGCAACTCTTCCGGGCAGCGTCCAACGACCAAAAGGTTCCGATTCCGGTCAATGCCATCCTTTCTGGTCGGCGAAACAATCCGCCCGATGTGGAGGCCAAAATCCGGCCACTCGCTGTTTACAATCCAATCCATTACCAGGAACTTCCTGAACTGTTGATGGATTACGTCTGTTCGTTTACGGGTAAATCTCCATCGACGACCGGTGCTGGAAGCGAAGGGGCATTAACCAAAGGGCCCTTCAATGCTCTCAATATGTGCTACGACTTGAACGCGACCGTCGTCAGCATGATCCTCACCGGCTTGGGAGGTTTTAGCACCGCGGCTGGGCACATCGGCCCCGATATCGAAGTGGGTCACGACATCAGCATGTTTGTACCGGAGATCTGGTGCAGGCTTCGGCCCGAGGAACGATGCCCCGACGCGATGATGCGAGATGGAATGTTGGAAAAGGTCCAAGATTTCGAACACAACGGAGTCCAAGTTCCTGCGAGTCGCCTTGGATATCGCATCACGGACAAATTCGTTCGCAGCTACTTCGGACGAGTCTTCGACAACCCTCGACGGGTCTTCGAGGAGAGGATCCTGTGCCCGGAAAAGCAGAATCTCGAAGCGTTCATCGATGGCGTATTGTTCATCGCGGAATCGCAGAAGAAGGTGGCGGAGGTCTACCTGCAAGATGGAAGCTTTGAAATCGCCTGCCCACCCTTGCAAGCGGTATTGAAGATCATGGTGGATGGGCACTGGAATGGTCACACCATCGATTCACAAGAAGTCCGAAACTTGTTCTGCCGCGAGTCGATGCTTCGAAGCGATTGGTATCGCAATCGATTGTTGGCAAAGCAGAAGGTCGATATGAGACTTTGGAGCCGCCATGTCGAGACGTTGACCGAGTACTGCAGTCGCCCTAATTACTTGCCGGTCATCGAGCGACTGAGCTTGCGAAGCAAACTGGAGCATGCCAAGTCGATGTTGGCTCGATGCCAGAGTGACGAATATGTGAGCGAACTCGTCGGCACGATTGGAACCGACCCGGCCACTCTCGGCTGAGGCGATTTACAAACGTCACCTAGGGCGTTGCCCTAGGGTAAGGTGTGGATGGCCGCGTTGGCCGATTAGGAGACCTTGCGGTCTGTGGACGATCGCTAGGCGAGATATCAGCCGGTCATTCCGCCGTCGACCGTGAGGACTTGACCGGTCACGTAGCTGGCTGCTGGGCTGGCAAGGAATAGGACACAGGCGGCGACATCGTCAGCTTGCCCCAATCGGTTGGCTGGAATTCGTTTCTTCACTTCGTCGGTGATCGCTTCCCCCAACGCCTTGGTCATATCGCTTTCGATGAATCCAGGAGCTACCGCATTGACAGTGATTTTTCGTTTGGCCAGCTCCTTGGACAGCGAACGGGTAAGGCCGATCATCCCAGCTTTGGTCGCCGAGTAATTCGTCTGTCCTGCGTTGCCGATCAAGCCGGAGACGCTCGACATGTTGATGATGCGGCCGTATCGCTGTCCCATCATGATGCGGGTAGCGGCGCGGCAAAACAAGAAACAACTGGTAAGGTTGGCGGCCAGGATCTCGTCCCACTGGACGTCGGTCATTCGAGGCAACAAGGTATCGCGTGTGATCCCCGCGTTGTTGACGATGATATCCAGTCGCTTGAACTCTGTCTCGACGCGTTCGAACAACTGTTCTACGGAAGCCCGATCGGTCACGTCGCACGAAATAGCAATCGCCTCGCCCCCGTTTTCTTGAATGGTGGCGACGGTGCTCGCCAACTTTTCCGCATTGCGGGCGATACAGAGTACTTTGGCGCCATTCTCGGCCAAGCGAATTGCGATCGTCTGTCCCAAGCCCTGCGAAGCTCCTGTGACCATTGCCACTTGCCCAGAGAGATTCGCCGAAAGTCCTAACGGTGTGCTAGCCATTCAATCATTCCAATCGTCAAAAACAGTCCAAATTACTTGGATTGAAATGATACCAAGCTATCGCAGTCTGTCACCCGCAAGTCCTACGATCTGCCAAGGGGATCGGTTACAATGGATCCGGTTGCGAACCCGTCCCCTGGAATCTCGAAACATGTCGTCTCCCATCCCCGTTCAGCTTTCTCGAATCATCATCAGCGAGATTAGCGATAACCAAGTGATCTACCTCAAAGAGGTTGACGGAGATCGCCAGATGCCCATTCTGATCGGGATCTTTGAAGCGACCAGTATCGACCGTCGGGTGAAAAGTGTCGCGAAGCCGCCTCGCCCCCTCACGCACGACTTGGTGGTACAGGTCGCGGAGGCCTTGGGGGGGGAAGTGGAAAGTGTCGCCATTACGGACCTGCAGGACCAAACCTACTTTGCCCAGCTGCGCATCCGCCGGGGAGAGGAGTTGCTCGAAATCGATACCCGCCCGTCCGATGCCATCGCGATCGCCGTCACGTTCCAACCACCCCTTCCCATCTACGTGGCCGAAGAGGTACTCGAAAAAGCTTCTGGAAAGTCTTGATGTCACAAAGCCACGAATCCCCTTCTTTCCCGAAGCGAATTCCTTTCAAGGTTGATATTGCTGGGATCATCGAGATCATGGGAACCTCCCTGTACTCGAATCCCAATACTCCCATTCGTGAACTATTGCAAAATGCTCACGATGCGATCATGCGTCGCAGAGCACGCGATCTGAGTTACCAAGGACGCATCGATGTGACTCAAAACGAAATGCATCGCACGATCTCGTTTCATGACAACGGCATCGGACTTTCCCCCGCCGAAGCAGAGGATTACTTGGGCACGTTGGGAGTCGGAATTACCGGCTTGATCAAGAAGGGTTTTACGGCGGAGAACCCGGACGCGCAGATGCCTGCCAGCAAAAAAGACGGGAGCGCCTTGATCGGTCAGTTTGGTATCGGATTGTTCTCCGGCTTCATGTTGGCCGAAAGGATCGTCGTCGAAAGTTTGCGATTTGAGGGGGAGCAAGCGATACGTTGGGAGGCAGGGGCAGGCACCGAGATCGAGCTATCCGCTTCGAATAAGACGACACCAGGTACTTCGGTCACCTTGTACCTCAAACCCAATTACACGATTTTCGCCGAAGACGAACAACTGATCGAGGACAGCATTAAGCAGTATGCGGATTTCCTTCCGATTCCCATCTATCTCAATGAATCGAAGGCCCGCATTAATTTGATACAAGCCAGTTGGTTGGATCCTACGCCCGATCAGGAGAACATGATCGAGGAGTTGGCCTCGTACTTTGGCGAGACCCCGCTCGATACCATTCCGATTGCGATGGAGTCCCCCGTTTCCGTGCGGGGTGCCCTGTATGTAACGCCGCAGCGAACACCGGGCTTTGCCGACGAAGCCACCATCGCAGTCAGCGTTCGCCGGATGATCATTTCGCGTCATATCCGTGAGCTGATCCCCGGTTGGGCGCCATTTTTGAGAGGGGTATTGGAACTGCCCGACTGTTCCCCGACTTCCAATCGCGAGGATCTGGTGCGCGATGCGGTCTTTCTCGCAGTTTGCGAAAGTTTGGAGCATGCGATCTATGAACATTTCGAGAAAATCGCGGACCGCGAGCCGTCCAGATGGCAGTCGATCCTCCAGTGGCATCGCTACACTTTTGCAGGGATGGCCGTCTACGACGATCGCCTCCGAAGCTTGTTAGCACGCACCTATCGATTCAACACCTCCCAAGGGGAATTGACGCTCATCGATATTCTGGACAAGAGCCGCGCCGATGAGCTGGTGGAAACCGATGTTGATTACGTCATTTGGTACAACGCAGATCGACGCCAAGAAACCTGGATGAACGAGTTCTTTCGAAGCACGGGGGTTCCTTGCGTCCATACCTTCCGAAGCTTTGAGGAAACGCTGCTTGCCAGCATGCTGGGGCAGAACAAGAGTTTGCGGAGTGAACTACGCCCAGCCAGTCCCTCGTCAAGCAACTTCACCGAATCCATTCTCGGTATTGAACAACGCAAAGAGGCAGGGATCGAGTGGCAAGAGTTCCTCGCGAAACTGAACATCAATTTGTTTGTGGCCACCAGCCGAAACAGCCCTCCTGTCTTGGCATTCATCAACGAGCGATACGAGCTGTCGAAGACCTTTCAAGAGATCAAAGATAGCGGCGATTTACCGAAGGGCTTTGAACGAATCATTCAGCAACATTTCGATCGAATGCCTGCGGATAAAAACGATGTGATCCTGAATCAGCATCACAAAGTCATCAAACGAGCGCTGCAGCAAGGCCCGACGGGCGCGATGGCGCATATGTTGCGAGTCTTGGTCATGGGAGCCATGAACAAAGCGGGCGCAACGATAAGTAGCGAAGCCATGGAATACCAAGCCATCGACTTGAATGCCATCGCCGACATCCTGGATCCATGATTCAGAACTGTTCGACATTCTGTACATCAGTCGTCCTCGACTGATGCCACGCCAAATTCTTCCTTCAGGCGAAAGAAGCCGTCGAGACGACGGCTCTACAGTGGGAAGCGGTCGAGGACGACTGCTGGACGCGATGTCATCCTCGACCGTTGTCGTGTTGCATCTTCGCTAACTACAACCGAGATTCGTTAGCTACAGCCGAGGCTGTTACCGCAGTTGTGGCAGAGGTAGCAGTTTCCAGCACGGACCGTGATTGCACCGCAGTTGTCACAACTCGGCGCGTCACCTTGGAATCCGGCAAATTGCGTATCCCGCCCCTCCGCTTTCTGAGCGGAACCAGAGCCTTCCGATCCATTCCCGCGAGCAGGAATACTATCGAAACCGACGAATCGCGCCTTGGTGTAGGAGGAAACTGGCGAAGGAGATTCCGCTCCATTTCCATTGACAGGCGTCTTGGTCGAGGTCAATGCCACCGTCGCTGCCGAGGGAGATGCCATTTCCGACTTCATCTTGTGCTCTTCTCGATAGCTATCGAGGAAGGTCAAGCCAAGCCAACGGAAGATATAGTCGATCAAGCTCTTGGCGATACGGATATCGGGATTGGTCGTATGTCCCATCGGTTCGAATCGGGTGTGACTGAATTTGTTCACCAACACCTCGAGTGGAACACCATACTGTAAAGCGATCGAGGTAGCAGTGCCGAAGCTATCCATCAAGCCGCCGACCGTGCTTCCTTCCTTTGCCATCGTGATGAAGACTTCGCCCGGACGCCCATCTGGATAAAGTCCGACACTGATATAGCCTTCGTGCCCTGCGATGCTGAACTTGTGCGTGACCGAGTTGCGAGTGTCGGGCAATCGTTCGCGACGAGGTTTGTAAACAATCTTCTCCACCGTCTTCGCGGCCGCTTCTTCCGCCTTTTTCCCTTCCGACTTGGTCGAAAGAGGCTGGCTCTGCTTGGATCCATCGCGATAGATCGCAATCGCCTTGAGACCCAATTCCCAGCCCCAGAAATAAGCACTACCGATGTCCTCGACCGTGCTCTCCTTAGGCATGTTCACCGTTTTGCTAATCGCTCCGGACAAGAACGGTTGAGCGGCTGCCATCATCTCCACGTGGGCTTGCCAGCGAATGCTGCGCGTCCCATTGGCGGGGGTGAAGGCGCAATCGAACACCGGCAAGTGCTCGGTCTTCAGTTCTGGAGCTCCTTCGATCGTATCCCTGTCGTTGATATAAGCCTCAATCGACTTGATTTGATCTTCGGTGTAACCCAGCTTTCTCAATCCCATGTGCACCGACTTGTTCAGGATCTTCAGCATACCTCCACCCGCCAGCTGCTTGTACTTCACCAACGCGATATCGGGCTCGATACCGGTCGTATCGCAATCCATCATGAAGCTGATGGTGCCGGTGGGGGCCAATACCGTCGCTTGCGCGTTGCGGAATCCGTTGCGATGCCCTGACTCCAGGACTTTCTCCCAGACGGAGCGGGCGGCATCCTTCAAATAAGCTGGTCCCGACGAATCGATTTGCTCGACGGCGTTGCGGTGCATTTGCATAACCCGCATCATCGGCTCGGCATTCTCGTCGTACTCGGTGAAGGTTCCTACGACACCAGCGATTTCGGAGCTGGTCAAGTTCGCTGCGCCATGCAGCAACGCGGTGATCGCACCGCACATGCCGTGCGCCTCGGGGGAATCGTAAGGGATTCCCGAGGTCATAATGAGGGAGCCCAAGTTCGAGTAGCCCAGCCCCAAAGGACGGAACAAATGGCTATTGAATGCGATGCGATCGGTCGGGTAGCTCGCATGGTCGACCAAGATTTCTTGGGCGATGAAGAAGACGCGGCACGCTGCCGTGAATCCATCGTGATCAAACGTGCCATCGTCCCGGCGGAACTTCATCAAGTTGATCGAAGCCAGGTTGCAAGCCGTGTTGTCGAGGAACATGTACTCGGAGCACGGGTTGCTGGCGTTGATGCGGCCGCTGTTAGGACACGTGTGCCATTTATTGATCGTCGTGTCGTATTGCACTCCGGGATCGCCGCAGTGCCACGCGCACTCGGACATACGATTCAAGATGTCGCGCGCTTGATAAGTCGGTGGCTCCGCTTCGCACTTGTCGCTCACCCAACGGGTCTTCCAAGCCTTGTTGTCGGCAACGGCGGACATGAATTCATCGGTGACGCGAACGGACAAGTTCGCGTTTTGGAACATGACAGACGAGTAAGCTTCTCCGTTGAAGTTCGACTCGTAACCTTCGCGGATGAGTGCATGAGCTTTTTGCTCTTCCTTCCACTTGCACTCAATGAACTCCATCACATCTGGGTGCCAGACTTTGATCGATTGCATCTTGGCGGCGCGGCGCGTTTTCCCGCCCGACTTCACCACTGCAGCGATCTGGTCGTAAACTCGCATGAAGGAGAGAGGACCGCTCGGCTTTCCTCCACCCGAGAGCTTCTCGCGGCTGCTGCGAATGGTCGACAAATCGGTTCCTGTTCCCGAGCCGAACTTGAACAACATCGCCTCGCTCGTCGCCAAGCGCATGATGTCCTCCATGTTGTCCTCCACGCTTTGGATAAAGCATGCGGACCCTTGGGGGTACTCGTAGGGATTCTCTGGCTGCTCGACTTGGCCGGTCGTGACGTTGTAATGCCAATTGCACTTGGCCCCGGTTACGTTGTACTGCTGATAAAGTCCGACGTTGAACCATACCGGGGAGTTGAACGAACCATATTGATGCAAGCAGAGCCAGGTCAAGTCGCGGTAGAATCGCTCGCCATCCTCTGGGGTGTCGAAGTAACCATCGGCGATTCCCCAATCGGCCATCGTGCGTGTAACACGATGGATCAACTGGCGAACGGATGACTCTCGTTCATTGGAATTGTTGTGGTCGCCGTAGAAATACTTGCTCACCACAACATTGGTTGCAAGCTGACTCCAGTCGGATGGGATCTCGCAGTTCTTTTGCTCGAACAACGCTTTCCCCGACTCATCTTTGATCGCCGCACTGCGCAATTCCCATTGCACGGTATCGAATGGATCTGCGACGTCGTTTGGACAGAATCGGGACTCGATCTTCAACCCACCCCGATCGCCGCGTGCCTCATGCGTCGTCCGAGATCTTTTCTTGCTATCGCGGCCCATCTCTACAATTGCCATACTGGTGCGACTCCTTCGAGAATCAAATATGAAGTTGGCAGCAAATTGACGTCCAACGAACCGACCACTGTTCGAGCCACCCTGCTACCGAATGAATAGAAACTTCCCTTGCCGACGGGTTTCGTACCCTCCACAAAGCCTCCGACTGCGATTCCAAGCAGGCCGCTAACAGCTCCTTCGTCCGCCAACAGCTCTGAACCCAGAATCCACATCCGCCAGCCTCGCGAAACACCACTACTGGTAGTATTCTACGCGAATGCTGGCACAACATGTTGCGTCATGGCGAGCATCTTAGCGATTGCTGGAACCCCAGTCAAACTTGTGGACCAGGGTCGCGCAAGAGCTTGGCAGTTCAAGGGTTGAGGTGCCTCCTCTCGGTGGAACCACTTGTTCGGAAAACGATCCAAACCCCTCTTAAGGCATTGCCCTGCGACGACTTAGGACAATCTCGCACAAGGCGATGACACGTCTGGTCCATCGGGAAAAAAAGGGAATTTGTTTTGGCAGACATTTGGCATAGTTTCGCTAATCCCCTCGAACGATTTCTGCCGCACACGGGATCATTGCCAGCAATTGTCGCTGGGACAAACTGACGATCGTTTGCCCCAAACCTCTTCGTTTTTCCATCTCGAGAGTGATCCGGCTCACCTCGGGATCCGTTCCTTCGGCGACCCCGAAGAAGGTCCCGTCGCTGAAAAGAGAGGGGGTAGCCGCAGCCGCCGAGGGAACACCGAAGATCACGTACTGGATCTTGAAGTTCAACTGCGCGTGGACCTCGGCCCCCAAGGATTCGAGAAAGCGAATCGCTTCCTGCCGATCCAGCCCGAGCAAACTGTTTACGAGCACCACCTGCTTGCCCGCCAACGGCTGGAGCGATGCGGCTCGGTCGAGAATCGTCTGCGAGAGCGCCTTGGCTCGCCTCACCCCTTGAGACGACGCGGAGGGAACACCATCGGCTCGATACACCTTGGATTGCACACGGACCGGGACTTCGATTTCGCTCTGCTCGCGGTGCAATCGGATGGCCCGCGGATGCTGAACCCGATCGACGCGTATCGCACCTCGAAGCAGTCCGGTCGATTCCTCCAGTTCCAGGAAACTTCCCGTACGCGTCTTCTCGCGCGCTAAGCGAGCGATCGTTGCGCTCGCCCTCGCATCCTCCAGTGCGTCATGGTGCTGAAACGAAAGTCCCAAATGCTGAGCGACGTTTGCCAAACCATGTCCATCGAGTGCCGGCCAAACGCGTTTCGCGAGCAATCGTGTGCATTGAATCTCCAGCGGGGGGATCGCCAGCTCGTAGTGCTTGCAAGTCTCCGCTAAAACCCGCGCATCGAATCCGACATTGTGCCCGAGCAAGACACTTTTGCGGAGAATTTCACGGATCTCCGGCCAAATCGCCTCCCAAGTGGGCTGGTTCATGCAATCGCGAGCGGTCAAGCCATGCACGCGAACACACTGTGGCGAAAAAAACAATCGCGGAGGCCGGATAAGCCAAGATCGTTCGAACACGATCTCGAATCCCTCCATGACCACCAAACCTACCTGACAAGCCGAATTGGGTTGTTGGTTGGCGGTTTCAAAATCGATCGCAACAATGCGTTCCATGCCTCTACTTTCTCTCGTGAATCGGCAAACAGCGACCCACAATTTAGCCTGAGGCAATCCCCACTGCTACTGGCAAGCTTCGATCATCCGATCAACGACTGCTGGTGCTGCATCACCGGAGAAATCAAGCGGCGTGGCGAACCGAAGAGAGTTCGCGATGGGCATTTTCGATGGTTCGAGGATCGATTTGTTGGAGATCTTGCGCGAAACCGATCATCAACGCTAGATCACACAAGCGATTGATTCGCCTGGGAACTCCCATCGACAATAGCTGAACGGTTTCGATGGCAGCAGCCGAAAAAATATCATCTCGATCCGTTCCCGCCTGACGCATTCGATGTTGGATGTAGGCGGTCGTATCGTCGAGCGAAAATCGTTCGAGAACGCATCGAACGGAGATGCGATCCTCCAGCGACGAACTTTTGGCAAGCTGCGAGATGATGGATGTCGCCCCGCAAAGGACGAGGGTGATCGGGGATTCGTGGAGACAAGAATCGGATGCCAGATTGAGAAGCAATCGGACCCCTTCCAACGACCCGAACTGGGACAGGAGATGCGCTTCGTCGATCGCGACGACAGCGTGCAAATTCTGCGCAACGTTATGACGGAGGACGCGATCCAAGAATTCGATCGACCGGGCCAAATCCGATAAGGATCCCTTCTCCTGCGGTCCGATTTGCCGGGCGATGTGCTGGATCAATTGCTCCGAAGGCATCGCGGGGTAAACCACGCGGGCGATCGGGGAAAACGAATCGGCAAGTTGCTCGAGACAGGATTCGAGGATCATGGTTTTCCCTAACCCTGATTCCCCGCAAAGAACCGCGATCGCGCGACGTTGCTCGATCGCGTAACCAAGCTTCAGTGCCGCCGCCTGATGGCTCTCCGATGGATAGTACGAGTTCTCGTTGGCTTTCGCTTCGAACGGTCGTTCAGCCAGATTCCAATGCGACTCGTACATATCCACAAACCCTTCTCTTACGCGTGAAAGTTCTCGACCATACCGACCGAAGCAATCCCCATCCCCTGGAGAATGCTATTCGCCGTGTCGACTTTCTCTCGAATGCTCAACTCCGTATCCACTACGAGAACCGCTGCATCCACAACGCACTCTTGCGATACTCCCACCAAGTCCCGTTGCTCCAGATTCAATCGATTCGAATCGAGGAAAACAATATCGTGCACCGAAGCTACCCGCTTGACGATCCGGGCAATGCGATTCAAGTTAGCATGAAGCTGTTGAGCCGCGATGATGGACGTGAGAGGATAGACGGTAATATTGTCTTCCACCGAACGAACAGCAACTTCCTCGAGCGGAACGTTCTCAAACAGGCAGTCTTGCCATCCGTGCTCCATATCGAGTCGGAGCTGATCGATCAGGCTCGGATAACAGGTATCGGCGTCCAGCAATCCGACTTGCAATCCCGCGGCGGCTGCACAGCGGGCCAAGTGCATGGCGACGGTGCTGCGCCCGACCCCGCGTTCACCGCTTGTGATCGCCATCACACGCAAACCGTCTTGATTTGCCAAACGAAGGTGATGCCCGATTTGATCAAAGGCGGAGCGATTGGACTTTTCCAGCTGGAGGAGCACTTCAGGCCAAAAGAACTTGTCCACCTCCCAAGAGGGACGAAACGCAACGGGCAAGGGAACTTCGGCGGTCGCTTTATTCGTTTCTTTGCGATCCATCCGCGGAGGAGCAGTCGCTGGATGTCGCTGTGAAATCGGTGCTCGCGTAGCGTGCGATGTCATTGGCTCCGAGTCGGCAATCACGCGAACTTCTTCACTCGAAACGGTCGCGGCTGGACGCTCGACGGATTGCGGTGGCGCCAGGGGATGAGCCTTGGGGGAAACCGGAGCAGGGGCAGGAGCAGGGGTAGGAGCTACAGGGGCCAAATGGGAAGCGACTTTGCCATGGCCGGAGTCGATCCGGATCGATGGAAAAGGATGTGCCGGACTGGTGACACTGCGGGGTATCGGTTTGTTCGGCGGCGCGGCGGTGGGCTGCGCCAAAGATTCGGGATGGACAACCATCGTCGGAACGCCATTCACGACCACCGCAGGCTGAGCACGGAGTACCCCCGTCCCCTTCATTCCACGCTCGGCTCCGAGGGGAGACCATACGCCACGAACGTCTTCCGGCACAAGAGGCGGGGCCTCCGGTGCACGCGGGGCGGGCGCCGAAACATGGGTCGAGATAGGTTTTGCCAAGGGGGACGATTGGCGTGCTGCCGGCGCTCCGGGTGCCCCCACGTCCGCTCGTCGGTAGGTCGTTTCGGTTTCGCCTGCACCGTTCAACGTGTTTTTCGATGGCAATGGGGAAGAAGAGTCGGGACTCGGTCGGTTCGCAACCCGATTCTTGATATAGGCACGCAAGTAGGCTTGATTGACTTCGTTACTCATGTTCTGTCGACCTGTGTGTTGGTTGGAGTCGTCGCCTATTGGATCGCTGGATAGCCGAAAGAAGTGCCCGTTCCCGTCGCGGTTCCCGCCGGCTGCCGAATCGGTTGATAGCGATTGACGGTACCTGTCGGCGTGTTCGGTGCAACTACTGGTTCCGTCGGCTGCACGGTCAATGGACGGTACTCCTGTGCCTTAGGAGGGTAAGGCTGACCCGACAGGGGAGTCGTTGCGCTCGGCTGCCCGGAAGGTGTTAGATTGGACCAGGAAGGAGTCGGACTCGAGATCGTTGGATTGGTCGCTCCACTGGTTGCAGATCTGCTCGGAGAGTTGGGAAAGGACGTCGGATTGGAGACGGGTAGGGCAGGGTTTGCAAAATCCCAACCCGTCGAGATCGGTTGATAGGAAGAAGGTGCGGACGGCAATGTGGCTTGAGTCGACACCGGTGCGTAGGGTACCGGTTGCTTCAACGTCGCGGGGGACGCGCTGGTGACTTTGCCATTGGCGCGATTCCAGAGGTCGATCACCGAATCGGTTGGTAGATCGGGAGTGGCGGTGGTGTGGATACTGATGTCCAGTCCCCCTTGAGGCTCCTGCACGACTGGGTTTGGTGTCACCACGGGGTTTGGTGTCACGACTGGGTTTGGTGTCACCACGGAGTTTGGTGTCACCACGGGGTTTGGTGTGGAAAAAATGGGGTCTCCTCCCGCGAGAGGAAGCGCGGTTTCCGTCGGCTTCATCGTGCTGTACGTAGGCGATGGCGTCGGTTGGCTAATTCGAGTTGGAATTTCCTCTTCCCCGACCCCGACAGGACTTCGAATTCCTTCAAAGGTCGGCCCCCTTTCACTGCTGGCAGGAATCAAGCTTGCCGGTTCAGCCAAGGGAGGATTTGGATTCGATGCAGTGAGTAGCAATGGAGGTTGAACGGGAGGTACGGTTGCAACGGATTCGTTTGCCGAAGCAGTTTCAACGTTCGGAACCGCAACCGGCGCGGAAGTAAGGGCTGGCGACGGAGCTGCTGGCGATGGAACGACGATGGTATCCAAGGCGATTTCCGGCGTGGGGGACGAATCCAGCACGGGCGACGCATCTAAAGCGGTCGACGAATTTGCAGATTGCTTGCTAAGCGGGGAATCGCTGACGGAGATCTTGATCACCAACAGAACCAACAGCACAAGCAAAGTGACGGCAATGCTGTTCTTGAGCAGGGATCCCAATTTCGAGATCGCCCTGGGTTTGACCCTCGGTCCCTCGGGTTCAAGAGAAAATGGGGCTGGCGTTGGAACGGGAGCGGTTGACGTGCCAGTATCGACAGCGATCGATGGAGGCGCAGCGACATTCCCCTCCGGTCGAGGCGGCGCAGCGACCAATAATGGCTGCACGTTTTTCAACGAGAACAAAATGGGAGTATTTCCCCAATCACGGGCGCGGCTCGTCGGGCTTTTTCTCGTTGGCATTTCATTTGTCATGGGTCGATTCCTTTCGATCCAACTAGTCAACGCCGTCCTGTGGCGAGGCTATGGAACCGTCTCTGGTTCATCGTAACGATCGTGACGGTTTCTTTAACTTTTCCGTGTACAACGACTTTTCCGGTTCGGCCGAGTCTACGGATTGTCTCGAAGATTAGGATCGTCGGTTGGCCGCGTGAAGAGCACTTTACGGGTTTGGTGTTGGCCAAAAGTCACAGTCCGCTTGCCTCGGCAGCTCGCAAAAGGGGCTCAGAGCAAGGCTCGCCGAACGGAAAACTGGAATAGGCGTTAAAATGCGTAGAGTTTACCCGGGGAGAAAAGTCGTTCTTCTTCGATAGAGTTTGGGGAATCTTTTCGGCAGGCTAACATCCAATAGACGGCGTTTGTTTCCCTCGTAGACGAAGCAGCATATGGCGAAAGCGAGCAAAAAGAACCTTCGACGGCTCCGAGTCGAGATCCTGGAGTCTCGTCGCGTCATGGCTTCCCTACCGTTTGGGGCGGAGCCCGAGGATACCGGCGAATTCATGCTTGGCCGGATTGCTGTCACTCCCGTATTTCTGGAGAGCGATGGGTCCATCGATCCAAGCACGGAGGATTGGTCCCCGGCCCAGGTAGAGCAGGTCTTTTCGAACATTCAAACGGGACTGAACTGGTGGACGCAGCTTCTGGCCACCAAGTCGTCGGTTCATACGCTGGAATGGGTGCTCGATAGAACCTATGTCGACAACCAACCACCGATTTCTTACGAACCGATCAACCGAAACTCGAACGCCTATTCCTTGTGGGTTTCCGAATTCTTGACCGACATCGGTTATGCTAGCAGTCCAGATCTCGAGACGAATATGCGCGCATTCAACCATGCGCAGCGTCAGAAATGGGACACCGACTGGTCGTTCACAATTTTCGTCGTCAATTCTCGCAACGACGCCGACGACTCTTTTGCAGTTGGCGGATCGTTTTCCCGAGCGTTCGCTTTTGCCGGCGGGCTATTCCAAGTAGTTCCGTCGGATCGTCCTGCATCGACGTTCACGCATGAGACGGGCCATATGTTCTGGGCTCGCGATGAATATCCGGGCAGTGGCAATTACTACCAACGACGCGGTTACTACAACGCGCAGAACACCAATGCGGTCGACCTCAATCCGCAAAGCGGCTTCGTGCAGCAGCCGAGCATCATGTCGAGCGACACGTCGCTTCAAACCGCTTACACGAGTCTTGTGTCGCCCGACTCGACTCTGGCGCAAATCGGCTGGAAAGATTCCGATGGTGATGGCATCTTTGACGTCCTCGATGTTCCGTTGTTGCTGGAAGGAACGGGGCGGATGTCTGCCAACGGCGCGAACTATCGATTCGTCGGCCGAGCCGCTGCCCAAGCGCTGCCGAATCTCAACTCCTCCGGTTTGCAGAACAACATTACGCTCAACACGATCGATCGCATCGAGTACCGACTCAACGGAGGAGCTTGGACGACGATCGCTACCCCTCGAGCCTACGAAACAAATGTCGACGTCACGATTCCGTTGAGCGTCACCACAGGTTCCATCGAGATTCGAGCCATCGATGCGGATCTCGGCGTCACTAGCAATCTGTTCCAAGGCGTGTTGGGGGCACAACCGGATGTGACGATTGTCTCCGGCATCAATGGATTTGTTTGGAACGATTCCAACCAGAACGGGACTTGGAACGCTAACGAAAACGGTCTTCCAGGCGCCACGATCGCCCTTGTGAACGGGGCCGGTCAAGTCCTCCAATTGCAGCGTACTCTGGAGCCCGATGACTTCGGCAACGGTCAACTCAATACGGTGCAAAATGGGGTCCGCATCGATACGATTGGAAATAACACCAACGGTCGGATCGCAGTCCTCACCGACTCCGCCGCTTCCACGGGGACCAAAGTCTTCAAGCCGGTTGCGATCAACGGGACAATCCTCGACTCGTTTTCCGGAGATGACCAACAGCTTCGAGCTCGGTTCGACGCCAACACGACTTTCGCATCGATCGATGTGTTTGCGGTGATCGACGACACCGATGTCCGATTGGACGCTTACGATGCCATTGGCAATCTCGTAGCAAGATCGGAACGTAAAGGATTGTTGGGGGGACAACGGGTGACGCTCGAGGTCGGCTCCACGTCCCCGAACATCTCCTATGTGATTGCGAGAGGATTCGACAAGTCATTTGTCAAGCTGGACAATCTCCGCTTTGGACCTCGCTCGACAACGGTGGCTCGAAGCGATGGAAGCTATTCATTCCCGCATCTCCCAGCTGGAACCTACAACCTGCGCGTGAGTGGGCCCACCTCAGGTTATGAATCAAGCTACCCTGTTTCCAGTTTGCAAACGGTTGTCCTGGCTAGTGCCGCCATTTCCCATACCGACTTCGGGATCTACCTTCCTCCCAGCCCTTGGCAAAACCCCACCCTCCCGGAGAACGTCAATAACCAGGGAGGCGTTGACCCCTTGGATGTCCTGCTCCTCATCAACGAGATCAATCGCGGTGGTAGCCGTGCATTGCAGGGTTCTGGGCTTACCGCGCCTCCCTATTGGGACCCGACCGGTGATCGAGTCCTTGACCCGTTGGATGTCCTGCTAGTGATCAATTACATCAACAGGAACGGAGTCGGCCCCAACTCAAGCGGAAGTGGCGAAGGGGAAGCCCCGAACCAGGGCAAGGTTTTGCCATTCGCGTCGTTTGTACATGATTTGCAATCGGTAGACCGCGAGACACGGATCGTGCGAAGCACCAGCACTCTGGCGAGACGAGCCGCCGATGGGATGGAAACATGCGGCTGCCCAGCTTGCTCCGCCTTTAGTTGCGTATCGGGCGAAGCAACCCCGTCCCTTTTGGATATCGCTTCCGCATCCCTTGCGGAAGATCCCGAAAACGGCTCCCTAGTCGGTCCAAAACGCCCCGCCGAGAAACAACCTGTTGCTCAGGTTGATGGGCTTTCGCTCGACGAATGGATGGAGCTCGTGGCGGATTATTCGTGATCGATCACTCCGTTCACATCGCCCCCCTAACCTCAAAACATACCTCCAAAACCACCTCCCATGCCCCCCATCGAGCCGTTCGCGGGAGCCGGAGCAGGAGGAGCGGGTTGGATGTGACTTCGGTTTTGTCGCGCCAATTCTCGGAGCAGTCGCTCTAGATCCTGATGGGTCTCTTCATTCGCGTTCACGATCAACATGGATCCAAACACTCCGAGGGTAGAGGTTCCACCGCTCATATCCCACACATCCTGTTGCACGCTGGTTCGGATAACCGCCATCAGCTCATGCACCGTGCTGTTGTCGGGAAGGATGTAACTCAAGTCGTAGGTTCGCACTGTCTCCTTCTCGTGATCACGGCCCGTGACAACGACCATCCCATGTCGAATATGGTAGGTCAGCTCCAGAGGCTTCAGTATCAAGGAAAGCGCGTCACGAACGGCGACTTGATTCTTGAACATTAGCGTAATCGGCTCATCCGGCGAAACGACTTGCTCCTCGAGCGCCTTCTCATCGACGAAGAAATCGACTCCGATTTGATCCGAAATCGATGTCAAAACCGCGGAAAGCGGGACTCCGCTCAACTGGACATCGATCTTTGTCTTCGACAACTTGTTTCGTAGTGCGTCGGCGGTCTTTATTTCCTCTTGATCCAGTTCCCCATCCATCCAACCAGGTAGAGGCCCCTGCACTTGCCAGGTCGTCGTTTTGGGCGGTGCGGGTGTGTATTTGGCGATCGGGTTCTTATTATTCATCAACGGTGGCATCGACGGTGGTTCTGAACCACCGAATGGATCGAATGGATCGTTCGAATCGGCTGGCTCATTGTTCGTTTTCAGATTGGGATCTCCACCTGACGCTTGGAAACTCCCCTGCTGTGCGATGGAGACAGGTGTCGAATCATCGTTCGTTGGCGCGCTCGTGATGGCGATTTGTCCTGACTCACCTTGTGCGGGGAGGCTCAGGGGAATGGAGGCGACTCCCAGCAATGTGATCGCGGCGACCGCGCCGCTCCAAACCAACGGGGATTGTAAAGCAGACCATTTCATAACCAATTCTCCTTGGACGAGACGTTGAAGAGTAGAAGAGGAGACCAAGCCGTCTGGCGAGGTCGGGTTGTGAGAATCGTTTGGATAGACATTCCAAAATCGGTGCAACCAATGGTTCATTTCGGAAGCGGTCGCAACGTTGGGTATCGTTGCGATTGCCGCGAGGGATGCGCTGACGCTGACACCTCGCAACGCCAATCGTGACCGGAGCTGCATTTTCCCCCGTTTGATGCGTCCCTCGACGGCGCTCACCGACAATTGCATCGCGTCCGCAATCTGTGGAATGGATCGCCCCGCGTAGTAGTGTTCGATGATGGGCGAGCGAAGCGATTCGGGGAGCAGCTTCAACTCTTCATCTAGTACCTCCAACTGCAAACGGATTGCCAGCAGCTCGAAGGGTCTTTCTGTCGTATCGGAATCGGGGCTAGCGATATCATCTAGTGTCATGGGCTCGCATCGCGAGGATTCTTGCAATCGCGTTTGACGTATCCTTTTCGCAACACGATATGCGACACCGAAAACAAAGCTGCTGAGAGATGCTCGCTTTCGAATGCGAGGGATCGACTGCAACAAAACAATCAATGTCGCTTGGTAAGCTTCCTCGCGATCGGTGCAGCCTCGCAACCACCGAGAAAGGATCTGGCAAAGCATGGGGCTATGTCGCAGAACGATCGCTTCCATCGCATCGCGCGACCCGGTGCGCGCCACGATGTCGCAGAGCTCCTCGTCGGATGCTTCCGCCCAATAATTCTGCGCATCCAACGACACCATACTGGAGTGCGGATACGTCGATGGCGAGGGCAATTGCAATCGGGAATGTGTAGTGCGTGATTCCATCTCAATTTTTCTCTTCGCTGGGATGCGTCCAGTCTATTAGTGCACGAAACACGAATACCCAGGCGAGGAAAATCAGAATTTTTCTGACGCCGCAAAACGATCGGGAGCTCCACGGAGCTCGCGCCCGTTCCGACCGTGAATAAACGCCCCACGAGATCGCGTTCGATACAGGAGCACCTAAAGAACAGGATGCACCTAAAGAGAGAGTGCTCTTAAAGAGAGATTGCCAAGCGGTTGCACGCAGATGGAAAAACGAAAAAAGGCCTTACAGCTATCTGATCACGCCCGAAATTCAGATAACCGCAAGGCCTATGTCATTATGTTAGGCAGCACCGGGCTGAATGGCAAGCGATTGGTGAAACTATTTTAAAAATACGATGAACAAAACCGGTGCGAGACGAACTAGATTCGGGCTACCACAATCGGCTGCCGGCCGGTGCCAGGATTACCCTGACAACTGTGTCAATTTGCATCAATCGGCGTCAGCCATTTCCTTGGCGTGGTAGGACGATCTTACGAACGGCCCCGATGCCACTCGCTTGAACCCCATTCCTTTAGCGATGCCTCGAAGCTCTTCGAATTCATCGGGATGTACATAGCGTTCGACGGGCAAGTATTTGGGGCCGGGTTGCAAGTACTGTCCGAGGGTAAGGAAGTCGCAATCGACCCGTCGAAGATCCGCTAAACATTCGAGGAGCTCCTCGCGCGTTTCTCCCAACCCAAGCATCAATCCACTCTTGGTTTTGATCGCGGGATTGGACCGCTTGACGTGCTGTAGCAACTCCAATGTCCAAGCGTAATCGCTCTTAGGACCTCGAACCCTTCGATAGAGGCGTGGGACTGTCTCCATGTTGTGGTTGAAAACCTCGGGCACTGCCTCGATGACCCGATCCAGGCCATGCTTATGCCGTACAAAATCAGGGGTTAGCACTTCGATCGTCGCCCCCGTCTTCTTGCGCACCGCGAGAACGCATTGGTAGAAGTGCTCCGCGCCTCCATCGGGCAGGTCGTCGCGCGTGACCGAGGTGATCACGACATGTCGCAGCCCCAACCGGTGGGCCGCTTCTGCGACTCGCTCCGGTTCATCCAATTCCAATTCATCAGGCTTGCCTCGCTGCACCGCACAGAATCCGCAAGGCCTCGTGCAGACATTACCGAGGATCATGAAAGTAGCTGTTTTCTGCGAATAGCATTCCATGCGGTTTGGGCACTTTGCATTCTCGCAGACCGTTTCCAGTTTCAACTCGCTCAGCAAACCGGAGGTAAATCGATTCTCGTTCCCTTTCGGCACTTCGCGCCGCAACCAAGACGGCAATCGCCTGCTGGGCTCAAAGGTCGGAGCGGTCATACACCCCATGGATGGTGAATCGATGGATGGTGAATCGGCGGATTCCGAGCTGCTGTTCGATTGAATGACCGGCAGTTCCATATTGTCAAGGATCTTTCTGGTGGACGGGTTCTCGTCGGCTATCACCGACCACTGTACCAAGCGGCGTCTATTTTTCCAGTTGTAACCGAGAAGGTTCCATCCTCGTAACTTGGACGGCAACGTTCCCAAACGTGCTGCCCCCTCCCAAATCGGTCAATCGTTCGCTGGTGATATCGTTGAGGCTTTTGCGATCCGGGGCTAATTTGGGCCACCATTGCCCGAGTGCGACCACCACTCCTGCTTTGGCCTCGTCGCTCACCCGAACACGACGGACAATCGATCCGGTCGGGCTCGAAACCATGGCGCGCTCCCCATCCGAGATTCCTCGGGTCAACGCATCCGCGGGATGGATGACGACTTGCGGTTCTCCCCCGGCTAACTTCAAGATGCTCGCGACGTTCCCCATCGACGTATTCAGAATGTGACTTCCCGGCGGTGAGATCAGCCGCATCGGAAAAGCGTCGGAAAGTTTTTCCTCAAACTCCAGTTGCTCAGGGGGAGGAGAAAACCGAATTTTGCGGTCTGGAAAGTGACTTCCGTCGGCATAGGGCCGGAACGCATGCGGAAACCGGAGTTTGATCGACTTCTCGCTCTTCAATCGCGCCGCATCGATCCCCTCCAACCAAGGATTCGAACTGGAGAGCAACGCCTCCAAAATCTGATCCCGATCCATCTGATACGGCTTTACCTCAATCCCCATCGCTTGCGCGATCTGTTTGAAGATCCAGCTGTTAGGACGCGTCTCCCCTCTAGGTGCAACGACTGGTTCGGAATATTGCAAATAATAATGCCCATAGGAAGTGTAAACGTCGTGATGCTCAAGAAACGTAGTAGCGGGGAGCAAGAAATCGGCATAGTCGGCCGTATCGGTCTGGAAGTGCTCGAGGACGACGGTGAATAGATCGTCTCGGGCCAATCCTCGCCGAACGCGCGACGAATCGGGGGCAACTGCGGCGGGATTCGAATTGAATACGAACAATCCATGCACTCGGGCTGGCTCCGCAGTTAGCTCGCTGGCCAGCAAATTCATGTTCACATGCCTGCTGCTCGGCGGATAATCTTCGTTTCCGTTCACGGCCCCCGTATGGAGCCCGAAAGCGCCGCTGGTCGAAAGGGCTGCACCACCGCCCAGCTTCTTCCACGCACCAACCAGAGCGGGCAACAGGGTAACCGCTCGGATTGCATTTCCGCCGCTCTCGTTGCGAGTCATGCCATAGCCAACTTTGATAAACGGCGCCGGACTCGTGGCAAACGCATGCACCATTCGAGTCAGGTTTTCCAACGGTACATCGCAATACTCCGAAGCGCGCTGGAGTGTCCAAGGCTCGCAGGCGCGCCGAAACTCCTCGATGCCATGCGCGTATCGATTCAAGTAATCCGTGTCCTCCCACCCGTTTCGAAAGATCTCGTTCGCGATCGCGAGTGCCAAAGCCGTGTCGGTGCCGACGCGAATCTGCCAGTGCTCGTCCGCGAATCGAGAGGTTTCGTTGCGATAGGGGTCGATATGCAAGATTCGCGCTCCTTGCTGCCTCGCTACCTTCAATATCGGAGCCAGATGGGAATTGCTCCGAAGGACATTGATGCCCCAAAGAACCACATACCGAGCTTGGGCCAAATCCTCCGGATCAGTGCTCAATTTGTTAGGGCCGTAATTCATTTCCCATGCGGTCCCTCCCGTGGAGGCACAAATGGTTTGATCCAACTCCACGGCACCGATTCGACGGAAGAAGGCGAGAGGCATCTGCCCTTCGATCACCCCCATCGTTCCGGCATAGTGATACGGAAGGATCGATTCGCCACCCGCTGATGCTAGGATTTGGCGTGTGCGTGTTGCGATCTCGTCGATCGCTTGCTCCCAGCTGACTCGTTCGAACCGGCCTTCCCCTTTCGCACCCACTCGTTTCAGTGGATAGAGCAGCCTGTCGGCTTGCTCTTGACGCTCGGGATAGCGAGCCATCTTCACACACGCGAACCCTTGGGTGATCGGGTGATCGGGATCCCCTGCGAGCTTGGTGACCTTTCCATCTTCGACGGTTATCCGGAGCGAGCATGCGTCGGGGCAATCCAAAGCGCAAACCGACGGAAGAACTTGAGTGGTCGACGGGAGTACAGGAAGGGTCATCGTCGTTCTTTCGCGCTAAGTGGGAGTTCGCAAAATAAGAGTTCGCAATAGGGGCTAGCTAGGCTTCTTGGGCAGTGAATGCGACGACGTCGGCCAATCGATCGGACTCGCAAGCCAACATGACCAATCGATCGAACCCCAGGGCGCAACCGCAGGAGTTCGGCATCCCCTGCTCCATCGCTCGCAACAGCTTGTCGCACGGTGGAAGCGATCTTTTACCGTCCCGAAGCCGCTGCGCATTGGCAATTGCATCGCGCTCTCGCAATACCGTTGCATCCAACAACTCGTGATACCCATTGGCCAACTCCACTCCGCGATAAAAGAGTTCATACCGCTCTGCCGTTCGAGGATCCTCAGCCGATACGACCGCTAATGCCGCTTGCGTGGCTGGAAAATGGGTGATCAAAACAGGGGAATCGCTCCCCATCCGGGGCTGCACTCGTTCGGAAAAAATCAGATTGACCCAATCGTCCCAGTCATCGGACCAATCGACCGATTCCACGAGCCCTTGTCTCACAGACCATTTCGCTAACTTGTCGATGCCCGAATCAAAGAGTTGCAGTCCGGTCGCTTCCTCGAACGCATTGGAAAAGGTCACACGCTTCGCAGGGGAGGTTCGCAGCATAACGGTCAAAAGATCTGATAAGAGCTGGAGGCCTTGCTCGTGCCCGGCCCCGACTTCGTACCATTCCGCCATCGTGAATTCAGGGTTATGCCATTGTCCCAGTTCTCCTGCTCGAAAAACGGGACCGATTTGATAGATACTTCCCATCCCCATCGCCAACAATCGTTTCATCGACTGTTCGGGCGACGTTTGGAGAAACCATTCTTGCTCTCCGTTTCCAGGCAAGGAAAGCGTCACAGAGATTGGGTCCAGGTGGCGATCGATCACCGTCTCGCTGCACAGTGTCGGCGTCTGGACTTCCACGAACCCTCGCTCATCAAAAAAACTTCGAAGCTGACGGAGCATCGCGGCCCTTCGCTGAAGATTCTCCCGGAGCAAGTGTGGAGCGCGTGGCCGGTTCATGATGCCGATTGACGCTTTTTCGTTATCTCGATCGCGGCCAGTTGCGCTTTCGACTTGTTCACCGTTTCAAGGTATTCGCTGGCAGGGTCGCTGTCGGCCACGAGCCCAGCTCCGGCTTGGACATAAATCTTGCCATTGCAAATGACCATGGTCCGCAACGTGATGCAGGTGTCCATATTTCCGCGATAGTCAAAGTACCCAACGGCACCTGCGTAAGGTCCTCGCCGAGTCGGTTCTAGTTCATCGATGATTTCCATTGCGCGTACTTTGGGGGCCCCGCTTACGGTGCCAGCCGGCAAACAGGACTTGAAGGCATCCATCGCATCCATATCCTCGCGCAATTCGCCGGTCACATTCGATGAAATATGCATCACGTGGGAGTAATGTTCGACCACCATCAAATCGCTGAGGCGGACCGAACCAAACTTGGCAACGCGACCGATATCATTCCGTCCCAAATCCACCAGCATGACATGCTCGGCTCGCTCTTTGGGATCGTTGATAAGATCGTCGGCCAGCCGACGATCCTCCTCCGAGGACTTGCCGCGGGGACGCGTCCCTGCCAAGGGGCGAACGGTCACGACTCGATCAAAGACGCGAGACATCACTTCTGGGCTGCTGCCAACGAGCGAGCAGGAGGGTGTCCGCACAAAGAACATAAACGGGCTCGGGTTCACTACGCGGAGCGTTCGGTAGATTTCAAACGGATCGCAAGATGCTTCTACTTCGAATCGCTGACTCAATACGACTTGAAAGATATCACCCGCCAAGATGTACTCGCGACACTTGAGAACCGCCTCCTCAAATCCTTCGCGCGTGAAGTTCGATTGCGGGAGATCGGCGACGACATGGGTCGTATCGATCTCCTCGACCGCGGTGAGAGGCAGCGGTTGACGAAGCTTTTCAATAGTGGATTGAATTGCATCCGAGGCAGCGTCGTAGGCTTCTCGAGTCTTGCTCGGATCCTTATCCGTGGAGATGGCGACCAACTGCAGCACGAGGACTGTTTTGTTTACATTATCGAAGACGATGAGTTGATCGTAAAAGCCGAAATCCAGATCGGGTAGATGTCGATCATCCTTTGGAGCGTTTGGCAGGTTCTCGACGTAACGGATGACGTCGTAACCAGCAAAGCCGATTGCTCCTCCGACAAAAGGAGGAAGGCCAGGGAGGGTCGCCACTTTCTTCCCGGAGACTTGGTCCCGGAGAAACGCAAGCGGATCATCGACGCGATGCTGGGTCACCTTCCCATCTTCATGCCATTCGACCTGATCGCGCGTAGCGACCATACGGGTTCGCGGACCGATAGCGATAAAGCTATAACGACCGATCTTTTCGCCGCCGACGACGCTTTCGAACAAGCATGCGGAGCTCATGCCGTCATCGAGTTGTCGAAAGGCGGTTACAGGGGTAAGGTGATCGCTAAGAAGCCGTTTCCAAACCGGAATGAGGTCGAACTGAGGAGCCAGTGATTGAAATTCGTCAAATGATGGAAAAGTGCTCATCCCGTCAAACTAGCTTTCAAAACGCGGCATATTCGCTTGTCCGACCGCATCGCCCGATTGGACACAGACGCTTATACTACCAACGAACGCCTCGGTCGCGAACTGCCTGCGAGAGAAATCCAAGATGAAGTGCCAGCACTGCGAAAAACCAGCCACCTTCCACATCACCGAGCTCACCGAGCCGGAGGGTCCGAAGGTACTCCACTTGTGCGAAGAACACGCTCGGATTTTTCTGTCAGGTGAAGGCTCCAGTCCAGCTTCGGCACTTTCCGGGATCTTGGCTAAACAGCTGAAAATGGACAAAGCAGCCGAGGAGATCGCCGCCAGCGATAAAAAGACTTGCCCCGTCTGCGGCATCACCTTCGCCGAGTTCCGCAAAGGCGGACGGCTTGGGTGCGCCTACGATTACATCGTCTTCGAAGAAGACCTCGAACCCCTCCTGATCAATATCCACGGGGCCTTGGGACACACCGGTAAAATCCCCGCCAATCGCAAGGGATCTCCGGAACGCCAACGGCAGCTCGCCCAACTGCGGGAAGAAATGAAAAAGGCCATCAAAAAGGAGGAATACGAAAACGCGAGCCAATTGCGAGACCAGATCGCGGCAATTGAATCAGGAACTTGGGCTGAAGATTCGGAATCGGACGTGGAAGGCTTTGAAAGCTTTCAATCAGAATCTCCCACCAGTGCCTCAACCGGTTCGTCGGCTCAGGACGCCTTCGAAAGCGATGACCTTGCCAGCGATGACCTCGGCGATGACATCAGCAGTGACGACTCCCCGCCGCGTCCATCGGAGTAACGCGTCCCCCGGAGTAACGCGTCCCCCGGAGTAACAGCCCCATCCCAGGAGGGGCTCATCGCTGGAAGGGACTGTCGTGGATACCCACCTGGCGATCGACTCGATACACTTTCCAACGCAGCATTGCCGAACGCAACGCGCGACGAAACCGTCACGAGACAGTCGCCGTCACTAGACTGTCACCGTCGCGAACCGCTATCCTGGCAAACCGGCTCCCTAGATCACAACCCCCAATCCTTTTTGGCTCTCCGCTGAAACAAAGAACCAATCAACGTGAAATTCGAAGACTTGGCACAACAAAGTGGCGAATGGATGCGAGGTCACGGGCCCGAGTCGGACATCGTGATTAGCAGTCGTATTCGGCTTGCTCGCAACTTGGCTGATTTCCCATTCATTCGAAAGTGCACCCCAAAGGATCGAACCGACATTGCCACGGCTGTTCACCGTGCTCTCGATTCCCTCCCGCTTTCCGCCGACACCGAGTACGTCGATGTCGCCAAACTAGGGGATCTCGATCGCCAATTCTTGATGGAACGCCAATTGATCAGCCATGAACTCAGCGAAGCTCAAGGCGCGCGGGCCGTGATCCTCGATCCCAACGAGCGATTCAGTGTCATGGTCAACGAAGAAGATCATCTCCGCCTCCAGGTTATGCAAAGCGGGCTAGATCTCGACGCGGCTTGGGAACGCATCGACCGACTCGATGATCAATTAGAAAGCAAACTCACTTACTCCTACATGAAGAAATACGGCTATCTGACCGCATGCCCCACCAATGTCGGGACCGGTTTGCGAGTTAGCGTCATGCTTCACCTTCCAGCATTGGTCGCTACAAAACAGATCGACAAAGTCTTTCGCGCATTGAACAAAATCAACGTCGCCGTGCGGGGACTCTTTGGCGAAGGCTCCCAGTTCATGGGTGATTTCTACCAAGTCAGCAACCAAACCACCTTGGGAAGGTCCGAGAAGTTTCTCATGGAAAAGGTCCGCGAGGTCGTCCCTCGATTGATCGAGTACGAACGCCGAGCTCGCGAGTTCCTGCTTGACGAAAACAAACAGGACCTTCACGACAATGTGAGCCGTGCGCTAGGGATCCTCTGCACCGCCAAGAAAATCAGCTCCGAAGAAACCATGCACTACCTGAGCAAGGTGCGGATGGGCGTGAACCTTGGACTGATCGATCAAGTCCAAATCCCAACCTTGAACAAACTCTTCATCCAAACGCAGCCCGCCCATTTGCAAAAAATCAGCGGCCACAAACTCAGCGTGACCGATCGAAATATCGAGCGTGCCCTCTACCTTCAAAAACACCTGGCACGTCGACCTCCGTCCGCTAACGAATCCCAAAACGCCGAGCAAAACTGACGCGATGCCCCAATCGCGCTGTGATGCCCAATCGCGCTGTGATGCCCCAATCGCTCTGTGATGCCCCAATCGCTCTGTGGTGGATGGGTACCTGCTGGTTGTCCGTTACTGGGAATTACGAACTGATGGCGAAGCGCATGTAGTTGAAGTGTCGGTAGATCTCGCTTTGCTCGAGCAGCTGTGGATGCGTCCCCGCCGCGACCATTTTTCCGTCCTTGAAGACCAAAATCTGATCGGCGCGTCGCAACGTGCTCAGCCTCTCCGGTAGCACGACCAAGATTGTGCGGAGGGACCGGAGTAATTCTAAAGCCCGCAACGAATCCTGCTCTTCTTGAACCGACACGCGCTGCCTCGGCTCATGGGCCACCACCACCGATGGCTTCTTGATCAACGCTCGGAGGACGCCCAATCGAAACAATTGGTCCGGAGGAAGACGTTCGTCGTTGCTAGATAGGACCGTACCCAATCCATCCGAAAGATTGAGAATCGGCTCCGCAACATGCGCGCGGCGCGCCAAGTCGAGAACGTCGATCGTCGCATCCTTGGGCATGCCTGCCCAAAGGTTTTCTTCAAGCGATCCATCGAGAATCGGACCTCGCTCATTGATAAGCAAGGTTCGTTGTCGAATCGAAATCGGATCCAGATCGATCAAATTGCGTTGGTCGATCAAGATTCGGCCGCTCGCAGGTAACCCAAATCCCAGAATCATCTCCCCGATCGCTTGCCCCGTCGCAGCATCCAACGAAACAATAGCCGTCAGCTTGCCTGGGGTTAAATCGATACTCACATCCTCGAGAATCTTGGCTCGGTCCGTGTCGCGAAAACTGACATTTTCAAACCGAATTCCGTTCGCAATATTCGCATCGATCGGTGCGCCTGCCGCGCCGACTCGCATAGAAGGAACCGCCAGGTAGCTTGAAATCGCTTTCGCAGCCTGCATCGCATTGCTCCGTTTCCTCAAGGATCTGCGAATGCGAAAGATTCCGTTCACCGAGACCAGAACACACCCAATGAGCACGACGAATTCTCCCACCCCGAGTGGCGAGCCTGGCTCCAAGACCCGAACGGAAATGACGAAAAGCAAAAAAGCGCCGAGAAGCACGGTTGCCGTCAGCAACCAAGGGGAACGCACCACTCCGTCGTCGGCTAACTTGCTGTGCGCCTGATGGAACGCGTCGACTTGCCTGTCGAACATCTGCCTCGTATCGATCCGAGAATCGACAGATTCGAGCAGCGGTGAGGATTCGCACAAATAGATCAACTGCTCATGCGCATGCCGTCTTCGCTCCAGATAGACCGGTCGCTGCTTGCGATACACCGCGTCGAGTGAACTCGTAAGCCCCCAAAGGATGATAAACACTAGGATGCACAGAAGTGTCAACCACGGCTGGATCAGACATGCTAGCGCTACGCAGAGCACGATTTGCAACAGGTTGCGAGGGAAGACGCGATACCAATCTGTGAGGGCCTCGCGTACGCGAGGCAAGTCGGTTTGGATCAGATCGCGTAGGATGCGACGCTGACCCGAGATACCCTGATCCGTTGACAATGCCCGCGACTGATCGAATAGCCGCTGCAGCAAGTTGGAAGTCCAATACAACGCTGCTTGCAAAGATGCAGCCCGGGTCGCGTGCAGTGTCCATCGCTCTAACGCGAACACGCATGCGATCAATGCAATCAAACAAAGAGCGCAGCGAAGGGTACTGCCTCCACTCGGGAGCCAATCGGTCGATAACTGGATCCAATTCCCCAATGTCAGGAGGCTTGGGAGTTCGCGAACCGCGCCGCTCTCGATCGCTTCCCCTCCCGTTTCAAACAACAACTCGGTGAACCAGCCCAGGAGTGCGAGGAGCAAGGGGAGGCCGATTGCAGACAGGGCCCCAAAACCGATCGCCAGCCAACGGCTTGTCGGTACCGACTGACCCTCGGCAAGCTTTTTCCAGACAACCTGCATCGTTCACTCTTCTTGTTGTTGGTGCCCTGTCGCGAATGCTCGCACCATGCTCGGCCGAGCTCCATTTCTCGCTCTACTATAGTTGGAACCTCCGAGCCGTTGGTAGTCGTACGACTCCTTAACCCTATCAGCCAACACTCGCGAGCATTCAGTTGGGGGTCGAGGAAAGCTTGCCGGTCGCAACGACTCTGACGATTTTACGGGGCGAATAGGGCTTGGGCCTGCATGTTGGGAGCCCTTGCGTCGATTCCAGACCGCATGTTGCGAAAAGTCAACCTAGATTCAAGGAGAAGGATCGTGCTCGCAACATTGGCACCCCACTGGCGCCCAAATCGGTTGCGAAGAAGCATCGGAGGCTGATTCCCGAATCGCAATCCAGTCTCCTTTATTCAACAAAACGCATGCAATCCCCAACAAGGCTTCTGATCGCTGATGACGACCGCTGGCTCTTGGAATCGATGGCCGATTGGCTTCGACAAGAGGGGTTCGCGGTCGAGACAGCAAGCACCTGCGCCGAAGCCTCGCAAGTATTCCGCGCCCGCGAATTCGACCTCATGCTTTTCGATGTGCGTTTCGACGATGGCGACGGTATCAAGCTGCTCAAGCAGGCCAAGAAGGTGAAGCCGGATGTTCCGATCATCATGATTTCTGGATATGCGGGGCCCGATGCGGCGCGCGACTCCATTGCCGCAGGGGCGTTCGAGCTTCTTACCAAACCCATCATCGATGACGAATTGCGAACAGCCATCGAACGGGCTCTAAGCCAAAAATCGATTGTCGAGGAGAACGCTCGCTTGAAAGCGGAACTCGATCGGCGATTCGGTTTGGAAAGCGTCTTGAGCCACGACCTTCGGATGCTGAAGATCTTCGACACGATTGACCAAGTGGCCGATACGAAGGCTACCGTTCTCATCACGGGAGAAAATGGAACAGGAAAGAGCATGATCGCTCGCGCGATCCATAAGAAGTCGACGCGTCGCAAAGCCCCCTTCGTGGAAGTCGCTTGCGGAGCCTTGCCCGACAACCTGCTGGAAAGCGAACTCTTCGGCCACGTTGCTGGAGCGTTCACCGGCGCCATGGGGAACAAGATTGGGAAGTTCCAAGCAGCGGATCGGGGAACGCTCTTCTTGGACGAAATCGGTACGGCCACCCCCGCGCTGCAAATCAAACTGCTTCGCGCTTTGCAAGAATTCGAGTTCGAGCCACTCGGTGGTACCGAGACGATTAGCGTCGATACGCGCGTTGTACTCGCGACCAACGAAAACTTGGAACAAGCGGTTCAGGATGGAAAATTTCGGCAGGATTTGTATTACCGCATCCATGTGATTCATATCGAGCTGCCTCCCTTGCGAGAACGTCGCGATGACATCCCCGTCCTGGCAAACCATTTCTTACAAACGGCCTGCCGAGAACACGGGCGATCAGTGGATGGATTTACGAGCGACGCGATGAACCGATTGCTTGAGCATTCCTGGCCGGGCAATATTCGAGAATTGGAAAATGCGGTGCAGCGCGCTGTGCTGCTGACCAAATCGAGCACGATTGGACGGGACGCATTACCGACCAGCCTGCTGCGTACCGTGCCCTTTGCACCGGAATCCAACTCATCCCGCGCCTCGCAGCAAACGGGCCAGCTAGCTGCGCCAAGTTCTTCGTCGGTGGCCTTGCGTCCCAACGAATCGCCGGCGACAGTCATTAGAGTGCCGGGTGCGATAGCGACGTTGAGCGAAGCCCTCGAGGAACCCGAGCGCCAGATCATTCGCGCCGCGCTCGAGGCCAATCAATGGAATCGCAACGTCACCGCCGATTTGCTTGGGATCAATCGGACAACACTCTACAAAAAAATGAAGAAGCTCGGGATCGACGAATCACCCGTTCGATAGCTCGCTCCCGGTGAGCGATATTCCGCAAAACGCACGAAACGACTGTCTCGGAGCTTTTCCCCTGCGCTGCAATCCAACTCGGTATCTGCAATCCAGCTCGGTGTGTTCAAGGCAGCTGCAGGGCGATCCAATCTAAAAACCGAGCGACCGCTTCTTGCTGTCTGCGCGTTCGGCTTTCCCAATCCTCCGCGTCAGCGGGGGGGCCGGCAGCCAGTCGAATCCCAAGCTCTTGCGACGCCCCGCTTCGGAAGCGAATGGCGAAATAAACCGCACCATCGAGGCCTGGGGGGGCACCTGGCCCCAGATGCCCAGTCACCGCGGCGGCGACGGTCGAGCGCGGCGTATGGGCTAGCATGGCCAACGCCAGTTGCCCGCTCGCCCATGGGCTGACAGGTCCACGATCCGGGTCGGCCAAACCAGATGGATCGATTCCTAGCCAAGCCGTTTTGCTCTCCGTCTGGTACACGACCTGTGAGCCGCAAAAAAACTCAGAGATTCCAGGTATTCTTCCCAGTTCCGCGGCCGCCAAGCCTGATGTACAACTCTCCGCTAGAGCGAGTTGGTGCCCCGAGCTACGCAGCTTGTTTCGAATCTTCAATAGAGTGAAAACCGATAGGGTGGAATACAATGGAGTGTTCACACATGAGCCCTTACGCGAAATTGCATCGCAAAACGATCCCGACGAACAACATGATTCAACATCGAAGTGATAACACAAGCCGATTGATGACGCGAGCGAGGCCAATCGCAGGAACGGCCATCCCGTCGTTCTGCTTTGAGACGATCGCAGAAATGGCACGCTACGCGGCACACATCGTCGCTGGGCTTGTTCGAGAACGAGCGGCGTTGGGCCAAAAAACCGTCATCGGTATGCCTGCGGGCTCCACACCTTTGACCACGCTTCGCGAAATCATCCGATTGCATCGCGACGAAGGTCTTGACCTCTCCAGCGTGGAACTCTTTTTGCTCGATGAGTACTACGGACTCCCCGCCGACAGTCCACAATCCCACAAATTGTGGCTGGAAACCCAACTGCTGCAACACGTCAATATTCCTATCGAACAAGTCCACGTGCTAGACGGACAGTTGCACCAAAACGATATCGATCTGCACTGTCGGCGCTACGATGAAGCGATTCAGCATGCAGGTGGGTTCGACCTTGTTTTGCTTGGTATCGGGATCAATGGTCATATCGGCTACAACGAACCCTTTTCGGTAAAACGCAGCCGAACAAGACTCTGCACCTTGGACCCGATTACACGCCGCGGTGTAGCGAGCGATTTTTTCGGCGAAGAGAATGTGCCGACGCAAGCATTGACGGTTGGTCTCAGCGGAATCTTGGCAGCGCGTCGCATCCTGTTGTTGGCGATTGGCGAGCACAAGGCGAAGATCGTTGTGGAAGCGCTCGAGCGTCCGATCAATGACCGGGTTCCCGCGTCCTATTTGCAGGAGCATGGGGACGTTCGCGTGCTGCTGGATGGCCCTGCTGCATCGCTTCTCAAGGGAGCGTCGACACCCTGGCTTCTCGGAAATGTCACTTGGGACGACGAATTGATCAAACGAGCCACTCTATGGCTTTGCAATCAAACAGGGAAAGCGTTGCTGAAGCTGGACGCTGACGATTTTCGAGCCCACGATCTGCACCAACTGCTGCGGCATCATGGCCCTGCGGAATTGATCGCGCAGAAGGTGTTTCGATGGATGCTCGATACAATCGATTACCATCCCGCAGGGAATAGCCCCAAGAAAGCCCTTTGCTTTAGCCCCCACCCCGATGACGACGTTATCAGCATGGGTGGAACGCTCATCCGATTGATCGAAGATGGGCATGACGTTCATATCGCCTACATGACGAGCGGAAACATCGCCGTCTTTGATCACGACGCCCGGCGGGTCGCAGAATTGGTGGCGGACTACAACCAAATTTTCGAGATCGATCGTGAGCGATCTTCGCATCTGGCGGAGGATGTGAGGCAGTCGATCGTTAACAAACGGCCGGGGCATCCCGATCCTGAGACCATCCTCAAAATCAAAGGGTTGATCCGTCAAAACGAAGCGAGAGCAGGCGCAGCCGCAATCGGTTGCAAAGAGACCAACCTCTATTTTTTGGACCTGCCATTCTACCGCACCGGCACCATTGCAAAGAAACCTGTTGGGCCGGAGGACATCGCGATCATCGAAGATTTGCTGATCCGAGAGGCGCCCGACCAGATTTATGTAGCGGGTGATCTCGCCGATCCACATGGTACCCATCGCGTCTGCGCTGAAGCCATTTTCGCGGCGCTCGCAAACATGAAAGAAAGAGGAGACAAAGTACCTGACGTTCTCCTCTACCGAGGGGCTTGGCAAGAGTACCCGCTGCATGAAATCGAAATCGCTGTCCCGTTGAGCCCAAGCGATTTGGCCCTCAAGCGGCAAGCGATCTTTATGCACGAAAGCCAAAAGGACAAAGCCCTTTTTCCTGGCTCGGACCCTCGCGAATTCTGGCAGCGAGCGGAAGACCGCAATCGGGGAACCGCCGATTCCTACAATCGCATCGGTCTCCCCGAGTTTTTTGCCCTCGAGGCATTCGCCCGGTGGAAGGGAAATCCCATCTGACACTCCCTGCCATTCGGGGGTAGCACTAGTGGAACCGCCCCCTCGCCGATAAACTTCTGCAAATTGTCGGACAATAAGCAGTCGGCGTGAGTTTCCTTTTTGATTGCATCGCGGGAAGTTTTAGTTCCATGAGAGTTTTGGTCGTTGGGAGTGGTGGTCGGGAACACGCCTTGGCTTGGAAAATCAGTCAAAGTCCACGCGTCACCCGCCTCTGGGTCGCCCCCGGGAACGCAGGAACGGCATTGGAGGCCGAGAACGTTCCCATCGCCTCGGACGATATCGCTGGGCTGGTAGCCTTCGCCAAAAAGGAAAGCGTGGACTTGGTCGTCGTCGGCCCTGAAGTCCCTCTCACCCTCGGCTTGGTCGACGAATTGGCCAAGGTCAAGATCCGAGCCTTCGGGCCGAGCAAGGCCGCTGCCCAGCTGGAAGGAAGCAAAGTCTTCTGCAAACTCTTGCTGCGACAAGCCGACGTTCCGACCGCGGACTACCAAGCGTTTCGGGATGCCGACAGCGCGATGCGATATATCAAAGCCCGCTATCCGAACGAACGAGACAAAGCGCCTGTCGTGCTCAAAGCGGATGGGTTGGCCAGTGGAAAAGGGGTCATCGTCTGTTCGTACCGCGACGAAGCCCTCGAAGCCATCGATCGAATCGGGCGAAAGAATGAATTCGGACGCGCCGGCTCGCAGATGATCATTGAAGAGCGGCTCGAAGGTCCCGAGGCCAGCGTGCTCGCAATCACCGACGGGAAAACGATTCTCACGTTGCCCAGCGCCCAGGACCACAAAGCTGCCTACGATGGGGACAAGGGTCCCAACACAGGGGGTATGGGTGCTTACTCGCCAACCCCCGTCGTCGGCGACGATCTGTTCGAAACGATCGAAGATAAGATCCTGGTGCCGACCATTCACACCATGAAACGGAATCGCAAACCGTTTCGCGGGGTCCTCTACGCAGGCCTGATGTTGACCCAAGCTGGCCCGAAAGTCCTTGAGTACAACGTGCGGTTCGGAGATCCCGAATGCCAGCCCCTTCTGATGCGACTCCAAAGCGACTTGCTGGATATCCTCGAAGCAACCGTCGATGGCCGATTGGATGAAATCGATCCCCCTGTATGGGATCCCCGTCCTGCGATTTGCGTCGTCGTCGCGAGCCAAGGCTATCCGGGGGCGTATGAAAATGGCCGTCCCATCACCGGATTGGAGAAGGCGGCTGACATTCCCGATGTGAAGGTATTCCACGCCGGGACCAAACTCGTAGACGGCACGGTCGTGACCAACGGCGGTCGAGTTCTTGGCGTGACCGCATTGGGCGCCAATCTATCGGCAGCCAAACTCAATGCGTACACCGCTGTCCAAGCGGTTCGCTGGCCCGGCGCTTGGTGCCGAAAAGATATCAGCGACAAAGCAGCCGCCTACTTGGCCGCTGCCGTTGGCGAAAGCTAACGAGCAGGGTACGGGAATCTTCGGCAAGGTGCGGGAGCGTGCGAGCCGGTGCGGGAGCGCGAGGGAGAGTGCGGCAGTGTAGCAGGACACGCATGCCTGCTTAGAACGGCATCTCATCATCGTCCAAGTCCTCATCGCCGTCCCCATCTCCATCCCCTTCATCGTCCTCATCGAGTATCTCGTCTGCGGAAGCTCGATAGCCTTGAAACGCGACTCCAGGCCGATCATGCAGTGGCTCCTCATCCGGGGTCACATCCATGATTTCAGGTTCGATCGAATAGCATAGCCTCTGCGCATCCAACGCCAGTGCGGCCGCTTGTTCGGAGTCATCGGCCAATACGCCCCAATGGGCAACGTAACCGGTCCAATCCGCTTGCTCGGGCAAGCAACCGGGGAACGACTCCCACTGATCGTCCAAAGGCTGCAGAACGCTGACATGGAATAGCTGCAAGTCGCGTGGTTTCTCATGGGACCGTCGCTCTGCAAAATAGTCCTCCGGAGTCATCCCGCACTGCAACAGCCGGGTCTCCACGTGCTGCTGAAGATCCCGAGCATTGGGAATGAGTTTGGCAGCGCGCCACAGCCGATCCATGGCAGAGGATATACCACCGTGCGTCAAAGCATCCGAGGAGACGAGCGATCGGGAAAGTCCATGGGTGATGGAATGGCGAGCGCGTTCGAAGCTCCCCATCATGGCATATGCCTCGGCTTGGATGGCATCGATATGGACACCGATCCCCTCGAACTCCTTGATTTCTTTCGCAATCGCCTCGAGCGCTTCGTCCGGCTTCTTCAATTCCAGCAGTCCGATTGCGAGATAGTAGTAGGACCAAGGGACAGGAGGGAAGCGTTCTAGCAACGTTTTGAGATAGCTAACCTGCAGCTCATGCATGCTCAAAGCGTGCGCCCGCATGGCCGCTTCAAAGTACAACTCAGGGCTGCTTCCCCCTTCTCGGATGCAGAGATCCAACACGTAGTGGGCGTCGCTATTTCGTTCGGTGTTCATGTAGATGCGAGCCAAAGCCAACGCCGCATCCTCGCGCGAGCGATCCAGTTTGAAAGCCCTCGCATAACAACGTTCGGCTTCACCCGCGTTGTCGATATACTCAAAAATCTCCCCTGCGCGATAGTTGTTGTTGACACTATTCGAATCCAATTGCAATGACTTCCGCACCAATTGATCCAGTCGCTCGCTCTCGATGACTGCAGGAGGAAGCTCTTCGCTCAGATTGGCAAAATCCAGATTCGAAAACTGCTCAAAGCGTTCGGCAGCGTTCACCGCCATCCCGAGTCGCGCCAACAGCGAAATCAAGTAACCGGTCTCCTGGAATCCAGAAACCAATCCGTTTGCCCAAGTCCAAATGGCTCGATAATCGCTTCCTGGACTGATTAGATAGATCATGAAATAGAGGGCACGACCAATATCCTCTGGGTGGCTCCAGTCCCGATTCTGACTCAGCAGTAGCTCAGACCGAAAGGCCTCTATGTCCATGTCTTCCGCCGAAGCATCGCGGGCCGCTTGAAGGCGCTTCGCGAAATCCTCTAACCAACTGAAGAGAGGGGTATCCGAGGAAATCGGGTAGTAGCCGGCCGGAACCTTGTCGGTCTCCGTCTCGCCCGCAGTAGTTGAAGTGCCTTCGCTGGCCTCTTCGCTCTCTGCTGGCATCGCCGCCAAAGGAGTCGGAGTCGGTTGCCGATTCTTTTTCAAGACGGTACCAATCGGAGTGATTTCGTACTGTGGGTCCAAGATCTGCGTGAGTCGCCGCACAGAATGCCAGTCATTCGACTTTGTCGCCGCCCCTTCCAATGGTGCAGCGATTCGTTTCGCGGATTCCCAGTCCCCTTTAAGTCGTTTGATCGCGACGAGTCGAATCCCAGTTTCTAGCCACTTTGACGTCGCATGGGTTTGTTTGAGCGAGCGAATCCAAGGCGTAAGGAGTTGTTCGGCTTCGGACCACGAACTGTTCATCGCGTGCTGGAGCGCTGTCAAGCAATCGACATCGAGATCGTATTCGGGGCATTCATCTCTGGGAGGAAGCTCCGTGAAGGCTTGCTCAACGCGATCGTCGAGAGCGAGGCCTTCGAGGGTGTCGAGAGTATGGAGTTCGAAGGCAACTGAGGCCTTGGCTCCGAGAGGATCGTTGACCGTGCTCAGTCCGGCCAGCTCCCAAGCTTTGTCGAGACGTTGGCGTGCGCTGTCATGCTGCCCATCGAACAAATCGAGGGTCGCTAGCTTGAGGATGGCGAGCCATCGACGATCCCCACGATCGGAGAAATCCCCATCCTGCTTGAGAACTTGGTTGCAGTGATACCGAGCCAACTCGTAATCGTCGGCCGCCTTGTGAATATCACACGCATATTCCCGGAAGCAACCGATGCAGGATAGTTTTCCAATCCGTCGACAGACATCCATTCCGCCGGTGAGGCACTCCTGCATCCCTTCCGAGTTGAAGCCTTCGATTTCGCCAGTAGCCTCTGCCAGGACCTCGTAGGCGCAGGCGCACATCGCGTACTTCAAACCTTCGTATTCATTGAGCTCCAGTTCCGGTTCGATCTTTCGGGCCTGCTCTTCGTTTTCAAAGATCGCGATCAACTCGATCGCCCGTTCGCGAACCATCTCGAACTGGAGCCGACGCTGCGCGAGATTCATCTGAAAGAAGGTCGCGATGACGTAATACATCAGGCTGCATTCCGATTTGGCGCGATGACGAAGCTCCCCGTAGAGGAGAAAGGCCGACTCGCAAAAAGACCGCTCCATAAGCTCGCCCGCCCGTTGGCTCATGCCCGCAAGCTCTTGCGCGGTGGCTTCCTGTTCCTTTTTGGGCTGTTTCGCCAATTTGCACTCCGATTCCTACGCGTTTGCACCCCTGCCGAACCCCCGCCTCGCCAAGTGGGGGGCGCTCTCCGAGAATTGTAGCGAAAAAAAGGTGCTTCGGTCCTGAATCCACTCCCTCCCATCCTGTTTCACACCCCCTCCGGCTTCGAGTTTCGGAAAGATTCCGCTATAACATGTCCCCTTTGAAGCTCTCCATCCTTCCCCACCGGTACCCTCGCGAGGGGAAATTGGGGCTGGCTCGTTAGCACGGTAGTTTTTCCCTCTCTTGCGGCGTTCGATCATGACAGAGAAAAAGTTTCGAGTTGCGATGGTTGGTTTGGGTTTCGGCGCCGAGTTCATCCCCATTTACCAGCGCCATCCGAACGCAGAGGTCGTTGCCATTTGCCGCCGAAATGAGAAAGAACTTCATGCGACGGGAGACCGGTTCGGAATTGCAAGTCGCTATCAAGAATTCGAGAAGGTACTGGCCGATCCCAATATTGATTTTGTCCACATCAACTCGCCTATCCCCGACCACGCTTGGATGAGTATCGAAGCGCTACGGGCTGGCAAGCATGTTATGTGCACGGTCCCGATGGCAACGACCATCGACGATTGCGACAAAGTTTGCCAAGCGGTTGCTGATACCGGGCGGAAATACATGATGGCGGAGACCGTTGTATACAGTCGCGAGTTTCTGTTCCTCAAAGAGCTTTATGAACGCGGAGAGCTGGGGAAGATCCAATACATGGCAGCAAGCCATCCTCAAGACATGGATGGTTGGCCTGAATACTGGGAACGAATGATTCCAATGCACTACGCGACACACGTCGTTTCGCCGGTTCTCGGTTTGGTAAATGGAAGCGCCGAATATGTTTCATGCTTCGGGTCCGGTACCATTCGCGATGAATTAGTCAAAAAATCAGGCAATCGATTCGCGGTCGAAAGTTGCCATATCAAAATCAAGGACAGCGACGTCGCAGCTCACATATGGCGATTCCTGTTCGATACCGCCCGACAATATCGCGAAAGCTTTGACGTCTACGGCACGAAAAAGAGTTTCGAATGGTCGCTCGTCGAGGGTCAGCCGCACGTGATCCATACAGCCAAACTCCCCGAGCACGAAATACCGATGCTGGTCGAAGTCCCCGACTACGCGCATTTGCTTCCCGAACCGATTCGTATGTTCACGCAGTCGATCCAGGACGCAGAGCACCTTTCGTTTATCCAAGGGGGCGGACATGGCGGCTCGCACCCCCATCTGGTGCACGAGTTTGTTTCGGCCTTATGCGAAGACCGCGACCCATGGCCTAACGCCATCACCAGTGCGAACTGGACCTGCGTTGGTATTTGCGCCCACCAGAGCGCACTGGAGGGGGGCAAAATCGTTCCGCTTCCCGCATTCACCTTGGCTCAATAATCGGCGCAATCGGATATGCAACAAACGGTCTTCCATCATCGGTTTCCCAACGGTCTCGTCCTGCTTGGAGAACCGATGCCTTGGCTGGAGTCGGTCGCCTTTACCCTGTTGACACCCGTCGGAACGGCGCATGAGCCATCAGGACGAGAAGGGCTCGCCGGCCTTACCTTGGAAATGATGCAACGAGGAGCAGGAGAGTTCGATTCCCGTGCCATCGTCGAGGAGTTGGATTTTCTCGGAGTCGAACGTTCCAGTTCGGTGACAACGTTTCATACTTCGATCAGCATGGCTTCGATGGCAAGCGTATTCGAGCCCACGCTCCGCATTGCAGTTGCCATGTTGCGCGAGCCCCATTTTCCAGAGGACGAACTGGAGGAGGCGAGACAATCGTGCCTGCTCGAGCTTGCGTCGCTAGAAGATGATCCGGCTCAAAAGTGTTTCAAAGAACTGAAACGCATTCGCTTTGGCGAAACCTATGGCCGTTCCTCCCTCGGAACCGAAGAGGGACTTACCGCCATCGATATGGACGACTGTCGCTCGTTTTGGGAGCAAGGCATAACGTCGCACGGCGCGATCCTTAGCGTTGCTGGCAATTTCGAATGGGAATCGCTTATCCCCCTGGTGGAAAAACTGCTTGGAGACTGGGATGTCGGCAAATCCCCGGAACCACCGGCCGTGGTCACGATTCCTCAAATCAAGCATCTCTACCACGATAGCCAGCAGACGCATATTGCGTTGGCCTATGATTCGGTTCCTTATCAACACCCTGAATACTATCGTGGCCGGGGTTTGGTCGGCATTTTGAGCGACGGAATGAGCTCGCGACTGTTCATCGAAGTCCGAGAAAAGCGAGGGCTTGTGTACGCGGTTTCCGCTTCGGTGCACTCGCTTGATCGTTGCGGCAGCGTTCTCTGCTATGCAGGGACAACCGCGCCGCGAGCGCAGGAGACTCTCGAGGTGACGCTTCAGACGATTCAATCTCTCGCCAATGGAATCGATCCCGATGAGCTTTCGAGATTGAAGTCTCGCGTCCGTACCTCGCTCGTGATGGAACAGGAGAGCAGCAGTTCTCGCAGTTCTCAAATGGCCTACGATTGGATTTACCTAGGGCGCGTCCCCACTCGACAGGAAGTGCTCGCAGAGGTCGAGAAATTGACTTGCGAAAATATGGTCGAGTTTTTCCGCAAACACCCCCCGAGCAATTGGACGATGGTCACCATCGGCCCCGAGCCCATCGTATTCCCCTCTGGAGCAATCGCAGATGCAGTTTCGTAGCGAAACGCTGGACAATGGCCTGGAAATTATCGCTGAGGTAAATCCCTCCGCGTTCAGTTTGGCTCTTGGATATTTCGTCAAAACGGGCTCGCGCGACGAGTCGCCTGAGTTGGCTGGGGTCAGTCACTTCCTCGAACACATGATGTTCAAAGGAACTGCAAAACGAACTTCGGTAGAAGTCAATCGCGAGCTCGACGACCTTGGTTCACAGTCCAACGCTTACACGAGCGAAGAGCAAACCGTTTACTATATGAGCGTTCTCCCTGAGAACCAATCGCATGCGATCGACCTTCTTAGCGATATGATGCGTCCCTCGCTGAACGACGACGATTTCCAAATGGAACGGCAGGTCATCATCGAAGAGATCGCGATGTACGACGACCAGCCCCCATACGGCGGGATGGAGCTCGCCATGGAAGAATTCTTCGGCGACCACCCCCTTGCCCGACGCGTGCTGGGAACCCGAGAAACGGTCGGTGCAATGTCCTCCGACGCCATGCGAGCGTACCACCGCGCTCGCTATGCACCCAATAACTTGACCTTGGTAGCCGCTGGTGCCGTTGACTTCGATGCCTTGGTCGCCGATGCAAAGCGATTGACCCAACAATGGGTTCCGTCCGACGCAACGCGACTGCTGTCGAAACCGGCCCCCCGGGAGAAGGAATCGACTTTGGTGCATCCACCTGCAACGCAGACATACACGTTGCAATACACAACAGGCGCGGGTTACAACGATTCCGCTCGCTATACGTATCGCATTTTGAGTTCGATCTTAGGAGATGACACGGGTAGCCGTCTCTTCTGGGAATTGGTGGACAACGGATTGGCGGAATCGGCGGTCAACTTCACCCAGGAATTCGAAGAGTGCGGATTGTTTTGCAGCTACATGGCGTGCACGCCGGATGCACGACGAGACAATTGGGAGCGACTCGAAGAAGTGCTTCGAAACGGTCGAACCAAACCGATTCAAGATCGTGAAATCGAACTGGCGAAGAACAAGATTTGCTCGGGCATGATCTTGAGTTCCGAGCGCCCAGGCAATCGACTCTTCACCATAGGAAACGCTTGGTTGAATCGCGAGAAATACGAGACGGTTGCCCAATCGACCCAGAACTACCAACGGGTCACGAAAGACGAACTTCAAGCGGCGTTTGAGAAATTGGCGGATCGAAAGAGCATTACCGTGAGCGTCGTCCCCCAGGAATAATTTCCTATTGGGGTTGAGGCGGAACGGCGGGCGCTGGGGCGCTGCCGCCAAACGGGTTAGTCCCTCCAAAGCCGGGTATCTGCAGATTTTGAAGGTTTGGCAATGGGATTTGAGGAAGGTTTTGCTGAACTCCTTGCTGCATTTGCTGCATCCCTTGTTGGAGTGGAGCAAGCTGATTGGAGAGCGGCCCCAACAGCTTGTTCATCCCCTTTTCCATCTGCTTTTGCGCTTCACTGCGCAAAGCGGCACCGCCGATCTGCTGGGCAATTGACGTGAATGCGGTGTAATCCACCTGCGGACGCTGCACAGTACCTCGCAGAGGCAACTGGAGCGATTGGCCCGCGAGCGATTGCAACGCAGGAGTTTTGTCGATCCAGTCCTTCTGGATAGGAACCGACGCGACCAGATCGAGCGAACCATCGATGCCGACCGTGCCGCTCGTTTGCACTACCACATCACCCGCTTGGATTTGCATATTCTGATGGGAAACGCGTCCCTGTTGAACATTAAAACCAACCGTCTGGGTCGGCATATGCAACCAAGTCGTAGCAGCCCCGCCTCCATCCTGCGCTCCAAGTCCCTTGCGCAGATTTCGAACCTGCTGAACCAATGCGAGGAGCTGATCAGCCAATGGCCCCGGGCCCACATTGGCACCGTGGATGGTAAGTTGACCTTTGACGGTTTGTTTCGGCAGATCGGTCGGCATGATCACCGCCTCGTCGATCTTCAAACTCAAATTCCCTTGCACGCTCGTGACCTCAGCCAAGAGGGGTGCAACGTATTTCAGCCAGCCTTGGCACATCTGAGGTGAGATGGCGACGTTATCGATCACCGTCTCGGGCGCTTGGACGATCGCGATCGGATTCGATGCCAAATCGCCGTCGAGGTTCCAACGCAGCGTTCCCTGCGATACGGGTATCTCGGCTTTGGTCAACAAGTGTCCGTTTTCAATCTTGAGAGGCACATCTGCTTTCCCAATCGGAATGCCAATCACGCTAGCGCTATCCCAACCGATGTTCGACGTGGCCTGGAGCGCATCGGACCAAGTTGCGTTCGAGCCGCTGGACGTCCAAGAAACCTCAAGCGGCTGAGTCCGTTGCCCGGCAACCACCAGATAGCTGCCTGTCCAAGGCTTCAGCTTTTCCGCAACACGAGCCGCATCGTAGGTGACATTTCCTTTGGAGAGAAACTCCATCTTTTCCTTGGACGAGGTCAACACAGCATTGCCGCCATACGCAAACCATTCGGTCTGCAATTGCGAATCGCTGACATCCAGCTTCCCGGTATTTAAGTCGTAGCGACCGGATGCGATCGCCTTGGCTTGCGGCTCCTCCCAAAGAATTGTCGTCGCAGGTGGGACCGACGCGCCCGTACTCACCAATTTGGTTGTGGTATCGATCGCCTTTTGAATGGCCTTGATGTTCAACGCATCGACGCCGAGTGCCCAAACAATCTGACTAGGATCCAGTTGCCACTTCAGCTGCCCTGTGACATCTCCATCGACAGAGGTCGTGGTCGCTTCTCCGGATTGCATCGCGATCAGGAGCTGGTTGGGATTGATCCGGAATCCAGCTTGACCGATGCGCGTCCCCGCTTGGGCCCCAGCTTCGTCTTTGGCTTGCAAGGCAAAGGAGAGGGACTGAACGAGCAAATTATCGACTTGCAACCTGGAAATGTCCTTTGTGCTAATTCGCCCTTGAAACTGCCCGACAACTTGCGGCTCAGCAAATCGGGTTTCCCCAGATTGGACGAAGAACTTGGTCGCGCTGAACTTTGCCAACGAGATTTCTGCATGCGACGCATCGACAACGCCTTTGGCTTCCAACTCGCACTGTCCTCCGAGATCAAGCCCCAGATCGATGCCAGCAAACATTTTGGCGCGGCGTTGCCATCCCGCTAAGTCTCCCGTCAGCTTCCATTGCATCCCAGCGGGTGGCAATTGGGCCATCCCTGGCGTCGAGGGTACGAGCGATACCGGCTCTTGAATGGATGCCGATAGCAATTCTGTATTTGCTTTGAGTTGCACCGAAGACCGATCGATCTGGATCAAGCTTCCCTTGTCGAGACGAGCGACCAATTGCAAATCCCCTTCCCAAGCTGGCTCGTTCAATTGCCCGAACTGGGTCACCATACGAACCGGGGTCGTCTTGAGTGCACCATTGGCTATAAGTCGATTGCTTTCGTCCTGCTTCCAAGCCACTTGGCACTCAGCTGCCCCGGCCAAGCTCTGTACGGGGAGTGCAAACCATTTAGATAGCCGCTGCTGCATCTTCGCCAGATCAAAACTCCCCGCGAGCTGCCCTTGCACCAAATCGCCTTGACCTTGGATGTTGCAAAATTCTGCTTTGCAGTCCGCTTTGAAGCTAGGCTGACCGCCAGCAATCGGACGGACATCGAGCGTCGCGTTCAATGCCTCGTCCCATCGCATACTGGTACCGTTCATGATGGCCTCGAGGCCACCTAACTTGATTTGCATATTGCTATCCGGCGGGACCGTCGCATCGACTACGGAACGCTTTTGAGAAGCAATCAATATCGCCTCGCCCCGGACCAACTCGACCTGATCCTGCATAGGAAGCAGATCCGGAGCAACTTGAATAACCCTCGCCAGATCGATCGATCCATTCACTTCGTAGTCCGCATTCATGATCCATGGCTGGGTCAGCGTGGGAACGTTGGGAACAAGAGGCAAATCGAGAATTGCTTTCAGAGTTCCTACGTCCGATGCCAGCTGAAGGCCATCGGTTTTGATCCGGTCCTGCCCCTTGTTCACGGTCCCTGCCAATCGGATTTGTTGAAGGGCTGCACCTCGAGGACCGACCAGCATCGGTGCATGGACTTGCAATGAATCGATCTGAGCCGTGTGAATCTGCGCTAAGACCTGCTGCTGATTGTGCAGCTCAATGTCCGCTTGAACCGTCGCCAAACCTGCGATCGATTCGATTGGGATTTCTGGCAGACGGCGTTTGACAAGACTGAACCAATGAAGGGGTAAGCCATTGGTTGCAATCGACATCTTCAACGGCATCAGACCATTCGCGGTGGCGCCGACTGCGACAATCGGTTGCGCCAGCGGCTGCGTTTGAACGCTGAACTGCCCTCCCATCAACACGACACCAGGGGGAGCATTGGTTTGCTGGATGGTTCCGATCAGAGTCATCGGTGGAATCGGTTGCTCCACCGTGGGGAGCGGAATATCCGCTTGCTTGATTGCCAAATCCCAACTGGTGAGGTCGACGCTGTCGCGAGCGTGAATCACCGCGTCGGCGATGCGAATACGCCCAGAAAAGGAACTGGTGCCAGATGCTGCACCGTCCGACGAGTCGGTAGGGGACGCGGCCGGCTCCAAAAATGGCTTCAACGCCTTTTCGAGGTTCGTGGTCCCGGGCTGAACATCGAGACGCACCGAAGCCCCTTGAACGGTGATGGTCTTCAGATCGGTATAGCTCGAAATCAGATTCAAGAGCGACAGCTCGGTCTCGATCTCCTCGACCCTCGCCAATTCGGCTCCCTGCTCATCCGACAATTGAAAGCCGCGAATGCGAATGGGCCGAAACCAACCGGCTTGGATTTCCGCCAAATCGACACGCATGGGCTCAAGGCCCGCATATCGGTTGATCATCGAGACAGCCAGTCCACGATTCTGGACCAGCATCGGGATACCAAAGAAACCCGCTAAAAGAAAGGCGACCAGACCGAGAATCAATACCTTGCGGATTCGAAATCTTTTGCGAGGTCGCTTGCTAAATCCGTTTTCTTTCTCAACTCTCATCTTGCCAACATCCTATCCCAGGGGAACCATACGAAGACGGTATCGCCTGGGATCGTAGTCGAATCGTGCAAGACGGGTCGAGAGTGATTTTGGGAGCTTAGCCAGCAATGATTAGTTGCCGTACATGCAACCGCTCGCGCACGCGGACTTACCGCAGGGCTATTGAGCAGCCGCCATTTCCGCAGCCGTCTCTTGCTTGAGTTCGTCGATCAACGGCCAGAGTTCGTCGACCCTTTCGTCGAACAAATTGCCGATGAGGATATCGGTGATGAGGTTCTTCTTATCCGGATATCTTCTCACCAGCTTACCGAAATTGAGCCCATCGTAAAACGCCATCACCAAATTCCGCATGCGGTCCATCGCCTTGTTGTACTCCGGCTCCCAGACTCGCAGGCGCGCTTCGCTGGGATCATTGGCCTCCAACGCATCTCCAACGGCTTGGGATACGACATCGGCAGAGGTCAGTGCAAGAAGTACCCCAGAGGAATAGAGCGGATCAAGGAATCCGTAGGCGTCCCCGGCTAGTACCCAGCCGTCCCCACCCCCTTGCTTCGCTTTGTAGGAGTACTCCTTTTGGACGAAGTAATCTTGAACGCGTTCCGCGCCCTCGATGCGAGGCTTCACACCGGGGCAACGCTCCACCTCTTCGTGGTAAATCACCTCGGGGTCTTTGGAATCCCGGTTTCGGAACAAGTAATCGAAGTTGGCGACCACCCCGACGCTGACGACGTCGTCATGCAGCGGGATGTACCAAAACCAACCCTTCTTTTCTTGGGTTTGAATGACGATCGTTCCACCGGCATCCAAACCGGGCTCTCGTTTGGCTCCCTTCCAGTAAGTCCAGATCGCCGCTTTTCGCAGCTCCTTGTCCCACACTCGAAGATGGAATCGGTCGATCAGCAAGGACGACTGTCCGCTCGCGTCGATGACCACCGAGGCGCGGACCTCCTTCTCATCTTCCCCTTCGCAGCGCACCTTAACACCCACCACGCGATCCCCCTCGCTCAGCACGTCGAGTACGCGCGCCCCTTCGTGGACCGTCACGCCTGACTCTCGCGCATGGTGAACCAGCATCTCATCAAATTCGCTTCGGAGCACTTGCCATGTCTGCGATCGCTCGTGCGGGTCGTACTCCTCGAATCGAAATGGCTCGGAGAGCTTTCCGTGCTCGTTGATAAATTGAACCCCATACTTCTTCGTGAAGTGACTGGCTTTCATCTTGGGCAGCAATCCGAGTTTGTCCAAAACAGGGTAGCAGAAAGGGATCAACGATTCCCCGACGTGAAAACGAGGGAAGTGATCCCGTTCGTAAACGACTACCTTGAACCCGCGTTTCGCTAGCAACGTCGCAGCCGCGGAACCAGATGGCCCCCCCCCGATCACGATCACGTCGAACTGATTTTCGCTTCGAATCATCGTTCACTCCTTAGGTATTTCCAAGATTTCGTCTACCAATTGCTTCCATCGGGCTCGTGCGGCTTTCTCGCTTTCGAAAGAAGTTCGCACAGCTGCCGAAGTTCTTTTTGCGACAAGTGGCCGATCTGATCGGCATGCATCGCCTCTAACGGTGCTTCGATCTCTCCCAGGATCTTATGACCCTCGGGAGTCAACGAGACCAAGACTGCTCGACGGTCCTCCTGCGAACGCGTTCGCAAAACATAACCGTCCTGCTCCAGCCGATCTAACATTCGAGTGATGTCAGGTGCTCTCGATACCAATCGAGTCGCAATCGCCAGCGTTGGGACAGCCGACTCAGACCCTTGGAGCAGCCGAAGCACGTTGTATTGTTGTGGGGTCAGTCCGAAAGGAGCAAAAAACCGCTCTTCGATGGCTTTCAAGCGATCATACGTCCTCCAAACGGACAAATAGGCCTCTTGTGCTAGCGAATCAAATTTCCGTTTCACTGCCATCTCATCCAGCCACATATCGCTTTCCCTCAAAAGACCCAGTGAAGTATAGACCTGATTAGTCGTCGAAACAACTATTGTCGAGACAGGAAAAGTCAGAATTGTTCGGGCGTTGGGGAGGGGAACCGGGGGGATTCCCAAATTGTGGTGACTGCGCTGATCGGTTACACTGCCCGTCCTGTTATCAGGTGTCCTCCAGTCTGGCCCCGTACTCGCTCCGTTCCTACCCCTTTGTTAGATCGCGTTTCATGGGCCAGCTGCGTTTTCGAGTCAGGAGTGCCGAAAGCTACGACCCGAATATCTGGCAAACAGCCTACGTCTCTGGGTTAGAGGGGATTCCTTGGTCCAGCCGCAATCGGCTGGAGAGCGATTTATTTGTCATAGACCGTACGGTCAATGAATCGGGCAAGCTTTCGATTGTCTGGCCGACGGAAGAGTATGGCCCCCTTCTTCTCTCAACCGCGTCGCTTCGATGCCAGGATGCGCCGTACGTATTGATCCTGGAACTGGCGCGTGGAACGATTCACCGGATTCGGGGTCGCGCGTTGGATTGGCAGAGGATTGGGCTGAAGCTACCCGATGTATTCCACCAAAGCATGGACCGAGCGTTAGAAGCGTTCGTCGAAGCGCTGCTAGCCGCAAATGACTTGCACCGATGTACCCCTCTGGCCCAGCAAGCCATCGACCTTACCATCGCGGCGGCGAAGCCATTGGGTCGCGCCTTCATTTCACAATCTTTGCAGGCTCGCCATCAATCTGAAAAACAACTGAGCACGCTGCTGGGGGTGAAACTCACACCCACGCCGGAATGGGGCCTCGATGCCGCGTCTCTCTTGCCGGCGATTAACACCGTGCATCTGTCGATGGAACAGTGGCAACTCGAAGGGGACAGTCCGCAAGACCGCTACGGGGTTCTCGATCAGCAGCTTGCGTGGGCACGCGATCATTCCCTGCGAGTCTTCGCAGGCCCGTTGCTGAACCTCCAACCCCATGCCATCCCGCGATGGCTCTATTTGTTCAATGACTTCGAGTCCCTTTACGACGCGACTTGCAAACATGCGACCCAGGTAGTGGAACGCTACCGTGGACAAGTCCACTTGTGGACTGCGGCTGCAGGCCTCAATACCCCCAACACGCTCGGCTTGACCGACGAACAAATCCTGCACCTCTCCGTAGGCGTGATTCAGTCGGTCCGTCGCTCGGATCCAAAGACCCCCGTGATCGTGACCATCGATGCTCCATGGGCAGAGTACTTGGGCCAAAAATCAGACGGGATCAGCCCGCTCCATTTCGCGGACGCCTTGGTCCGAGCCGACTTGGGACTATCGGGTTTGGGGCTCGAATTGAATCTCAACTATTGGCCCTTCGGCTCCCTCCCCCGCGATTTGATCGATTTGTCGGATTTGATCGACCATTGGAATATTCTCGGCCTTCCATTACTGGTCCAGCTTTGCACTCCCTGCAATGCCAGGCCATCCGCTCGAGCCCTTTCGAAAGCATCTGTCGTTTCGGGATGGCAATACCCTGAATCGGGCGCATGGGAAAAGAGATCGATGAAGGACAGCGATTCGGATCGCCCCAAAAATCCATCGAGCGGAAATGAAGATGCTCCCTGCTGCCGACTGCCACTCAACGGGCTGGAGGCGATCCAGATGTTGCTGGCCAAAACGAATGTGCATGGGATTATCTGGAATCAGTTCTCCGATCGAGGTGAGCATGTCTATCCCAATGCCGGGCTGATCGATTCGCAGGGGGGCCGAAGGAGTTTACTGGACGGATTGGCCCGCCTTCGCCAGCTTCATGTTCATTAATCGGTTGCGTTAGCTCGGTCTTTGCGGAAAATGAAGTGCCATTGTCTCCCCGCCACGGCATTGTTGCATGCCCCTGAGGGAGTAAGATAGTCTCGGTCACGTTCTCCCTCCAACTTCCTTAGCAATCAAGGTAAACCATGCGACGCTCTCGCTTTCATGTTTTGTTAACGCTCGTCGCGGGGGCCCTTCTGGCGCCCCCCGTCATGGCGTTCGATCTTGGGGCTACCCCTCCCAGCGCGTTCCGTGTCCCCGCCGGCTTCCAAGTCGATCTCGTCTACGAAGTTCCCATTGCCGAACAAGGCTCATGGGTTTGCTTGACCACTGACTTAGACGGAAAGATCCTGGCCTCCGATCAGTATGGCAAGATCTACCGCGTGACCCCAGCCCCCGTTGGCTCCACCGCCGAAAAGACAATCGTCGAAGCTCTGGATATCGAAATCGGAATGGCGCAAGGGTTGCTTAGGACCAAAGACGGACTCTACGTCGATGTGAACAACAACAAAGAAGCGGGGCTCTATCGCTTTCAAGACACCGACGGAGACGGGAAGTTCGAGAAAAAAGACTATCTCATTCCGCTTAACGGAGGTGGAGAACACGGTCCTCACGCCATCATCGAGGGTCCCGATGGCCGACTCTATCTCTGCGCAGGAAACCAAACGAAACTTCCCGAAAAGATCGACGCCTCGCGCGTTCCGAAACACTGGTCCGAGGACCATATGCTGGGACGCATGCCGGATGCTCGAGGCTTCATGGCCAATGTACCTGCACCCGGTGGCTTCATTCTCTCTCTCAACCCCGACGGGAGTGATATCGAACTGCTCTCCACCGGCTTTCGCAATGAGTACGATATCGCCTTCAATCCGCTCGGCGATCTGTTCACGTACGATGCCGACATGGAGTGGGACGTGGGGACTCCGTGGTATCGCCCCACTCGGGTCAACCATGTGACCAGCGGTTCCGAATTCGGTTGGAGAAACGGTACTGGCAAGTGGCCTGAGTATTTCGCCGATAGCCTCGGCTCGATCGCCGATATCGGCTATGGTTCTCCGACAGGGATCGCCTTTGGAACCGGTACCAAATTCCCTGCCAAGTTCCAAAACTCTCTGCTCATCAGCGACTGGAGCTATGGTGTTGTCTACTCCGTTTCGATGACTCCAAAGGATTCCTCGTACGAAGCCAAAGTGGAACCTTTCGTCAGCGCCTCCCCGATGCCGGTTACCGATTTGATTGTCTCTCCGAACGAAGGCTGCATTTACATGGCGGTCGGAGGCCGGAAAGTGCAGTCGGCCCTCTACCGCATTCGCTACACTGGCCCCGAGGATGTATCTCCAGCCAAATTCCCGGATACGGCCGAGGCCCAGAAAGCTCGCCAAGCCCGTCGAGAATTGGAATCGATGCATCGCGGTTCCTTTGACCTCGCCAAAGTCCTGGCACACGTGGGTAGCCCCGATCGAGCGATGCGAACCGCTGCCCGCATCGCCTTGGAGCACCAAGATCCGAAGGTATGGCGCGATGCACTTCCCAAAGCCTCTACTCCACAAGCCGCTATCACGCTCGCCGTCGCCCTCTGTCGCAAAGGGGAGAGCTCGGACCAAACCGCGATTCAGAACAAACTCCTGAGCCTTTCTTGGCCAGCCTTGTCTGCAACCGAGAAACTCGAATTGCTTCGCGCTTACCAACTCTCGTTCTTGCGATTGGGAGAAGGAAACGCAGACCTTCGCGGCAAGATCATCCAGCATCTCGATAGCCATTTCCCTGCCGAGGATGGTGACAGCAGACTCGATCGTGAACTTGCTCGCGTTCTGGTCTACCTCGATGCCCCCAAGATCATCGACCGATGTGTCGAGAAGATGCGAACCAGTGGTTCGGCGGACGATCAGATCCATTATGCGTTCTGCCTCCGCGAAGCATCGAACGGCTGGAATGAACCCCTGAGAAAGCAGTATTTCCAATGGTTCTACGATGTCGCGACCGCTCGCGGGGGAGCCTCCTTTGGTGGCTTCATCGAGAATATTCGCCAAGCAGCCATCAAGAAGCTTTCCGACGGCGAAAAGACATCGCTTGGAGAATTGGTTGGAGCGCCTCCAGCCCCTAAAGATCCGCTCGCCGACTTGGAACCCCGAAAATTGGTGAAACAATGGACTGTCGACGAACTGGAAAAGAGTGCGGACTCCAAACAAAAGGGCTTTGACTTTGAACGGGGCAAGCAAATGTTTGCCGTGGCCCAATGCTACAAGTGCCACCGGTTCAATGGTCAAGGGGGAATTCAAGGTCCTGACTTGACCGCATCGGGCGGCCGATTCAGCACGCACGACATGCTCATTGCGATCGTCGAGCCGAGCAAAGCAATTAGCGATCAATACGAAGCGACACAGTTCTTGCTCGAAGACGATACCGTAGTCATCGGACGGGTTGCCAATCTCAATGGGAACAACCTCATGGTCTCGACCAACATGCTCGACCCCGCGAACTTCACCAATGTCTCACGGAACAAAATCTTGGAGATGAAGGCGAGCAAGGTATCGATGATGCCGACCGGACTCCTCGACACCCTGAACCAGGACGAAGTGCTCGATCTACTCGCTTACTTGAAGTCGGGGGGTAATCCCAAGCACGATGTTTACAAGAAGTAGAACGGGTTACAAGAAGTAGAACGGTCTACAACAGTCAAGACGTGTAGTTTGACTTGATTGAATCCTAACAACATCGCCCCTCGGCTCGATTGGAGTCGAGGGGCGATTGCTATTTACGGCCGATCATTTCATCCAGTTTCTTGCGAACCAATCCTCCCCAAACCCGATAGCCATCTGGATTTTGGTGAAGCATATCCTTCACAAAGTACTCAGGCTTCGGTTCCCCCTCGGGGGTAAGATAAGAAGCTTGCGTTTCCAAAAAAGAAACGTTCTTCAATTCGGAACTCAATTTTTCAAGAGCGCGGTTCGCCTTTTCAATGCGAGTCCAATGCTTGAATCTGGATGGCGTGGCGGTGATGCTGATCAACATCACGGGCGCGTCGGGACGCTCGGCTCGAATCGAATCGATCACGACTTTCGCCAACCGAGCAATTTCCTCCGGCGTCTTGTCTAACTCGCTCCCGGTTATGTCGTTCGCAACAAAGATCGCTGCGGCTTGGTATTTCAACCCGCGAATCAATTGCGGGGTATAGAGCGCGACATCGCAAAACTTCGAACCGCCGTAGCCTCGACGAACAGGCTTCCAAGGTGCAATGTCTTGCTCGATGGAGTTCCAGAGACGAATGCTGGAACTGCCGAGAAACAAAATGGAGTCGTCGCTCCCCTCGGTTGCATTGTTCGCAGCGAGCGTTGCAACTTCCTTATCCCACTTCAATGCTCGCTCAACGTACGCTTCCAGATGATTCGCGCGGATATGCTCAGGATCGATCGGCGCACGGAGCGACTCAGGTGCACTTTTTTGTTCTGTCGGTTTCTTCTCTTGGGGAGCAACCGCGAGGAGACTCGGCGAGCGCAGCGGGGATAGCGGTGCGAACGTCACAAGCGAAAGGAGTATGGAGTGACGCATCCAACGGAGCGTACGAGCCTGGGAGTTGATTCTCATGAAAGGATTCCTTGCGCGATCAGGTAGGAGAGGACTTGCGAAGCGCTTTGCTCGGCTGGCATCTCGGCCGTCTTGAGCTCCAATTCAGGTGAGTCGGGAGCCTCATAGGGGTCCGAGATGCCGGTAAAGTTTTTGATTTTTCCTTCGATCGCTTGCTGGTAGAGTCCTTTTGGATCTCTGGCCATGCAGACTTCGAGAGGAGTGTTGACATAGATCTCGATGAAGGAGCCTTTGCCGTTTTGCTTTTCCACCCAGTTCCGGACCAATTCTCGGTCTTTGCGGTAGGGACTGACGAATGCGGTCAAACAGATCATGCCCGCATTGGCGAGCAACTCAGTGACCGCGCCCACTCGTCGAATATTCTCTTCGCGGTCTTGCTGGCCAAACCCCAATCCAAATCGTCGGGCAAACTCTTCGCCGTAGACCGGAGTCAATAGGTTGGGCCCGGCGCAAAGTCCGTGCCGGACGTTGTCACCATCGAGGAGATAACTCCGCGCGCCCCGATCGAACAAATGATGGTCGACGAGGTTTGCGATCGTACTTTTTCCGGAACCGCTCAACCCGGTGAACCACAAGACGCAACTCCGATGGCCGTTGCGTTGCTCCCGTTCCACCCGCGACACCGATTGCGAATGCCATATGACCTGAGGCGTATCGCTCATGGCTGGGATCTCTGCTGATTCGTGAGGGGCTATTTGGTGAGGGCAGCGACGATTCGGTTCATGACCTCGTGCTCCCCTTTGGAAATGGAGGCCCACCCCAGCAGACCGCCACTGGCACTGGCGACTTGTTGGATTTCCTCGACCAAGGTCGCTTTGAGAAGGTCCGCTTCCTCTTGATCGAGCGATGCGACTAAGCTTTTTGCATAGCTTTCCCAGACGCCGAGGAGCTCCGAACCTGGCTTCTTTGCAAGCCACTGGTCGAGCAGTTGCATGGCGGCGCTACCTTCTTCGATGGCGTGCTTGCTCACGTTTTCTTCGATCAACTCCCGTTCGGCCTTTTCCAAGCGGCCATCCGCCCAAGCGACGGCGACGAGAGGGAACACACGCAGGGCTGCGAAGGTCGCTGGAGAAACCCCGAGTTTCGTGAGAGCTCCCAATACATTTTGGTCTTGGATGCCGGAGATGCGGCCTAAGTGGTTGATCGCTAATTCCGCTTCCACGTCAGCCTTCAGTTCCTCTAATAGTTTCGCATCCAGCGAGCTAAAGAACTGGTTTTCCAGGGCTGATCCGCGTTCTCGCAAAGAATCGCCGTTCGACATCGTTTCGCCTATTCGAAAAGGGTGCGTTAGTAGAAAATGGGTAGCCGTTTAGAATATCCGCCGGCAGCGGGCGCGAACACCCCTGAGATGTCAGCCTCTCTAGGTGGAGAGGTCGTGCCGCACCCGACCTCGGACTTGTCCCCGCGGAACCGCCGCGGGATGCCCATTTCGGTTTCACTCTCCCACCCTTCGCAGAAAAATGTCCAGCAAGCCTCCTCGTACCATGTTCCAGAAAATCTGGGACAACCATGTCGTCCATGCCGAACCGGGTAAGCAAGCGATCCTCTACATCGATCTGCACCTTGTCCACGAAGTGACCAGCGCTCAAGCGTTCGAGGGACTTCGGCTGGCCGGGCGAAAAGTACGTCGCCCCGAGCGGACCGTCGCGACTCCCGACCACAATGTTCCGACGAGCAACCGCTCCCTCCCGATCGCCGACCCCATCGCGCGTCAACAGGTCGACACGCTGCGAAACAACTGCCGCGAATTCGGGATCCGTCTTTATGATTTGAACGATCGCGATCAAGGGATCGTGCACATCATCGGGCCCGAACAGGGCTACACACAACCCGGTATGACCATCGTCTGCGGCGATTCGCACACAGCGACACACGGTGCCTTTGGCGCTTTAGCATTCGGGATCGGTACCAGCGAAGTCGAACATGTGCTCGCGACCCAAACGCTCCTCCAAACCTTGCCAAAAACCTACGAACTTCGAGTCGATGGCTCCCTCGCTCCCGGGGTCACCGCGAAGGACTTGATTCTCTACCTTATCGGAAAACTGACCACCTCCGGCGGGACAGGCTATGTACTCGAATACACCGGAGAAGTCGTTCGCCGCCTTTCGATGGAGGAGCGGATGACGGTCTGCAATATGTCGATCGAGGCAGGCGCTCGGGCTGGGATGATCGCTCCGGATCAAACCACCTTTGAATACTTGAAGGGACGACCCTTTGTTCCGAAGCAATTCGACGCGGCGGTCGAGCTTTGGAAACAACTGCCGAGCGACCCTGGTGCGGTTTACGACCGCGTCGATATCTACAAAGGGTCCGATATCGAACCGCAAGTCACTTGGGGTACCAACCCAGGACAAGTCACCTCGATCAACTCGAAAGTCCCCAATCCAGCTGCATTTGCTGACGATACCGAGCGCAAGTCTGCAGCCAACGCCTTGGACTACATGGGCTTGAAAGCCGGTATGCCACTCACCGATGTCACGATCGATCGTGTTTTTATCGGCTCCTGCACCAATGCTCGTATCGAAGATCTACGAGCTGCTGCCCATGTCATCAAAGGTTATCGCGTCAGCGACAAGGTGTACGCGATGGTCGTCCCAGGAAGCGGGCAAGTCAAACGGCAAGCGGAAGCAGAAGGCTTGGATCGCGTTTTCAAAGAAGCCGGTTTTGACTGGCGTGAAGCAGGATGCAGCATGTGCTTGGCCATGAACCCCGATCGCTTGGAACCGGGCGAGCGATGCGCTTCAACGTCCAACCGAAACTTCGAAGGCCGCCAGGGCAAGGGTGGACGAACCCACCTCGTTTCTCCCGCCATGGCCGCTGCCGCTGCCATCTCGGGTAAATTCACCGACATTCGAGACTGGACTTACAAGTCCTAACACAAGGGCCTTGTCGCAGCGGATTTTTGATTTCCATCACCTCGTCAAACCAAACCTTTCCCATGAATCCTTTTACCAAACACACCGGTGTGGTCGCCGCCATGGATCGCGCGAACGTCGACACCGATCAAATCATTCCCAAGCAGTTTCTCAAACGCATCGAGCGAAGCGGCTTCGGCCAATTCCTCTTTTTTGATTGGCGATTCAACGAAGATGGATCCCCGAACACCAACTTTGAATTGAATCTCCCTCGAAACGACTCCGCCTCCATCCTGGTCGCGCGACGCAATTTCGGCAGCGGTTCGTCGCGAGAGCACGCGGTTTGGGCCATCGATGATTACGGCATCCGATGCGTCATCGCTCCGTCCTTTGCGGATATCTTTTACAACAACTGCTTCAAGAACGGGATCCTCCCGATTCAGTTGAACGAAGAACAAGTCGAAAGTCTGTTTCAGAGGCACGCGGCCAATCCCCAATACACGCTGACCGTCGATTTGGAAAACTGTACGGTTAGCGACGGAAACGGATTCGAAGCGACCTTCCAGATAGAGTCTTTCCGACGCCACTGCTTGCTCCACGGACTGGACGACATCAGTTTGACCCTGGAACACGAAAGCAAGATCAGTACCTTCGAGGCCTCTCATCCTGCGTTGGCCTAGTCGTGCCCTCTTCTCGATAACTTGCCATTCGAGGGTGGAATGATGACGCGTCCCGTACTTTTGTTCTCATCCACCTACGTCGGCTACGACTTTTTGCGACAGATTCCACGATCTTCTATCGACTGGAATCGCTTCGAGTTCACATTGGATCCGTTGCATCCGAATCTTTTTGGATGCGTGGTCTATGATGATCTGCCAGGAACGCTGCGGCTTCCATGCCCGAGATCCCATTGCTTGCTAGTGACTGGCGAACCCCCTTCGCTTCGAACCTATCGCCCACGCTTCACACATCAATTCGGCGCGATTCGCACCAGCCACGCATCGATCTCTCACCCTAATAAATCGCTGGGGCATGAGGGGCAACCGTGGTACTACGGACTTTGGCCTGGAGAAATCCATGGCGATGTCATTCGTTTCGACGAGCTTGCACAGCTTGCGCCACCCGCGAAACCCTGCCGAATCAGCGTCATTGCCAGCAACAAAACAACCACACCGGATCACCGAGAACGATTGCGTTTCGTTCAATTGCTCCAAGACTCCATCGGTCACGAACTACATGTGTTTGGACGCGGCATCCGGTCGATGCAGGATAAATCCGAGGCGATCTACCCCTTCGAGTACCACATCGTTCTCGAGAACGACCACTCGGATCACTATGTGTCCGAAAAACTCGTCGATAGCTATCTCGGCTGGGCTTTCCCGATCTATTCTGGGAGTCGACATGCCGATGACATGTTCCCCACCGAATCGTTTCTTCGCATCGACATGTATCAGCCAGAGGAATCGATTCAGCGCATTCGCGATGCGATCAGGAACAATATGGCGGAGCGTCGCTTCGACGCAATGCGTACGGCGAGAGAATGCGTGCTGCATCAACACAATCTCTTCGCTATGATTCAAAGACACTTTGCCAATCTCGCGCCGTGGAGCCCTCGAGGACGCGGTTGCGTCCTTTATCCGAAGAAGCAAGCTACCAAGCAGATCCTGCGGCGGTTCTACGAACGAGGCTTGCTGTTGGATTGACCGCTACATCGGTGCACGCTGTCGTTCTGCAGAGAACGAGCCTACAGCTTGCCGCAGTAGTCGATGGCGGTCGCAATCTCTGTCTTGAGCCGTTTGCGCTCTACGATCCGGTCGACATAACCGTGCTCCAATAGAAATTCGCTCGTCTGAAACCCTTCCGGCAATTCGATTCGGATAGTCGCTTTGATCGTCCTCGGGCCTGCGAAACCGATGAGCGCCTTCGGTTCTGCGAAGATCAAATCCCCGAGGCTTGCAAAACTGGCGGCGACACCACCCATCGTCGGGTTGGTAAGAACACTGATGTAAAGTCCACCATTCGCATGGTACTTCGCGAGCGCCGCGGATACCTTTGCCATCTGCATGAGGGATAGAATCCCTTCGTGCATCCGAGCCCCACCGCCCGAACCGCTGACGATGATCAATGGCAGCTTCAATTCCGTCGCTCGTTCAATCAACCGAGTCAATCGCTCACCCACCACCGATCCCATGCTCCCCATAATGAAGGCCGAATCGGTAATCGCAATCGCAACCCGTCGGGCGCGAATCATCCCGGTCCCGCACACAGCTGCATCAGTCAAACCGGTACGGGTTTGCTCATCGACAAGGCGTTGCGCATAGGTTTTCTTGTCGGAGAAGGAAAGCGGATCTGTCGGCAACACATTCTCGTCGCAGATCTCGAAGGTGTTCTCGTCAAGCAACTGCGAGATGCGATCCCAAGCCGAAACGTACATGTGGTAGTGGCATTTGGGGCAAACATTCAAGTTCCGTTCTACCTCTTTGCGGTAGATCGTCTCGTTGCACCCAGCGCACTTGATCCAAAGACCTTCGGGAACGCCACGTCGGCTCGCTTGCTTGGAATCGTTCTCAAGAGTACTCATGTCGCGTATTCAGGCCGAATAAAACTGGTGTGCGATGATGATCCTGCGAGGGCCTTTGTAGTGCCCATCGCTGACTGCTGACCATCGGTTAGGGATTCGGAGACCTGGGAATCGGAATCGACACATTGATGCGTATCCGCATCGATCAATTCCCAACTTCCGTTATCACATTCCGATTCCCACATATCGTCGATGTCTGTTTCCATCAATCTGTTCGCGACCAACGTTGCGAGCGGCTCGGAAACGACGACCGCAATTGTCTCATTTGCGTGCTTCTTGCATAGCTTGCTTAACAATTTTGAGACGCGAGCCTCCGCTTCGTCGATCGTCTCCCCACCGGGCGGACAAAACGCGCGAGGATTATCCTGCACCTGGCGGAATAACTTGGGCTGCTGACGTTTGACTTCGTCGATCCGTTTTCCTTCCCATAGCCCATGGTCCAAATTCGCGAAGCAATCGCAAACCTTCCACTTGGCTTTGGCGTGGTCAGCAATCTCCTTTGCCGTCTCCTGTGCGGATTCACAAGGACCGCAATAGACGTGAGCAATCGGCAATCGCTCTAATTCCGTCGCCACGCGTTGGATTTGCTCCAAACCATGCGACGAAAGAGGAATATCCAAACTTCCCTTGATTCGTTCTTGTTCATCGAACAGAGTGGCCCCAGGGCGTACCACTACAACATTACACATACAATCAATCCAGAGAGGAACGGAATGCGGACGCTCATGTCGAATACGCCGCTTGCAATCGAGTGATCGCTTGGCAGTAGTCCGGCTGCTTGAACAACGCGGACCCCACCACTAGCAAATCGGCTCCAGCAGCAACGCAGGAACCGATTGTTGTTTCATTGACACCACCATCTACCTCCAGCAACAAACGATCGCCGTATTGGTGGTGCAGCCGCGAGAGCCGCTCCAACGCAACCGGATTGAACGCCTGCCCGCCGAATCCCGCTTGGACACTCATGACCAAAAACAAGTCGCAGAATTCCACGAATGGCTCTACGGTCTTCCAGTCGGTCTGCGGATTGATCGCAAGCCCCGCGAGAACGCCCTGCGACTGTATCGATCTCAACAACGCCTCGGGCTTTGGATCCGCTTCGATGTGAAACGTAATCGCATCGGCCCCTGCCTCAATAAAGGCATCCGCGTACTTGCCCGGATCGGAAATCATCAAGTGGACGTCGAGCGCCAAATCCGTCACCCGACGAAGGGCTTCGACGATCGGCATGCCATACGTAAGATTCGGTACGAAGTGACCGTCCATCACATCCAAATGCAATACCGCTATCCCGGCCTCCTCCAATTGACGCACTTCCCGCTCCAAATTGGAGAAGTCGCACATCAACAAGGATGGCAGGATGGCAGGGCTCGCAGATCGAAACCGATTCCTCGTTTCCGTCGCCTTGCTGGATGGTTCGGACATATAGACCGCTAGATGGTGGTTTGCAGCAAAGCTGGCTAACGCCAGCAATCCATCGCTGCAATACACTCCACAATAAACAAGCTCGCGGTGGTTAGGCAAGGGGCAAAATACCGAACCCTGCCAACCAACCCACGCGGGGCCCCACCTAAATCCGCAAGTCCCGCAGCAGAGAGGACTTACGCGTCATTAATAAAACAAATACAGCCAGCAATTTTCCCTCCGAACACGGTCGGTTTGCCGCGTTCGAGGAAGAGCAACGAGGGGCACCCGTTTCACGCCAAAGCCCCCGTTCCTCCTCGAGGATCGGAGAATCGCATTAACCGATTCGCTTGAGGACGGTATCTAACGTTGGCTTGATCGCCGCGGCACTCGCTTTGAGACCTTGCAACTCCTTGGGCCAAAGATCCAACTCAATCCGCTGCAATGCACCGGTTCGACCGACGACGGTCGGGACCGAAATCGCTACTTGATCGATCCCGTAGCAAGCCCCGTCTTGCACGGTAGAGACGGGAAGAATGCGGTTCTGGTCGAGTGCAATGGCATCGACCACGTCCCGTATCGCAATACCGACGGCGAAACCTGCGCCACCCTTTTTCGAAAGACACTCCGCCCCCGATCCTTTGGTCCGGGTGAAGATTTTGTCGGCGAGGACGCTATTCCAACCGGGATACTTTTCCAATGGCAAGGATCCGACGGTCGCGCTCGACCAGACAGGAATCATGCTGTCGCCATGCTCTCCCAAAATCAATGCTTTTGTCTGCGTCGGTGCGGTCCCCAACGCATTCGCGATCAACGAGCAGAAGCGAATGGTATCCAGTTGCGTTCCCAGTCCGATGACCTGCGTTGCCGGGAGCCCCAATCGCTTCGCCGCGACGAATGTCAAAATGTCGACGGGATTGGAGACGACCAACACAATCGCCGACTTCTTCATCCCTACTTTTTTGATCTCATCCAGAATGCCAACGAACAAATCGGTGTTGCGATTGATCAAATCAAGGCGGGATTCCTCCGGTTTACGTCGCAATCCAGCAGTAATGCAAATGATGTCGGAATCGGGAATCTGCTCGTACCCGCCCGAGGTGCATAGTTGATCGGCGACGCTCGGGGTCCCGTGCATCAAATCCAACGCGTGCCCCGCTGCCAAATTCGCATTGACGTCGATCAAGCAAATTTCACGGACGACGCCACCGCACTGCAACGCATACGCAGCGCAAGATCCAACCAAGCCGCCACCGCCGATAATGCTGATTTTCATAGTAGTTGATTTCGAAACGAACGAAGGATTATTGGGTAAATGGTAACGCTGCCGAATGAGCCCGCCTGGGCCCTGTGCCCAGAATCGTCCCCGCAGCGATTAACCGTTGAGTTGCTTCAGGACCTGTGCCGTGATCAGCTTGACCAATTGCTCTTGGTCGAGGCCGGCCAATTCCGAACCTTCCGCTGCACCGGAGTTTGCGGCGGCAGCGCGGAGGACCGGAGCGGCTGACGAAACGGCTTGCGTCACCGCTTGCGCGACATTCGCTGCTGGCGCCATCGGAGGAGGTGACGGGAATGCGCGTCGATCCACCCCAGACTCCTTCCAAGAATCACGGAAAATATCATTCGCACACACATCGCAATTCTGGTATTCGGGCGTGTTGCGTGGATCTTGCCATCCCCACTTCTGTTTCAAATCCAGCAGCTCCTTTTCCTCTTTGTAGGAGAAGTACGAGACATTCCCCAACTGCTTGGCCAACATCAAGATTCGGCAATACGCATCGAGTATCTCGGTCCACCAATACGCTTGCTCGACATCCACGCCATAACTAACCGTTCCGTGGTTGGCCAAGATGATGATGTTGGTCTTCGAAACGAACGGCAAAATGGTGTCCGCGAATGCCTGCCCACCCGGAGTCTCGTATTTGGTTATCGGCACGTCCCCAATGAAGACCTCGACCTCGGGCAGGACGCACTGCGGGATGGGTTCGCGTGCGACGGCAAACGCTGTCGCATGGGGTGGATGGCAATGGACAACACTTTTGATATCGGGACGCTGCTTGTAGATTTCCAAGTGCAAGAGGGCTTCGCTCGATCGCTTTTTGATGCCCGAGATCTGCTTCCCGGTCATGTCGATCGATGAAATATCCTCGGGCTTGAGGAACCCCTTGCTGTGCATGGTCGGTGTGCACAGGATTTCGTTGTCGCTGATGCGAACGGTGATGTTTCCATCGTTGGCGGCAGCGAACCCTTTGTTGTACAAACGGCGACCGATTTCACAGATATCCTGTTTGATCTTATGTGCGTTGACCATATTGCTTTGTGGTGTTGCGTTGGGGTGGTGATGGGAGATGAAAAGTGACTGGATGGAGTAGACGGGCTTAAGATTGGATTCGGATTTCGTCGAGGATCGCAGCGTTGTAGGCATCGACAGGCTTCTGAGCTGGCTTGAACGCCTGTGCGGCCTCCGCGCCGTCACTCACAGCGATGATCGAACCTTCACTTGCACCGAGGTCGTCCCAAACAACGACCATGTCGGGATCTTTGACAGCACGGCCTAACAATGTGTCCCCATACGGAACGGTCGCTTTCAACGAACCGCCAGTGAAACTGGGGTGAGCACGACTGAGTGTCACCGTTCCTTCGACTAAATAAAGTTGCATAGGTAGCGCCTCTCTAATGGGTCCGTTTCAAATGTTCGAAAACGGTCCTCGCCGCATTGCAAACGGCAGGAATCGACCAACCGTGAATGGGTAGCACCAACAAATTGAGTGGGATTTCGCGAAGCGCCCGCGCGACCTCGCTCCATTGGCTTACCACCGCTGGACGAAGTGCATCGATGCGGGCCGCTTGCCATCCGGTCGCATACGCCGACTCAACCCATAGAATGCCTGCCTGATGACCGTGGCCCAATGATTCGTGGATCGATCGCAGGGCAGTTGCATCATCGGAGGATCTTGCCAAAACCTTGGCCTGCTTCGTACAGAGTTGCTTCTCGACCGCAGACATCCAAGGGGATGTGCCTGCCATCACCAAGCGCTGCGGTCGCGACGCTGTTGATGGGGTTGATTCCTGAGCGGACAAGGGCGACGGCGAGGCTTGAAGCACTGCGGAAGCGTCCGGCTTGTTCTCGCGAACAATGACAATCCCTTTTTCACGGCACAGATCCTTCACCGCTGGGGTCAAAATCGCATGGAGAGGAATTCGAAGCGATGCGATCTCTCCCGTGCGGCCACGCAGTGACTCGGTGCTGATCACCGAATCCACAAGCACCAATTCCCGGTCGGCCGCGGCGGTACTCCCGGCGGTACTCGCAGCAACCGACGTAGACGCATCGCGTCCAGCCCAAGCCTGGAGGGCTTGGCGAACGAGCTTTTCTACATCGGTAGCAGTTGGTTTCACGGTGGAGGTTTGGATTCTGAAAATGGTTTGAAGGGAGTGACTGCGAAGCGTGCACTATTCGTCGAGTAGTCCGAGTACGGCCCAGCGAATGGGACTGTTCTCTACCGAAAACATCTCTTTTACGGCGCTCCCATCGCTGGTGAGCATCACCAATTCCCCCGCTCCTGCACCGAATCGATCCACCGCGACCAAGGGTGCACCATCCGGGGATTTGCCATCCGCCGTGAGGGGCTGGCAAATCAGAAGCTTGAGATTCTCAAGCGTCCGATGTTTGACGGTGGAGGTTGCGGTACCGAGGACGCGGGCTGCCTGCATCGCGAGAGTTTCCTACTTGGGGTTCCCGAGGATGAACAAATCGTCAATCAACGAGCAGCGGCGTTCGCGAGTGAACGTCAAAGGTGTCGTGACTCCTTCACCAGTTGGACCTGCGATGGAGAACGAAAGATATCCTTCTCCACCTAGCCCGAGAGCCGCCATGCAGGGTCCGTTCTTGACGAACAAGGTCGTGTCCATCGCCCTAGCCATCTTCGTCATGTTCGACACGTTGCGAGAATGGATGATGCTGGTATGTCGGTAGCCATGCTCGGACTCTTGCGCGAGCGCAACGGCTTCGTCGAAATCGCGGCAGCGAACGAAAGGAAGAAACGGCATCATTTGCTCGGTCTGAACAAACGGGTGATCTTTTGTCGTCTCTCCAAAGACCACCAACACGCTTGGATCGATCGACTTGCCAGCAGCAGCCGCTAATTTGTAGGCGTCTTGACCGAGCAACTCTTTCTTCGGAGCGAAGTGAACATCGCTTCCTTCCCCAACCTTGGTCAACGCTGCATGGGTCAGACGTTCGACTTCCGGTGCGTTGAGGCGAACCGCTCCTGCCCGCTCCATCGCAGACATCATGGCGTCGAATACCGAGGCCACCACGAAGACTTGCTTCTCCGCGATGCAAAGGAGGTTGTTGTCAAAAGAGGCGCCATCGATGATGCAACGGGCAGCGCGATCGAGGTCGGCTGTTTCATCCACAACCACAGGTGGGTTACCCGGGCCTGCCACAACCGCTCGCTTTCCGCTGTTGAGCGCGGCCCTTGCGACCGCCGGTCCACCCGTAACGCAGATCAACGCGACACTTCGGTGCTTGAACAACTGCTGTGCGGTCTCGAGCGTGGGCTCGCAGATCAACGAGATGAGGTTGTCGATCCCCAAATCGGCATGGATAGCCTGATTGAATCGACGCACCCCTTCGGCAGCAACTTTCTTTCCGCTTGGGTGCGGATTCACGACAACGGCGTTCCCTGACGCAATCATGCTGACAGCGTTGCCGGTGATCGTGGGAAGGGAGTGGGTGACCGGAGTGATCGCGCCGATGACGCCAAATGGAGCATGTTCGATGACGGCCAGACCGTGGTCACCGCTATAGCACTCGGTTTTGAGGAACTCGACGCCAGGAGTCTTCTCCCCCAACGTTTGCAATTTGGCGATCTTGTGCTCCAACCGGCCGATCTTGGTTTCGTTCATTTCCATCGTGCCGAGTTCCACCGAGTTCGCGATGGAGATTCGGCGGATGTGTTCGATGATCCGGCGACGGTGTTCGATGGGGCGATTGCGCAGTTCCTCGAAAGCCGCCCGGGCCGCGCGAACGGCATCGTCGACGTCGAGAAACAGTCCATAGCGACCGTAAGCCGATGATTGGCTCGCGGCCGGAGCGCTCGAGGTGGCAGTGCTCGAGGTTGCAGTGCTCGAGGTTGCAGTGGCAGCAACCGCGGAGGACTGCCGCACTTGGTTGATGACTTGCTCAACCACCGTACGAATAAGGGTCTCTGAAACTTGCATGGTTTATTGACGTTTGTAAACGTTGTTTTTCTCGATATGAACGGTGTCCACAATTCCGATGATCACACAATCAATCGGAAGTTTGTTTGTCTCCGGTGTGAATCGCGCGCTGCTTCCCTGCGTGATCAACACCATATCGCCGACTCCAGCTCCCAGCGTATCGACGGCAATGAAAGTCCGTCCGGTCGTTACCAGTTCGTTTCGAGCGCTGGGCTCCAATCGATACGGTTCGACGACGAGCAATTTTTGGCCAACCATCGTGTCCACCTTTTGAGTGGAAACAACAGAGCCTGTCACTTTAGCGACGAACATGGTTGATTCTCAGCTTGTGCTGGTAAAGGTTACTTTTGAATTGCCGCGACCGTTTGCCGGGCGACGACAATCTCTTCGTTGGTCGGAATGATCCACAACTGGACCTTGCCGAATCCGTCATCGATCCGTCTCTCGGGTGCACCTACTTGATTTTTCTCTGCGCTGAGGCGGATGCCAAAGTCGTCCAATCCCTCGCAAATGCTGGAGCGAATCCGTTGACCGTTCTCGCCGATTCCACCGGTGAAGACAATCGCATCGACGCCGCTCATGGCCATCATCATCCCACCCAACTGCCGCCGGATATCCGCTACGTAGACATCCAGAGCCAAACCAGCCTGTGCGTTGCCGCCATCTGCCGCTTGCTCTAAATCCCGAACGTCGCCCGACAGTCCGCCAGAAAGGCCCAACAATCCGGCTTGTGTCGCCAGCTTGTGGAGCAATTGGTCCAAACTTAGGCCTGTGTGCTCCATCATGAGAGGGAGTGCGAACGGATCCAAATCGCCAACTCGATTGTTCTGTGGCAATCCAGACTGTGGACTCATCCCCATCGTGGTGGCAACGCTTTTGCCCGCTCGAATGGCGCACAATGACGAGCTGCCTCCCAAGTGGCATGAGACGATTTTCGCATCCTTTCGACCCATCAGTTCCGCAGCCCGACCTGCGATATAACGATGGGATGCACCATGGAACCCCCACTTCCGAATAGGAAGGGCGGCGGCCAAATCGGCCGGAATGGCGTATCGTTTCCAAGCTTCTGGGATCGTTTGATGGAAGTCGGTCTCGAACGCCGCAACCAATGGAATCTTCGACATCGAAGCCAATTGCTTCATCGCAGCCATGTACGGAGGGTTGTGGGCAGGAGCCACCGAATTCATCTCGTCCATCGCCGACAAAACCGCATCGTCGATGCGAAATACCCCCGAGATTCGTCCGCCATGCACCGCCTTGAAACCGATCGCACTGATTTCGCTGGCATCTTGGATGCAGCCGTTTTGCGGATCGGTTAACTGAGCAATACATGCGTCCACGGCAACTCCGTGGTTGGGTACGCTTTGCGTCATTTCGGCTCGATGCGAACCGATCTCGACAAAGCAACGACTCTCGGGTGCACCGATACGTTCGACACCGCCACGAGCAAGCTGCCGCTCATCGGTCATGTCGTACAATCGGTACTTGAAACTTGTCGAACCTAAATTGGATACGAGAACCTTCATGGCTTTCCAGACACTCCGTTAACTAGGCTTACTTGAAGAATGCAGTCACAAGACCTTCAGCAGGTCGCGGAATAATATGGCTAGCGACCAATTCGCCCACTTGGGCGGCTGCCGCTGCGCCGGCTTCTACTGCCGCGCGAACGCTGCCGACGTCGCCACAGACAACGGTTGTCACATAGGCGCCACCGATATCGACTCGCTTCACAATATCGACGCTGGCCGCTTTGGCCATGGCATCGGTGGCTTCGATCAAAGCCAGCAGACCTTTGGTTTCAATCAATCCAATTGCATTTTGCATGTTGCTATCACTCGAGCTTGTAAGTTGTTTCGAAGTTTGTTGGGAATTCGATGTTCGCTTGCGGCTCCGCAAGCTCTTCGATTCGGCGGACATTATTCTGCAGAGCTGGAAGGTGCGTTGATCTTCAGCACTTTGTTCAAATCGTCATGGGGTCGTGCGATGACCTGCACGCTCATGACTTGACCGACGCGACCAGCCGCAGCTGCCCCGGCATCGGTGGCAGCTTTGACAGCCGCGACGTCGCCACTCACAAAAGCAGAAACAAGTCCGCTGCCGACTTTGTCCCAACCAAGGAACTTCACATTCGCCGCCTTCATCATCGCGTCGGTCGCTTCGACCAAGGCGATAAAGCCTTTGGTCTCGATCATACCGAGCGCTTCGTTGACCTTTGCCATTCGAATTCTCCAAAAAAAATAGGGAAACTAGACATAGAACCGGTTAGTGGTCCTGGCACTTGCAAGGACCTTGTTTTCGTAACTCGACCAAGGTGGCGTGATCCAAATCACACGCGTTCCCTTCGTCTGTATCGATATGCACCTCAAGCTTGGCCGCTTTGTCCTCGCGAACGAGCAGATCCTCAAAGACGACCGAACACTGAGGTGATTTCACAACGAGCGACATAAAGTCCCCGTTCTTCACTCCGTAATGAGCACAATCCGACGGCCCCATATGCACGTGACGAGCCGCCCGAATCACCCCTTCGGTGAGTTCGACGGCCCCAGCAGGCCCCACCAGTACGCAACCCGGGGTCCCGGCGATCTCGCCGCTATGACGGACCGGCGCGTCAATTCCGAGGGAGATCGCATCGGTGTACGCCAACTCGACTTGACTCGCTTTGCGCGTCGGGCCGAGAACGCGAACATTTGGAAGCATCCGACGGCGCGGCCCCACAATCATGACCTGCTCCGCCGCCGCATAAAATCCGTCTTGGTAAAGCCCCTTCTCGGGTGTCAGCTTCTTTCCTTTACCAAACAACTTCTCCACATGCTCGTCAGTCAAATGGACGTGACGCGCCGAAATGCTAACCACCAAATTCGGTTTGCTACCCGCGACCGCAACACCACCCAACGCTTGGGCGATGGCACTGCGAACCAGCGACTCAATGTGGGATGGATCGATATTCATTGCGCTTGCCATATGTAGTACGCTCTATGAAGCGGAATTCTTGCTAAAGGAAAGTCGTTCGGGAACGACGTTGGACGAGGATACTTGATTGCTGTCGCGAGCCTCCGACGACGGTTCCTCCGTGACGCTCGGTTCAGCCAGATGCAACACAACTTTGGATTCATTCGCAACCCGACGCCAGGAATCGGCCAGACTGTCGTCCGAAACCAATGTGTGCACCTGGGTCCAATCGCATAGCCGGGCTAAGCTGGATCGACCGAATTTGGTGCTGTCAGCGATGATCAATACCTGATCGGCGCACTGCATCATCATCCGCTCGGTCTCGACCAAAAGCATGTTGCTGTTGTAAAAGCCCTTGGGGTTGATCCCCGCGACACTAAGAAATGCCTTCTGTACATTCAACGATCGCAACATCTCATTGGCATAACTCCCCAACGTCACCCCGGTCTTGTGATGCACTGCCCCCCCGAGCAACACCAACTCGACCGTATCGCTGGATGCGAACAAATTGGCGACGGGCAAGGAGTTCGTGACAATCTGCAACGGTCGCCCCACCAACTGCCGAGCCAACTCGTAGGTCGTGCTTCCGCCATCGAGAAGGACTGTCTCGTGGTCCTCAATCAAAGAAGCCGCCGCAATGGCGATGGATCGCTTCTTTTCCCAAGTGCCCCCTTTGGAACCAAACTGCCGGACACTCGAACTCGGACCCGTGGAAAAAACACCTCCATGCGTCCGCTTGGCCTCCCCATTCTCCTCCAACGCCTCCAAATCCCTGCGGATCGTGGACTCGCTCACCTCAAACGCATCCCGCAAATCCGGAATCGACACGAAACCGTGCGTCCGCACCATCTCGAGAATCTTCTCTCGGCGGCTGAGCGATGCATTAGGGTGAGAGGAAACATTCATCCAGATGATAGTTTTCTGGCTTATTTGGAGAGGAGTCGCAGAACCACTCCTCCAATATGACCCAAATTGCCTATTCTGCAACGATCCGTGACAGGAGTTTGAGAGAAATCGGTCACAAAAAGGGGACATGCGGACGGTCAGCCGTCAAATCCGTCACCGGTGTGGGAAAAAAGCGAGCAGAGTGGGAGGATGGGAGAGAGCGCGAAACGGAGATCAGACCGACTCCTTAGCCGAGCCCGGTCAACGTCCCGGTGCTGGTTGCGAATTGGTCGGTTTCCATTCCGACGTTTTGTAGCAACGACACGAATAAATTCGGCAGCGGATAATTCTTCTTTTGATCAAACGCCAAATGTTGCCCGTGCCGGAATCCTCCGCCGGCGAGCAACACGGGCATATTGCGATTGTCATGGTTCGACGCGTTCCCAAGATTCGAGGTGAGTAGCACACTCGTGCTATCCAACAATCTCCCTCTCTGATCCTGCGTTTCCCGCAAGGTTCGTAGGAAATGCCCCCACTCCTCGACAATGGCCTGCTCGACGATCGCAAGCTGCGCGATCTTGGTCTCATCCATCCCGTGATGGCTCAAATTGTGATACCCCTCTTCCACCCCTGGAATAGGGACCACTCCCCCGGCGCCACCCAAGTGAAACGTGATGAATCGGGAAGAATCCGTTTCCAACGCCAACTTGATGACGTCGCACATCGTCCGCTGCTTGGCGATGACGTCGTTGGGGGACCCTATATCGACCGGTGGCTTCGCATCCACCTTGGGCTTCGGACGCTTGGTCCACTGCTCGGATTCCTGCATCCTTTTTTCCAAATCCCGGACGCTCGTAAAAAAGGCGTCCAAGCGATCTTGATCGCTCGTTCCCAACGTTCTCTGCAGATCCTTCGCATCCTCTCCGACCAAGTCCATGATCGATACCCCCTGCTGCAACCGCTTGGACTGCAATGCCCTGGCTGCAGGCGAATCGTCGACGAAAAGCCTCTCAAATACCCCCCTCGGGGAATTCATGGCAGGGATCATCGCCCCGCTTTCGGTATAGCAAGGACTATCGCTACCATTGGCCGAAAGGACCAACGATGGAAACCGGGTGGAATCGCCAAGATGCTTCGCCATGAGCTGGTCGATCGAAATGGTATTGCGAGAACGCCCCGAACTCCCTTGAGGAGATGCAGTCAAGATGCTGGCTTCGGCGCGATGCCCCCCTCCCACCCCCGGGTGCGAGGAACCGGAAATGATGGTCATGTCCCGTCGCAAGTCCTGCAGATTCTTGAGATACAAAGAAGGCTCGTAATCAAACCCTGCCTCCTCCGGCTTCCAATTGCTTTGGTGCAGCCCCAGCCCCAAAGTGATGGCGACAAATCGCTTTGGCGATCCGGAAGGCGAACTCGCAAAAGCTCGCTCCATCGCCGAAAGCCAAGGTAACGTCATCGCGATTCCCGCACCTCGCAACAAACGGCGACGGCTCAAGGGACGTTGGACAGCCCATGGGGCCCGGCCTGCTCTCACGGTATTCATTGCACCAACTCCCTCGCTTTAGTTTCTAAGAAAAAGGTCGCTCGCGACCACCGAATACAAAATAGATCGGATGCCGAACCGACTCGCTTGGCTCTCCTCGACAATCCGATCCAACCCTTCCCGATCCGCAAACAATACCGGCGCACCGGTCCCGTATACCACCAACTTCTCCGCCAAATTACGAGCCAACTTACGCGGATTCGAGGCGGCCAGTCGAGCGAATTCCGGTAAATCACGAAACGACTCTCCCGATGCGGTCGTATAGCTCGGATCGATCGCTGCCCCCGGCTTTACCTTCCCCTCTATCAACGCTGGATAACGCTCGCGCCAACGACCGGCGGCGTCGAAGTTCTCCAATGCAAATCCAGGCGGATCCATCTTCACATGGCACGACGCACAACTCGGATCGCTCCGATGCTTTTCCAACAACTCGCGAATCGTCGTCGCGCCTCGAACATCGGGCTCGATCGCTGGGATATTCTCGGGCGGAGGTGGTATCTGTTCTCCCAGAATACGATTGGCAACCCAAACACCTCGCAGCACAGGGGACGTGTTTGTTCCATTTGCCGTTACTTTCAATATCGAACCGTGGCTTAACAATCCGATGCGCCGATGATCGGGTTTCAATGCAACCCGTTCCACCTGATCGGTCAAATCGAAGGGAAGTTTGTAGAAACGAGCAAGCCGGCTGTTGAGGAAGGTCTCATCGGCCACCAAGAGATCCGCCATGGATCGATCCTTTGCCATCGCCTCCAACAATACCGACTGTGTTTCGTCCAACATCGAACTCTGCACTACGATGTCAAAGTCAGGATGCAGTTTCGTGTCGGGTTCGGTGAAATCGATTTGATTGAGTTCCAACCATTGATCCGCAAAGTCGAGTACAAATCGCCGTCCTCGGGAGGTGGACAACATCCGGTCCACCTGCCGGCGAATTTGTTCCTTCGTTCGCAACTCCTCCGCGTCCGCAGCTCGCATCAACTCGTCGTCTGGCATCGAATTCCAAAGGAAATAACTAAGTCGCGATGCGAGCGAATGAGAGTCCAAAGATCCGATAGGTTCAAGCAAATACAGGAACCGGGGCGAGCAAAGAATTGCACGATAACCGCTACGCAATGACTGAGCGAAATCGTCCGTCCGACGAAATTCCTCCTGCGCAAAGGTGATGTACTTCTGCAACTCCTCCTGCGAGGAAGGCTTGCGAAACGCTCGCCTCGCAAAGGCTGTGACAGCCGACGCTAAATGCGATTCTGGGTTTGGGGACTTCAGTGCAACCGCTGGTTCGGCAATCCCATTCCCCTTTTTCGATCGCGGTTCGGATTCGGTCTTCATCATTTCAATGGGTAGCGAATGGAGAAGCCGTCCGCGGATTTCCTGCTGACTCGGTCCTTGATGGACTCGCTCGAGCGTCAACCAATCCAACGCGATCCCCGCAACATTCTGCGATCCGCCTTCACCGTTAGACGCTTGCCCTCCCGCAAACTTCGCTTGCTTAAGGGTGCGATCGTTGGGGCGTATCTCGAACATATGCCCTTTCGGAAGCCAAGCAATGAACTCGACTACCTTTGGGGTCTCGGTCGCTTCAAAAGCTCCAGCCCAACCCAGCAACGGAGCGCTCGAAACACATTGCCCCGTCCGAACCGAACACCATACGCCATGCTTCGCAGGTGTATTGACCGAATGGACTTGAAATCGAATGCGATACCACCCTGCCGCCTTGGCTGTCGTCGCCGGTATCCGGCCGTAAAAGATCAGCTGCGAAGCCCACACGATGGCTTGATCGTCGATGCACTCTGGCTCCCGACATCGATCTCGCGTTCGAGTAAACTCCTGCGGGGTAAACTCCAGCTTCCAGTAATCGTCCTCCTGGTCCGATAGCCGGCGAAAGGCTTCATCGAGCGCCAGATCGACCACTTTCAAATGGCTCTCCAACTGGAAGTGGGACATGGACTGGCCTGCCGAGCTGGTCGTAAACTCACCCGTCTTCGGCTCGTCGGGCATCTCGGATGCCAAGGGAATGTCCACGCCAAGCAAATCATGGAGCGTCCTCTCCAATTGCAAATGGGTAAGCCGCCTGGCAGTCACGCGCCCAAGTCGCTCGTACTCTCTCTCTTGAAACGATCGAATTCGCTCGGACAGCCCTAACTCGAATTCCTTTTGTTCTGATGCGCTTGGCCTGGCCTCCTCTTTGGGAGGCATCTCCCCCGCTGCAACCCGATCGAGAATCCTTGTCCATCGCAAGGCATCTGCCGCGTCATGAAAATCGATGGACAATCCCTCTAAATCGAGCCCCGCTTCGGGGGACTCGGATGAATGGCATGCGGTGCAGTGCTGGGCTAAAAAGCTCGTCAACCGTTCGTCCGCTCGCGCGGGGATGGAAAAGCGAACGCTTAAAATCGCCAGCGTGGTGATCGACAGTGCGACGATCCGAACAATCCAAGCCACTGGGTGTCCGCCTGAGACTGGGTGTCCGCCTGAAAGAGAAGGGCCAAGCATTTTAGGTGGGAATCTTCCCCTGCAGGAAGGATAGGGTGGGAGGGCGGAATCCCCATTCTACACGAAATGGTACGCGAGGCTCTAAAGACTCTGAGACGAAGAAGGTGGCAGGTGCGGTTTCCCCTACCTCAAGGTCACGAATCGCAATACGAACGCATCGTCTGGAGTCGCTACGCCGCTCGCGGTTTGAAACTCCATTTTCCGACCGAAAACATACCCGACTTCGATGCTGCTGGCTCCATCGCCATGTGGGCTTCGCAATCCAAAGAGCAGGCGATAGTCTCGATATGTCAAAAGGTCCCCCTGGCCGTCCGGGAATTCAACATCCCAGGTTCCGCCCCCCAACCTGCCAGCTAGGTAAAACGTCCGCCCCGACCCAAGCGCTAGCTCGACTTGGGGTCTCGGAAATACGAGATCGAACCGCATGCTCGGATGCCGCTCCGAATGGCGGGAAATACCGACCACAGGCAAAATCTTGATATCGCCTCGATCCAAATAATCGACGCCAAAAACCCAATCGGTCTCAGGTGATACATGGAGCATCCCTACTGCATGCCCGGGAAACCGAACTCCGTCCCGAGCACTCCCCTCGAAATCACTGAATACCCCGACGCTCGCGGCGACATCGTAACTCCAGAAGTCATTCCACGCATCCCGTCGTTGGTATCCCAAACTGAAGTCGTACACGCGTGGCGGCGCATCTACGACGACAGGACCGGACAAAAGATGCATTCCAATCCCGGTCGAAATACCGCTCCGCTGCCCACTGGATTGATAGGGTGTTGATTCAAAGTCGATCCATCCCAACTCGTCGCCCGTACCAGGCAAGTAGCTGAACGTGCTCTCGTCCTGTCGATACTCCATATACCGGTGATGAGCAGCATGCCGAAGCCGCGGCAAAAAAATCTTGCTCGCCGGGTACCGTTCCCACGCTTGGCCAAAGTGCTCCGCAGAAGGAATCTCCAACTCATCATCCTGCCCCGTCGGCACATAGACCGACTCCATACTGGAATCGTCCTCCAAGTTGATAAGCTTCCCCACCGGGGTCTCGCGCCGATCTGGGAAGTCGATCCATCCAGACGGTTCCTGAAAAGAATACGGCTGCTCACCCGCAGTGGGTGAGTCGCTGTCGGCTAACCCTAGATCCTGCATCCCTTTCAGCGAAGGGACAGAGCAAACCATCGCGCAAGACGCCAAGCAGACCAAGCGGAAAAGCCGTAGGACCATCGGTTGGACTTGGGGAGAGCGGAACAAAGTGTCGTGAACCTTGCGTCTGAAAAATCCGGTAAGTCAACTTATCGGGATTATGGCGATTCCTCTGCAGCGAATCAGGTTGCATTTTCCAATCTGGAGCGATCGCTAGCACTTTAACAGACTCGGACTTGACCTTTCTCGAGCATGCGTATGATTCTTGGAGGTTCGATCGCAGTCCGGAACTATCAGATTCCGAAGAAGAAGAAAAGGTCGCTCCGTTTTCACTTGTCCTTACGCTGTCATTCGCGGGCCGTCGCCATGCCAATTTTGAAGCCTGAAGCTGATATCTGGCCGCTGGACTTGTTAGAACCCATCGAGCCAGTCGATTCCAACCCCGACGAGACGTGGTTCGCTCTCTACACCCTGGCTCGCTTCGAAAAGAAGCTGATGCGTCAACTGCTGGATGAGAACATCCCCTTCTTTGGCCCGACGATCGCGAGGCGGTACCGATCGCCCCAAGGTCGGCTTCGAACCAGTTTGGAGCCGCTTTTCCCCAACTACGTATTCATGCGAGGGGACAACGAGCAACGCTACCGAGCCGTTTGCACCGGTAGCGTGAGCCGTTGGATGGAAGTCTCGAACCCGAACGAGTTGGTGGAAGACCTTCGGCAAATCCGCAACTTGATCCTCACCGATGCGCCACTCGCCCCCGAAGTGCGCCTCCAACCTGGCCAAAAAGTTCGCGTCAAATCGGGCGTCTTCAAAGGATTCGAAGGGACGATCCTTCGCCGAGAGAACGAAGTACGCCTCTTGATCGGTGTCCGCTACATGGGACGAGGCGCCAGCGTCGCCCTCGACGATTGCCAGCTCGAGCCTCTTTAAAATGCGCTCGCATCGCCCGGCCAGCCAAATCCAGCCGGCCGACAAATCCCTCTGCTCTATCGAAACAACGAGGCGGGATCGGCTGCCCAAAGCTTGCGTACAGCAAGCAGCCCGCTGAAGGTACACATCACAAAGGTAAGGAAAAAGACCAACGCGATGCGTCCGGTCGTTAATCGCATTACCAATCCAGTCCATTCAGAAAGGCCGTAGTAAAGGAGCCAACTGGCGATCCAACCCGGAAAGAAGCCAAACAGACTGAGGTAAAAGGATTGCGCTAAGATGAACCGCAAAAAGTAGTTGGAACCATAGCCCATCGCTTTCAGGGTTGCGAACTCCGCCAAATGATCGCTGATATCGGTGAAGAGGATTTGGTAGCAGATGATGACACCTACCACGAGCCCCATGACGGTTCCGATAGAAAAGATCGCTCCGATAGGGGTGTTGCGAGCCCAAAATCCGATCTCGCGCGCAATCAGTTCACTCTTGGTCATGATCTGCACTCCCTGACCGACCAACGGAGTCAACTCCTCGCGCGCCGCTTGGATCGACGCTCGATCGCGATTCCTCAGCTTGACCAATCCTAAATCCGCAGCGGATAGGGGAGGCGAGAATCCATTGCGGGTCGGAAAAAAATGAGCGACACCTCGCTCGGAAAGCAGAATCGTGCCGTCGTACACAAAATCGGTGCCGACCTCTACCCAGTCCATCATGCGAGCTTGTTTTCCCGATAGCTCAACCTCTTGCTGCTGAAGCTTCTGCAAGTCCCTTTTCTCGAAGCCGTATTTTCGTTTGCTCTTTCGGTCAACCAAGATCTGGTCGGGCTGGACGAGAAGGGCACATTTCTCATTCATCGTCGGATCGATGAAGATCGGAGCCCCTGTTGGAACACCAATGGCGCGAATCGAGCGCGCCCCAAATCCCATCACTCTTATCTCGGAGACAGCTCGATCGATATAGATAGGATGCACGCTCTCGACACGCGGATTCGGTTGAATTCGGTCCAAAATCTTCACATCGAACCGCTGCTCGCTCGGTACGGTATACCGCGCGGGACTGAGCAGGATGAGATCCGCATCCAGAAGGCGCACCACTTGGACGGCGCTGTCAAACAACCCGTTGAGAAATCCAATCTGCATGAACATCAGCAGAACAGCAAACCCGATTCCCGAGGCACCAAGCGTCAACTTCGGAAGACTCGAGGTCGTGTTCAGCCAAGCCAAAGGCGTTCGCATACCGTTTGTTTCAATTCTTTTCCGATGGTACCGTTGCAGGATGTCGAGTATCAACCAGACTTTACCTTCTCGCCCCCCTCCTTGTCTATTTGCATCTCCCTGTCTACTTGCATCTCCGTTTCGTATCGTTCGCTTTAGAATATGCCATCCTCCTCTGATTCCGACCTGGCTTTCCCCCAATCCTCGCAAATGGACCAATCCAGTCCGAGCAAGGTCCCGGAGCCTTGGATTGGTCTCGATATCGGGGGCGCAAATATCAAGGGTGCACACACCTGCGAGTGGGCTAAAAGCCTTTCGTTTCCACTCTGGAAACATCCACATGCCCTGGGGGCTGCCCTTGCGCAATTGCTTGAAGATGCCCCCCCTTTCTCCGGGATAGCCCTCACGATGACCGGCGAGTTGGCGGACTGTTTCCCCACTCGAGCCATCGGCGTCGCCAGCATCCTGGAACAAACAACCTCCATCCTCCCCGCGAGTATGGTGAAGGTGTATGGCGTCCAAGGAAACTGGTATACCGTTTCCCAAGCCGCGCGGGACCCATGGATGGTCGCTGCGTCCAACTGGCATGCCCTCGCCCGCTTCGTGGGTCAGTCGACTCCTCCACGTTACAGTTTGATGGTGGATATCGGTTCGACAACCACTGATCTGATACCGCTTCGCAATGGCCGATTGACTATCGACGCTTGCACGGATTCACAACGGCTTCAATGCGGAGCCTTGGTCTATACGGGTATAGAGCGATCCAACGTGAGCGCCATCTCACCGCGACTTCCCCTCTACGGAAAATGGTGCCCGACAATCAACGAATGCTTTGCGAGCGCGAGGGATGTCCATCTCTGGTTGGGAGATCTACCGGACGCCCCCGACGACAGCGAAACCGCAGATGGTCGTCCCGCGACTCGCGAAGGTGCTCGCTATCGATTGGCTCGCCTCGTAGGGGAAGATGGATCCACCCTTGCCGATAGCGATATCGATGCGATTGCCTCCCAAGCACGACAGGATCAAGTGGCCTTGATCGCAAGAGGGATGCAGCAAATCATCCAATTCGAAGCGAGCCAGTTCTCCGCGCCCACCAAGAAATCCAGAGGGTCCACATCCAAAGAGAACGAGAAGAGCCGAGTTACCAACGCTGCGACGGAGCAGGACGAAAATCCCCAAAAGCCGTCGCCACCGCAGCAACCCGAGCAAATAATCGTCTGCGGCCACGGCGGATTCCTGATCGAAGACGCCTTACGGTTTCTCAAATGGGACGTCGAACGAATCGATTGGACGCGAGCATACAGCGGCGACATCTCTCGGTGCGGCCCCGCATTCGCCGTCGCGATGCTAGCCCAGCAAAGCGATCTTATCCACGGAACCTAGATCGGCGCAAAAATCGCGGTCTCCTTCCAATTCATCCCCTTGTTTATCACTTCGCCTGGAAACGCCCGCGCCATAACGCATCCATCCCTGGCGTCGTAGCCAACACCAGCTCAGCGAGCTGACTGGCATCTTCGGTGCGACCGATTGTTCGGAGCAATTGGACTTGCCGCGCTCGGCATTCCAACCAACCGAACGATCCAGCAGGAAGCGCTGTCGCCAAACGTTTCCACCTCAACTCCGCTCCCGCTTGCTTGTCCGGTACTCGGGATAGAACCAACGCTGAATAGTACGTCCACCAGGGATCGCGAGGATTGTTCGCTTCGAGCTCAAGCAATCGCTGCAGTCCTCCGCCAGAGGGGTCAGCATAATGATCCAACACACATTGCCAATAAGTTACCGATCGCCGAACAGAACGCATTAGCGCGGTATCATTCGCTGGATCCGAAGGCAAGGCGTCGCGGATGGCATCTACCAAACGTGTCAATTCCCTCCATTCCTCCGTCTTGCCGGAACTATTCGCGGGGGCGTTCCACAATTGAATGGCAGACTGTTGCGCCGGTACCCACGACACCAGCCACTTCGGTGCATCTGCAAGTTCACCAATCCGATCGGTAAATTCCCATCCAGCGGATCTCTGCCATCGCTTCAATCGATCCCATTCCAACGACATGTCTTGTGCGGAGCCTTTTACATTGGCACCGCTGGCACGCGACATCCAACGGTCCCATTTGTTTGCATCCGCAGTAGTTACAATAGAGGAGTCAAGCCAAGATTCATGAAGCAACCATGCATAAACACGAAGGGCTTCGAGCGCTCGCCTTGCGGCAAACTGGATGGCCTCCGGCGATGCAAGCCGATTGGCGCCTGAGCCGGATTCCCCTGCTCCGGATGCAAGCTTCTCCCATCGACCGACCCAAAGCTCGCACCAATCATCGATCTGATCGGTTCCAAGATAAAAATCCGCAAGCGAGTTGGCTGCGGTGGAGGCTTGCTCCGACGCCGGCCATCGCTCAAGCAGTTCTTTCCAAATTTCTGTTCGCAGCAGAAGCCAATCTTCGCGTTGCTCTTGTCTCTGTGCATTGGTGAGATCCGTAGCCTGGGAGAGCTTGGTCAATCCCCCCTGGATCATCGCGACCCCATTCATGGCGGATTTGGCTGCCAATTGCGAGTCGGGATACGTGACCGCGGCTCGATAAAACTCATTGGCCGAAGCCATCGAATCCCCTTGCAGTCCCCATAACGCAGCGATCTGCATCGCAAAGCTCATCGCACTATCGATGTCCTTTTGTTCGGAGCTTGCCAACTCCGCTTGCTGCAATCGATCGATCGCTTGCTCCCATCGCTTTCCAGCCAACAATTGCCGGACCTCCGCTTTGATCAACTCGTTGGCGATCGACGCGTTTCCCGCATTCGGTGAGCCGGCCATCTGAGGCGGATTCACGACACCCGGCGCAGAACGATTGGAGGCGATGAGCAATGCGTCGGCTCGATTCGACCAATACACGCCAAATCGATCCGAGATGTCTCGCTTGAGATCGAGTACCCGCTGAAGTGCTTGGGCGTCTGTTGCCTGGGCCTGTGCAAGCTCGATGGCAAAATGCTCAATTGCAAGACTTGGATCCGTCTGCCATCCGCCTCCTCGCTCCAGCCATTGACTCGCCCGTGAAAGATCTCCGGTCCTGCGCAGCGACTCCGATGCAATTGCGCAAAGAGTCGCTCTCCAACGATCTATCGCCTGCCCCCTTCCTTTCGCGTCCCAATCCGCCAAGGTGCGCTCCACCGTCTCGGCCACTTTGGAGTGTTGTTGCAAGTAGAGCCAAGCGCGACAGCGAGCGATCTCAATTTTAGGATACTCGCTCCATTGGATGCCAATTCTCTTCTCAGCTTCCTCCAACAACGCGAGCATGCTGGTGCCAACCGCCGACTGCTCTTCTTCGTTACCCCGGTACAAACTAGCCCGGAGGACGAGCAAATCGCATTGCAGCAACTTGGATTCGGCAATCAAGGAACTGACTTCCGTGACCGTCGGACTTCCTTTTTGTGGATTCGAAAACTTGGAGGTCGCAATCGACGCCGCATCCAGCTCGATGCGTTCAAGAATCTCGATGGCTCGGCGTATCTCGGTGAGAGCCCATTCCGACAGTGCGGTCCGTGTAGGGCTGGCGAGATAGGAGGAAACAGCGGACCGCAGCAGTAGCCAGCGGCAGCGCGCGGACTGAAATTGAACCCAGGGTCCACGCTCTCCCTTTCGCTCCCATTCGGCTTCCCGCTCCATTTCTTCCAGGAATCGGCTGAGCACGACCGGGTTGTCTAGCCAAAGGGAAGAATCGGAAATGCGCTGATGGGTGCTTGCTTCCATCCAAAGCATTCGCCAATGGGCTTTTTCATTGAAGGAATTCGACAGACTCGAATCGCTACCTCGCCGTTGGCAGATTTCGATGGCCACCTCATGCAAACCCGCCAAAGACATTTGCTCGATCAAAATACGATCGGGGTGATTTCCCGGCCAAGGAGTCCCATAACCTTGGATGCCATATACCAAGCCGCTTCCGATAGAATGCGATGCCAGCAGGACAACCAAGACCCAGGAAAAGAAGCGACTATCGGTGAGCATGGTGAAAACACTGTCTTCGCATCGCGGAGGACAAAAACGGGAATCTCGGGTCCGAATCTCTTGTCGTTGGGATCGAATTGCATCAGGATTAGATAGCTTCCCCAACCCAGCGGAGCGGCTTTTCCTCTCACGGATGATTTTATGCAAACCACCACCTACGCGGGAGACCTCCGTTCGAGAACGATTGGAGGGGATTCCCTTCCAGTCTGCAATCCAGAATTGCTCGATCGTTATCAGCATTTGCTGGAGGATCGCCGTCTGCAGTGGATGAGCTATCACAAATTGGATCGAGTGCTCGGCAGCGGTGGACAAGGTGTCGTGTTTCTTTCAGAACGCCGAGGTGCAGATGGCTTTGCACTTCCTGTCGCGATGAAAGTCTTCTCACCGGAGCGTTATGGCTCGCAGTCGGCTTATGACGAAGCGATGTTACGGATTGGCAAGGTCGCTTCGTGCGTCGCACGCATTCAGCATGAAGGCGTTCTCAGCGTTCATGATTTCATCGACCGCAATCGGATTCGACTGCTGATTATGGAGTGGATCGACGGATACGATCTCAAAGATTTGCTCCGCTCCGAAAAACTGTCTCGAATTCGCGGCAGATTGCCTTCCAAGCGTTGGGAATACATCAACAACGTGATCGCAACCGCCGGCCCGATCCATGCTCGATTCAAAGCGGGTGTCGCGGTAGCTGTCGTTCGCGACTGTTTGGCTGCTCTCGCAGCGCTCCATCGCGAAAACCTTGTGCATGGCGACATCAAACCCTCCAATATCATGATCAAGCGAACGGGGCATGCGAAACTGATCGATATCGGCTCGGCTTTTTCGATGGACAATCAACCCAACATTTTTACTTGCACCCCGGTCTACGCCGCTCCGGAGGTCCTAGAAAACGCGCAGGTCTCCCCTCGCAGTGACTTGGCCTCGCTCGGATATGTACTGGTCGAACTTCTCTCCGGCCAACCTTGCTTTTCGGAAACCGAATCCTATCGAGCTCTTTTAGAGCAAAAGCGATCGCTGCCGAATCGATTGCACGAGCTGTTGCCGCCGGAAGTCAGTTGCAACGCTCTTCTGATGAATTTCTGTCGCGGCCTCATTTCACCTGATCCGGCGAGAAGGTTCCCGAGTGCCGAAGCAGCCGAATTGCTTCAAGAGGGAGCGGCCTCTTTTCATCGGCAACTGGTGCTCAGCGATTTAGCTAGCGAGTACGATAACGACATACGAGTTTGGATTGAAGAACTCAAAGAGCTGGACGAATCCGAATGAATCGGTCGTTTTGAAATCCCTTGAAAGCAAAGATGCCTTCTCAATTATTCCGCAGGAAACCCCTCTCCTCACTCCAGAGCTCCCCCGATGTCAGCTCGAGCGGTCATTCGCTCGCCAAAAGTCTCGGATTGCTCGACTTAACGTGTTTCGGCATTGCGGCCGTCATCGGAGCGGGGATCTTCTCGACCATCGGAAAAGCCGCTGCGAGCGGTGGCCCAGCCGTTAGCGTACTCTTCATCCTCACCGCCGTCGCGTGCATGTTCTCTGCCTTGTGCTACGCCGAATTCGCTTCGCGTATCCCGGTCAGCGGTAGCGCATACACCTACTCCTATGCTACCTTCGGCGAAATCTGCGCTTGGCTCATCGGCTGGAACCTGTTGCTGGAATACGCGATAGGCAATAGCACGATCGCGTTTTCTTGGTCGGACTACTTTGTGAATCTTCTTCGAGGCATCCACATCCAATTGCCGGATTGGATGATTACCGATTACTACTCCTGTTCGCTTGCAGCCCAAGCCTCGGAGCCATCGGAGCGTCAGCAAGCGTTGCTCGCCGTCTGGAACAACGCGCCGCAAATCGGCGGACTACGGATCATCGCCGACTTACCCGCACTGCTTATCAACTTCCTCGTTTCGATTTTGGTGTTCATCGGAATCCAAGAATCCAAGGTGGTTGCGAATGCGATGGTGTTTTTGAAAATGGCCGTTGTCCTTTTGGTCATCGGCGTCGGGTTCTTTTATGTGAAGCCATCGAATTGGAGTCCCTTTGCCCCCAATGGGGTGACGGGGGTCTTAGCCGGTATTTCGTCCGTCTTTTTCACCTACATCGGTTTTGATGCAATCTCCACCACGGCCGAAGAATGTCGCAATGCAAAGCGCGACCTTCCCCTGGCGACCTTGTTGACGCTAGGCATTTGCACCTTGCTCTATGTGATCCTGTCCTTTGTGCTCACCGGGATGGTTTCCTACAGCGAGCTCAATGTGGAAGACCCACTCGCGTTGGTATTTGAGAAGTACGAGCTGCATTGGCTTGCAGGCATCATCTCGATTAGCGCGGTCGTGGCAATTACCAGCGTCTTTCTCGTATTTCAAATCGGTCAGCCGCGGATTTTCATGAGCATGGCTCGCGATGGACTTTTGCCAAAACGCTTTGCCAAAATCCATCCTCGATTTCGAACTCCCGCGTTTGCAACATGGGTAACCTGTCTAGGTGTTGCAGTGCCAACGCTATTCCTGAATGCCGACATCGTCCTCGACTTGTGTAGCATGGGGACTTTATTTGCATTCATGTTCGTTTCGGCAGGGGTTCTAAGACTCGAAGCGGATCCATCGGAGGCCGCGCAGTCGTCGTTCCGAGTCCCTTACATCAATGGTCGCTGGATCATGCCAGCCTTGTTTTTGGTCTATTCGTTTTCGACCCCGTCGATGCCTGAGAATCACCGAGTGTGGGACTTGTTGCATTGGAGCACTTTGGCGCAGTCTTTGTTCACAGATGCAACCAGCGATCCATCACGAATCCCATATCTTGTCTTTTACGTGGTCTTCGTAGTGCTTACGGTTGGCACCTGGTTGCACCGATGGTCGTTGATTCCTGTATTAGGAGTTTTGACCAATCTGTACCTCATCGCTGGAATCGGTCCTAAGAACTGGCTCTTGTTTTTGATATGGTGTTCAATCGGTTTCTTGGTCTATTTCCTGTACGGATACTGGAACAGCCATTTGCGGAGGAGTTTGTAGATTTTCATAGCGTATTCTGAACTTTTTATTGTCGTCGCCATGATCTTTGTGAACGGTGTGTTCGCATCGTATGAGATCGCGCTGGCATCGGTGAGCGTTGCGAGGTTGCAGTCCCTGGTGAACGACAAGCGTCGTGGAGCTTCCGCCTCGCTCTACATGAAGCAGGAGATTGAAAAGAGCTTGGCTGTGGTACAGCTCGGAATCACCCTGGTTGGCCTCATCGCTGGGGCAACGAGCGGCGCTAGCGCAACCGAGGACTTGGCACCTTTCCTCGAGACCTATGGACTGGGTGAGAGCACAGCAGAAATTGTCGCCATCGCTGTCGTCGTGGTTCCATTGACTGCGTTGACGATTGTGGCCGGAGAGCTAATGCCGAAACTTTTTGCACTTCGGCACAAAGAGTGGGTCTGTCTTCTCCTCTCCCCATCGATGCGATTCTTTTCCTTAAGCGTTCTGCCCATTGTTTGGTTTCTCGAATACTCCGCTTCGTCCTTGATCGATGTGATCGAGAAACTGATGCGTCCCAAGATGCATGCAGACTCCCGTGTCGAAGCATTGGAGCTACAGGAACTCAGGGCGATAGCCAGCATGGCCCGAGCGTCGCGACTCATCGGAGCTCGCGAAGAGAACATTATCGTCGGAGCCGCCCGTCTGTCGGTCCGTCCCTTGCGAGAGATTGCACTTCCCGCAGAGCACATTCGCATGTTGCATGCAGACGAAAACCTGGGTTCCAGTCTCATCGCAGCCCACTTGGATCTCCACACTCGCTTTCCTGTAACCGAAAAGGAAGGCGATCCACAAGGAATCGTTGGCTATGTGACCTTCAAAGACATCGTTACGGCCCTCAAACTCAGTCCGACAGAACCGACGTTGCGAGGGATTTTAAGAGAGATTCCCAGCCTTCAAGCCGACTTGCCTATCGCTACCGCCCTCGAGTTCCTCCTAAAAGAGAGGACACACATTTCGCTCGTTCGCGATAGCAAAGGGGACGTTCTCGGTATGATCACGCTAGAGGATATCGTCGAAGAGCTCGTGGGGGATATTCAAGACGAACACGATCAACTTCCCATCCATGTCATCCGATCCGGAGGGGGTTGGGTGGTCGGAGGGGGTGTAGCCTTGGCCCGCCTGCGCGATCTCACCGGTATCGATCTCGGGGTGACAGAGACACCTCGAAATCTAAGCTCATGGATCATGGAAAGACTCGGTCAACAGAACCTCCAGGGGAGCGAGACGATCCATTTCGAAGACGTCCGCATTCTCGTGCGCAAAGTACGCCGGCAACGAGTTCTCGAAGCCTATCTCTCGGTGCTTGCAAACTAACTCCAACTTGGGCTCGTTTTCCAAACTCCCGTGTTGGACGCAAAGTATTCACAGCTATCACAGCCGACTCAAACGCAAAGAGCCCCAGCGACTGCTGGAGCTCCTGCGTTAGACCAAGCGTCTAAGTCATTTTATGAGTCGTTGCCGACTGTTGTCTTATGAGCCGAAGCTCGGTGCAACTAGTTGCAACCGCAGCTTGGAGCTGGTGCTTCGCAGCATACGGGTGCTGGTTCGCAGCAGCTTGCTTTGCGGCTGTGAAGCTTGGCGAACAAGCTCTTGAGGTGGTGCTTGCGAGCTGGCTTGCAGCAAGGATCAACGTCGCAGCAGCTTGGAGCTGCATCGCAGCAAGGTGCTGGCGCTGGAGCTGGTGCTTGGCAGCAAGGTGCTGGTGCAGGAGCTTCGCAGCATGGTGCTGGTTCGCAGCAGCTGGACTTCTTGCAGTGGAGCTTCGAGAGCAAGCCCTTGAGGTGGTGCTTGCGAGCTGGCTTGCAGCAAGGATCAACATCGCAGCAAGTAGGTGCTGGCTCGCAGCAAGCGACAGGAGCTGGTTCACAACAAACAGGTGCTGGCTCGCAACAAGAATTCTTCTTGCAGAAAAGACCAGCGGAAGCGGTGGACGAGAAGCTAATTGCAACAGCAGCCACTGCCAAGGAAGCGATCAAACGACGCATGGATGTATCTCCAAACACAAACGAGGGTTTCATTTACCGCGTCCGGAACATTCTGGTTGCCTGCCTTCCTGGCCTTCATCCAGTCGCCATCGTCATGGATGGTCAATGACGCGAACTCCTAAGACATTCCCCAAAGAACCGGAAACGCAACCTAAATGGTAAGAATTGCCCAAAACTAAAGTGGGAAGCTCGGGACAACTTAACGGTTGTAACGGATATGATCAGGAACGCATCGAATCGCCCGGGACCGTTTTCACTCTCCAATATGGGAACCGACGAAGCTATGAAGGACACTGGATTCACGATCGTGGGACTTGGGGAAGTGCTTTGGGATGTCTTCCCCGATGGTCCTCGATTCGGTGGAGCTCCCGCGAACTTCGCCTCGACCTGCAAACAGCTTGCGGGTGAACGAGCGGATGCGTACGTCGTGAGCGCGGTTGGCCGCGATGCCCTCGGGGACGCCGCCCTGCGCGAGCTTTTCCGATTATCCGTGCATACGGAGTTGGTCCAACGAAGCGAACGGGAAACCGGGCAAGTGCTCGTGGAACTCGATTCCCAAGGCAAAGCGTCCTATCGGTTTATCGAACATCCGGCCTGGGACGAGCTTGCTTGGACCGATGCTGCCCGCAAGCTCGCTGTGCAAACCGACGCAGTCTGCTTTGGCACCCTAGCTCAGCGTTCGCAAACCTCCCGTCATTCGATCGAACAATTCTTGGATCACTGCCCCGAGAAATCATGGAAAGTGCTCGACCTGAATTTGCGTTTCCCGTATTTCACCGAGGAGTGCATAGTGGCCTCCCTAAAACGGGCCAACGCCCTCAAATTGAACGAAGACGAACTTCCTGTGGTCGCGGAACTACTCCAAATCAAAGGAAACGATCGCGAGATCCTTGGAAAGCTCCAAGCCATGTTTCGGTATCGATTTGTCGCGCTGACAAGAGGGGCACACGGCTCAGCGGTTCAAGCGGACCGGTGGACGGAAATGCCCGCGAATCCCGTCGCGATCAAGGACACAGTTGGGGCCGGCGATGCATTCACCGCCGCACTCGTCCTCGGTGCACTCTTGCAGCACCCCTGGGATCGAGTCCAATCCTGGGCGACCGATGTCGCTGGCTATGTGGCTTCCCAAAGCGGTGCTACTCCGGCATTGCCAAACGAACTTTGTTTACCACAATAGCGTCTCCTCGGTCCGGGAACGCCCAGCCGAAGGCAAATCACGAACAGCGGCAACCATCCTTCAAAACAACATGTCGATCATTCAAGAACTTCAGTGGCGAGGCCTCATCCATCAATGCACCGATCTCGATGCCGTCACCAAACAGCTTGAATCGCCCACGGTCGTGTATGCCGGATTCGATCCAACTGCGGATTCCTTGCACTTAGGTCATTTGTTGCCATTGACCTTGCTCCGCCGCTTTCAACGCGCAGGTCATAAACCGATCGCCCTGGTCGGTGGCGCCACCGGAATGATCGGAGACCCCAGCGGTAAAAGCGATGAACGGAACCTCCTATCGAAAGAGCAATTGGCCAGCAACGTCGACGCCATTCGATCGCAGATGACCAAGTTCTTAGACTTTGATGGAGACTCAAGTGCTCGGCTAGTCAACAACTTCGATTGGATGCACTCGTTCTCGTACCTCGACTTTCTACGAGATGTGGGAAAGAACTTCCCCGTCAACGTCATGCTCAACAAAGACAGCGTAAAAAGCCGTCTTGAAAGAACGGACAGCGGACTGAGCTATACCGAGTTCAGCTACATGCTTTTGCAAGCCTACGACTTTGTCTACCTTGCCAAGAATATGGACTGCCGGTTGCAATTGGGCGGAAGCGACCAATGGGGAAATATCACCGCCGGAATCGATCTCGGTCGCCGCATGCTCGGGAAACAACTTTTCGGACTGACCAATCCATTGCTCACCACATCAGACGGAAGAAAGATGGGGAAAACGGAGCGAGGTGCGGTTTGGCTGTCAGCAGACCGAACCAGCCCCTATGAATTCTTTCAGTACTTCATCAACGTCGCCGACGCCGACGTCCTTACCGTCATGCGATTCCTATCGGACATTCCACAGGAAGAGTATCTCCAAATCGAATCCGAACTCGCATCGAAACCAGGAGAAGCCCAACGACGACTGGCGCAATCCGTGACGCAAATCGTACACGGCCAAGCAGGGTTGGAGTCCGCACAGCACGCATCGCAAATCTTGTTCGGAGGCGAAATTGATCGCTTGTCCGATCGCGAATTGATGTCCATATTTCAAGACGTCCCCAGCTCGACACAATCGAAAGCGATCCTCGCCACAGGGCTTGGTATCATCGATGCACTGGTGGCCTCCGGACTCGCCCCGAGTAAAAGTGAGGCGCGACGAAGTATCGAAGGTGGGGGGGTCTACATCAACAATCGGCGATGCCCCGGAATTGATAAAGTACTAGGGGCGGATGACCTCGCTAGCGAATCAGTGATCGTGCTTCGAAGCGGCAAAAAGAAGTACGCATTGCTGCGATTCGAATAGCCGCCATGTGTGCCGATCATGCACACGCGACACATGTCGTGGCCCACGGAAGCACACTCAAACGTGCTTTCGGAATCGATTTATGACATCGCGAACAGCGACCGTACTCCCCTTTTGCAATGCGATCCAGAGCCAAACGGATGTCACCGATCTCCTTCTCCGTTGCCCCTTCGAGCGCGACCAGGGTTTCTTGATTCTCAAGAACCACCGCATTCTCGCTCCAATCGCTGTCTCCAGGTTCGCGCAGTTTGTTCTCTAGCTTTTCTGCGCGATCCATCAATTCCGATAGCTTGGCTTCCAAGTTCGCTTTCAGTTCGGCAAGTTCTTGTTCCGTCATTATGTCATTTCATTGTTGGAAGGAAACATTTGTTCGAGCTACCTTACTTTTCAGCAAACCTAGTCAGCAAACTCCGTTCCCAAATGGGCCTAGATCAACTCCCTTTGTTAGCTTCTTTAGCAAACAGCATCGGCGCGAACTCGCGCAAACTTCGACGCCAAGTCTGCCATTCATGGGCCGTCTCGGGAGACAAGTAATAATGGCTGTTGATCCCGGCATCTCGCAAAGCTTTCGTCGTCGCTTCTGGGTCCCCTCCGCGGCGAGGAGCTCTCCCATCACCAACCTCTTTGCTCCCGTAACTGACAAAAACCAACTTCACTTTGTCTCGAAAGCCCTCGGTCTTGTTGACATCATCCACATTGATCGTTGCACCGCTGAAAAGCCCGATATGCGAGAACTTATCCAAATGCTTCAGAGTGATCGCTTTCGTCTCCATACTTCCCATCGAAAGTCCAGCCATCGCGCGATGGGGCTGATCGGAAAGAGTTCGAAAATGGGAGTCGACGTAAGGCACAAGCTCATCGACGAGTACTTTTTCGAAGTGCTTGATGTCAAAGTTCGCCATTCCCCCCATGCGAACTTCATTGGTCATCCCGTAAGTCATCACGATGATGAATGGTTTGGTTTTCCCTTCGGCAATCAAGTTATCCATGATCAGCCCTGCATGCCCTTGAGCCCCCCACCCATACTCGTTCTCACCCCAACCATGTTGTAGGTAGAGAACCGGATAACGCTTTTCCAAATCTTGGTCGTACCCCGGAGGCGTGTAGACGAACGCGCGACGCGTCGTATCAGTGCTCGGCGAGAAGAACAGAACCTCGCGAAGTTGACCGTGTGGTACGTTCTTAACGCTGTAAAACGCTCGGTCTTTGGCAGGAACTTCTACACCGCTCCCCCATCGCATGGCACCGAAGAAGTACTTGCTGTTAGGATCGGGGACTTCTGCTCCATCAATTTTGATCGTGTAATAATGGAAACCTTCGTCCAATGGGCGTGTGGTACCGGTCCAGACCCCTTTGTCATCTTTCACGAACTCGCTGCTATCTCGGAAACTGCAAGAAACGCTTTTGGCATCGGGAGCCACAACTCGAATCTGCACCCTCCCCTCCGAATTGACCCGAGGGTAGTCCTTCCCTTCTTGATTTGTTGAAGCAGGCCTCCAGTCGTCAACAGACGCAACTTCTTGCGCCTGCGACGACTGAAAAGGGAAGTCAAATGGGACAGCGGCGACTGTCACAAACGAATAGAGCAGAAAAGATCGCAACATAGCTTTTTCCATTGCACGAGAGGAGGAGAAGAGCCTGGCCGAGAATTGTACCAAGACCGCCTAGAACACGTCCGACGATTAAAGGTTTCGGAGAGAATTTGAATTTCTTGAAAGTTGTGATTAAGCCTCCACGGTTTGCTAATCAAATGTTCTCACGTACCGCGGCCACGCTGAAGTATGGCGACAGAGCTTGTGATCGAAGCTGCCATAACTTGTATCGCAGCCCTTCAAGGTGTAGAGATTCCGTCATGGAGGAAAACTGGTCACTCAATACGGGAGGACACCCCCTCTTCACCATGGCTAAAGGGGATTCTTTAAGGAAGTGCGTGTTTAGCCATTCGGCGCATCATTGAGGAATTCTGTCGGTCTACCTCCGCATGGCAGGAGCCCAATTCCATTCCATCTACGAAGAGTAATCGTCCATCATAAGAACGAGGCCCCAACTCATAGATGCTTCCATATTGCAAAACAGTCTCCGAAGGCTTACCCGCCCCCTAAAACCACCCTAACCCATCCATCGTCCGCTCCTTGGATTCTCTACGCCTGTGTGGCTCCTCATGCCTGTGTGGCTCCTCATGCCTGTGTGGATTCCTCATGCCTGAGAGTCTCCAATCTCGCCCCCTTTTCTCCTATGTATCTTGGCGCCCAACCCCTCAATAGATGGGAACCCCTCAATAGATGGGTGCCTTCTATCTCAATAACCCCTCAATGGGGGCTCAATAGATGGGTGCCTTCTATGGGCTCAATAGATGGGTGCCTTCTATTGAGCCTCTTCTATTGAGCCTCTTCTCAGTAGGTGGGTCTCAGTAGGTGGGTGCCTTCCACTCTGCGGGTCTCAGTAGGTGGGTGCCTTCCACTCTGCTAGGTGGGTGCCTTCCACTCCGTCGTTCCATTCCCAGTGGCGAAATTCCAGTCGCGAAATTATAGTGGGATTGATCGGTGGGTGCCTCCTATTGAAAGTGCGGAACTAACGGTAGGAAGGCCACCGCCATTGCTCGCTCCTTGTCCGTGTATTCCGTGTCGTCCGTGGTTGAGTCATTCCATGCGACTCAGGCCAAGGTAAATACCCCTCCAAATGATGGGTGCCATCTATTTGCTGGGTGCCTCCAATTTAACTCGCTCCCAACTATGGATGTCCCCAACTCAGCTCCAACATGCGAATCGTATACCTGATTCTTTCCATCTTGGGATTCGTTGCACCCATGATTTGTTTCGGCATTCACTTCAGTTCGCGTGGTGACTCTGCTTGGTCCGAATTCTTCGCAGCCCCTTATGCTACTTGGGTGATTTCGGGCTTCTCCTGGGATCTCATGATAACCGCAACTGCAGCAACCATTTGGATGTATCAGGAATCAAAGCGCCTTCGAATGAAGGGCTTTGCCTGGCAGGTGCTTCTGATATTCACCGTGGGAATCTGCTTCGCCCTCCCAACTTTCCTTTACCGGCGCGAATCGCATCTGCACGGTTAGACGACATGCGTAACTCGATTGCACTGATTGCCTCCTCGTTTAACGGCAATCCCGTCCAACAACTTCTTAAATCGCGACACTTGCATGGATCAGGTTAAATCACCATCAACGCCAGCAGCGAGTAGCGACCTTTCTCGGAATGGATGCACTTCCCCCTTCTTCCATGCACTGCCCCAGTCCTCCGTACAAAGCGTCTCTTCCAGATGCACTGCCCCCTCAAATGGAGCCCTCCTAATCATTGGCTCCTCCACTTGCGTGCCCCCAATCTCTTCTTTCTTCTTTCTTCGCGCCGTAGCGCCTTGGCGAGAAACCTCCTCGCACCAATCCTCTCTCCTACATGGGTGCCACAATCTCTCCAGAATGCTCGCATTCCCCCACTCCAAAATGTTCTTCTATTTGGTTGCAACCCGCTCCCCCATCCCATAACGTAATAGGATCTACACCCCGAACCTCTGGAGAGATCCATCATGTCCAGCACGCTCCGTTCTGAGCAATTCGTTAGCAACGAAATCTGCCTTGTCCATTGCTACAACCGCTGTGTCCGTCGCGCCTTTCTGGCCGGCTTCGATGAGCTCACCAGCACAGACTACTCCCACCGAAGAGAATGGATTCGCCAAAGACTCGAATCCCTTGCCTCCGTCTTTGGTATCGACGTTCTCGAATATGCCGTCCTATCCAATCACCTCCATGTCGTCCTCCGCAATCGTCCCGACGTCGTGGCTACTTGGTCTGACCAAGAAGTTGCCACACGTTGGCTGCGACTCTTTCCTGGTACCCGGATCCTCGATGTCTTGGCCGAGGCCAACGAAGAAGATGTCCGAAGCGCCGTAGCCGATCCAGAAAAGATCAAAGAGTATCGAAGCCGACTCTCCGATATCTCTTGGTTCATGCGCTCTCTCGCCGAAGTCATCGCCAGGCGAGCCAATGCAGAAGACAAATGCACCGGTTGCTTCTGGGAAGGCCGATTCAAAGCCAATCGGCTTCTCGATGAAGCCGGTTTGCTCGCATGCGCCATGTATGTCGATCTCAATGTCCTCCGCGCGAATCTAGCCGAAACGATCGAACTCTCCATCCACACCTCCGTGTACGATCGTCTCCAAGCTGCCAACGGTGCAATGATCGAATCGACGGCTCTGGATCGTGTTCCTTTATCGAAGGAGGAATCGATCAAACGGAGGACCAAGATGACGGTGGAGGAGCAGAAGAAGGCTCGTCAGAACCGTGGCCCCCGTCCTCTGGTCCCCAGAGACGCTTGGCTGGCCCCCTTCACGCTCGACCCCAAGGTGAACTCGTTGGATCCAGAGCCCTGCACCAACGGCCTGCGAGCCAGCAACAAAGGGTTCTTGAACATGAACCTGGAAGACTACGTGAAGCTATTGCGTTGGACAGCGGAGCAGAAGGGTCATCCTCCTGGGAAATTGCATCCGGTCCCCGAATCCTTGAAGCCCTTATTCTCTGGGCTGGGAGTCGAACCCAGCATGTGGTGCGACTTGGTATGGAACTACACGAAGTACTTTGGCACCAGCCGCTGTAGTGGAAGTCCCAAGTCGATGGTAGCCGACGCGGAGCGGACCAACAATCGCTGGAGTCGCGGCCAGCGGCTCGTCGCCGCTTGCTTCGCTTAGCGGCCCTCGGTTAGCAGAAGCTTGCTTGGCCTAGCCGCTCGCTCTGTTCCCCCCCCTCGCGGTGCCCACTCCACCATGGCGCCATGGCGAGAGACCCCTCTCACCTCGCCCGAACTCCAGCACTGGGCCATGTTCGCTGCTGCGCACTTCCTGGCCCATCGGCCGCAACCCTGTCCAAATTGTCCCCAAATCCCGCATCCGCAGCCCCATTCTTCCCCGCACAGCTCCCCCCCGATCTCCCGTTCCCCCCAGATAGGTGGGTGCCTCCTATGGTGATGCCTCCTATGGTGATCGCCGATAAATGGGTGTCTTCTATTTACTGGGCTGGGAGTCGAACCCAGCATGTGGTGCGACTTGGTATGGAACTACACGAAGTACTTTGGCACCAGCCGCTGTAGTGGGAGTCCCAAGTCGATGGTAGCCGACGCGGAGCGGACCAACAATCGCTGGAGTCGCGGCCAGCGGCTCGTCGCCGCTTGCTTCGCTTAGCGGCCCTCGGTTAGCAGAAGCTTGCTTCGCCTAGCCGCTCGCTCTGTTACCCCCCCTCGCGGTGCCCACTCCACCATGGCGCCATGGCGAGAGCCCCCTCTCGCCTCGCCCAAACTCCAGCACTGGGCCATGTTCGCAGCTGCGCACTTCCTGGCCCATCGGCCGCAACCCTGTCCGAATTGGCTCTAAATCCCGCATCCGCAGCCCCATTCTTCCCCCCGATCGCCCGTGCCCCCCGCGCAGCTCCCCCCGATAGATGGGTGCCTTCTATTTAATAATAGATGGGTGCCTTCTATTTATTCTATTTACTTCGATGATGTTCCAGGTTGCATCCCATAGCAGTCGAAGGATCGTCATGGCTCCTTTAACGGTCTGAGTCATCTGCAATGCCTCGATCGCAAAACGCTCGAACATGATGGTGAAGCGACTGTGCGGCTCTGCCCAAGGAACAGCGACCGACTTGACGCCATGCTCGGGACACTTCACGCGAGGCACGCGACCAACGAGGATGGTTTTGAACTGACATGAGTCCAAATGCCGCCACTGTCGTTCCTCTCCGTGGTCGTAGCATGAGAGATTCTTTTTACAATCCGGGCAGCAGAACGTGGTACCTCGAGGATGCTCCACACGCACACGAATCTCTTGGGAAGGCATGTCAAGTTTGACCTCGGAGACAGTCCATGGAGCGGTTAGGCCAAGTATCTGTTGGTAGAGCTCTTTGTCTTGCATTTCAGTGGGGTCCTTTCCCCTGAAATTATACCACTACCTAAAGTAATGCCGGATGGACCGAAAAACATTCTATGTCCCATCAGAACTTCAGTGCAAGCGACGCGCCATTAATGCATGTCATATTTGCCGACGTGCTTAACAGCTAGATCGCTAGTATTGAATGGTCGACGCATTAGAGGCCGACGAGTTCGAGGAGTTTGAGGGCATTGGTGGTAGGGGTTACTCCAGGCCGCATCTTGTAATCAAAACGCATGATTTGCTTCCCGTCTACTTGCTCAAAATACTCACGAAAATGCACGATCTGTGCGTACGTTCGCATTTGATCGCTGGATGCCAATTCCAAATCATGGGTGCTGGCTAACACAATGCACCCTAAATCGATCAGTTTCCTCAATACCGAATCGACTGCAATCTGACGCTCACGCGAATTCGTGCCTTGCAAGATCTCATCAAGCAAGACCAACAAACGATGCCCCCCCTCTCGATCCTCTTCTGCCGCCTTGTCGACCACCCGCCGAAGCCGTTTCAACTCCGCCATAAAAAACGACACACCGTCCTGCAACGAATCCTGAACTCGAATGCTCGACGCGATGTCCAGCGACTCACTCACCCAGCTTTTAGAACAAACAGGTGCACCTATCCTGGCCAGCAATACATTCACGCCGATCGATCGCAACAATGTCGACTTCCCCGCCATGTTACTTCCCGTCACCAACAGCAGTCGCTGCTTTTCTTCTATTGCAAGGTCGTTCGGAACACGCTGATCGTCGCGGAGCAAGGGATGCGCAAGGCCAGTCGCTCCAATCATCTTCCCTCTTGGGCCAATCGACGGATAACTCCAATCCGAATTTTCATCCGCAATCGTCGCTGACGACGTAAGCGCCTCTAACTTTCCGATCGAATCAATCCAGCGCGGTGCCAGGGACTGATAACTTTTTTTCCAACGTTCCAATCCCTCCAAGACTCGGACATCCCACAAGATCGAGATTTGCAAAATGACATACGGAATGAAAAACAATGGGCTCTTTTGGAAACCTGCCAGCGTCATCCAATACTGCAATCTGCTGATTCCATGTGACGCATCGGAGCGAGAATCCCCGGGCGAGAGGAGTGATTGGTGAATGGTGTTCAACATAGAACTTTCCCGAGGCATTCCTGCTACACATGTGACCCAGTCACTCAATAGCTGGAGCTCGCGATTTGCATATCCAATGCGGTTGAACAGGTCATGAATTGGCCCCAAGATGATCATCGTGAGAACAAAATTTATGGCCAACCCAATCAGCAAAACGCTTGCCCCCACAAGCTGCCCCACACCGAATCCCACAACGAACGCCCCCACCAATCCGAGCGTTCCAAGGATCACGAGCGAGGGTCCTAAACATGCGAGGCCATATACCCAGCGTCTCCCCTTAAAAAAGTCGGGAGATGAAGCCCACTCTGCAATAGCTTCGGGATAGGTCCTTTGAGATCGCAGTCCGCAGGCGATTCGGTAAAAATCCAACCTCCACACCCTAGCGAGCGACAGCTCTCGAACCGCCTCCTGCCTTGTATAGATCTCTTCCGGGCTCGCCCACTCGGTGAGCCACCGAGCCAATGTTTCGGCTCCCGTCCGTGTCATCGCAAGCGACGCCCACCGAAACAAACTTCTCTCACCGAACACATCGAGATCCTGCGTCCACTCCGCAGTGTATGGAGCCACGTAGTCTTCAGCAGGTAATGGTGCAATCTCCTTCCAGTTACGATTGCACCGATGAATCAGTCTCTCCAATCCGAACATCTGCGAATGCAGATTCTGCATTCGGTACTGGATCGTTTCATACCAAGTCGCAAAAAAGAGAAACACTCCGATGAGCAGAAGTCCTACTTTCCATGTCCAACTTCCGAGCGATGGCTCCGCGACTCCTACCACAATCATGGCCAATCCCGGAATTGCCGATCCAACTCGGCATCGAACCAGCACCTTGGACAACCGCTTCGAGCGATCGATGGTTTCCTCAAACGATGCAACAAGCGACTGGTAGGTATTGACCGCCAACTCCGAATCCGATGTCATGGCAATTCCTTGCGAAGGCTCTGACCTTGATGAGAATCGTGAGCCAAGCAAATCTCACGAGTCATTTGAATATCCCTCAATAACTGTGCACGCAATGCCTCGATCGACGGAAACTTTTGAACACCTCTTATCTCCGAGAACAGTTCCAATTCGATCGAAGCGCCATAGAGATCTCCGCTAAAGTCAAGTAAATGCGCTTCAACCTTTTTGGCCTCCTCTCCAAAAGTCGGGTTAGGGCCTATGTGCAGTGCGACAGGCTTGTGCAACGCTGCCTTCGCAACATCAGCTCCCCCTCGAATGCCTGACACGCGTGCTGCGTAGACGCCATGTGCTGGGACCAGGACTGAAATCGCGTCGAGATTGGCTGTGGGGAATCCCAAAGTTCGGCCTCGCTGCGCGCCGGTCCCCACGACACCATGAATCCGGTACGGTTGTAGCAACAATCGATTGGCGGCTTGAACAGCCCCCATCTCGATTTCTTTCCGAATGCGTGTACTTGAGATCCAATCCCCTGAATCCGTTTCCACTGACGCCAACTCAAACTGAATGCCCATTTTGCGGCATTGCTGATGGAGATAGTCGACATCCCCCTGCCGGTCCCGTCCAAACCGGAAGTTCGGGCCTTCGATAATCCCTTTCGCTCCCAAAGCTCCCACGATGACTTGATCGAAAAATTCCTCTGCAGAAAGCTGGAGCAGCTGATGCGAGGTCCTGAGTGCGACAACGAAGTCCGCCCCCGCTTCTCTCAGCAATCGGCATTTGGAGTCGTGCGTCGTAAGGGGCTTCGGAGCCAGGTCTGGACGAAGAATGCGTAGGGGGGGCGGATCAAAGGTCACCAGCACCACGGGTCCATTCAACCGCTTGGCCATCGTTCCCAGTTGCATCAACAACCGGCGATGACCGCGATGCACACCGTCAAAATTCCCGATTGCAATCGCGCCACCCTTCGCATCCGAGGGTAATGGTTTATCAAAAAACATCAATTGGTCCATTTAAGTGGGCGCATTTTGAATGGTCGTTAGATCGCGATCGGCCGAAGCAATACGTTCAGATCGTGGTTGAACCCGAGGCCAAAAAAACAATCCCGTGAAAAGAGTGATCGCGACACCAGAAAGCACATCCGAAAAATAGTGTGATGCGCTTTCAACTCGTTGCACCGAAGCTACTACAGCGAGTGAGACAAAGAACCATTTCCCCCGCGGATAAACAGTTGTAAGAGCGATGGCTACCGCCATTGCGGTCGCTGAATGTCCAGAAGGAAAACTACGGAAATGCTCATCAAACCAAGAACCAGATAGAGGGGTGCCCCAAACGTCCAAACTGTGATCGGGCGCGAGCTCGATCGGCAGCAGATCAATCGCGTTGGGCCGAACACGGGGCACTATCCCTTTTGCTGCGTTTGCGATCGCCCCGCATAACAGTACGAAAGCAAGTCCGATTAGAAGCCTGGACCGATTTCGGACATCCGTCCATAGCAAGCAACCGAAGACAAATGCGATCGTTAAGAAATGTGCGAACGCTTCGCTCATCTGGATGAACTTGTTGAGATCACCAGGTATTTTCAGGGAACGGAACCAATAGGAAAGCTCAAGATCCCAAGGCAAACACAGAACGGCCATGCCGATGCAGGCAATCAATAGGAACCAAGAACGCATGCGACTTCGCGAATCGAGCACGGTTGAATTCCCGTTGTCCCAATAACTGAGTTGACAGATCAAACCACCGGGTTGAGTTCGTAGGTGCGCGAGTCGCTTTTCCCAGACAGATGATTCGCTTGGGCGATGCCGTAAAGCTGTTGTCCGACGGGGGTTGGATATTTGCCGGTAATGCAGGCTTGACACAAGTGGTTGGAGGGGAGATCGATTGCCCGAGCGATCGACTCGACTGGCAGATAGCGAAGGGAATCGCAGCCAAGCTGTTCCGCCATCCGATCTTGGCCGGCCTCTGTAAGCATCCCATTTTCTAGAAACTTCGGTGCAAAGAGTTCGTCGATGGTCGACATATCAATGCCGTAGAAGCACGGGGCAATAATCGGCGGACAAGCGACACGAACATGGATTTCCTTCGCTCCACCGAGTTCGCGAATGCGATGAAGAAGTACTTTCATCGTGGTCGAGCGCACGATGGAATCCTCAACAAGAATCACACGTTTGCCATCGAGCACTTCGCGCAAAGGGGTGTACTTGCTCGACGCTTTCGCTTTGCGAGCTCGACCTCCTTCGATGAACGTCCGACCGCTATAACGATTGCGAATCAATCCTTCGCGAGAAGGAATCCGCATGCGGTACGCCATCGCGTCGGCCGCCGCTTTGCTTGTATCGGGAACGGGAACGACAATGGTGTCATTGTCGATCGGAATCTGGTTCCTAGAAAGCTCGATACGAGCCAATTCTTCGCCAAGCCTAGTTCTCGAAAGATAAACGCTTCGTTCGTCGAGTGTGCTCGCTACGTTGGCAAAATAAACCCACTCGAAGAAGCAGTGGGCAGGTTTGGGCGTTTCGCAAAATCGTTCGATTTGTATTCCATCGGGGGTTACCAAGATCGCATGACCTGGCGGAACCGACAGAATGGCGTCCCTGTCGAAGCCGAGGTTGAGCAATGCGACGCTCTCGCTCGCTGCCGCAAAGAGCCGGCCGTCGGTAGCGTAACACAGCGGTTTGATCCCAAGTGGATCGCGTGCGAGGAGCATCTCTCCCTTTGCATTCAAAATCGCTATCGAAAACGCTCCATCGAACTTCTTCGCCGCAGACGCGAACACATCGATCAACGAACGATTGGCAGAGAGCGTCAGCTCGCGTCCAAGTTCGTGCATGATGATTTCGGTGTCGGTATCTCGCGCGAGATGGTGCTCTCCATCTTTCATCAATCGATCGCGAAGATCGGTATAGTTCGCTAGCTGTCCATTGAAACAGAAGCTGAACCATTTGTTTTTATGGATATGCTGCCGCTCGAACGGTTGTGCATAGCTGCGGTCGTCTTGGCCGCAGGTAGCATAGCGGACGTGCCCGATCGCAGCGCGGCCCGCATAGGCCTCCATGATCGCCTCGCTCTTTCCGCGATGGGACAGTCGAAAGACCTCCGCGACCGTTCCGATATCCTTCATCGTGTCGAGAATGAGCGACCGATCTGGATTGTAAGTTGTCATCCCCGCCGCGAGTTGTCCGCGGTTTTGGATGTCCTGCAGCATGCGAGGAAGCAAATAAGAGATCGAGTCGCGGCCCGCATCGGGGCTCAGACGGCTTTCTTCACCACCGGGTAAGTGATAAATGGCCGCAACACCGCATTCATGGTGCAGTTCGCTCATGAGATCGGATCAAGCCTCGACTAGCAGGAATTCGAGCAAAGGGGACTGGGTTTGTGCTGGGTTTGTCGCACCCCACCCCAAGGAATCGTAGCGGATGGGGCCTTATTTGTCGACAAGCTCTTTTTCTGCAAAGGCCTCAATCGCCTCGAGTGCGCGCAGCAATTGCGGATCGTTCATCAAAGTCGGATCGCGCAGGATCCAAGGGTTTGTCTCACCAGTGCCTGCCGGTTCCGGAATAAATCGCGGATCTGCACGTCGGCGAAAGCGCTCGCCAATCGCCGCCAGTTCTGGCTCGGCGACGTCGACGGTGTACCCATCGTTGGGCATCACCCCCCAAGCCTCTTCTTGTTTGGCATCTTTCCGGCGGTGAATCAACCGTCCCTTGGGTGGGTAGTAGTAGGCAGTGGTGAGTCGCATCGCGGCTTTACCACCCTCCAGTGGTATCACATTCTGGACACTTCCTTTTCCAAACGTTCGGGTCCCCACAATGATGGCTCGATCGCGGTCTTGCAAACAAGCGGCGAGAATTTCGCTTGCCGAAGCGCTTTGCTCATTAACGAGCACGACAACCGGGACAGTAGGGGGCACCAGTGCGCCCGGAGTTGCATCGTACACCTCATCGATGGTGCCATTGCGTCCTTTCGTGCTCACGATCTCGCCACCTTCGAGAAAGAAATCGCAAATGTCGGTAGCTGCGAAGAGCAATCCACCTGTGTTATCCCGGACATCGATTATGAGAGCTTTCCAGGGGGTGCTCTTCGATTCGATGGCTCTCTTTAATTCGTCAGCGGACTTTTCTCCAAAGAGCTCGATATGGAAGTAGCCGATATCTTCGTCGGCCTGCATGCGGAACTCCCATCGTCCGTTTTCCAGTCGTCGGTCTCCCAACACGGATTCAACTTCGATGCGAGCTCTCGTCACGGAGATCAAGAGAGGATCTGATTCCCCCGGTCTTTCCAACTTCAATTGGGCGGTCGTACCTTCTTTCCCCCGGAGCCGCTTCGAAGCTTCCGTGAACTGCAAATCCGCAACGGGAAAGCCATCCACTTCCAGGATTATATCTCCGGGTTTGACCCCAGCGCGATAGGCGGGCGAATCGTAAAGCGTGCTGACGATCGTCAATCGATCGCGACGCGGCGGACCGTCCAAACTGACTCCGAGACCTCCGAACTCTTGCTCCAAGATCGCTTGAAAGGGCTGCAGAGATTCAGGCGGAATGTAGCTGGAATAAGGATCCAGCGAAGCAAGCATCCCTGACATGGCTGCGCTGTACAGCGCCTGCGGATCGGCAGGATCGACGTACTGCTGCTCGATGACATCCATTACCAACCCAAGATCACCAAGCTTTCTCAATCGGGCAGCATTCGCATAGCATAGGATGCAGACCAGCGTCACGATTCCGAGAATGCGAAGGTTAAGAGTTGTCACAGCTGCGAACCAGCGAGTTGGTGTAATGGATCCACGACGTTCGATTGCTTTGAGAGCTTCATCACTTGAGAACAAGCAGGAGGTCACCTGCCTCGACTTGATTTCCCGACTTGACGTAAAGCTGCGCGATTTCGCCATCTCGTTCGGCGGTCATGACCGTTTCCATTTTCATCGCTTCGAGCGCTAGAAGCTTCTGACCCTTTTGCACTTTATCCCCCACAGCGATAGAAACGCCGATGACCATACCCGGCATTCCGGCTCCGAAATGGGTTGGATCGGATGGATCTGCTTTGAGTCTTGCGACGGCTTTATTCTCGATCGATTGATCGACAATTTCGATTTCGCGAGGTTGCCCATTCAGCTCAAAATAAACTACTCGGGTCCCATCCGGTCTGGCTTCCCCCACAGCGAGAAATTTGACAATGAGTTTCTTTCCTGGTTCGATGTCGACCGAGAATTCCTCTCCGATCGCAGGGCCGTAAAAGAAAATGGGGGTCGGCAACAACGAGACTTCGCCATAACTTCGGACATGAGCGAGAAACTCGTCAAATACCTTTGGATAGAGAGCCGAGGTAACCAATTCGCGTCGATTCGCAGGTCGCCCCAGCTTGGACTCTAAATGTTTACCGATCTCTTCGAAGTCAACCGGCGGCAGTGTTTCTCCGGGCCGACTTGTTACTTCGGGATTATTGCGAAGGATATGCTTCTTGACGTTTGTAGGAAAACCACCGGGCGGTTGTCCCATCATTCCTCCCACCAGATCCAGAACGGAACCGGGGTAGGATAGCTCGCGGCGTCCTTCGGCGATGTCATCGGCAGTGAGTTGATTCGCCACCATGAAGAGCGCCAAATCGCCGATCGCTTTGCTTGTTGGAGTTACCTTAACGATGTCCCCTAACAGTTGGTTGGCATCCGCGTATCGTTTGCAAACGTCTGCCCATTGATCGGCTAGCCCCAATGCTTTGGCCTGCTGGTAGAGATTGGTATATTGTCCACCGGGCATCTCATGCTGGTACAAGTCACCTCCAGCGACAAGAGATTCGCTTTCGAACGGTGCGTAGAACTGTCGTGCCCCTTTCCAATATTCCGAGATCTGCGTCAATGCGTCGGTTTCGAGCCTGCTTTCCCGCTCCGAACTTCGCAACGCTTCCACCAGCGTATTCAAGTTGACTTGCGATGTTCCACCGGACATCGACGCGAAGGCTCCATCAATGACCTCTACTCCTTGCTCGGCCGCTTGCAACAGCGAAGCCGCTTGGATGCCCGCGGTATCGTGGGTATGGAAGTGAATCGGAATCCCGATCTCTTGCTTGAGGGCGTGAACCAGCAGCTTGGCAGCTGCGGGTTTACAGAGACCAGCCATATCTTTGATGGCCAGCATATGAGCCCCCATTCGCTCAAGTTCTTTGGCCAGATCGACATAATAACGGAGCGAGTACTTTGGACGATTCGGATTGGTGATATCCCCCGTATAGCAAATGGCCGCCTCGCATATCATGCCGGATTCAAGAACTGCATCCATGGCGATGCGCATGTTCTCAGTCCAGTTGAGGGCGTCGAAGACTCGAAAAATATCGACACCTGCCGATGCCGCTTCTCGAACAAACTCCTGCACCACATTGTCTGGATAGTTGGTATATCCAACCGCGTTCGAAGCGCGTAACAGCATCTGAAACAAGATATTGGGGACGCGTTCTCGCATCGCGCTGAGGCGTTGCCATGGACTCTCTTTCAAGAACCGCATCGCGGTATCGAAAGTGGCCCCTCCCCACATTTCCAACGAGAAAAACTGCGGCGCAATCCGCGCGTAAGCATCGGCAATCGCCAGCATGTCGGCGGTTCGCAGCCGAGTTGCGAGAAGTGATTGGTGCGCATCGCGCATCGTCGTGTCGGTAAACAAAAGCTCTTTCGAGTCACGAATACTGGCGCAAAACTCTTTGGCCCCGAGCTTTAAGAATCGATCGCGGTACCCCGCCGGGAGTGGACTACTTTTATCTATTGGCGGTAGTGCAGCGGGCTCGCGCCGAATGGATTTGGAGTTGCCATCGATCAGCTTGTTCCCATTGACGACCGTTTCCGCGATGAAGCTCAAGATGCGTGTGGCTCGGTCTCGTCGACGCGGAAGCTCGAACAACTCGGGCGTCTTATCAATCATCCGAGTCGTCGCATTTCCCTCCAAAAACGTGGGATGGGTAATGAGGGAGATCAGGAAGGGAATATTGGTTTTCACGCCGCGTATCCGGAACTCCTGCAAACATCGTTCCATGCGTCCCGCCGCTTCTCCCAAATTGCGACCGCGGGCTGTCACCTTGACCAGCAGCGAATCGTAAAATGGATTGACGACCGCACCGCTGAATGCACTTCCTGCATCCAGCCGGATCCCCAGCCCGCCCGCGCTTCGGTAGTGTGAGATTTTACCGTAGTCAGGTCGAAATTGATTAGAAGGATCCTCGGTGGTCACGCGGCATTGAATCGCCGATCCGACGACTTGCACATCCTTTTGAAGAGGCAGGCCAAGGCTATCGTCACCCAATCGCTCTCCTTGAGCCACAAGAATCTGAGCCCGTACCAAGTCGATCCCTGTGACTTCTTCCGTGACGGTATGTTCGACTTGAATGCGTGGATTGACCTCGATGAAATAGAATCGGTTCGAATCGGTATCGAGAAGGAACTCAACCGTCCCAGCGCAGTGGTACCCCACTTCACGTCCGATCGCGAGAGCCGCTTCATGGAGCTCCGCAGCGACTCGTTTCTCAAGGTTCGGTGCAGGCGCTAGTTCGACAACCTTTTGATGCCGCCGTTGCACCGAACAATCTCTCTCGTGCAAGTGGATCAGATTGCCGTGGCGGTCCCCAAGAATCTGGACTTCCAAGTGCCGAGCGCGGGCCACGAGTTTCTCTAGAAAAACTTCATCGCTCCCAAAGGCGTTTTTAGCCTCCCGTTGGGCTTGCTCCAAATTGATAGAGAGTTCCGTTTCATTCTCGACGATGCGCATCCCGCGACCGCCGCCCCCTTTCGAGGCTTTGAGCATGATGGGATAGCCCATCGTTTTGGCGGTCTCGAACGCTTCGTCGAGCGACCGTACTGCATGCGCCGAGCCCTCGAGAACAGGAACACCGACTTTCTTCGCGATCCCACGCGCAGCGACTTTGTCACCGAGAAGCTCCAAAGCTCGAACGCTCGGACCGATAAAGGTGATCCCGTTGGCTTCCAGGGCTTTCGCGAACTCCGCGTTCTCGGAGAGGAATCCGTAACCGGGATGGACGGCGTCGATTCCGTTCTCCAAACAGAGTCGAACGATGCCATCGATATCCAGGTAAGAACGAATTGGCTCCCCTGGTTTTCCGATTTGGTAGGCTTCGTCTGCTTTGAAACGATGGAGGGCGAAACGGTCTTCGTGCGAATAGATCGCCACCGTCCGGATCTTGATTTCGTGAGCGCTTCGAAAGATACGGGTTGCGATCTCACTGCGATTGGCAGCGAGGATTTTTTGGAATGCCGGCATGGACTAAGGCTTGGAGGGAGGGGGAGGAGTGGGAGCTTGGAAATCTCCCGCCGTCGCGACAACGAGCGTGTCAGGATCAATGTACTCCGCGATTGCGTCATTGACGGCATCGACAGTGAGTTGCGAGACTGCGGATTCCAATTTTTCGTAATAGCTCATGTCGCGGCCGGTAAAGATGTTGTTCGCCAACAATCCAGCAAGACCGACATCGCGACTGCGAGTCAGCTGTTGATTTTGCAAATAACCTTGAACAGTATCTTGGAGTTCTTGGGAGGTGATGCCATCTTTAACGAGTTTGCGCACCTCCTCTTCAATCGTCTGCACCAATTTGTCTCGATTCTTCGGATTGGCGATGGCCGTGATATAAAACACCGTCCGTTCATCGATCGAACTGGATGCGAGATTACTGTTAACTCCGTACGAGAGACCTTCTTTTTGTCGCACGCGGTCTCCAAGCCGCGACGATAGCGCCCCGGCGCCAAGCACTTGATTGCCAATCAACAATGCTGGGTATTTCGGATGATCGTCTCGTAGCGCGTATTGTTGGCTGGCAAAGTAAACCGAATTCGCTTTATCGGGCGTTTCGATCGATTGCAGCGGCAACTTGACATCGGTTGTCGCGGATGTTGCAGCGCGTTGGAAAGGGACTTTGGATTTCCAGTTTCCAAGCATCTTCGAGAGTTTGGGCTCGATCTCCTCGGCATCAAAATCCCCGACGATGGCGACCTCTCCCTCGGTCCCTGAAAGATACTTGGAATGCAAATCCACGATGTCTGCGATCGAGAGTTTCTGGAAGTCTTCGATTTCTTCTTCGATCGTGGGGAGATATCGGATATCCCCTCGCTTGTAAGGGTTCAATGCTCGTGAGACCGCTAAGTTCGCCAAAGCCTGTGGCTCGCTTTTCTGGCTTTCCAGCGACGTGAGCACTTGATCGCGTATAAGCTCAAATTCCTTTTCTTCGAATGCCGGATTTCGCAACATGTCCTCGACGACTTCCAACACATCCGCCAGATGTTCGCGGCGTGTCTCCAATCCGATCGCGAGAACCTGCGGGCGCGACGAAGCTCGGACGGTCGCTTTAAGAGAGGCCAACTTGTCGTTGAACTGTTGCAAAGGCAAGTTCTTCGTGCCTCGCATCAGCATCTCACCGAGGAGGTCGCAAGCCGCCGACTTTCCAAAGAGAGACTTCTCGTCACCAAAGCGGAGATTGAGGGTGAGATTCACCGTGGCTCCTCGGGTCTTTTTCGCCAAGAAGGCGTAAGGGAGGCCGCTCGCCAATTTACCACGAACCAATCGGGACTCGATATTGGCTGGGGATGGATCGAATTGTTCCCCTTCGCTGATCGCCTCTCGCCCCTGGTAATCCTTTACCAACGCGTTGACATCCGGGCGGTCAGGGATTTGGATTCGGTCGGATCGGTCGGCAGGAATGAATCGGCCCACCGTTCGGTTATTGCGAACCAAATACTTTTGCGCTGCAACTTGCACTTGCGCTGCCGTCGTCTTTTCGATTCCGTCGCGGTAAAGGAAATAGAGCTTCCAGTCCCCTTGCGCGGCCCAATCGCTCAAGCTGATAGCGAGACTATCGCTGCGAGCGGCAGCGCGCTCGCGTTGGTTGAGAATCTTTTGCTTCGCGCGGGAGACCTCCTCGTCGGTGACAGGAGCATCGACCAAGTTCTCTAAAGTCTCTAGCATGGCCGTCTCGGCCTTTTCAAGGGACTTTTCTAAGGGGACTTGGGCGAGGAACAAAATCGTGCCTGGATCGTGCAGTCCCTCGGCGCCGCCGAAGACCCCGGTCGCTAATTTGGTTTCGATCATCGACTTGTAGAGTCGACCGCTCGGCTCATCGGTGAGGACTTCCGCAAGCAGATCGATGGCAGGGTACTCGGGATCCCCTCCTGCAGGAACATGGTAAACAGCTCCGACCGCTTGGATATCCGCTACTCGTCTCACCATGGTGATCCGTTCGCCGTCTTGCGGAGGTTCGACCGTGTACGTGGCGGGGAGGGGTTGCTTGGGTCGCGCTAGAACCCCGAAGTACTTTTGAAGATACTCGAGCGCCTTGGCCTCCTCGAACTTGCCGGCAACGATAACCATGGCGTTGTCAGGGCGATAGTATTTGCGATAGAACGCTCGCAAATTGTCGACGGGTACTCGTTCGATATCGCTGCGGTTCCCGATGGTCGATTTTCCGTAGTTGTGCCATTGGAAGGAGGCAGACAGCATGCGCTGGCGAAGAACGCCTATTGGGTTATTTTCACCCCGCTCGAATTCGCTGCGGACGACGGAGAATTCGCTCGCCAGATCCTCCCCCAGAATCTTGCTATTCACCAAGCGGTCGGCTTCCAACCGAATGGCGAATTCCAAGTTCTCGTTGGAGGCGGGCAACGTTTCGTAGTAGTTGGTTCGATCGACCCAGGTGGTTCCGTTGAAGGACGCGCCTCGATCTTTGAGGGCTTTGGGAATTTCGGGGTTGAGATCGGTCCCTTTGAATACCATGTGTTCCAAAAGGTGCGCCATACCCGCTTCCCCATAGCCTTCGTGGCGTGAGCCGACGAAAACCGTGCAATTCACGGTGACTTTGGGCTGGCTGTTGTCGACGAAGAGCAATACTTTGAGCCCGTTGTCGAGTCGGTATTCGTTGATTCCTTCTACGGATGCGACTTTGGTTGGCATATTTTCGGCTTGGGAATGGGGGCAGTCGGAAAGGTACGCGCCAAACACCAAAAACATAGCTAGGCAACTTCGCAATGCCCGAGACGGCCAATCGCTGAGTCGATGATCAATCGAATCCGTCGTGAACGCGCTTTTCATAAGTATCAAAACGTCCTTTGGTTTCAAAACGTCCATGGCAAGGCGACGCAAATGGTGAGGCTGCAGACCGCGAACAAGGGCCTCGATTGTAAACCAATTTTGCACATCCGTTGAACGGATGCCGCAATCGCGACCCAAAAGACTTGGAAACCTCTTGAATCCCTTTACGGAATAAATGTTATGGCTTGGACAAGAGTCTGCGAATCCCACATGCTTCCCGAAGGGAGCTCCTTCGAAGTTTTAGCAGGACGCGATGTGCTGGCAATCTTTCGCCATCAAGGGGTGCTTTACGCTATCGATGGAATTTGCATGCATCAAGGTGGTCCGCTAGCGAAGGGGAAATTGATGGATGGCACCGTGACCTGTCCTTGGCACGGATGGCAATACGACCTCCAAACCGGTTGCAATGCGGCCACATGCAAACCGATGTTGAAGACCTATCCCATCCAGGAAACGGACGGAATTATTGAGGTTGACCTTGCAGGCGCTCCTTAACTAAAGTCCCGGTTGAATCGGATTGCGGATTTCGTTGCCAAGCGCGTTGCCAAGCGAAAGTGTCGAAACGCTGAGGTTTCGACTTGGGCTCGTCCCTTGTCGGATACAAGCTCGATTGGGAAGCGAATTTCACAAACTGTGATGCGAGCGCGGTACGCTTCGCTCGCACATGCCTTCTTCGAAGAGGTCAGGAGGACCGAAGTGCAAACACTCAAAACTGCCGTTGTCGTCGTATTGCTTTTGTTCGTGATCTACGGGGGCTTTATCGCTCTGAATGGATCCAACAACACCTCCTTCAATCCGGAGATCGAGGGTCTCGATCTTTCTGCGGATGCCCCGGACATCACGGGGGTCACTGGGCCTGTAGCTCCCGCACCGGCGGCTCTGCCTTCGGGCACCCCTGCGGCTGCAGCCCCCTCGGATCCTTGGGCAGCGTTCCAAAGCGCTCCATCGTCAGGATTCAGCAGCGCCGCATCCCCATCGACTCCTTCGGGCAGTCCACTCCCAGGGCTGCCGGTAAGCTCTTCCCCGTCACCACTTTCGCCTCTGCCGGCCTCCCCGTCCGACCTCGCACTTCCGACTCTCCCTGGTACCCCAACCAGCGATCTTGCCAAACCTGCTGATTCCCTGCAATCGCTGCCGCCGCTCCCCTCCACCCTTCCCGGGGCTGCGAGCAACGACGATGCGAAAGCAACTCCAGCCAAAGAGGATCTGAAGACCACAACCAGTCCTGATTTTGGGATCGCCCTTCCTCCCTCGACATCGGGCCTCCCCCCATCGAATTCGTCCGAATCTACCGAGTCCAAGGACGAATCGGCAGGAACGGCCGATAACGACAAATCGGTCGACGCAAAACAGGCGAGCGAAAGCAAGCCGATCGGTCCCAGCAAATCGTATGAGAACGCAAAGGAGACAGCCTTATCGCAATCCAAACGGGGCCAGCTCAAAGAAGCTTTGGCGACGCTCAGCCTCTTTTACAACGACAACGAGCTAACGGTTGAACAGCGATATGACCTTTTGGATTTCCTCGATGCTTTGGCGGGAGAAGTCGTCTACTCCCGCCAGCATTTCTTGGACATCGCATACTTTCCTGTCCCCGGAGAGACGCTTGAAGACGTAGCCAAGAAGTTTGAAGTCCCCGCCGAGATCCTTGCCCGTATCAATGCGATCGAGCCGAAAGGTCCCTTGCAAACCGGCACAAAACTCAAAGTCGTGCCGGGCCCTTTTCGAGCCGAAGTCGACCTGAGCACAAGCGAATTGACATTGTTTGTCGGAGATTTGTACGCGGGACGTTACCCGGTCACCATTGGAAAAGATCCTGCTCCCAAGACAGGCGACTACAAAGTGGTCGATAAGCAGAAGGATCGCAACTATTACGGTAGCGGCGCACCCATCCCAGGCTCCGACCCACGCAATCCCTATGGCGGATTCTGGATGGATCTCGGGGGCGACCTCTCCATCCATGGTTCTTCGCCAGACGCGAGCGGGACCCAAGGCTGCATCAGCTTATCTCCTCAAGATGCCGCTGATGTCTACGGAATGCTGTCGCACGGATCCCCGATCATCATTCGCAACTAAGGTTTCAAACCTCCAACGTCCGCGCCAGCTCGTTTCAAAAAAACAACAGGGATGTTGCCTCTTCGCAACATCTCTGTTTTCATTTCAGCTCCTAAAAAACACGGAAAACCTTGTTTTCGCTTGCGTTTCCCCTGTCTTTGGTCGCATCCCCCACCGACCTGCGATCGCTCGGGAACGGCCTTTGCGATTAGCCCCCTGCACAAGCAACGGCTGGGATTGATTGATCCATTTCAATTGAAAAGAGACATCGGGGGCAGGATGGTGCAGCGATTTGTTCACAAAGGAGCTTGGGGCTTTCTAGGAAGCGTCCTTGCACTGGTCTTCGCGATCGATATGACCTTTGTTGCTGCAGAGGGAATCGGATCTTCTGCTGTGGGGTCGGGTGCGCGCCAATCCAACAAGGTTCATGGCGTCAACGATCGTGTCAAGGAAACGCATCGAGACACAGCCCACTCGACGCTTGTCCTTGCGAATGGACCGACTGCAGAGTGGGCCGAAGCAAAGCGGACCTGGCACCGATACCATCGTCACATCTTGCCGGTCGCAGTCGCTTCGTTTTTCCTCAGCTTTGGACTGTGGAGTTTGCTAGGTGTCGAGAACTTAGCCTTGCGTCCACAGAAGTAACTACGTCGACTCGATCGCTCGAATCTTTTCGACGCGTCGTTGGTGTCTGCCTCCTTCGAACTCGGTTGCAAGCCATACGCGAACCAAATCGCCGACGGGACGGTCCCCGATCAAATCACCGGGGAGGCACAGAATGTTGACATCGTTATGGCGACGGCACATCTCCGCCATGACCTCATCGCTGCAAGCCGCTGCGCGAACCCCTTTGAATTTGTTGGCGGCGATGGCCATCCCAAAACCTGTGCCGCAAATGAGGATCCCTCGTTCGACCGCTCCTTCTGCAACCCGTTTTGCAACTGTCACGGCAAAATCTGGGTAATCGACAGGTTGATCGCTGTGCGTACCATAATCCTCGACCTCGTGCCCATCCGCCGTAAGCAACGTGATCAGTTTGCCTTTGATTTGAAAGCCTCGATGGTCGCTGCCAAGCGCAATTCTCATTGCTCGCCTTTTTTGTCTTGGGGATCGTTCCAGAGAATCAAGTCACCGAGCTTCAGTTGTTCGATCCAGTAATTGGTGTGTTCATCCAGTTGGGCGGCGCATCGCTCGTAGCCATCAAAGGGACCTCCGAACGGGTCGGTGATCTCGGTGCCCGTCGGCGAGATCATATGCACTTTATTCGCAACGGTCGGCCACTGTGAAACGATGGCATGCTTATGGCGACTTCCCATGGTTAGAATCAAGTCCGCTTGCTCCACCATTTCTTGCGACAGCTGCGAACTGGCATGCGAGTCGAGATTGGTTCCATATCGCTGGATGGCGTGAACGGCGCCAGGGGACGCGGGATCGCCACCGTAAGCGGAGACCCCCGCCGAGAAGGCAACAATCGGGACTTGCTCGCCCGGGAACAAATCCGCAAATCGCTCTTGAATTTTTTTGTTCATAAGAGCTCCTGCCATCGGTGAACGACAGGTGTTGCCTGTGCAGACGAAGAGGATCGTGATACGCGATAGGCTCTTCAAATAATCTGCCGTCACGATTCCCTCTCTGGTGATGGACGCTACGTTTTTTTCAAATTCGACCAACGTGGGAAGTCCGATCTCGCAAGTCTCGCCATCGTGGATGGCGATCGCATGCATCTCCGAAGCAATCGATTCTACGGTCCGTGCCAACTTCCCATTTTGCGTGGTTGCGGGAGCTGCGACCAACGGCCCCGCCAACAACCGCCCCATTTGCTGAAAGACGGGATGATAGGGCTGGGAGGTTCGCAACTTGTTGTTGGGTCGCATGAGCTTGGCCACGACGTCCGACTTCATGCAACGCAGCAAGCTGTTAGGCTGGGAATCGGCGAGATCGATTGTAATCGGCCCAGGCCATACCTTGGACGCAAAACGCCGGATGGAGGATGAGACATCAGGAAAATAGTCTAGGAGTTCCGAAGGGGAACGAAGCATCAGGGTCAAGCCATGCTGGTTCTTGTCCTGGCCGGCGATCTCCGCCAGCTTGTCCACCGCTGACTCGTGCATGCCAGATCCCACGAGCAAGTACGAGCAGTCACCGGGGACTGCAACAATGTGCCCTTCCGCGACGGCTTGTACGGCCAAGTGGACAACGTCCCTCGGATCCTCGGTGTTTTTCCAATCGAACTGCTTGACCATGCCTCTTATTTGCCGGCTCCTTAGCACCTTTCCACTCGTAATCGCTCCTATGGTAGCAGAGTTGCCGAAGTTGCGAAAAGCCCCTTGCTCGGCTCTTCAGCGGAGTGAAATACTCCGTGAGGGAATCCGTTATTTTCCCAAAATGCTTGACGGTGCGGTCGATTCTTTGGGAGACTGACTAAACATCCTGAGTTCGCATCTATCTCGAGTGGCGATCTTCCTCTTTCAATCCTTGTTCAAAGGAGGGTTTGGATGATGAGCAACAATAGACGGGACGTTTCGGGCATTCGCATGTGCTTGAATCATAGTCAAAGCGGCATCGAAGAAGGCTTGGTGGAGTTGGAGCAAGACTTCCGAACATGGTTTGAGCATCCGCACCAGCGCCCGTATTGGAGCAAACTAATGGAACATCTGGTGAGCTTCCGCTGGGTCCTCGATCAACACTTTACCCGCGTTGCGGGCGAAGGCTACTTGGAACATGTGGCTTGCCAGCGTCCCGGTTTGTACTCCGACCTTCGGGATATCGAGTGTTGGCAATGGCGATTGATTGACCGACTGGACTCGATCATCCATGACGTGCAGACGTTTGACTCGCAGCGTGACGAGATCGCGGATATCGAAGACGAATTCCGACGGCTTCATCGCGAGATCTTGGACGAGGAATCGCAGGAACGATTGCTTGTCGAACGTGGCTTAGCTTGAACCGCTCCTTCCGTTTGATTTTCGAGCATTACTTGATTCCGTAACTGTAGGGTGACGCTTTGGATTGCCCCGATATCATCGAGCTTGTGACTACGGTGTCGACAGCGGAAGAGGCGGATGCGTTGGCTCGCCATGCTATTGAACAACGGCTCGCAGCGTGCGTGCAGATCGAGGGCCCCATCCGGAGCGTTTATCGCTGGCGAGGCTCGGTCGAAACGGCGCAGGAGCATCGGCTTTCCTTCAAAACACTGGCCATAAAGCAAGAGCTGCTGATCGCTTGGCTGGTAGCGAGCCATCCTTATGAGCAACCCGAGCTCTTGGTACGGCGAGTCGAAGCCTGCCGATCCTACGCCGAATGGGTCGCGCAGGAAACGCGCGACGACACCAGCAATCCGAGTTCGTTGATCTAAACGCGTTGAAATCTAAACACTTCGATTTATTCCGCTCCGGAGAGTGGCTCGGACGCTGTTTCTCACAGGCTCCGTGCGGTTCAGTTCTTACGAACTTTCTTTGCGGCGCGTTTGGCGAGAAGAGGGAGAGAAGCGAAGATCCGATCGAAATCGGGCTCAGCATCCTTCTTCGGCCGAATCACGAAATCCAACGGCGGCAGCTGGCTGCGCTGCTTGCGAAACGCTTCGCGAATCAGTCGCTTCCATCGATTGCGAACAGGCGAATTTCCAACCCGCTTGGACACACTAATCCCCAATCTGGGCGTTAGCGATGCTTCGTTTTGGGGCGGCGCATCCCCAGCGATGTCCGCGCGAGGGATGGCGTGAAGAACGAGGACATCATCCGCTACCACAATACCTCGCTTGAAAACCCGTTCGAAGTCTCGGGATGATTTCAAGCGTATTGACGCGGGGAGCGACTCGTCCTTCATGCTACCTCACATCTCGAACGCAGGCTAATCCATCACTTTTGCGTTAGCGATGAGCTTCAGGAATTCTTGATTGCTCGGGAATCGAGAAAGCTGCTTCGTGAGTTGCTCCATCGCTTCCACCGGATGCATCGAATTGAGTGTCCGGCGAATCATGGTGACGGAATGGTAGGTATCGGGATCGTGAAGCAATTCTTCACGGCGTGTTCCCGACTGGGTGATATCGATCGCAGGCCAAACGCGACGGTCAGCCAGCTTTCGATCGAGAACCAATTCCATGTTCCCCGTCCCCTTGAACTCCTGGAAGATCAACTCATCCATACGCGACCCGGTATCAACCAGAGCGGTACCGACGATCGTGAGCGAGCCACCTTCAGCAAAAGCCCGAGCGGTTGCGAAGAGCTTTTTGGGTATATCCATGGCTTTGATGTTCACCCCGCCGCTCATCGTGGGACCGCTATTCCCTACGTACTTGTTGAAAGCACGGGCCAAGCGAGTGATGGAGTCCATCAGCAAGAAAACGTCCTTGCCCATCTCGGCGAGTCTTCTGCAGCGATCGACCACCAATTGGCTGATGCGAACGTGCGACTCAACGTCTTCATCCAAACTGCTAGCGATGACCTCGCCACGCTGGATACTCCGACGCATATCGGTTACTTCTTCAGGGCGTTCATCGATCAGCAACACGATGAGCTCGAGTTCGGGATAGTTTTGCGCGATCCCTTGCGAAATGTGTTGCAACATAATCGTCTTCCCAGATCGGGGAGGGGCGACGATCAAGCAACGTTGGCCGCGCCCGATGGGAGCGAGCAAGTCGATCACGCGGTTGGTGATCGGCTGTGTTCCGACTTCCAATCGAAGCCACTGTTCTGGATTGATCGGGGTGAGGGATTCGAAGCTCTTGATATTGACGTACTCGTCTGGCTTCATCCCTTCGATGTCGAGAATCTCTTTGACGCGGGGACCTTGCGATCGCCGGGTTTGCTGCATGAGAGCGCGAATCTTGAGCCCTTGCCGCAATCGGAATTTTTCGATCATCGTCCCCGGCACGAACGGATCGGTCCGGAGCCGTGCATAATTGTTTTCAGGAGACCGGAGGAACCCATACCCATTGGGATGCATCTCCAAAAGGCCGTAGAACTCCTGACCCGGTTCTTCGTTCGCAGCGGGAGAATCCGAATCCGATGCGACTGCCCCCTCGGCCCCTTCACCAGGTTCGCCGGTCGCGACAGAGTTTTCCTCTCCACCGTCGCCGAACGCCTGCTGATAGTTTGGGCCGTGTCGACGGCGAGGCCTTTTGACCCGTGGGCGAGGACCGGGAGCTGCCCCCGAGTTGTCATCGTGAAATCGAGTGCGGAAGCGCTTTTTCTTGGGCATACCACCAAATCCGAGTTAAAACAAAGTGGGGATCCTGAGATCGCCACCGGACCGAGAACCTGGAGACCCAAGGAAAATCCATTCCTTCGATCTGCCACCGAGGGTTAGCGTGAGTCGACTGCCACCGCGAAGCCATCCATTCGGAGTTCCTCGAAAGGGCAATCCTGGATTCGCGAGGAATCCAAGTACCAGCATGGGCCTCGTGAAGGCCCCGCATTTTCCGTTCATGCTTCGACGTGCTAGTGAAAACGCGATCGCCGCAGAACCGGTCGATGTGGATGCACAAACACGAAAAACAAACCTATTTCTGACGGGAAGGTCGCTGCGACAAGGAGAAACCAGCTCCGGAACCTGAGCCACAAGGCTCGGATCCGATCCGAAGCGAAACCATCCCAAACTGCCAATCTTCTGGGCTTAGCTGATCTCGACGCAAGAAAATCGAGTAATCTCTCATCCGAAGAAGGCTCTACGTGTCGAGGGAAATCCATTCCCTCAGCAAGGCTCTATGCCAATTGCCATGGTCCGGTACCAAAATCAAATGACCGGCGAACGAAGTCCCAACACGGTTCGACAAGTTTTGCACACGCCGGGACCGGTGTCAAGCGACCTGCAGCCGGAAGCGTCCATCGATTTGTGAATTTATTCCAGACGAATCGTTCCCGACCGACGCTTGCCACGCCGCTAAGCTTCCACCGATCGCCTGCCGTTCCGGCGTGCGGGTCACACGTAACGGGATAACAAAGCAATGCGAGCTGTTGTCGTAGGAGCAACTGGCGGGATCGGGCGAGCGGTGTGTCAACAGCTTGCCGAAGCCGGCGGGATCGGCTTTTTGATTGGAAGAAATGAACCCAAATTGCAAGAGCAGGCCCATCGATTCGGCTGGAACTACGCCGTCGCCGATGCGGTGGATTGGGCTGCGTTGGAAGTTGCCTTCACTCAAGCAGAGGAGACGCTGGGGGGATTTGACGCGGTCATCCACTTAGCAGGCTCCGTGTTGCTCAAGCCGATGCACCTGACGAGTTTGTCCGAATGGCGTGCTACCCTCGATACAAACCTTACCTCTGCAGCCGGGGCCATCAAGTTCGGTGCACCTAGGATGTTCGGGGCCGGAGGCTCCATCGTTTTGATGAGTTCTGCAGCCGCTTCGATCGGTCTTCAGAATCACGAGGCGATTGCGGCGGCAAAGGGTGGCATCGAGGGATTGGTTGCTTCGGCCGCAGCGACCTACGCTGCCAAACGTATTCGCGTGAACGCGGTTGCTCCAGGGCTTACCAAAACCCCGATGACTCAGCGGATTTGGGATAACCCTAAAAACGCAGAACACTCACTGGCCATGCACCCGCTTGGGCGTTTCGGTGAACCCGAAGAGGTGGCCCGTGCGATTCTTTGGTTTGCCTCACCGGAAAACGCATGGGTAACTGGGCAAGTCCTAGCGGTCGACGGGGGCTTGAGTACGATCAAAACCGTCGGCACTCGGTAAGATTTGCTCTAGGCAAGACTTGCTTTCGCGATGGTAAAACCGGCTGTTAGCGATGGATTAGCTATATAGCTGAATGGCTTTGACAATCGCATCGACGTCGTTGGGGACAGCGACGGCTCGATTGGCGTAGGACGCTCGGGTCACACCGCGGCTACCGAGCACTTCATTGAATTTGTCTTGATCGGTCGTGTGGTAGGCAACAGTGGCTGTCGGATCTTTGAGCTGATGCCCCGTCAGAATGCAGACGACTCGATCGTCCATGCCGATGACCCCTTGCTGGCGCAGAAGCTTGGCACCGGCCACGCTGGCCGCGCTGGCGGGTTCGCACCCGATACCTCCCCCCCCCACTTGAGCCTTCGCATCGAGGATTTCTTGATCGGAGACTTGCCGGACCACACCATCACAAAAATCGAGCGCCCGGAGACATTTCTTGAGATTGACCGGTCGGTTGATCTCGATCGCGCTGGCGATGGTGTCCGCTTTCACCTTCGCTTTGTCGAGTTCATCGTAGTACCAGCAAGCGATATCCATGCGGGCATGGCCGCGATTCCATCGCAAATTTCGCTGGTTGTAGAGGACATCCAACGTGTCGGCACCCCCAGCGTTGATGACCGCTAGCCGAGGGATGCGATCGATCAGCCCCAGTTCCTTGAGCTCGATAAAAGCCTTGCCGAAAGCGCTGGAGTTTCCAAGGTTTCCACCGGGCACCACGATCCAATCCGGGGACTCCCAACGAAGTGCCTCAAGGACACGGAACATGACCGACTTTTGTCCTTCCAGGCGAAATGGGTTGATGCTGTTCACTAGATAGATCCCAAGCTCTTTTGAAACCTCTTTCACACGAGCCATGGCATCGTCGAAATCGCCAGCAATCTGAACCGTCAAAGCTCCGTATTCCAGGGCCTGCGAAAGTTTCCCGTAGGAGATTTTTCCAGAGCCGATGAAGATGACCGCTTTCATCAACTGCGTGACGGCACAGTACATAGCCAAGGAGGCTGAGGTATTGCCCGTCGATGCGCAAGCCGCACGCTTGGCCCCGACCATGTGCGCATGGGTAAACGCGGCGCACATCCCATTGTCCTTGAAAGACCCCGAGGGATTCATTCCTTCGTATTGCAGGAAGAGTTTGCCGGGACGAATCCCCACGTATTTCGCCACCGAGTCCGCTTGTTGGAGAAGCGTTTGACCTTCCCCGACGGTGACAATTTTGTGATGAGGCGCGAAAGGGAGCAGTTCGTGAAACCGCCAGACACCGCTAAAGCGGATGGGATTGTGGCGTTCCAGCCATTTGGATTCGAATTCGCGGAGCGCTTTGGGAACCGAAACTTTGTTCCAATCGTATGCGACATCCAGAAGATCGTGGCACTTCGGGCAGCTCGTTAGCACCTCATCGATCGAGTAGGTGGCACCGCAATCGACGTTGATGCACTTTTGGTGGGCGACTTCGTGGGTGGTTGACATGGTGACTGCGGTAGCGGAGAGCGTCGACATGGTGATGGAACCTCATTCTGGGGCTTGGCGGCCGAGCATTGCCGCCGCGGAAGGCTCCCTAATGTACCTCCTACAATCGGCAGGATGTAGTCGGATCTCCCATTGAATAAGGACAACGCGACAGGAACAGTCCGGTCAATCGTTCAGGTCGCTTCAAGCCAACGAAAATTTTCCCTCGTCCGGATCGACCGTGACACTTGCGCCGGAAAAACCGGGGTATGCGTTCCGGTCGTGGCGGCATTCTGGGAAAATGAAGAAGGATGGGTAAGAGAATGTTTGACGCTAGGGGGGGCAGGATTTAGGATGCATGTCTAAGGTGTAGCCAGATCCCGAGCGCGTTTTTTTAGGCTACCGAACTTATCCCTTCCTAATCTCTCGTCGAGGAATTCATGGCTCGCGATCGCAATGTGACAGTCTGGCAAGCCTATGTCACGGTCATGTCCATCGTCAGCTTTCTCTGCTTGGGCGCTCTCGCCTACATGATGTTCACCTCAGGAACCAACTTGAAAACAGCGGAAGCGGCGATCAAGGACAAGCGGGATGCTGAGGCCAATTTGCGGAAAGTGACCGAGCGCAACCAGCTCCTCCAAAGCATTTTGGGAGTTGGCAAACCGATCAGTGAAGCAGAGTTCAATCAGCTGAAAAGCAGCGTAACCGGAGATCCGGAAATCGATGCCGCCGTCAAAACCTACACCAACCACATGGGCCTGTTCGGGGTCAACGAGCCAGAGAAAAATTACTCGAAACTGGTCGATACGTTGATGCAGGAACTCCGATCGCGAAACATCGCCCTCTCGAACGCGGCCGCGAAAGCGATCCAAGACACCGAGAACTACGATCGCAAAATCAAGGTCGAGACCGACCTACGAGTCCAAGCTCAACAGGAAAAAGAGCAAATTTCGCTCAAAGCCAAAAACGACTTGGACAACTACACCGCCAAAATTGCCGAGCAAGTCAAAGCATTTGAAGTCTTGGCAACCGAAAAGCTAAACCAATTCCGAGCCTTCCAAAAGGAGAAGGGAGAATTGAACGCGAAGATCGCCGAAGCCACGCGACGCAACGAAGAACAAGCTCGACGCATCGATTCCTTGGTCCAGAAAATCAACGAAGTTCAAAACGAGAGCTTCCAGACCGTTCAAGGGGAAATCACCGACGTACAAGTCAGCAAGTACCCTGGAGATGGGCCCGGCCAAGTCTGGATCAACCTTGGAAGAGCCGATGGCCTCCGCCCAGGCGTGAACTTCATTGTCTTTGACTCCGACGTGACCCAGGCCAGCCAAGGAAAAGTGAAAGCCAAGATCGAGATCGTCGAGGTGCTAGCAGGGGCTGAACACTTGTCGCGAGCCAAGATCCTTGACGACAGAACCTTCACCGCCATCCTGCGGGGAGACAAGGTCTACTCCCCCTTCTGGCAACCAGGTTCAAAAGTCCAAATCGCGCTACTGGGCAAAATCGACTTCGATGGCGATGGGAAAGATGATCGAGATCGCATCAAAGGATTGCTTGACCAAAACCAAGTCACCTTGGCCATGGACATGCTTCCAACCGGTGAAGTCACCGGTCAGCTGACCGAAAAAGTCCGCTGGCTGGTCATCGGAGAGGAACTCAAGTACCGCGTCGACGAGGACGGCAAGGGTGATCCGTCCATGCTCGCAGCCTCGAAACGACGGCGCGATATCGAAACCCAAGCCCGCTCGCTCGGAATCACCATCATCAATCCCAACAATTTGATGAGCTGGCTCCAAGTCGGAGCAGACTCCTCTCCGTTGGGGGATGCCGCTCGACCACGTGTCGACGAATACCTTCCTCGCGTCCCTCGAGGAATTGAACGGGGCAAAGTTTCGGAACTCTACCAGTCCACCGATGGGCGACTCAATCGCAACGCCCCGCCCGAGTAAGTGAAGTTTGCTAGCAAAATCCCATTTTTCGGATCTTTTTGCTTGAAAAACTCCTACAACCGATATATCACTAAAGGTCAACGTCAATTAGCCCGGTTATCACAGGAATCACATCATGAAGTCCAGCTCCCTGAAAAGGACAGCTTTTCTCGCAGCATTTGGAGCGGGATTGGCATTTGCTCCGATCTCCATCAATTCGTCACTCGCTTTGGGTCAAGAGGCTCAAGTGGTCTCGGCAACTCCAAAGGCGGAGCTTGTCAACGAGTTGTTCTCCCGTCAGTGGGTTACAGCCAATGAAATGGGAGACGTGACCGGCTCGGTAGTAGGGCTCGTCCCCAACGACAAGACCACGGCCGCTGACCTTGCCGTTTACTTGGTAAAAGATTCCAAAGTGGAACTGAAGACCAAGGCCGATGCAGAGGGCAAATTCACATTGGTTGGAGTGCAACCAGGAACGTATTCGCTTATCGTTCGCGGCGAGGAAGCCTTCGGTGCTTTTTCTCTGAAGGTGCTCAGCCGTGAGAAGGGTCTTCATCTCACATCGGACGTCGAGGTTCGAGTCGTCAAGCCTGCGGACAAGGTAACCGAGATTCTGAGAGGTCAAACATTGCCACCTTACGCGATGCGAATCGAATCTAGCATCGAAACCGACTCCGATCCACTTGGACCTAGCCGAAGCTTTTCCCCTAGCCAAGTTGTGAGCGCCGATGCAGAAGGCCGATTGGTCGGAACGGTAGGCTCGGTCAAAGGCGATAAGGACTTGAGCGACCTGACGGTATTCATCTTGAAGGATGGCGAAGAAGTTGCGAAAGCACTCGTTGCACCGAACGGCGAGTATGTCGTCTCGGGATTGGAGCCAGGCGTTTACGGATTCGTGGCCGCTGGAGAGTCAGGGTTCGTTGCGACGTCCTTCGAGTTTGTTCCCAACAAACTTGATCCCGTGAACGCAAAGGGTGAGAAGCTCATCGGTATTTTCCGTCCTTGCCACCGATTGAATGCAGAAGTCGTTCCTTGCTGTGACACCGCTTCGATCGATGTTGTTTCGACTGAAATCGTAGAAGTTGTCGAAGCACCTGCTGAGGTTCTTTGCGAAGAAACCCAGCCCGCAGCGAGCTGCTGTGGTGGTATGGGATGGGGTGGTTACGGTGGCGGCGGTGGTGGTGGCGGAGCACACGGTGGTGGATGGGGCGGTATCGCCGGCATCGCTGGTCTCGCTGCAGTTGCCGGGATTCTTGCTGCCGAAGACGACGACGAAGCTCCCGTTGTGAGCCCTGCTGCACCTTAAGCTTTAAAAGCATATTGAGCGTTGAGTCGTATCAAAATTCAAAAGGCCGCTGTTCCCAGCGGCCTTTTTTTATTGGAAACCTTAAGTGATAGTTGATCGCCATCGATCTGAATGGAAACCGAGGGCGCATGCGAAGGAGCGACACCGATGGTAGGTGAATTAGTCAGTACGGAAACCGTCGATGGCGTGCGGCTCGATGGCTTCTGGGTCCGAGGCAGTACAACCGATTGCTGGTTGGTAACGCACGGGGTAAACGGTAATTTTTACGGATCGAGTTTGCTCAATGAGTTCGCCAATACTCTCGCATCGACCGGCTCGAATGTTCTGTTGGTCAACTCTCGCGGGCACGACATCGTTTCGTTCAACTCGGGATCCGTACCGATGCGTCTGGGGTCCCAGTTTGAGATGATTTATCAATCGTTGAACGACTTCAACGCTTGGCAGTCTTTTTGTAGAGAACACAGGATGCAGCTAAAAGGAATTGGCGCGCATAGCCTTGGGGCGTTGAAAGCGGCGTACTGGCTTGCGGAAACATCGGGGGTTGAAGTGGAGCGCTACATTTCACTTTCGCCCCCGCGCCTCAGCACTTCCATTCTGGCAGAGGATCCCAAACGCGGCGAAGTCTTTTGCAAAGATCTGCAACTGGCAAAGGAGTTGTGCGAGTCAAGCAGATCGGACCAGGTGATACGGGTTCGATATCCACTACCGAATTGGCTTTCTGCGGCAACCTTTTTGGATAAGTACGGATCGGACGATCGATACGATTATTTTGGGTGGCTGGAGAAGATTTCACAGCAGACCTTGTGGGTCTTTGGGGAGTCGGAAGTGCGGAATGGGTCGGGCAATTTCCGCGATGCAGATTTGAACCTATCTCACCGGTTCGCAGAGAAATCCCTCTATCAGCATACGGTCGAGGTCATTGCCGGAGGTGACCATTCGTACCGTGGCGTACGTGAACCTTTGTGGCAGACGATCGCTAGCTGGTTGACACGGTCGCTTTAGCGAGTCTTGAACAGTCGTTACAATGGGCTGGCGATTGCAGTATTCGTCCTGCACGCACATTTCTCCCTCCCTTACCCAACCATAACCATGACAGTGGCAAATCCATCCTGGGTTGCGGGCGACTCGCAAGTCGCCGAGGCTCGCAAGGCGCTCGATCAACACGTTTACGAAACGGTCCAGTGGCACTTTCACGAATCAACAGGCTCACCCTTTTGGCTGGGTAAGAAATCCGAATTGAAGTTTGATCCCCTCAAAGAAGTGAAGGGGTTCGATGACTTGAAGAAGTTCCCTGAATTCGAAGACGAATGGCTTCGAGGTGGTCCCGTCAATCGCTGGGTCCCAAAGGGGCTCGCAGGAAAACCAACGTACGTATTTGAAACGGGTGGAACGACAGGAATCCCAAAGAGCCGGGTCGTGATCGATGACTTCCGAATTGATTACGAGAATTTCAGTTATACATTGCCCGACCAGTACTTCCCCAAGGGAGCGAATTGGTTGATGTTAGGCCCGTCCGGCCCGCGTCGCTTACGACTTGCAGTGGAGCATCTCTGCCAGTTTCGTGGCGGCATCTCCTTCTGTATCGACTTGGACCCACGCTGGGTTATCAAACTGATTAAGAAGGGATGGATGGAACATCTTGAGGAGTACAAGAAGCACTGCATCGATCAAGCGATCACGATTTTGACGGCAGGGCACGACATCAAGTGTATGTTCACGACCCCCAAGCTGCTCGAGGCCCTCGCTGCGGGATTGGCGGACAAGGGAACATCGATTCAAGAGGTCGGAATCACAGGCATTTTCTCGGGGGGTACGGAATTTACGCCGCAATGGACACGGTTCTGCGTGGAAGAAATGCTCGGCGGACCTGTCGAGGAGAGCGGCGTATACATGACCCCCACCTACGGCAACACGTTAATGGGGTTGGCTTGCTCGCGTCCGATTACGGCAGACGACGGTTACACGATTGCCTACTACGCCCCGCAACCGCGAGCGGTCGTCGAAGTTGTTGATTTCGACGATTACAACAAACTGGTGCCCTACGGCGAAACCGGGCGGGTCAAACTGTACACGATGACCAAAGAGTTCTTTGTACCAGGGTTTATGGAACGGGACGAAGGAGAGCGCGAACTCCCCTTCAACAAATATCCGTGGGATGGTGTTAGCGGCGTGAGACCTTACCGAGGCTTTGCATCGAGCACCACGGTGGGTGTTTACTAGTTCCATTTAAGCACAATTACATTCGGAAAGTCAGGCATGTTAACACTCAATCCGCTCCGTTGGGGTAAGCAATACAAGTCGTTGGAATTCCAAGACGTTATCCATTTCGACACTGGGGAACCAATTGCTCGCATCGGACAAGTCAATGGTTCCATGGTTCAAATGGACATTCGCAAGGCAGACAATGCGAGGAAGGCGTTGCGCTCGCTAACGATTGCCGATCTGATCGAGCGATGCAAGAAAGCGGCCTACCTTTTCGAACACGAAACGCTTCCTTTGGGAGATGGTGTTCAATCGGTCGATGACTTCGTGCATCAACAGTCGGCCAGCACGGGGCTTCCAGAGATCATGTGTCGCAACAACATGCAGAAGAACTGCTTTGTGTTGAGCAACATGGACAAAATCCTGGATGCACTCACGCGCGGACTCAATCCTGAAATCTTCTCGCGTGGTTTTGGGGAAGAAGGACGCAATGTAATTGTGAGCTATCAATGCCAAACTCCGGTGCTGGGAGCTGTTCTGCCGAACAACTCCCCCGGTGTTCACACACTGTGGCTCCCTGCAGTCCCTCTTCAGGTGGGATTGGTACTCAAACCAGGTTCGCAGGAGCCATGGACTCCCTACCGCATGATCAGTGCCTTCATCGAAGCGGGGATCCCGGCTGAGGCATTTTGCTTGTATCCAGGTGGACACGATGTCGGTTCCACATTGTTGAGCAAGTGTTCGAGGAGCATGATTTTCGGAAGTGCGCAAACGGTGGAGCAGTACTCTGGCAATCCACGCGTCCAAGCGCACGGTCCCGGTTTCTCAAAGATTTTGCTTGGAGATGATATCGTCGATGCGTGGGAGGACTATCTCGACGTGATGGTCGAAAGCGTGCTCATCAATTCGGGACGAGGGTGCATCAATGCGTCTGGTGTTTGGGCCTCGCGGCACACAAAGCAGATCGCAGAGGCATTGGCTGCGCGTCTTGGTCCAGTCGATATCTCCTCACCGACAGATCCGAAGGCAGCTTTGGCGGCCTTTACGAACAAGAACATGGCGACTGGGACTTGGGGGATGATTCAACAGGATTTGGCCGAATCCGGTGTGACCAACATGACCGCATCCTATGGAGAACGGCTTGTGGAGAAAGAGCACTGCGCGTACCTTCGTCCGATGGTAGTGCATGCCGATTCTCCGCAGCGAGGGGTCGCGATGAAGGAGTACATGTTCCCGTTCGTATCGGTGGTTCAATGTCCTCAAAAGGATATGGTCAAATCGATTGGCCAAACGTTGGTGGGAACAGCCATTACCGACGATGAAGCTTGGATCGACGAGCTGACCAATGCCACGAATATCGATAGATTGAACATTGGACCGATTCCCACGAGTCGGTTGAATTGGTTGCAACCGCACGAAGGGAATCTGATCGATTTCCTTTTCCGATCGCGAGCCTACCAAGTCGCACCAACCCGCATTCCTGCGGCGGTGTAGAATAGCAGGCATGCTCAAGACCATTTACTTTGGAAAACTTTCGGGGATCGGAATCTATCTCCACTGGACGTTTTGGCTCCTCATTCTTTATTTGTTTTTGAGTGAGCTTGGCCGCGGCATTGGGCATGCGGTGGCGACGATCGGGTTCGTATTTACCGTTTTCATCTGCGTGTTCTTGCACGAGCTAGGACACGCCTTTTCCGGCAGATGGTTCGGAGTTCAAACTCACGACATCACCCTTTATCCGATCGGGGGTGTCGCGCGAATGCAGGCAAAGGAACTTACACCATTTGCCGAACTGGTCATCGCTGCGTGCGGTCCTTTGGTCAATTTGGTGATCGCGTTTGCGATCGCGATGAGTTTCGTGGCGAAAGTGAGTTGGGAGAATGCGACCGACATTGGCTCCCTAGGACCATGGGAGCATCTCTTCATTGTCAATGTTGCTTTGTTTTGCTTCAATTTGCTCCCTGTATATCCGATGGATGGAGGGCGGATTCTTCGAGCCATTTTGAAGTTCTTCGTCGCGAAAGATGTGGCCATCGAGTGGAGCGCGCGGCTGGGGCAAGTTCTGTCGGCCGGATTTGGCCTCTATGGGCTGTTCACGCTGCAGATCTCTATCGTGATTATCTTCACGATTATGTTTTTTGTGTGCAGCGCGGAGTTGTTTCAGGTCCGTCTCAGGCGGACAATGGCCGCGGGGTCAACTCCATGGTCCCCCGCTTCATGGGGAGGTCCATCAGGTTCGTCCGATGATTCCAGGGCAGGTGATATCATCGACGCCGAAGACGTCCGACGAGTTCGCTAAGAGTTGCCAGCCAGGATTTCCATAGCAGAGCGTGCAGGCTCCCAATCGGGGTAGATCCGGTTCGATTCCAGATAGCACTCGCGAGCGGCCCCGTCGTTGCCCAGATGCCAGTAGCATTGCCCGAGCGCCACGCAGGCTTGGTAGGAGTAGGGATCAAGTCGGATAGCGCGTTTGCAATCGGCGGAGGCTTCCTCGATATCCCCGCGTGTGAAGCGGATCCAGGCTCGCAGATAGTAGACATCGCCTCGCCCGTCGGTTTCGTCGATGAGGTGGCTAGCCAATTCTTCCGCACGGAGATAGTTCTCGTCCGCCAAGAGTTGTTCGACTTGATACGCCGTTTTGCGATGCCAGGGGCTCTGTGTTCTCCTCGCGATGGCGCGGCGAGCTTCGTCCGCGGAAGTTCGAACCATCCGAGACTCATCTCTCAGCATGCGTCCGAGAGGCGTGTAGTGGTTTTCATTGCCCAAGTAGCAGAGAGCCCAGGTCGCGGCCCTTCGACTTTGAACGTCTGTGGAGTTGAGCAATCGGAGAAGGGTTGCAGGTGAGTAGTTTGCTGCGACTTGATCGATCCATCGAAGAGAATTGCGGTTTTCTTCCGCAGAAATCACAACCGACAACGGGTCACCATAGGAATCCGCAAGATACTTTTCGTAGAATTGGAGCAGCTTGGTCATGCTGGATCGTATGTAGGCTGTTGGTGGGAGTACCTTGCATCTCCTGATGTCGCGACTCGACAAATCCACTCTACTTACGCATAGATGTGGATGCAACATTCACGATGAGAGGAAGATGATTATCGCGACTTCACTCGCTAGACACTTGACAATCACCCTGCTCCTGATTGTCTGTTTCTGTCACTTCCCTTTGACGGGGTTAGGACAAACCAAGACGCATCCCTACTTAGGTGCATCGATGGTATCGGTGCAGCAACGTCTCTCGGCTCCAGCACAACCATTGATGAGGAGTTCGTTGGAGTCCGCCATCGCCTCGCTATCCTCTGCTTATGACACTCCCATTTGGATCGATCGGTCGGTCTCAAGAGATCGCATTGTGGAAGCGAAGATCGAGTCCGATGAATCGTTTGGTTCTCTTCTAGAAAAGATCGCCACTCAAGTCGACGCGAGTGTGCTGATTGCAGAGGGAATCGTTGTGATCGCCCCTGGGAATAAAGCCCCCGTGCTCCAACAGATGGTTTGGCAGCTGCAACTCGCAAACCTTCCCAGCGGTTGGCGAAGATTGCAGGACGAGTTCGGTTGGCCGGTTGGTACACCCATGCGTGATGTAGCCCGAATGATGTCACTTCGATTGGGGTTCCGAGACGACTGGATCGAGCCTTTGGAACACGATCTATGGCCCGCGTATCAATTTAGCAAGGTGCCAAAATGGAGTATTGCATTCTGTATTCTCTCCAGCATGGACCGGACGATGGAATGGAGTGACGGAACGATTCGCATCGGAGAACTGCCATTCGACCGGGCCAACGAACAGGTCGAGTGGACCTACACCGCAAAACAAATCGAAGATCTAGGCAGCTCCCACTGTCGAGCTTGGAAAGCAAGCTGCCCTACGGCCGTGGTGGAACGCAATTCCGATGGCGGTTGGCGGATCCAAGCGCTGCCCGAGGAACACCGCCAATTGGTGCAGCCATTGGTTCCGAAAAAGAAATGGACAGCTCCGAAACCGGAAACCGCCACTTATTCCGGTGTGGTTCAGGGAAGATTAGGGAATGCAATCCAAGCGATCGGGCAATCTTTGAAAATCGACTTTTTTCCGTTACCGCTTCCCGACGCGGTAGCGAGCCGAGAGATCCGAGTGGAGTACAAGAACGCCACTGCGGAACAATTGCTCCGCGATCTCGGGAAAGCGGGAGGGGTCGAGTTTATTCATAGAGAGGGGCGAATGGAGATACGCATTTTGCCATAAGTTCTTTGCGAAGTCGGCCTGTTCATTCCTCGCGATCCATCGGTTGGTTCCCTACAGCGAGCAATTCGCTTCGATTCTGATACACTATTGCCTAAAACATCCCCTCTCCCAGTACTTGGAGTTCAGCAAATGAAGAAGCTGTTCCTTGGTCTCTTGCTCGCCACGAGTCCCTTGAGCCACACCTTGGCACAAGATTCCTTGCATGGTTTACCTCTTGCTTTTCAAGATGATTTCGAAAGCGGGTCTGGGAAGTGGGAAACGACCGATTCCCAGAGTTGGTTTATCAAGGATGAAGATGGCAATAAATCCTTCGCCATCAACAAGCGGATCAGTGATTATCAACCCAAAGTAAGAAGCCCGCACAACATCGCGCTCATCAAGGGGCTTGATGCGGACGATGTGGTCATCACCTTCCGTGTGAAGAGTACGATGGACACCGGCAACCATCGCGACTGCTGCGTCTTTTTTGGGCACCGCGATCCAGAACACTTCTACTATGTGCACTTGGGAGCGAAACCGGATCCCGCCAGCGGGCAGATCATGATCGTCAACGGAGAGCCAAGGCGTCCTTTGACAAAGAACGAAAAGACCGTCCCATGGGATGACGCTTGGCATCAAGTCAAGTTGGTACGCCAAGCGGCCGCTGGCACGATCGAGGTTTATTTCGATGACATGGAGAAACCACACCTAAGCGTTGTCGACAAAACGTTTGGCAAGGGGCGTGTTGGAATTGGATCGTTCGACGATATGAACGCGTTCGATGACATTCGGGTTTATGCAAAGAAACAGGCGCCTTCGACCGCAGAGAAGAAATTCCCGGCCCGACCCGAGCCCACCGTCGCCGATTTCGTCTACGGAAGCGAGTCCGAACGACAGCGATTTGATTTCTGGAAAGCGAAGTCCGATAAGCCGACACCCGTTGTACTGCTGATTCATGGTGGTGGGTGGGTCAATGGCGACAAGAAAAGCTACGGCGGCAATATCATCAACAAATATTTGGAAGCCGGCATTTCCGTGGCTGCGGTGAATTATCGATTTATCGCGCAGGCGATGGAACAGAAAGTCGAGCCACCTGTCAAAGCGCCGGTTACCGATGCGGCGCGCGTCGTACAGACCTTGCGCAGCAAATCCAAAGAATGGAATATCGACCGGAGTCGCATGGGTGCAACAGGAGGTTCTGCGGGAGCTTGCACATCGCTTTGGTTAGCGCTCCATGATGACCTTGCTGATCCGAAGAGCGCAGACCCGATTGCTCGCGAATCAACTCGCCTGACCTGTATCGGTGTAACAGGTGCTCAAACCTCGCTCGATCCCATCCAACTGCGTCAGTGGATCGGAAACGCGATTTATGGAGGGCACGCATTTGGATTCGCCGCCAAAGGACGCACTAGGCCTCAGGAGTTCGAGTTGCTTTTGGCCAATCGCGAAAAAGTCCTTCCCTGGATTCGAGAGTATTCCCCGTATGAATTGGTCAGCCAAGATGATCCAGCGATCTTTTTGGAATACCCCAACCAAAAGAAACCACCAGTCTACGGTGGAGAGGAAGCGGACCCAACCCATTCCGCCCTGTATGGCATCGAGTTTCAGAAACACTGCAAAAAGGTGGGGGTTCCTTGCGAGTTGGTTTTCCCTGGAAATAGCGATTCCAAGTTTACGAACATGCACGACTTCCTGATTCACCACTTGTCGAAAAAGGGTTCGGAATGATATTGCGGAAATCGGCTTGCTTGGCAATCTCGGTATTCCTCGGCCTTGGAACGACTCACGAAGTGATGGGGGATTGGCCAGGCATTCTAGGCCCGCAGCGAAACGGTCACGCGAGCCCCGATGAGACTTTGACAGAAAGTGCCGAGGCGAATCCCTCCGTGCGATGGGAGCTGTCAGCCGGACAAGGTTTTGCGGGAGCCGCAATCGCGGGGGGAAAGGTCTGTCTGTTTGATCGCGAGGGTGCGAACGACCGAGTCCGGTGCATCGAGTTGTCAGATGGCAAGGAAGTTTGGCAACAAACACTCCCATCTTCGTATCGCGGAAGCATCAATCCGGATTCGGGTCCGCGATGCGTGCCTGCAATCGTCGGGACTCGCCTTCTTTTAGCCAATGCCGCAGGCGACGTCACTTGCTTGGACTGGAGCACAGGCAAAAAGATTTGGCATCGCCCCCTCCGTAAAGAGTTCGGTGCAGAGGAAGGTTATTTTGGAGCGGGCTCGACGCCTTGGGTTGGCAGCGACAGAATCATCGTCAATGTCGGATCTAGAAAGGCAGGTATTGTCTGCCTGAAACTTGAGGATGGATCGACCCTTTGGACGGCGACCGCCGCAGACGCCAGTTATGCCTCCCCCATGGCGGTCGAGGTGAATGGCGAATCGCAAATCGTCGTCCCTACCCGATTGACCACCTATGGCTTGAACCCTGTGAGTGGAGAAGTTCTTTGGGAGTTTCCGTTCGGGCAACGGGGCCCGACCGTGAATGCTGCAATGCCGATCGGTATTGGAAAGGATGGTTATTTGCTCACGGCCAGCTACGGGATAGGGACCGTCCAGTTTCGACCGGGACTTAAGAACGCGAGTGTTCTTAAGAAAGGGGAGTTATTGAGCAGTCAATATGCGACACCAATCTTCCACAACGGGTTCGTGTTTGGATCAGAAGGGCGTGAGGATATGGGAGGAAGCTCCTATCGATGTTTGGATGTGGGTCAAGGAAAAGTGTTGTGGGAGAAAGAGAACATGCCGATCTGCCACACCCTCGAAGTAGACCAAAAGCTGCTTGTTTGCGGAATTGACGGCCAGATCTGGTGTATCGCTCCCTCGGGGGTAGGATTTGAGCCCAAATGGTCTTCCCGTTTGGCTGCAGGGACCTACAGGGCATTGCCCGCGTTCTCGAATGGGCGACTCGTTGTGAAATCCGATGATTCTTGGATGGCGGTGGAGTTCACGGAGCGATGAAAGTTCAGCCTTGGGTTGCCCAAGCCCTATTCTGGCCCACCTTTGGATGGAACTGGATTTTGGGCCGATTCCTTCGTGTTCGAAACTGGTGGGATAAGATCGAAGACGTCGTGCTTCTGGGTGCCAGACCGCTGCGACGCGACATTCCTATCCTTGCATCGCAGTGGAACGTGACCGGTGTTGTTAACATGTGCGAGGAATATTGCGGGCCTACCGATTTATACGAGCGATGGAAAATCGAGCAACTGTGGCTTCCGACAACCGACTTCAATCACCCCACTTTGGCTTCGGTGCAACGTGGAGTTGAGTTTATTCAGAAGCACGTCGAGTCTGGGGGGCGGGTTTATGTGCACTGCAAAGCGGGCCGAGCCCGGAGCGCGACCGTCGTGTTATGCTGGTTGGTCAAGTATCGTGGGATGAGTCCAGACGAAGCCCAACAAAGACTGCTTCAAATGCGGCCACATGTGAATTCTTCGTTGCCCAACAGGCCTGTCGTGCAAGAATTTTGTGCCGACCTAGCGGCGCACGCCTGAGGAACGATCTAGATTGGAGGTACCGGTTTTCGGTCCTCTTCCCATTCCAAGGAAAGTTAGCGACATGCGAGCGAGCGAATCGACGAATCTTTACTTTCAGCAAGCGGCGGATCATCTCAAGATGCCCGAATGGCTGAGAAAGCTTCTTCTGACGCCAAAACGTGAAGTGACCGTACAAGTCGCCTTTGAACGCGACAATGGAATGATCGAAACCGTGCAAGGCTACCGAGTTCAGCACGACAATTCACGTGGCCCAATGAAAGGTGGCCTTCGGTACCACCCCGCAGTCGACCTCGACGAAGTCCGCGCTTTGGCCGCCCTGATGACTTGGAAAACTGCAGTCGTGGAGCTTCCCTACGGCGGGGCAAAGGGTGGCATCGGAATCGATCCGAAAACCCTGTCGAAAAAAGAACTCGAACGGATGACGCGGGTTTTCGTCAACGAGATTCATGAGATCGTCGGACCCGACACCGATATTCCGGCGCCTGATATGGGGACCAACTTTGAAGTGATGTCGTGGTTTCGGAACCAATGGGAAAAGTACCATGGCTTCAACCCGGCTGTTATCACCGGCAAACCTGTCGAGGAGTACGGGGCGCGAGGTCGAGAAGAAGCGACTGGGCGAGGCGTCGGGATCATGGCAGTGAAGCTGCTGAAAAGGTTGAATGTGCGTCCTGACCAATGCCGAACAGCCATTCAAGGCTTTGGCAATGTTGGTTCGCATGCCGCGAAGTTCTTAGTCGAGTCCGCGTTTCCTGTTGTCGCGGTAAGCGATCTAAGCGGGACTTACTTCCATGCAAAAGGCTTGAATATCCCCGAGATGCTCTCGTATTCGCTCAAGAACGGGAACCAGCTCACGGGGTATACCGGTGCCGAGCGACTGCCAGCGGAGGCCCTTCTCGAGCTCGACGTCGACCTACTGATCCCAGCCGCGTTGGGGGATGTAATCCACAAGAAGAATGCAAAGTCGATCAAGGCCAAGACGATTATCGAAGCAGCGAACGGCCCCGTCGATCCTGAGGCCGATGAGATTTTAAAAGCTCGCAATGTGACCATACTGCCGGACATCCTAGCGAATGCTGGCGGGGTGACGGTGAGCTATTTCGAATGGGTGCAAAATCGGCAGCACTACCGATGGAGCTTGGACCGCGTTCGCCAGGAACTAGACCGAACCATGTCCGATGCTTTTGAGAACGTCTGGCAGCAGGCATCCAACGAGCGAGTTTCCCTGCGAACGGCCGCCTTCATGCTCGCGATTTCACGCGTACAACGAGCCACCGAGCTTGCAGGTTCCTCCCTTTAACAACCCCTTGAGCCGCGATGCCAATCCCCTCTCCTATCTGGTCCGTCACCATCGTTCTAGTCTTAGGTGCAACAGAGTGTTTCTCTCAAAGCGAGCTACCGTTTCCGGCAAAACCGGTACCTCGCGTGCAGGCGATTCCTCATCCTGGAGGGGAAGCCTCATTCCAGATCGATGGCCGGGAGGTCACGCGTTTGCATTTTGGAACAGCGCACCGACGAGCTTTTCTCTATCCGGTTTATGCCAGCCGGGATATTTCCTTGACTCGGATCGGGCATCCTCACGATCCTTGGGGGCACAGTCATCACAATTCGCTATGGATGGCCCACTTTCAAGTGGACGGAGTCGATTTCTGGGGAGACCGCGGTAGTAAAGTAGGGCGTGTGGAGCTTTCGAATCTACCTCGCGAAGCATTTCGGGACGGCGATGACTCCGCATCGGTCACCCTTTCCTTGAACTGGAAATCGGAATCTGACGACCTGGTATTGCTAAAGGAAACACGCGAAGTTGCTGTGCATCCGCTTGAGGGTACCAAGAACTGGCTTTTGGTCATCGACTCCGTTTTCACCTCTTCCAAGGGACGCAACGTGACGTTGGGGGCGACCCCTTTTGGAATGGCAGCCGTCCGCATGGCCAAGTCGATTGGAGTTCACGATGGCGGAGGCCGAATCTTGAACTCCGACGGAAAGGTGAATGAGAAGGAGGTTTTTCGCCAACCCGCTACTTGGGTGGACTACTCAGGAAGGATCTCGAACGATCCCGATGGCTTCGCTGGAATCACCCTATTCAACCATCCAAAGAACCCATCGCATCCCACTCCGTACCATGTCCGAGACGACGGTTGGATGGGGGCATGTTTGAATCTCGATCGAGCGATCGAGGTCAGCCAAGAGAGTCCATTAAAGCTTCGCTACGGATATTGGATACACGACGGGGTCCCCTCCATGGAATCGATCGAACGAATGGCCAACCTTTTTTGCGAACTCTCTGTTCCCAACCTTGATGTTCCCTGACGCACCGACGACGTCCAGGACTCCGCAATAGCAGGTCGCTGGAGCGCTGGGTAAGGTTACACGAGCGACAGGAACAGGCCCCTCATTCGCTCTAGGAATTTGACATGGGTGAACTCCTGTTCAAAGCGTCTTCTACCTTCGATTCCCATCTTGTGCCGCAACTCGGGTGCATCCATTAGTTCCTTTAAACAACTTGCTACAGCCTGTACGTCCTGTGTGGGAACAAGCAGCCCATTCTCACCGTGAGAGACAATCGAGGGAATGCCGCGCCAGCGAGTAGCGACGATAGGCAAGCGAAAGGAGAGAGCCTCGAGCAGTACACAAGGGAAAGCTTCGCATTCATAATGAGAAGGGAAGCAGAAAATATCGGCGATGGAGAACATCTTCCATTTGTCCGGCCCAACTTTCTGGCCGTGAAGATGGACAAAGTCTTCTAGCTGCAGATTCAATATCTCACTTTCTAGTCGTTGTTTGTAAGCCTCGGATCCAAAACCACCGACGATGTCGAGATAAAATCTTGCTTTGGTTTCCTTGAGGATGCTGCAAGCCGCCAAAAGAATGGATACACCTTTCTCTTCGCTCACCGTTCCCAGGTAAAGAATTCGCGGAGGTTCATTCCCATCGTGCTCGGGTTCGCGTGGGAATTGGCTCGCTTCGTCTTGGATACCGTTCGAAACACACGCAACGGTTTTCGCGTTCAAGAAAGCACCATCGCGGGGACCGTACTCCGAAAGCTCGATAGCCACATCCGGTGCGTTCAATGCACGGAGAACCAGCCATCGTAGAGGATTGCGAAGTTGCGGGATCAGTTCGCTACATCCTGCAGAGTGAAAGTGAAAAACAGTTTTGGAAAAGAGCCACCGTGTGGTCAGCAGGATAACCGCGTCCCGTACCAGCGGAACGCGATTGGGTCCAGCCGGAGGATAGTAAAGAACGGTGGCCTGGTACCGAATTCTTGTCCATAGGATTTTAGCAATCACCCAAAAGAGATGGGTAATTTTCGCGAACTTCACTTTCCCAATTTCACCGAGGCTTTCGGAGAACTGCATGCGCACGTGATGCAGCTGGACATCAGGAACGGGCCCTTCTACCAGCATTTGGATCATGATGGCTTGGCCGTGGTAGGGAGGGGGCGTCTGTCCGACCACCAAAACCCGCACGGGAGGTGTATTCAATCGACGTTCTAGCGGCTGAGAATGATCCATGGATCTTGAGCGACGGGAAAAAAGGCATCCATGCTTCAAGGAAATTCGATTCCAACCTCACGCAGATCGGACGGGGCGATTAACTGGAAGGAGATTAACAGGAAGTAGTGTAATCGCAGTTTTGGCTACTTCGACGCGCGTGGGACTATAAAAACGGATCGAACCGACAATCCGGGCCGATCATTCGTTGTGGATGAATCATGAAGGGAATGTTCTCGACAATGCAGATGACACGAACTAACATTCGACCCTTGAGAACCATGGACATTCCCTCCCGAAGCTCCAAGGTAACAACACGCAAAACTACTTTAATTCCTTCGAGTTTATTCGCTCCACATATCTCGTGTTGCCCTCTGAATTGTCCCCCCTAACGGTTGCTCCCGATCCAGACGTCCACGTCACATGGCCGAAGCGATTCCCCGTTCTCAATGTTCTCGTCAGCGCGACTACCTACGAGGAATTAACCCACGTCATCTTGCAGACGGCGTTGAATCGGCAATCCGCGATTGTGAGCTGTCATTCGGTGCACGCGATTGTTACCGCGTCCGTATCCGAGGACCTCTGTCGAAAGGTTAACTCGTTCGACGCGATCACCCCTGACGGACAACCTGTTCGGTGGTCTCTGCGATATTTGCATGGAATTCGGCTACAAGACCGAGTGTACGGCCCCGAATTAACCCTGCGGGTTTGCGAAGAGGCGGCGAAAAGAAAGGTAGGAATCTACCTTTACGGCGGCACAACCGAAGTTTTAGAGAAATTATTTCGCGAGTTGCAAAAGCGATACCCTGGCCTGATCTTGCACGGAGAAGCCCCTCCCTTTCGAGCCTTGACCGAGGAGGAAGATCGAGCAGTCGTCGAACGCATCGAAAAGAGTGGAGCTGGAATCGTTTTCATCGGCTTGGGCTGTCCAAAGCAAGACGAGTTCGCATTCGCGCATCGAAGTAGCATCCGAGGCGTTCAAATCTGCGTGGGTGCTGCATTCGACTTCCACGCCGGCGTGAAAAAGATGGCTCCGCCATGGATGCAGCGAAACGGATTGGAATGGTTGTTTCGATTGTGCCAGGAGCCACGTCGATTGTGGTGGCGTTATCTTACCGCAAACAGCAGTTTTTTATACCTTTTGCTAGGCCAGTTCTTGCGAGGTAAAAAGTCACCCAATTAACATGGCTAATTGGTAAATTCAACCTGACAGTCAATTCAAACCCAAATCGCATGAACAATAAAGTCGTACTCGTCGCCGGTGGTGGTGGTTTCATTGGCGGTCACTTGGTAGCCAACTTGTTAAAAACCCCAGGCATCCAAGTCCGCTCTGTGGACTTGAAGCCGCTCGATCAGTGGTACCAAGTCTTCCCTAATGTAGAGAACATCTCGGCAGACTTGCAGAACAAGTCCGATTGCGAACGCGTTTGCCAGGGTGCGTCAGAAGTTTACAACCTTGCGGCAGACATGGGAGGAATGGGATTCATCGAAAACAACAAAGCACTTTGCATGTTGTCGGTTTTGATCAATACCCATTTGCTCCAAGCCTCCGTCGCTGCAAACGTACAACGGTATTTCTTCGCCAGCTCTGCGTGCGTTTACAATGCAGAAAAGCAGCTGCGGTTCGATTTGGAGCCCTTGAAGGAATCGGACGCGTATCCAGCGATGCCAGAGGATGGCTATGGATGGGAGAAATTGTTTTCCGAAAGAATGTGCCGTCACTTCGAAGAGGACTTTGGACTAAAAACCCGGGTTGCCCGCTTCCATAACGTCTATGGCCCCCACGGAACATGGCGAGGTGGACGCGAGAAAGCACCGGCAGCGATTTGCCGCAAAGTGATCGAGGCCATTGCGAGCGGTCAGCATGAAATCTCGATTTGGGGGGATGGCAGACAAACCCGAAGCTTCACTTTTATCGATGACTGTATTCACGGCATTGATATGATTATGCAGAGCAGCATCGACCAGCCCATCAATTTGGGCTCAAGTGAAATGGTATCGATCAACCAACTCGTAGACATTGTAGAGCGGTTTTTCGGAGTTGAACTGGAACGCAAATATCAACTGGATGCACCCAAAGGAGTCAATGGACGCAACAGCGACAACACTCTCATTAAATCCTTGTTCGACTGGGAGCCCAGTACCAGTCTTGCAAACGGCATGAGGCAAACGTGTTCTTGGATCCGAGACGAATACATTGCGGATCTTCGAAAATCTGGGGACCATTCCGCAGAGGTCGATCGGTTGGTTCAAGCAGACTTGGTCGTCTCCAACTCCTAACGGATTCACTTTCGGCGTGGAGCCGATGAGAAACATGTCACGTCGCAGTCCAAAGATTAGTCTCGGGATGCCCATTTATAATGGGGCAGCATTTCTGCGGGAGACGTTAGATTCGTTGCTGCAGCAAACGTTTGGCGATTTTGAGCTCATCATTTCGGATAACGCATCGACAGACGAGACTTCCGACATTTGCCGTAGCTACGCGAAGAGCGATCCTCGAATACGTTACGAACGATTGATCGAAAATGCCGGGGCGATCGCCAATTTCAATCGCCTCCCTACGCTTGCCACTGGCGAATATTACAAGTGGGTTGCTGCCGATGATCTTTGCATGCCCACGTTTCTTGAATCCACGCTGCAAAGGATAGAATCCAATACCGAGACGGCTTGGGTCCACTCCGATTTTGGGAAGATCGATCAGTACGGCAATGTCCTGACAGCAGACGATGAAGCATCCGAAGGTTTGGCCCATTCATCCCAGGCCACACTACCGAGAAAGTACCACGACTCTCCTCAGCAACACAAAAGGTTTCAAGGAGTCTTGCTAGGAACGACGTGGTGTGCTGATGTCTATGGCCTTATTCGCAAATCGGTGCTTGAGCAGTCGCACCCGATGCCAACTTGTTACGGAGCGGAGAAGGTACTCTTGGGAGAACTTGCTTTGAGGGGCAAGTACGATCAAGTACCGGAGACTCTCTTTTACCAGCGAGTGCACGCCAAGACATCCGGTTCAATGACCACTCGAGAAGAGCAAGAAGCTTATATGGCCCCCCAGAAGAAGCGGACACGGCTTTCTGGGACACGACTAGCACTATTGAAGGGGCATTTTCGATCGATTGGCAATGTCCCGATGAGACACTCCGAGCGATTGTTTTGCTTATTTGCAATCCTTCAATACTTGACCCAGTTTTCGAAATGGCCGACGTTATTTCGATCGGAACTTTTTCATGAGCCGATTCGCAGGCCTGCGTTGCGTCCGAACGCGACAAGGCCGGCGGATGGTGAAGGCAGAAAGCTGTCGCCCCATCCATGAGAATCGCGAGAACTATGACTAGGGATCGTTCCACGGCATGCCATCTCAATGAAAACAAGATGTCTTGCAACGCCTGTGCCTCCTCTGCGACCACGCCGTTTTTCTACCTCCCCGATCTCCCAGTCCACGTCGGGCATTTCTATGATGATGCAGGTTCCGCTCGAGCGGCACCTCGAGGTGACGTGGAACTTGCATACTGCCATGGTTGCGGTCACATCTTCAATCAACTTTTCGATCCAGATCGGATCGATTATCGACCGGGCTACGAAGTTGCTCTCTATCACTCCCCTTTGTTTCGAAGCTTTATGCAATCGGTGGCTGAGCGCCTTCAGAACATGTATCAATTGCAAGGGAAGACTATCCTTGAAATTGGTGCCGGAAGCGGTTGGTTCCTTGAACTGCTTTGCCGATTGGGAGGTAATCGAGGGATTGGAATCGACCCAACGATTCATCACACGGGTATCCACCAAACGAACGGTATTCAACTTGAAATGATTCGGGATCGATTTGACAGACGATTCCAATGCCAGTTTGATGTTTGGCAACCTGATTTTATCTGCTGTCTTTCGGTGTTGGAGCACATCGCGCAACCCAGACACCTGCTGCAAGATCTCCGTTCTATGCTTGGCCACCGGAGAACCCAAAACTATTTCGAAATATTCAACGCGGCGCGCGCCATCCAGCGGCAAGAGGTATGGAGCATTCACTACGAACAATGCAGCTACTTCTCCGAGAATTCGTTTCGTCGTTTGTTCGAATCCTGCGGCTTCCAAGTCATCACGGGAGGGGGATGCTATGGGGAGGACCAGTATCTTTTCGTCGACTGCGAACCGGCTCTCGGTGATCCCCATCAGGAAAACGAACACCTTTCGTCATGCAAAACGATGAAAGACGAGGACAATCGCGAAGGTTCGAATACCCTGCCTCTAGATATCTCTCAATTTGCGAGGCACTTTGCCGCACGATGCGAAATCTGGAGCCAAAGATTCCAAACCTATCGGGAGCAGAACAAACGGGTCGTGTTCTGGGGGACTGGGGGCAAAGGAGTAACCTTCCTGAATACTTGCCCTTCCGCTTCGTCCATTGAATTCGTCGCCGAAATCAATCCCGCCAAACAAGGGAAGTTTGTTCCTGGGAGCGCGCAACAAATTGTCGCACCCGAGGATCTGATCCAGATTCAACCTGACGTGATTATCATCTCCAATGCAATTTACGAACAGGAAATCCGTGACCAAGCCCGTCAAATGGGCTTGCGCAGCACACTCTACGTCGCTTGATCGCCTCATCGCTGGTTCGCCCTTGAATAATGTCGACAAACCTGGCGGTGGGAACTACCATCGTATCTGATCTGCTGTCAAATCCGGGGTGGTACCTGCATCATGAATCCTAGCTCAGAACCCGATATTTCACCGACCGCCATCGCCCGGGCGTTATATAGGCATCGAACAAAAGTCATTCTTTTGTTCCTTCTCTTTTTCGGTGCTTTTGCCGCGGTTGTGCTTTCTGCCAAACCCATGTATCGGTACGAGGCAAAACTATTCCTGCGACTAGGTCGAGATAGTGTTTTGCTCGACCCAACGGTCACAGCCTTGCAGACTCAGACGCTAAGTATGCCGACCACTCGCGAAAACGAGTTGAATTCGACCGTTGATCTTTTGACCAGTCGAATGCTGCTGGAACGTCTTGTCGATGAATTGAATCCCGACTCCATTTTGGGGAAAGCACCGTCGAACCAAGGGGAAGCGGTTCGTGCATCCCAAAGCGCAGGATCCGATTGGTTGAAGTCGCAACTTGAATTGCTTTCGAAACCAACTCGGGAAAAGGCAATCGAGTTTGTGGAGTCAAGGCTGGATGTTTCTGCAGTGAAGAATTCGAATGTCATTGGACTCTCATTCGAACATCCGTCAGCGGAGACGACAAGGCTGGTGGTTCAAAAGCTCATCGAGCTCTACATGAAGGAGCATCTTAGGATTAATCGCGCTCCAGGAGCTTACGATTTCCTTTTGAAACAAACCGCTGCGGTACAAGAGCAATTGGCAAAGACCGAGGCGGAGTGGCGCGATCTCAAAAACGAATCTGGAGTTGCAAATGTTACCGAAGCCAAGCGACTCATGATTGAGAGCTTGGACGATTTGGAAGATGATCTGCGTATCGCGCAAGTGGAGCTATCTGCATCCAAAGGCCGGCTGAGTTTGTTGCAAGAAAAACTCCAACGCATTCCCGAGATGCGCGAGACATCCAGAGCCGACGGGCAGCTCGCTGCAGGAGCGGATTCCATACGAGGCCTGCTCTATGCGTTGGAACTGAAAGAGAAGGAGTTGTCGGCGAAATACACCGAACAGCATCATTTGGTCAAAGAAGTTCGGAAGCAAGTGAATGATTCAAGAGATTTGCTTGCACGAGAAGTCGAGAACCGGCGTGAGTCCACGACGAGTACCAACAAAGTCTTCGAAGAAACGGAGCTTCTGCTGGTAAAAGAAGAAAGCGAAGTGGAATCCTTTCAAGCTAGAATTTCTGCGTTGACCAAACAAATTTCCGAGACCAAGTGCGATCTGCAGAAACTGAACAATATCGAGCTTCGATTCGTGCAACTTGAACGAGATACGCGACTGCATGACTCCAATTACAAACGCTATTCCGAGAGCCTGGAGCAGGCGCGAATCGACCAAGAGTTAGATTTACAACGGATCTCGAATATCAATGTTGTTCAACCAGATCGAGCTCCGGATCGCCCCGTAGACTCTAAACTCATGATCAAGCTCGCTGGTGGTTTTTTAGCAAGCTGCCTTGCGAGCTGCCTCATTGCGATTGGTTTGGAGCGTATGCGTCCCCCTAGCGATCCAAAGAACCAATGAAGTCCGGCGACGCGAGAGCTGACGATTTGCATTCGGACAATACATGAGAGAGGATGCCTCCATCATTTGTATCGATGAGCCAGACACCAAGAAGCCTCAGCGTGTAAGCGAACACCTTTGGTTAGTCTTGTTGATGCTCAACCTGTTCGGGTTTGCTTTGCTAGGACGAGGTTGGGCCAACCTCGGGATTCCTCCATTGTTTGTTGGGGAATTGCTGTTGGCGGTCGGCGCGTTGGTTGTTTTCCTTTCGGGGCGGTGGAACCTTCTCTTTCAGTCCAAGCTTGTTTGGCCACTGATGGCACTCGTAGCCTGGGGAGCCTATCGAACTCTTCCTTACATTGGCAAGTATGGATTTCATGCGCTACGCGATGCGGTTCTAGTAGGCTATGCACTCTTTGCGATTCTCGTGTTCGTCTATGTTTGCTCGAAACCTGAGCGACTCGGGATTCTTGTCCGTGGGTATTCACGCTTTGGAACTTGGTTCCTGATATTGATTCCCCTTGTATGGATTCCATCGCAGTTCTTGCAGGATGCTCTACCGACCAATCCAATCACCTTCCTGTTTTTGAATGCGAAAGGGGGGGATACGGGCGTGCATTTAGCGGGGCTGATGGCCTTTTGGGCTGTCGGTCTTGGGGCAGCTCCGTCCATGAGGCTACTGCTTCTGTTCTGCTTTACCTTTGCATGGGTTGCCGCGATCAACCGGGGAGGATTGCTTTCATTCTTGCTGGCGCTTTCCTTCGTTTGTTTTTTCAGGCCCTACAACGTCGTCGTCTGGCGATTCGCGTTGCTCGGAGCTTCGGCGCTACTGCTTCTCTTGGTCATAGACTTTCGAATCCAGATTCCAGGTCGAGAGCGAAAGATCGAAGCCACGCAGTTCATCGAAAACATTACGAGCGTTGCGAGCAAAACCAAACGTGGCGATTTGGATGGGACCAAAGAGTGGAGGCTTATGTGGTGGTCCGAGATCGTGGACTACACCCTCTTTGGCCGGTACTTCTGGGTTGGCAAGGGTTTTGGGGTGAATCTGGCAGACGACGATGGATTTCAAGTCTCGGCGGACGGTTCCCTTCGAAGTCCCCATAACGGTCACTTAAACGTGCTAGCTCGGGCTGGAGTACCAGGTTTCGCTATATGGTGTGCTGCGATGGGAGCTTGGTTGATCGCCATGCTCACGGAATTGCGTCGAAGTCTTGTCCATCACGAGCGAAACTGGACCAATCTGTTTTTGTTCTTAACGGCTTATTGGATTGCGTTCCTCAGCAATGCAACGTTCGACGTTTTCTTGGAGGGACCGATGGGCGGAATCTGGTTCTGGAGTCTATATGGAATCGGAATGGCCGCAATCTGGATCCATCGCCACAGCCCGGAGTCTCTAGACCTAGCTACCCGGTCAAATTTATTTCCAAACTGCCGATGACAAATAGTCGCTCCTTCCTACAATACAGGAGGAAGTTTGTGAAATTTTTCACAAAGTCAGAGCTCTGCAGGATTCGGAAACGTGGCGAACTACCTACCGATTTTGATCTATCTCGTTGCCGTGATTGGATTTGCGGCTGTCTCGCTGTTGCTGCCGCACTTGGTAGCCCCCCGGAAACCGACGCGGGTGAAGGACATGCCCTACGAATCTGGGATGGATCCGGTGGGGGATGCTCGCAAGCCGTTTGACGTCAAGTTTTACTTGATGGCGATTCTCTTTCTCGTGTTCGACATTGAGCTGATCTTCCTCTATCCGTGGGCTGTCTCGCTGCTCGCACCGGATGGAGTTCCCGCCGTGTTCCGACCTGCTGTTTTGGGAGTTCTTATGGTTCTCCTAGCGACGCTTGGGTTGGCTTATGTGGTTGCTTACCGCAAAGGAGTATTCGATTGGCGACGGAAGTAAACAAAACGCTGGGCGACAACGTTTTCTTAACCACGCTAGACGCTGCGGCTTCGTGGGCACGGGCCAACAGTCTTTGGCCAATGCCTTTTGCAACCGCCTGTTGTGGCATTGAGTTGATGAGCACGGCCGCGAGTCGGCACGATTTATCGCGTTTCGGCAGCGAGGTGATGCGATTCACTCCGCGCCAGTGCGACTTGATGATCGTTGCGGGTCGGGTCGTGATGAAGATGCTACCGGTCCTGCAGAGGATTTGGTTGCAGATGCCTGAACCGAAGTGGTGCATCTCCATGGGAGCCTGTGCGTGCACCGGAGGAGTCTTCGACACCTACGCGGTGGTGCAGGGAATCGATCGTTTTATACCTGTGGACATCTATGTCCCGGGATGCCCGCCGCGTCCGGAGCAATTGATCCGTGCGATTATCGATTTGCAGGAAAAGATCCAATCGGGCGGCACCATCAACGCTCGAGAGTTCAAGCTTCGTGTGTTACCCGAGGGTCCTCAGCGCTTTGATGAGGATGAATTGATCCGAATCCGGGAACGGAATGGATTAAAACTGGAAAAACCTAAATACGATCCCATCCACTAGGACTTACACAGGCCGAGATGGTTCTCTGCGTTCGCATGGGATACCACTTGGAATCGGCGGGGAAAAGGAAACATGGCAGAATCCGCAGCACCATCCAGTATCCAGGAACGGCTTGGGAACGAGCTCCCGAGCACGCATTGGGCTTGGTCAACATTCCAGGATCAAGTTCGAGCGGTTGTACCCGCCACGGAGATCCTCGCTACGTTGCATGCTTGCAAGAGGATTGGTTTCAACCAGCTTACCGACCTTACTTGCGTCGATTTGCTCGAGTACGGAAATGTTTCGGATCGATTCGAAGTCGTTTATTTGTTGTTGAATGTCGATACGGGGGAGCGATTGACGCTCAAAACCCACGTCAACGACCCGGATCCCAAGCTTCCGTCGGCCACTCCCGTCTGGTTCGGTGCGGATTGGCTCGAGCGCGAGGTGTATGACATGTACGGCATCGTGTTCGAAGGTCACCCGAACTTCAAGCGACTCTTGCTTCCGCAGGAGTTCCAGTCCTTTCCGTTGCGAAAGGACTATCCCGTGAAAGGTCGCGGCGAGCGACACAATTTCCCAGTGATCACGCGAGCGGAAAGCTAAACGAGGACTTCTCCATGCCACTAGAATTGATGGACCGCCCGGATTTGGACGCCGGTCACAAAGAAGGGTTTTGGACGCTCAACTTTGGGCCTCAGCACCCAGCGACGCACACCACCCTTCGATTGGTGTTGCAGCTCGATGGTGAAATGGTGATGGACGCCGAGCCGGACATTGGGTTCTTACACAGTGGTTTCGAGAAGCTTGGCGAGGTGCTCGACTTCAACCAGTACGTCACCATTGTCGACCGGATGAACTACATCTCTCCGCTCGCGAATGAAATCGCTTGGCACCATTCCGTCGAGAAGTTGCTCGGAATCGAGTTAACCCCACGATGCAAATATATTCGAACCATCTTTGCTGAGTTGATGCGAATCCACGACCATCTTCTCTGCACAGGGACCTGTGTTTTGGACTTGGGCGGCGCTACTGCCTTTATGTATGCGTTCAATGAGCGCGAGTACATCTATGAGATTTGCGAACGTGCTTCCGGGCAGCGGTTCCACACCTCCTACACACGCGTTGGGGGCCTGCTCTACGATGTCACGGACGACTGGATCGATATGGTACGCAAGTTCTGCAGGAGCTTCCGAAAGGCCTATCGCGACTTCTCCGGATTGGTAATGAAGAACCGGATTTTCGTCGAGCGCACCCAAGGGGTCGGTGTTCTGACTTATGAGGATGCGATTGCTGGCGGGGCGACCGGACCGGTGGCACGTGCGAGCGGGGTCGTCCGCGATCTACGTCGCGATGAACCCTATCTCGCGTATGACGATTTCGATTTCGATGTTTGCGCCGCTCAAGGTGGCGATTGCTACGCTCGTTTCCAAGTTCGAATGTTGGAAATGCTTGAGAGTCTCAAAATCATCGAACAAGCCATCGAGAACTTGCCATCGGGACCGATTTACGCGGAAGGGACCGGCAAGGAAGGTCTGCCAGACAAGCGAGAGGTGTATCGAAGCATCGAGGGTTTGATCCATCACTTCGAGAACATCATGCCAAACAGACAAATGCCTGCACCGAAGGAATCCGTTTATGCTGCGACCGAATCGCCAAACGGGGAATTGGGCTACTACATCGTTGGTGACGGATCGTTCCGGGCATACCGAGCAAGGACACGGCCACCTTCTTTGCTCCATTTCTCACTATTCCCACGGATGATCCGAGGCTGCATGCTGAGCGACGTCGCCGCGGTACTGGGAAGTATCAACATCATTGCAGCGGAGCTAGACCGATGAGCGATTTGAGTTCGAATGCCAAGAAGGTGATCGAGGATCACATCGGGCGATACCCCAGCAAACAAGCTGTCACACTGCCGGCATTGCACATCGTCCAAGAAGAGAAGGGATGTGTTAGCAATCGCGCGATGAAAGAGATCGCAGAAATCCTGGGCCTCTCCCCGGCACAGGTCCACGACACGATGTCCTTCTACGGATTCTTCCGCACCGAGGAAGATCCCGTTGGAAAGGTTCGTGTTTGGATTTGTCGCTCGTTGCCTTGCATGCTCCGCGGAGGCGAAGAATTGCTTGCAGAACTTTGCGAGCGATGGGGTGTGCAACCGGGTGGCACCACCGCAGATGGGCAAATCACCTTGGAATTGGCGGAATGCTTGGGCGCCTGCGACGGCGCTCCGTGCATGCTGGTCAACGATGAGTTGAGTTTGCGAGTCGATGCCGACGAAGTGGAAAAACAAGTGCGAGGAAACGGATGAGCAACACGGAATTCAAACCTGTTCTACTCGGGAGAATCGGTCGGCCAGACAGCCAATCGCTAGCGTCCTATCGAGCGGATGGCGGTTACCTAGCGTTGGCAAAAGCCTTGTCGATGCCGAACACCGACGTGATCGAGGTCGTGAAGTCATCCGGTCTTCGGGGACGAGGCGGAGCAGGCTTCCCGACGGGTCTCAAGTGGACGTTTTTGCCCAAAGATGTCAACGGCCCCATTTATCTGTGCATCAACGGGGACGAGAGCGAACCTGGAACCTTCAATAACCGCGTGCTGATTGAAGAGGATCCACATCAAGTTCTCGAAGGGATCGTTATCAGCAGTTTCGCCACCCGCGCGACCACAGCCTATTTCTATCTTCGCTACGAGTATGGCCGCTGCTACCGTGTTCTGAAACAAGCGATCGATGAGATGTATGCCAACAATCTGCTCGGCAAGAACATCCTCGGATCCAATTACAGTCTAGACATACACTTGCACCGAGGTGCTTGTGCGTATATCTGTGGGGAAGAGACTGGGTTGATCGAAAGTCTCGAAGGCAAGCGAGCTTGGCCACGCATCAAGCCACCTTTCCCCGCGATCGAAGGGGCGTTCCGCCGTCCGACCGTGGTCAACAATGTCGAGACGATGGCTTGTATTCCGCACATCCTGCAGCATGGCCCGGAATGGTTTATGTCGATGGGTGTCCCCAAGGATCCGAACAATCCACGCGACGCAGGCTCCTACGGTCCCAAGCTTTATTGCATTAGCGGGCATGTCAACAAGCCCGGACTGGTTGAGCTCCCGATGGGGATTACCGCCCGCGACTTGATCGATCAACATGCCGGAGGTGTCTGGAAGGGCCGAAAAGCCAAAGCGGTGGTTCCCGGTGGGATCAGCATGGGCTTTATGACCGAAAAAGAGCTGGACACTCCGCTGGACTTCAACGGACCAGGTCGAGTCGGCTGTTTGGGGCTTGGGACCGCCGCCGTCATCGTGATCGACGATCAGACCAGTATGGTGGATGTCCTTTACAACGCTTGTCGATTTTTCGCGCACGAGTCGTGCGGCCAATGCACCCCCTGCCGCGAAGGGACAGCTTGGTCGACGAAAATCCTCGAACGCATTCGCGCTGGGCATGGGAAGTTAAGCGACATCGATTTGTTGCTCGAGATTTCCTCCTCGATCGGAACGATTCCAGGCTCGACCATCTGCGGTTTGGCGGACGGTGCCGCTTGGCCTATCAAGACGGCCATTCATAAGTTCCGACCCGAGTTTGAAGAGTACATCACCAGCGGTCGCAAGAGCGAAAGCCGACTGTTGGCGGGTGCCCATTAATCACCGATCATTTCCCCTTCACCTTCTATTCACGAAAGCAATCCTGTGCCAAAGGTCATCGTTAACGATATCGAAGTCGACGCAGATCCCAAGGACAATTGCATCCTCGCAGCGCGCAAAGCGGGTGTTGAAATCCCCCACTACTGCTGGCACGAGGCATTGTCGGTGGTGGCTTCCTGCCGAATGTGCTTGGTGGAAGTAGGCGAAAAGAAGCCAGATGGCACCATCGCCATGGGGCCGAAATTGGTCCCTGGCTGCCAAACGCCAATCAAAGAGGGGACGGTCATCAAGACCAACACTCCCAAAGTCAAAACATCGCAACAGATGACGTTGGAGCTCTTACTACTCAATCACCCCCTCGATTGCTCCATCTGCGATCAAGCGGGCGAGTGCTACCTCCAGGACTACACGTACAAGTACGGCAAAGCACACTCCCGGTTGGATGAACCCAAACTTCAACGGGACGACAAATATCATATCGGAGAGCAAATTGCTTTGTTCACCGACCGCTGTGTGATGTGCACTCGATGCGTTCGATTCACACGCGAAGTGGCGGGAACGGCCGAATTACAAGTCGTTGCACGTGGCAGCCACGAAGAGATCGATGTCTTCCCCGAGACTCCTTGCAACAACAAGCTCGCCGGCAACGTGGTAGATCTATGCCCTGTAGGAGCCCTGTGCAGCAAAGATTTCTTGTACAAGAAACGCGTTTGGTGGCTCAAGCACGCCGAAAGCGTTTGCACGGGTTGCTCGACTGGGTGCAGCGTCCATGTCGATCAAAACGAGGACAAGGTCTATCGATTGCGACCTCGCGAGAACCCGCTTGCGCAAGGCCACTTCATGTGCGACGAGGGACGTTTCGGCTTCAAGTACATCCATGATGAACGACGACTGATCGCTCCCAAGGTCTCCAAGTCCAACACCGGCGCAGCGAATGGTTCCACTGCTCCGAATGCGGCTTCCCTGTCCCTCGGCGGAGCAGGAACACAATTTGCGGATCCGTGGAAAGATGTTCTTGCCATCACTCGTTCCAAAATCAAAGAAGCGATCAAGACCGATGCGCGAGGTTTTGTGGCCGTCCTGTCCCCGTTCATGACAGTTGAAGAAGCTTACTTGTTAGCGTCTTACTTGAAGCAGTTGGACACCCGCGTGCGATTGGTGATGGGTCCGGTTCCGATGATCGGTTCCGACGACATGTATCCGAAAGGTCCTAAGGGAGAGGCGCCCGAAGCTGGAAAAGTCAAATTCACGATCCGGGCAGAAAAGTGCCCGAACCGATTGGGTGTAGAAGCAATTCTTCGGCACTTTGAAGGCGAAGTCATCTCGGTTGCACAGGTCGCGGCCAAAGCCGACGCGACTGCTTGGTATTTCGTCGGTGGCTATCAGCATGGCTGGGTTACCGAGTCAATCGATCGCGGAGTCGGAACGCCTTCGCTCTTGATCGTCCAAGACCTCTTCCCGTCACCATTGAGCGAACGTGCAGACATTGTCTTGCCTTCGGGAAGCTTTGCAGAGCGCGAGGGTACCTACGTCAACCACAGCGGACTAGCGCAAGCCGCTCAGGCTGCGATTCGCTCGCCCGGAGACGCGAGGGCAGACAGTCGCATCCTGATGGAATTGACGGAGCGAACTGGACTGTTTCATGCGACAGCCCTTCGGAAGGAAATAGGGAATGCGATTCGACCTCTCTCGGCGCTGAGCGTAGGGGATCTCGGAGAGCACGGAGTGAAGATAGGTGTGGCAGCTAAGGAAGCCGTTTTTGCTTAGTGTGCCATCGCCGGTCCCGTCAGGGACAGCCAGTGCTGGACAGCCGGTGATGGACGGGCGAACGAATGAATCATCGATATCGAATCAATCACAAGAACTGAACCCATGGATTTGTACCAGACCTTAACCGACATGTGGCCGTCGCTCTGGCCAACGTTAGCGGCGATCGGCGTGATCCTCGCGTTCGTCCCAGTCCTGGGGCTCTACATGACGTTCATCGAACGGAAGATTGCAGCGTACGTGCAGGATCGGGTGGGTCCAAACCGCGTCGGTCCATTCGGCCTGTTCCAAGCGATTGCGGACGGGATCAAGATCTTTCTGAAAGAGCAGATCATTCCCGACCATGTTTACACCTTCCTCTACTTTGTCGCCCCCACCATCAGTTTGATGACCGCCATGTTCGCACTGGTTGTCATGCCGTTTGGTCCTGTCCCAGTCGAATACAAAGAGGGATTTCGATTCGTCGTCGCTCCTGGCATCGACATTGGGATCATTTTCATGTTCGCCATCAGTTCGTTGTCCGCGTATGGGATCATCCTCGGTGGTTGGGCATCCAATAATAAGTACTCGCTTTACGGTGCCATTCGTTCTTGTGCACAGTTCATCAGCTACGAGATTCCTCTGGGCCTTTCGATCATTGGAGTGATCGCAATCTCCGGTTCGTTGAATTTGGAAAAGATTGTCGCGACACAAGGTGGCTCGATTTGGGACTGGAATGTCTTTTGGCAGCCGCTGGCTTTTATCATTTTCTTCACCAGCGCATTGGCCGAAACAAACCGTCTCCCCTTCGACTTGCCCGAATGCGAGCAAGAGCTCGTCGGCGGATTCCATACCGAATACGGCGGAATCAAATTCGTGCTCTTCTTCTTGGCGGAGTACACACACATTGTGACGGTCAGTTTCCTCACGGCACTCCTGTTCCTAGGTGGATGGCATTTCCCCGGATTGACGGGTCCTGTGGATGCTTCGTTAGGGGGAATGTTGCTTCGAACATTTGTTCTGGTGGCAAAAGTATGCGGCGTGGTTGTTTTTATTATGCTCCTGCGATGGGCTCTCCCTCGATTCCGATTTGACCAACTCATGGGTCTAGCTTGGAAGGGCCTCATTCCTCTCGGTTTGATCAATTTGGTTTTGGTCGCCATTGTGTTAACCCTGGAACTACCCAAGCACTTGCTCGCTGGAACCGCATTGCTGCTGTTCGTGGCCGCAGTGTTCAGCAGTTATCAATTGCAGCGATCCATGAATCAAACCGCGAATGCCAGACGATTGAACAAAGGCGTACAAGGAGTTTCGGCATGACATCCAAGCGAGAAAAGACGGTCAAATGGGGTGAAGAGCCCAAGATTGGGTGGGTCGAAGCCATGTACCTACCCGCGGTCATGTCAGGAGTCGCAACGGCGGTTCGCCATGCTTTTTCCGGCAAGCCCATGACGCGGCAGTATCCCGAGGTCGAACCGGAAATCCCACCCAACTATCGAGGTGTACACCGACTCAACCGAGACGAAGCGGGGCGAGTGAAGTGCGTAGCATGTTACATGTGCCAAACCGCATGCCCGGCGAATTGTATCGAGATTATTGCTGCCCCCGCGCCGAAGGACGATCCCCACTGGAAGGATCGCGACAAGTATCCGGCGACGTTCACGATCGATGAGCTCCGTTGCATCTACTGCGGTATGTGCGAGGAAGCTTGCCCGGTCGATGCGATCGAGCTGACGAGCATCTACGATCTGACCGGCCTATCCCGAGAGGAAATGGTTTTCGATAAGGAAAAGCTCCTGTCGGTCTTTGACAAAACCGTTCAAAGCGGCAAGGATCCGGTTCGCACCAATCGGGGTACGCTGGGGCCAGCATCCGAAGAGGCCCAATCGGCGAAACAAGGCCCACCACCTCCAGGTCGTGGCCGTCATGGCTAGCCTTCGACTGCAGTTGATCGCGGTTGATTGAATTGTTCCAACATTTTCATAAACGAGTCCAACGTGCCTAACGAGCTCAACGTGATAGAGACCTTCGAGCAAAGCCATTTGCTCTTTGCCAACTTCATGGCACAGAGTGATGGTTTGTCCGAGATCGCCTCGGACGCCACCGATGCCATTTCGCAATCGGGATGGAACTGGGGAATGCTTATCCCTGTGTTCCTGGGAGCCATCGGCTATCTGCTCATTCAAGAAGGTTTGGTTCGGTCCAAGAGTTTGGTGGCGGCGGGACTGGCTGCATGGACTGTCTCTGCGGGAATTGCGGCGGCCTGGATGCCCGTCTCGCTCGATAGTTACATCCTCTACGCGTTTTGCGCACTAGCGACTGGAGGTGGCGTCGCGTTCCTCACCGCACGTCAACCGGTCCACGCGGCTCTCGGGTTCACTACCGCGGTTCTCTCCACTGCGGGCGTGTTGTTCATGCAATCCGCCTTGTTCATCGCCGCAGCGACCATGATCGTCTATGCAGGCGCAACGATTATTATCTTTTTGTTCGTGTTGATGTTTGCACAGCAATCCGATCTGCGATCCTACGATCTCAATCTCACCAACCCCTATCTGGCGACGTCGATCGGCGTTGTCATGTTCGTTGCCGTTCTCGTATGTGTACTCGAACCGGGGGCAATTCCAGCCCGGCGTTTCGATACGTCCCGGCCTTACAGCTCTGCAACAACCGGCGCAGCCGAAGGGACCATTCCCATGACGGAGTTGGTAGGATCGCCGAGCCCGGCCACGGACTTCGCGGTTGCGATTCCTGATTCGACTGCGGAACTCGGTCGATCGCTCTACACAGATTACTTGGCTGCGGTGGAACTTGCCGGAGCTGTTCTTTTGGTTGCGACCATCGGTGCCATCGCCTTGGCGACCAGACCCGCCCCGGAGGTGAATGGATGAACGATTCCGTCATGTTGAGTTTGCTGGTCTTCGCGGGCGTATTGTTCGCGCTCGGATTCGTGGGTTTTTTAACCCGTCGATCCCTTATTCTTATGTTCCTCTCGCTGGAAATGATGTTGGCAGGGGTGAGCATCAATCTGATCACCTTCTCCAAGCACCATGGAAATTTCCAAGGCCAGGTCATGTCGATCATGGTTCTTTCGATCGCGGCGTGCGAGGCAGCCATCGCCCTCGCGTTAGTCGTGACGCTATACCGACGCAAAGCGACTTTGGACGTAAAGGAATGGGATGAACTGAGTGAAACCATTGTCCCAGATGAACCGGAGTTGTTTACGAAGATTTCACAGTCAGAAATGCACTTCCCAACCTTGACCCCCTCTGGATTGGATCCAATGCAATCCCCAATTCCCGCCGAGTACAAAGCGGAAATCGGTGCCGTGAATGTTTCTTCGGACAAGAAGTCGGAGACGGTAACCCATGCCTAGTACACTTGCCTGGATCGTTCCACTCTCACCCTTGGTTGGCTGCATCGTCTGCGTTGTCCTCGCGATGCGTGGCGACAAGAAAATCGCGCACATCCCAGCGGTTCTTTCCCTTCTTCTCGCAGCCATCGCCAGCGTCGCCTTGGTCGTACAGCAGGGGCAAGGGGAGTTGGGAACGGCGACCTACAGTGGCTACCGATATCTGGATATCGGAAGTCTCACACTCGACATCGCCCTCAAGGTCGACACACTTTGCTTGACGCTGCTTTGCGTCGTGACGTGCATTTCCACTTTGATTGCGTTCTATTCTCGCGACTACATGCATGGCGATGGCGGATATGCAAGATTCTTTGCAGTGTTCTGCGCCTTCGTCTTCTGCATGACCATGCTCGTTCTCTCCCACAATCTCCTGATGATGTACGCGTTTTGGGAAGGCGTGGGAACCTGTTCTTACCTCCTGATCGGTTTTTGGTATAGACGACCGAGTGCAGCGCGAGCTGCCACGAAAGCATTCTTGGTCAACCGAGTTGCAGATTGTGGTTTCCTTCTTGGAATCTTGCTGTTGGGCTACGCTATTGGGCAATTGCCTGGTGAAGCCTCGAGCGGTACCTTCGCTCGGCTCAACTTCGATAACATTTTCAGCGTCCTTCCCGATCTCGCATCTCGGTATCCCGATTTGCTGGTCTGGATTGGGTTGCTACTGATGATCGGTGCTATCGGCAAATCCGCCCAGTTCCCCTTCCACGTGTGGTTGCCTGATGCGATGGAGGGCCCCACTCCCGTTTCCGCATTGATCCACGCAGCAACGATGGTCACGGCGGGTGTCTATTTGATGGCCCGTCTCTCTCCACTGATGGAATATACCCCTTGGGTCCTTTCGGTCGTCGGTTGGTTAGGGGGCATCACGGCTCTGATCGCGGCCATCATGGCGTTGTTCCAAAGCGATCTAAAACGCGTTCTTGCCTATTCGACAGTCAGTCAGCTTGGCTACCTATTCATGGCTCTCTCGGTCGGAGCGATCAAAGACTTTATGGCATTGGCGGTTTCAGCAGCCATGTTCCACTTGGTGACACACGCCTTTTTCAAAGCGTTGCTCTTCTTGGCAGCCGGAAACGTGATGCACTCGATGGGCGACGTGATCGACATGAACAAGTTCGGTGGATTGAAGCGAATCATGCCGAAGACGCACATCCTCTTTGCAATCGGAGCCGCAGCCCTGGCTGGATTGTTCCCACTCGCTGGATTCTTTAGCAAAGACGGTATCTTGGCGATCCTATACGATGCCAGTTCCGATGGCGAATACGGTTTCCAATTCAAGGTCCTGCTGGCTATCGGTTTTGTCACCGCCTTGATGACTGCCATCTACACGGCCAAGGCCTACTTCCGAACGTTCCATGGCAAAGAAGTGATTCCCGAAGAAGCGGGGCATCATGCCCATGAATCAACAGGAGTTATGTTGGCACCGATGGCAATTCTCGCCGTTGGGGCCGTGATCGCGGGCGTTGCGTTGGGACCTACGCAGTACTTGTCGAAGTACCTGGAAAAGACCCCTGCTCTCGAGGGACATCATGAGCATCACGAAGCGCTTTGGATCATGTTGGCTTCCGCGGTAGTCGGCATCGTTGGAGTGGTGATCGGGGCAATGCTCGCGAAACGCCAACCTGGGGGAACCGAAGTAGCACTTTCCCCGTTGGCGACCGCTGGTCAGAATCGGCTCTACATCGACTGGGCTTATCGCCAATTCATCGTGATGCCACTGGAGTTCTTCTCCGGGGTCCTGGCTTGGCTCGATGAAAACTTGGTCGACGCACTCGTCATGAAAATTGCCGAGGTACCTCGCATCGTCGGTTTAGCAGGTCAAAGGTATCAAAATGGGCGGGTTCCCGCGTATACCTTCATGACAGCGGTCGGTGTGGCAGCGTTGGCGATCTGGATTATCTCTCGTTAGGCGATTCGAACAGATATGAACTATCTCATTCCATTCACCATTCTGTTCCCACTCGCCGCGGGTATCGCCATTTTTCTGGCGGGCTCGAGGGGTAGGGGAATGGCTCCTGTTGGAGTCCTGGCGACCGGCGTCACGCTGTTGCTCAGCATCTTGGTCGTCTACCAAACTTTTGAAGGGCTCGAATCAGAGCGAACGGCCTCGGCTCCGGTGATCCCGGCTATTTCGTTTTCCCCCGATTGGATGAAGATCGATTTGCCGATCTCCATCACGGGAGAGCAAGTCCATTGGAGGCTTGGTTTCGGAGCGGATGGAATCGGCGCGTTGATGGTCTTTCTCACCGGGCTCGTCTTCGCAGCTGCAAGCGTATTTGCGTTGGGGCAGATCAAGCATCGGCTGCATCACTACCTTGCTCTTCTTTTGGTGACCGAATCGATTCTGCTCGGTGTCTTCCTCGCCATGGACTTGGTGACGTTCTACATCTTTTTCGAAGCGGTACTCCTGCCGTTGATGTTGTTGATCAACGGCTGGGGCGATCCCAAACTGGCTTTGAAAGCATCTCGCAAGTTCTTATTGTTCACCTTGGCGGGAAGCGTCCCTATGGTGATCGGCTTCATCGGTCTCGCCTTGCAGGCCAATGGACAAGGGATGCCATCGAACGTTGATTTCCAATCCCTCTCGGCGTTCGCGTTGCAGCAACAGGAAAACGCTCTCGAGGCGGGGCCCGCATTGCTTAATGATTATGTCGGACGACAAAGCTGGGTTGTTTGGCTTTTGCTCCTAGGCTTTGGAATCAAACTCGCGGTGTTGCCTCTCCACACGTGGTTGCCATCGACGTATGCCGTTTCCCATCCGAATACGACTTCGGTAGTCGCTTCGGTGGTTGCAAAGCTAGGTGTGTTCGGGATCATTCGTGTTGTTCTGCCGCTGACACCAATGGGGTTGGCATTTGAAGCGCAGTTGCTGTTCGGAGCGCTGGGAGCGGTCGCGATCGTCTACGGGGCTCTAGTTGCCTTGTCCCAAAGCGACCTCCGCAAAGTGTTCGCTTACAGTTCGATCAGCCACATGGGTTTTATCACCGTTGGTTTGATGAGTCTCAACATGGATGGCATCTCGGGTGCAGCGATCCAGATGTTCAACCATGGCGTGATCACTTGCTCGATGTTCTTGATCCTTGGATTGCTTGAACAGCGTCGTAGCGGTTTGAACTTCCGCATGGAAGATTTGGGAATGGCTGCTTTGTATCCTCGCATCGCCGTCCTACTTATCTTCTTCACGCTTGCCGGAGCAGGCCTGCCAGGGCTAAACGGATTTGTCGGCGAGTTGCTTGCAATGATGGGAATGACCCGTGTGAGCGCCGCGATCACGGCGGTCGCAGTGCTCGGGACGGTCCTAGGAGCTTGGTATGGTCTCCGCATAGTCCAACGGCTTCTTTTTGGCAGCGATGGTGGAGGCCGATCGAAGCATGCGGAGGATGTTACGAACGATTGCAATGCCAGCGAGTTGGCGACCTTGGTCTGCATGGCATTTCTTTGCCTCTACATCGGTGTAAGACCGGCAGGACCGATGAAGATGATCGAATCAGATGTGAAGCGATTGGTAAAGGTGACGGAACCTGCATCCAAAAAAGCTCACCCGCAAATGGACACCCTAGCCCAGAGCCCGTCGAACTAGTTGAAAGAGATCGAGAGAGAACGTGGATACACTAACGACGTTTAAAGCATCGCTCGCTTGGATGGCCCCCGCGATCACGATGATCTTGGGTGGCTCGCTCCTCTTGGGAGCATCCATGGTGCTCAAGGGAGGACCACATCGAGATGTGCATGGCCAGCGAAATGGTATGGCGATCCTTTCCCTCCTCATCCTCGTCGTAGCGGGTTTGTTGGGCGGCATGCGCCAACTCCCGGACAATTTGGGAAGTGGCTTATTTCGGTTCGACGATATCGCCATTTCGTCCGAGCGATTGGCGCTTCTTGGCGGATTCCTCTTGATCATGCTGTCGTGGTCGACAGCACCCAAGCAGTTTTTGGGAGAGTATTACGGTTGTTTGATCATCATGCTCGGCGCCATTCCGGTGGTGGGTGCGGCGAACGATATCGTGACCCTCTTTCTTGGCTTGGAACTGATCAGCATCCCCACCTATATTCTTCTGGGCATTTCCAAAAACGATAACGCGGGCGCGGAAGCGACGTTGAAGTACTTTCTGTTGAGCGCTTTCTCCTCCGCCTTCTTTTTGATGGGCGTTAGTTATCTGTATGGCGTGAGCGGTTCGACCAATCTGCAAGTGATCCATTACATCATGGGTGCAGATAGTGGAAAACTGATTTCCTTCGCAATCATTCTCGTGCTGTGCGGACTTGCATTTCGAATCACTGCCGTACCATTTCACTTCTATGCCCCAGACGTCTTTGAAGGGACGAGTTTGACCATGGCGGGGACCATGAGCTATCTCCCGAAGGTTGCTGGTTTTGTGGCAATGATTCGGATTCTTGTCTCCTCGTGGAGCCCCGAGAATTTGGCGACGATTGTCCCGGTCCTATTGCTCCTATCGGCGGTGACCATGCTCGTCGGTAACTTGATGGCGGCCGCTCAAAGCAACCTGAGGCGTCTGTTGGCATACTCCAGCATCGCGCACACAGGTTACTTGATGCTCGCGATGTCCGCGTTGATTCGAGAGAATGCACAGTCCAACATCATCTTCTCCTATTTGGCTGCTTACGCCGCCATGACGCTCGGTCTGTTCGCCTGCCTCGGCGAAATGGAAGCAGCTGGCGGGAAGACGCATCTGATCGGGGACCTTTCTGGCATGTTCTATCGTCGCCCAGCGGCATCGATAGGAATGACGGTTTGCTTAATCAGTATGATCGGTCTCCCATTCACGGCAGGCTTCTGGGCCAAGTTCCTTGTCTTTATGGGTGCCACGGCGGCTGGCATGGAAGATCCGGTCAGCCTAGGCATGGGGATTTTCATGGCAGTCAACGCGGTGGTCGCTGCAGGATACTACTGGCGAGTCCTGAGCAAACTCTACGAAAGAAGCGATGCTCATGTACCCCTCCGCGTCTTCCGTCCAAGCCTGTTTATCACCTACACTATCTGCGTCGTCCTGACATTGGTCTGGTTCTTCGTTCCGTCGGTCATGTAATTCTCGACCCGACGATTCGATAGTTGAATACACCTCCTCCCGAGCGATTTTGGAATAGAAAATATGAAGTTATTTGAAGGCAAAAAAGGGCTTATCCTCGGTGTTGCAAACGATCGCTCGATCGCTTGGGCTGTCGCCAAGGAAATCCTGGATCAAGGAGGAGTGTGTGGATTCTCGCACCTCCCTGACAAAGCAGATGACGAGAAGAAAAAGAATCGCATGCGCGTTTCGAAATGCGTAGACGCTTACCCAGCCCAAACCGCATTCCTGGAACCGCTGGACGTTCAAGACGACGAGCAAGTCGCTTCATTCATGAAGATGGCCGGCGAGAAGCTTGGCAAGATCGATTTCTTGCTGCACTCGATCGCATTCGCCGATCGCGACGATCTTTCCCGCGACACCGTGGAAACGAGCCGCGCGGGCTTCAAATTGGCAATGGACGTAAGCGTTTACAGCTTGATCTCCGTCACCAATTACGCTCGTCCCCTCTTCAATGCCGAAGCGTCGGTTTTGACCATGACCTATTTCGGTGGAGAGAAATGCGTTCCAGGCTATAACGTCATGGGGATCTGCAAAGCGGCTCTCGATGCGACCGTACGCTATCTGGCAAACGATTTGGGACCTCAAGGCCATCGCGTCAATGCTGTCAGCGCGGGCCCCCTGAAAACTCTCGCAGGCGTCGCCGCAGGTGTTGGCGAGATGCAAGATTACTACGGTTACGTCGCGCCCCTGGCGCGTTGCGTGACCCATGAGGAGGTGGGCCGCTCGGGAGCTTACTTGCTCAGCAACTATTCGTCGGGCATCACAGGTGAGATCCTACACGTCGATGCCGGTTACAACATCATGGGCAGCCCAGGCCGATTGCTTTACGAATTCAAGAAGTAGTCGGTAATGACTTGGTCATCGACTTAGGTCATCGGAACGGATCGACTATCCGTTCCTTTTTAAGGCATCGGTGCTTGATTACCGATGCTTTTCTGAAGCCAATCGCTGAGTGAAATGCGAAGCTTGGTCTTTTGCTTGGCAATTTCGCGGTTCATCTTTTCCACTAGTTTTTGATCATAGTCCTCGAGCTTTTCATCGAGGACCTCGCGAATCCCTTTCCCTACCAACTCGGCTGCATCTCCTCCGATTTTGCTAATGCGGTCGATTTCGAACTCCTTCATTCGCACATTGGCTTGCGTAACCTCCGGTGAAAACTCGACATCCGGGGGAAATCGAAGCGAGTTGACGTGCATGTTGATCTGAACATCCACCAACATCTCTACGCGACAGCGACCGTCGGCTGACAAGCTGTACCACTGGATATCGCGTTGCCACTGGCTGACGCGCCCGAATAGCTTCAGTGGAGCTTCGATCCGGCAGCTGACATCGATTCGTCCAGGAACGGTGAAGTCGATCTTTGCCACGTCGACCAGGAGCTCTTTTTCAGGATCGAGAAACTCGATCGTGTAACGGGTCCAAGTGCCGTGGCGCACCGATTTCCACTTGCGCTTCGTCTCGATCTTGAACCCCTCGCGATGGATGTGAAGCCCGTCCATCACCTCCTTCGTCTGGTTCCACTTTCGATTGTCTTCATAATTCGGCGGAAGGTTTTTCAGAACAAGCCACTTCACCCAAGTACTAATTTCCTGCTTCTCGTCGGCGCTCACTGGGATAGAAACATCATCCAACTCGTCGGGCAACTGAAAGGTGTGAGGGCGAAGCGTTTCGGAAGCAGGTAGCGATGTGTCGAGAATGTCTTCCAAGCTCGGTGGTTCGCGACCGATTTGAGCCGCGGCAGGTGCTCCCCATCCCATCGCTCCAAGACATGCCATACTTGCGAGATGAACAAATCCCCGCCGAATGCCCCATCGCTTGGCTAGAACTAACTTTCGATTCGGATACATCGCATTCGTTCTCTTCGATTGGGTTTACAATAGGAGGGAACAAATCCCCACCGATCCCCGAACTCCTCTTCGGATCATAGAAGTGAAGCGAATGCACGCACAAGAGCAGCCATCCACCCTTCCCCATATGTCCTCGCGATGGCCCCAGTTTTCGATCCATTGGCTAGCTTTTCAACGTCTTTGCATGCTAGGCGTGGTTATCGCTTTGGAATCTTGGATTTCGCCCCCTGAGGCTTGGGGCTGGCAAATCGACGAACAGATTCCTGAACTTTCTGAACGGACCCAGATCGTACAGGATTGGATAGCACAAAGCCGTGTGCAAGGAGATACGCTCCGGGGTTCTATCGTTTTTGCCAGTGCAAAAGTGGCTTGCTCAAGCTGCCATGCGATTGGCGAGGTAGGTGGGAAACTGGGGCCAGAGTTGTTGTCGGTTGCCCAGAAGCGAACGTCAGAGCAGCTCGTGGAAAGTGTTTTGTGGCCGAATTTGACGATCGAGCCCGAGTATGTTCCTTACAAATTCCTCCTGGAAGACGACCGAGTCGTTTCGGGCTATCGTGAAAATAGTGAGGACGATTCCATCGTTACGATCCGCGATCCAGCCAAGAATGAAGTCATTTCGATTTCAAAAGATGAAATCATTCAGTCCGCTCCGTCACGATCCTTGATGCCGCATGGTTTGCTCGACGCATTACCGCGGGATAAGCGAATCGATTTAATCCGGTTCGTGATCGAGCTCCGGGAATTGGACGAACGGGTACGCCAGGCAGCCCAACGCGCTATTCAGTCCGCAACCCACCACGCCCTCTCGACGTTCACCTGGAGTCGCGAACCGCTCCGACGCGATGCGCATCCTTATGCGGATCATCCGGTAAACCGAGACCGCGTGTATGACTTCTATGCCAAGCAAGCGAACGCGTTTCGGAACCAAGACACTGGTTTGGATTTGTTACAAGCCTATCCCGGGCTCGATGGGGGAACGTTCGGTCACTGGGGAAATCAAAACGAAGAGACTTGGCGAGGAAATGAATGGGAGTCGATTCGGAAACATCGGCTTCAAGCGACTGTTTTCATTCATCCCCGGCGCACCGTTGCACGAGCTGTTTGCTACCGCTTAGGGAACGCTGGTTCCTGGTCGGTCTGCTACGATCCCGATTCGATGGGTTTTGTGAGCTGTTGGCAAAATGGTTTTCTCCGTTTTTCATCGGTGCGGCATGGCTTTATGGACGGTGCCCGAATCGAAGGAGACGAACGGGATTTGCCACCCAAGTCTGGGCCATTGCGAGATGTGCTGCAGCTATCGGACGGTGCGAACATCCGCTACCTCGGCTATCGATATCGTGGTGATCAAGTTCTGTTTCTCCTGTTGGTTAATGGTGAGGAATACATCGATGAGATGCAGATCGTTCAAGGGGAATTGCAGAGGAAACTCCGAAAGGAACGACACACGATCCCTTCAGACGTCAAGCCTTCGAGTAGGCGATGGCCCGAATCGGTCGACACCACGATTGAGAATGGAAAGGGTATGGGCTATGTGGTCGATACGATCACCCTTCCGGTGGACAATCCATGGGGGATCCCTTTGTTCATAGGAGACCACGCATTTCTGAGTGATGGCTCGGCGTTGTTATGCACCATGCATGGTGATGTCATGCGAGCCGAGGGAATCGCGGCGACGAATCACACGTTGCACGAAGCGGCCACGGTACGATGGACACGTGTGGCGTCTGGGCTACATCATCCGCTGGGGATGTGGATCGATTCCGACGGGGTCTTTGTCCTTTGCCGCAATCAGATCACACGATTGCATGACGAGAACGGAGACGGCGAGTATGACCGGTACGAATGCTTTAGCAATGCCTTCATCACCTCTCCGAATGGACACGACTACATCTGCGGTTTGGTGCGGGATCGCGAAGGAAATTTCTATACGGTCTCAGGCAATCAAGGTCTTCTACGCATTGCATCCGATGGCCTGCGTGCGGAAGTAATTGCAACCGGTTTTCGCAACCCCGACGGGCTGGGCATTATGCCGGATGGTTCTTTGACGGTGCCTTGCTCGGAAGGAGACTGGACGCCTGCGTCCATGGTCCATCTAGTCCCCCCTCGCGACGACTCGTCCGATTCCAAACAGCCACCGCGTTTTTATGGATACCGCGGCCCAAAACCAGGCGAGGCGATGGAAAAGCCACTTGTCTATCTCCCGAGAGGGGAAGACAACAGCAGCGGAGGTCAGCTTTGGGTGGATAGTCCCAGGATGGGGCCATTGCATCAGCATTTGCTGCACACCTCCTTTGGGACCGGCACCGCATGGATGCTACTGCGTGACCGCGTAGGAGATGTTCACCAATCGGCTGCAATCCGTTTGCCGGGCGAGTATCGGTCGGGCATCCATCGCGCCAAAGTCCATCCGATAGATGGCTCGGTCTACCTTTCGGGAATGAGCGGCTGGGGAACCTATACCCCGGATGCAGGTTGTTTCGAGCGTCTTCGTTACATCGGTGATAACGTGCCGATGCCGATCGGCTTTCATGTTCGGCAAAACGGGATCGAGATACGATTTTCGGAACCGATCGATCGAGAGAAGGCGAGTGATTCGGCGCACCATTTTGTTCAAGGTTGGAATTACCGCTATTCCCCAGGTTATGGTTCACCAGAGCTTTCGATCCACCAACCGCGCAGCGTCGGTCACGATCGGCTCCGAATCGAATCGGTCGTCGTGAGTGAGGATGGACGAGAGATCTTTGTCGAACTCCCCGAACTTCAAAAGTGCAGCCAGCTCTATTGGAGTTTTTCGGCGGGAAGCGAGGACGCTATGGAGATGTTCGCTACTGTCCATGCGTTGGATACGCCAAGAATGGATGTCCCATCCGGTGCACGCATGTCGAGCAAAGAATGGCTGCCCCACCCTTTGGAACGGGACATCGAATGGCTTCAAAGATCAATCCCGAATCCGTGGGGAAAGCAGAGAAGCGATTCGAGGCCTATTTCGATTTCAGCCTCCGACAATCTTCAGTTCGATCAACGATCTCTTCGGGCCAAACCGGGTGAATGGTTGCGACTCACGCTGAAGAACCCGGATGTCGTCCCGCACAATTGGGTGCTTCTAAGTCCGAACAGTTTGGACAAGGTGGGAGCGTTGGCGAATCAAGTTGTCTCGGATCCCGATGCGTACCTTTATCATTACGTACCAAAGTCCGAGCAGGTCCTGTGCTATACCGACATTGTCGAGCCCAAGTCGGAGTTCACCATTACCTTTCAGGCCCCGGCGGAGCCGGGTCGGTACCCTTATCTCTGTACATTCCCAGGGCACTGGATGGTGATGAACGGAGAACTGATCGTCGCACCGTAGTGACTTCGGTGCAGCCAGCGTCTCAGGCATAGTCATGTCTGCCGCGCAGCTCGCTACTGCCGTGCAGCTCGCTATTGCCCAGCAATCCGAGCTCTCCGAAGGTCAAAGCCCACCAAAACGCCGATGCCGTTTGCTGTAGTCTTCCATAGCAGCAAGGAAATCGTTTCGAGAGAACTCTGGCCAAGCCCGTTTGGTAATCCACAGTTCGGAGTAGCTGATTTGCCAGAGCAAGTAGTTGCTGAGGCGTAGCTCCCCGCTGGTGCGAATGAGCAAGTCTGGGTCGGGGAGATTCGCGGTATACAGATGCTTCGAGATCATCGATTCGTCGATTTGATCGGGAGTGCATGAACCCTCCTGGACCTTTTGCGCAATCGTTCGAACGGCATCCGTAATCTCTTGCCTGCTACCGTAGTTAATCGCCAAGCAGAGATGCAATCCGGTCATGCCGGCACTCTTCGCAACTGCGCGGTCCATCTCTTCGAGAACATCTTCGGGCAGCCCATCGCGGCGACCGATGACCGAAAGCCGGATGTTCTTTTCCACGAGCGTTTTCGATTCCTGGATCAAGAACTGCTTGAGCAGTCCCATGAGAAAATCCAGTTCCTCTTTGGGGCGTTTCCAGTTCTCGCTCGAAAAACAATAGAGAGTTAGAACTTGAACGCCCAGTTCGACGCAAACCTCGCAAGCCCTTCGTACCGATTGGGCTCCCTGCCGATGCCCTTCAATGCGTGGCAACCCTCGAGATTGGGCCCATCGACCATTTCCATCCATTATGATGGCAACATGCTTTGGGATGACCAACTCGGTCTTCGTCGAGAGTTTCTTGCGTCGAAAAAATGACATCGAAAGAGGGGTTACGGTAATTGAACATCCAACCAGACGAGATGGTGGTCGGATGCATCCTTTATGTCAACCTCCAATGATTTCATCTCTTCTACCGTCGGCCAAAAGACCCCTCCTCCCGTGATTCGAAGCGAGCGAGAGGGGAGTACAAAATCAACTCGTAGGTTTCCTGGCTCTCGATCGTTGAAGTCCCCTGTGTCGTACTGAGGATTCCCTTTTTGCCCCACATTAGCCCTTTTCTGGATCGACGACGCTTCCGCACCGCCGCGACTGCTTGGGACAAATTCGGATTGAATCAAAGGTGAACCGAGCAACTGCTGGATAGCGGACGCGGTTCCTGACCCATCGGTCGGATCGGCGTTAAGATCCCCTAGGATCACAAACGGATCGCTGGCAGTCGCGCCGCCGCTTCGGCCGAGATCGTCGACCAAATAGTCCGCGTTCGCAGCGATATCATGCAGGAATCGAATTTCATCATGATTGCGGCATCCATTTCGATCCTCAGGCCCGTCAAAAACGGGAGGAGTCGGATGGGCCGCCAAGATCTGAATTCGCTTCGATCCGATGGAAACGGGAACGAGCCAATGAGATTTCGAACTTAACCGCAATTGATTCCAAACGTCATCGGCATAGTGAGGCTTCCAGGCGTCGGTGTTTCGGTCCCCGACACCGGGTCGCAGCGCATCGGGAAGATCCCGCCACAGAAATTTCTGATAGGTCATGACAGCTTCGGTTTGGATGGGATACCGGCTGAAGATCACCATTCCGTATTGCCCGGGAAACGCGCCGTAGCCCCACGCATCGTCCGGCCCATCGGTGGTCCCGTCGGTATTCAAATCCACCCCCGATGGGACACCTGTATTTACGGGTGCAACAAACTGATAGAGATACGGTTGGTGGGGTCGATGGCGTTTCGTAAGGATCGATTCATTATTCAGATACTCTTCACGGAGCAAGGTGGCTGATTTTCCACCGTCGTAATCGACTTCGTTGGCCAGCAACAGATCGGGGCTGACCCATTGCACGATGGCCGCAATCTTCTTTGCCTGGGCGTCCCCCGCTTCAAGGCCTTTGAGTAACTCACCCGGCGCTTTCCGATTCAGCGCCATGTTAAACGTCGCGATACGAACGCTCCCTTCGCGGGGAGGATCGATGGCGAAGAGGGAAGAACTGGGAAGCATGAATGCGAGAGAATAGAAGAGTTCGCGTGCGAATCGGATCATAAAGTTCCTATGCCAAATTCCATTCGACCAAAAAAAGAACCAGGCCCCGACGTTTTGTTGCGCCGGGGCCTGGCTTAGGACTAATACCGCTCGATGCGCCATGGTCAGGAGGATATCCAACCACGACCCTAGGCGATCGAGTGGGGTGGAGGCTGCCTGTCACTAGCAGCCCGCCGGCAGACTAGGACGCCTCACCCCCTTGGCCAGTACAGAATGATGTCACCAGTCACCTCCTTTCTCAAGCAGCCAGACCTGCGAATCCACGAAGCCGAGAACCGGGATTTGCAAGTTCAGAAACATGCAGCCGCGACGCGTTTCGCAGCACTGAGGCCATTTTATTTCATCCGACCACCAGAAATCAAGAATAGGTTTGGTTATGATTTGAAAAACCTGGAGTGGGGACCATGCAGTTTGTCAAACGAATCGCCTGTCACCGACCTCAAGTGAATGCCTTGCACCAAATCTCTCCCTGGCGTGCAGGCAGTAGTAAAGTCCGCGGTGGACTTTTTCTCGTTGGATGTCTCCTCGATTTAGACCCGCGTGGTCTTGGATTGTTCTGCAACGGATATGGGAATTCGAGTTGCCCTGCATCATCAAACCGTCTACGAGTACGACCGGGACGTTCAGTTAGGTCCTCAAATCGTTCGCCTCAGACCGGCCCCTCATTGCCGGACACCGGTGATGAGTTACTCGATGAAGGTCGTGCCGCACGATCATTTCTGCAATTGGCAACAAGACCCGCAAGGGAACTATATCGCTCGCCTCGTCTTCCCGAAGAAGACTCAAACGTTTTCCATCGCAGTCGACTTGATCGCCGACTTGACCTCCATCAATCCTCTCGACTTTTTTCTCGAAGCGTATGCGGAGACGTACCCGTTTGTTTACGAACCTTGGCTTCTCAAGGAGCTAGCTCCTTTTCTGATCCAGATCGACTCGAAGCCTGAACAGGAAGGGCTCGATCGATGGCTCGCGAAATCGAAGGTCTCGAAGCTACGGACCATCGACTTGATCGCCGAAATCAATCGCCGCTTGCAGGAAGAGATCCGATACGAAATTCGCATGGAACCCGGGGTTCAATCTCCGCTTGAGACATTGCAGCTCAATTCGGGGTCCTGTCGCGATTCGGCTTGGCTTTTGGTTCATCTGTTCCGACGCTTGGGTTTGGCAACACGGTTTGCGTCTGGCTACCTCATTCAATTGGCGACCGATGTTAAATCCCTCGATGGTCCGTCCGGCCCAGTAGAGGACTTCACCGATCTGCATGCTTGGGCGGAAGTCTATTTGCCAGGGGCTGGGTGGATCGGACTCGACCCGACCAGTGGATTGTTTTGCGGCGAAGGGCATTTGCCGGTGGCTTGTACCCCCGATCCCTTTACCGCCGCCCCGGTGACAGGGCTGGTAGAACCGGCCGAATGCAAATTCCACTTTGAAATGTCCGTCCAACGCTTGGTAGAAGACCCGAGAACTACCAAACCCTACACGCAGGACCAATGGGATCGAATTCATCAACTGGGGCTCCGAGTCGACGAGCAACTCAAGCAAGATGATGTGCGACTGACATTCGGAGGAGAACCGACCTTCGTTTCCATCGATGACATGGACGGTCCGGAATGGAACACCGATGCAGTCGGACCTACCAAACGGGTGCTCTCTGGACAGCTGATCAAACGTCTTCGGGAGGCGTTTTCGCCAGGTGCTTTTCTCCATTACGGAGAGGGGAAATGGTATCCAGGCGAGTCCCTTCCTCGCTGGGCATTGACCTGCATCTGGCGATTAGACGGTCAGCCCATTTGGCAAAATACCGAATGGATCGCCGACGAATCTCGCAACTATGGTTTCACGTTCAAACAGGCGAGGCTCTTCTCCGAATGTCTAGCCGAGATGCTAGGTGTTGACCCGAAATGGCTAATGCCCGCCTACGAAGATGTCTACTACTACCTGTGGAGGGAACAGCGTCTGCCGGTCAACATCAAACCCTGGGACCCGCGTCTCGAAGACGAGGAGGAGCGAAGTCGGCTCTCTCGCGTTTTCACGCGAGGGCTGAACAAACCGGTAGGGGTCGTATTGCCCATTCGCAGACAATGGTGGCAGGGTAAAGGGAAATGGGCGAGCGGTCCATGGCCCGTGCGTCCAGAGAGGCTCTTTCTGTTACCTGGGGACTCTTCGGTCGGTCTTCGATTACCTCTCGACACGCTCCCCTTCTCTTCTGCATCGGGGATGCATGGCGTGATTCCAGCCGATCCCTTTTCGCAACGTCCCTCCTTGCCCTCACCTGTTCCCGTCGTCTCACAAATCAAACAAGATCGGCACGAGCTGGAGCATCGCCCCAATCGAATGGGCTGGGGCTCCGTCGTGCCCGTCGGAATGGACGAGGACCATTGGTGGTCCGAACAGCAAGCTGCCAAACGCGAACAAGACCCTGCACCGGATCAAGTCGTCCGAACTGCTTTGTGCGTCGAACCTCGCGAAGGTCGTTTGTACGTCTTCATGCCTCCAACGGAAACACTCGAAGACTATCTCGATCTATTGTGGGCGATCGAACAGGTGGCCATCGATCTCCAGATGCCGGTCGTGATCGAAGGTTACTTGCCTCCGCGAGACCACCGCGTGCAGATAATCAAGGTGACTCCAGACCCGGGAGTGATCGAGGTCAACATCCATCCTGCGAGCACTTGGACCGAGTTGGTCCACAACACGACCACTCTCTACGAGGAAGCGAGACAATGCCGTCTCGCGACGGAGAAGTTCGATCTGGATGGCAAGCACACTGGAACAGGGGGTGGCAATCACATCGTCATGGGTGGACCCACGCCTTGGGATAGTCCCTTCCTTCGAGCTCCCCACGTCCTGCGGTCTCTCATCGCGTTTTGGATCAATCATCCCTCCCTGAGCTATTTGTTTAGCAATCGGTTTGTCGGCCCCACCAGTCAAGCGCCTCGCGCCGACGAGGGTAGACACGATGCGATCTACGAATTGCAGACTGCGTTAGAGCAGATCCCCAAGCGAGGGGAGGACTGTCCACCTTGGTTGGTCGATCGCATTCTCCGCAATTTGCTCATCGATTTGACCGGCAACACCCATCGCGCTGAGATTTGCATCGACAAACTCTATTCTCCCGATAGCTCCACCGGACGGCTGGGACTGGTCGAGCTCCGCGGATTCGAAATGCCCCCTCATGCCCAAATGAGTTTGGCCACCCAATTGCTTGTTCGGTGCTTGGTCGCCACATTCTGGCGGCAAGAGTACAGCGAGCCCTTGATCCGGTGGGATAACGATCTTCATGATCGCTACATGCTCCCCCACTACCTTTGGAAGGACTTTCAATCGGTGCTTCACACCTTGCAATCCGCAGGCTGGGACTGGGAAGAAACTTGGTTCGCTTCGCATTACGAGTTCCGCTTCCCACCGATCGGGATGGTCGAGTACGACAACGTCGGTATCCACCTCAGAACTGCTATCGAGCCTTGGTACGTCATGGGTGAAGAGCCTGCAGGAGGAGGGACGGTCCGATTTGTCGACTCCAGTGTCGAAAGACTGGAGGTCAAAGCCTTGGGACTCGATCCAGCCCGCCATCGAATTCTTTGCAACGGACTTCAGCTGCCCCTTCAACCGACAGGATCTCCGAGCGAGCATGTTTGCGGGGTGCGTTACCGCGCTTGGCAACCACCGAGCTGTCTGCATCCGACCATCGCCGTTCACACGCCCTTGGTGTTCGAACTATGGGACGTGTCGGGGGGGCGATCGCTCGGGGGCTGCACCTACCACGTCGGGCATCCAGGCGGGCGGAACTACGCGACGTTTCCAGTCAACGCATTGGAGGCCGAAGCCCGCCGGACAGCGCGCTTTGTCAAAGTGGGTCAAAGCCCCGGACCGGTTCACCCCAAGATGCCTCGCCCCAATCCCGAATTTCCATCGACATTGGACCTTCGTCGAGAGCGTTTCTAGAGCAGCGCCTTGAAGAGCTTGTTGAGGCGCGTGTTGCTGGATCTGGAAAGTCGGGTAGATTGAACGGCTTTCTTGATCCACCAATGCGGAGTCGACCTTTGGACATTCGAATTGAAGAGAACGCCAGCGAGTTGGGTAAGAATGCAGGCTCGCTGGCAGGAGAGATTCTTCGAGCGGCTTTGAAATCGCAATCACGTGCCCGCCTCATCGTTGCAACCGGCGCCAGTCAATTCGAAACCTTGGCCACCTTGACGAGCGAACCAGGGATTGATTGGAACCGCGTGGATGGCTTCCACCTGGATGAATACATTGGCCTCAGTGCCGACCATCCAGCCAGCTTCTGCGGCTACTTGCGAGATCGCTTTGTGAAAAAGGTGCCTATCGGATCCTTTCACTATTTGAACGGATTGGGAGAGCCAGCCCAAGTCATCGCGGGGGCGAGCCAAGCATGGAGGGCCGCCCCCATCGATCTCGCGTTGATCGGCATCGGTGAGAATGGTCACTTGGCTTTCAACGATCCTCCCGCGGACTTCGAGACGACCGAGGAATACCATATTGTCAATCTCGACGAGGCCTGTCGACTTCAGCAAGTAGGAGAAGGTTGGTTCGCATCGTTGGCCGATGTTCCAACCCGCGCATTCAGCATGACCGTCTCGGCAATCCTTGCATCCAAGGCGATCATTTGCAGTGTTCCAGATGAACGCAAAGCCGTCGCAGTTCGCAATGCTCTAGAGGGACCTCTTACCCCCGACGTCCCAGCCTCCATTCTTCGCCAACACCCAGCTCTAACGCTTGTGCTGGACAAAGCGAGCGCATCGAGACTCTCGAAGTAGCCGCAAGTTGTAAAAATAGTGGACCAAGGGGCGTTACAGGTGTCATTGCTAGCCCTTGTCGGAAAGTGGAGGGGACAGATCATTGCCGAAGGGTTGCTGGTCGATACCTTTGCGTGTCGGATGGATACCGTGTGTCCTGTTCAACTTTGTTGCCGACAACGCACTTGTTTTGACCCAATCCCGTTGCACCGGATGCAACCACAACGAAGAAAAGGAGTCTCCAATGCTGGTACTCTCGCGACATCGAGATGAAAGCATCATGATCGGCGATGACGTAGTCGTCACGATCGTGGACATTCGTGGGGATAAAGTGCGGCTTGGTATCGAAGCCCCAAACGATATTCCTGTTCACCGTCAGGAAGTCTATGAGGCGATCAAACGTGAAAATCGCAAAGCGAGTCACATCCAGCCAGCCGAACTCCGCGGCTTGAAGGATGATCGTTCCTAGGACGGTTCGAAGGTGATTGGGGCCGGGACCAGCAAGCCATCGGCCTCCGCCACCTTCAAAACCATCGTTCCCATAGCTGCTCCGGCGGCAAAGTTTCCTTGAACGGAATCTTTGCGGCCACGCAGTAGATACGCGAGAGGCCTCGCGTAGGCTGCCGACTGGGTCGGTTCCGTCTACGCGAGGCCTCTTCCTTTTCCGATCCCGATTCCCGTTCCTCATCGCTCCGCCGTCCAAATTCATCTGGCCCCCCACCCTAGGACTTGCTAGAGTCCCCTGCATTGCGTGTCGAAAACGTGGGATTGCCCCCGCGGCTGATCATCTGTTTGGAAACAGTCAAACCTTCGACACGCGGCGAAGCTACTCAGGACGCCAACGGCAAGGAGCAATGCAATCATGGCTAACAATCTCGGATTGTTTCAATGGATCCGCGAAGGAGTGCGACAATCGGTTCTGCTGGGTGTCACCGACGCATTGGAATCGATCGGTTCTCCCGATGATTCGAACAAACTGCACCCGGCGTTGATGTCCCTCTCGTCGTCCCCCGCAGGCCATCTGCAATCCGCCGAAAACGGAGAGGTGACGCCGCGCCGTAACAATGCTTCTCCCCGCAAACGCCTTGGGCGCTCCCTCAAAGAAATGGACCCGACGAAACCAGCGACCTAATCGCCAACGCGTCGATCGTCCCATTTTGATTTCTCGCGATTCCCTAGCCTTGGTTCCACCGAGAGTCGTCACTATTATGCAACCGTTCCCGCTTGCTCATTCAAGACGAACGATTGCTACGGCTCTTTCGATTGCCCTGAGCATGCATTGCATCGGTTGCAATCTGATGGAACGAACCACTCTCTCGGTCCCCTCGATTCCTCTCAACAAAAAAACGGTCCTCTCAAATCCACTCCTGGTCCCAACGCAGGACTCGGAGTTCCTGTGGAATCAAGTCATCGATACCGTCGAAGACTACTTCGATCGCAATCGAAGCGAGATCAGACCGGTCCGCGATGGCGTTCAATGGATTGAAGGCCGCATTGAGACCTATCCGCAAATTAGCGCGACCTATTTGGAACCCTGGAGGAAAGATGCCCTCGAGGGCTATCAACGCCTGCAAAGCACGCTGCAAACCATGCGGCGAACCGCGATCATCCGTATGACTCCCGTGAATGATGGATTCTCAATCGCAATCGAAGTCATTAAAGAGATCGAGGATGTCAATCGCTCGCTCTTATCCTCGGACGGGTCCGCTACCTCGCGACACGATGGATCGATCGTTCGAGCTGACCCCGGATTGCTCGGAGCACCCATCACACAAGGTTGGATTCGACAAGAGAATGACACCGATCTCGAACAACGACTGCTCCGAGAAATACTTGGACGTGCAACCAATGTCCGCCCACCTCGAACACGCGTGATGGACCGAATTTTCAGATCGAATCCCCGTTAGGGCCTGCGCGGCAGGAAATACGCGGTAGGAAATAACCGGTGAAGAAATAAACCGTCACCGTACAGGCCGTTTGGATCGTCGACTTTTTGCGTGCTGACCAGTTCTGATGTAGCCCGTAACCGTCGTGCTGCAGGAAGGCTTACTTCCAATCGAGCCCTTCGTGGAGGTGATTCAAACTGCGATAGCCGTCCGACTCGACGACGACGATGTCTTCAACACGCACGCCGCCGATGGCTTTGGAATATAGTCCCGGTTCAATGGTCACAACATCGCCAACGAGCAATGTCGGGCCTCCCATCGCAAGCAACGGGGGTTCGTGAACCTCCAACCCGAGCCCATGCCCCGTTCCATGCGTCATGGCGGTATACGAATCGGGGGCATCGGCAGGTGGCAGCCCCATCGCGTAACCATCTTGTTCCATGGAGCGTATGGTCGCCTCGTGGACTTGCTGACCCGTTACTCCGGCCCGAACCGCAGACGTCGCAGCCCCCTTGGCTCGCACGACCGCAGAATGCATCCGCGCGAGAGTTTCCGAAACGCCCCCGTGAACCACAGTCCGTGTGCAGTCACCGTTGTAAAGCGTCTTCTTGTCTCGAGGGAAAATATCGACAATGACCGGTTCCTCGGTTCGTAAAAAACCGTGACCATGGTCATGGCAATCGGCACCGACCGGGCCACCCGCCACAATGGACGTCGGATTGGAGAACCCGAGCTCCAGGAGCCAAACGTCGATGAGCGATTGCAGTCGTTCCGATGTCAAGGGACCACCATCGTGGTAAAGGACCCCGTCGCGGTCCGCTACGGATCGCGCTACCGTTTGGCAAGCCCGTTCCATAACCTTTTCGGTCTGCTGCTGCGCGAAGTAGATCTTCTCGATCTCTTCCGCCGTCTTTTGACGCCTCTCGAGGATCCCCCAATCCAAATCGCACTGAACCTCAAGCCCCGCTTCGCGAAGCATATGAACATAGATCATCGGGATAGATCGATCGACAATGACGGTATCGAGTTTGCGACGTTTCAGGAACTCCGCTGCGGACTGAGCGGTCGCCGTTTCACGATCCCCAGACAATCCGTTCTTCGGAGCAAAATCCAAGGGAGACCAGCAATGGGTTGCCCTTGAATGTTTTCGAGCGCGGTCTAACTCAATATCGCGCAAGATGAAATGTCGCTCGGATAATTCTCCGTCGCTCAACTCAATCCAAACCACAGGGTCACCAACCAAAAACCCAGCGGTGCGGTAGAGCCCGGCGTTCAAAACGGGAACCCCGGCCATCATCTTGACGATTGGCATGCTTTCCTACGCTCCCTTGATCCGATCGACAATAATAAGAAGATGCTGAGCCGCTTGGACCGACCCCGCAAGCTTCACAAACTCAACCGCTGCTTCCAAGTGCTTAAGGTTCAAATTAGGACCTGGTTCGTCCGACGCAACATCCGGAGCGACAGCCCCCTCAATCTTGCGGCGCGACGACGGTACGGCTGCTTCCGCTCGCTTCATCTGACTCTTTACATTGGCGACATCCGCTGCCGTCACATTGTACTTTTCCAGCGCCACAACAACATCCTTATTGCGGGCTTCTGGGTTTTCCTCAAGAAAACTACGAATTCGTTGCGCTTTACTTGGTTCTTTGCTCATGTTGTCCGGCCGGGTTGAAGGAACAGTTTTTGCTTCGGTTTTATCAGAACGCGACTCCGCATCCCGAACCAAATGTTCGGGTACGCGGTCCATTAACTCATCGAGTGTTACAACTCGTTCAACGTCTATCATCTACGAGATCCCATTCATAAAAGGACATCGAATCAACCAATTCCAATGCCAAACCATCGCTGGCATTTGTAGACGTGCGATCAAGGCCCTGCCAACAGCGAGGAAATACAGTAAGTAATTGCAGTGACGAAATACAATCTTCCATCACAGCCCTAACAAACCATCGGATGAAACGCATCAAGAATTCCTGCAAGGAAGCTGTGCGCTCGGGTTTACATCCGATTTGGAGGCCAAGTCTTAAAAGCGTGCTTGACCGTTTCACTCTGGCATGACCTTTGGATGTGAATCAAATCGACGATCGCGCCAGATTAGAATCACGTCCGCATGATAGATCTTTCCTTGAAAACGTCAATGATCGGTCAGGCGGAATTCTCTTTATCCGGGCCTTCCACGCGTTTCGGACTGCTATGTCAAACCGGGCGGATTTGGCCTATGATCAAGCGAAAACGGGAACAGCAATAACGCCCTGAGCTGGTAGCGGAGATGAGTTTGCGCAACCGCGATTCCTTACAAACACGGAGTTGATGCGTCGAAATGGCCAAATCGCGTTGGATGGAGCATGAAGAGCCGGGCACCCAGGATGTGAAAAATGAAATCCTGCGTCTTCTCTGGTCCCTCAATAAAGGGGAGAGCGTGTGCCCGACAGACGTCGCTCGTGCGTTTGGCCCGAGATGGCGCCAGTACATTTCGCTCGTCAAAGAAGTCGCATCCGACATGTCTCGCGATGATCAGCTTGATGTAATCCAAAACGGGGAACTGATCGACGTGGATGAACGCGACTTGGAAACCATCAAAGGCCCCATTCGACTTCGACTCCCGCTGCGTTCCTCCGCAGTGGATACCGACCAAAAGTAAAAACTGGCATCAGATCATGAAGATCGGAAACAGCGACAAACGGTCCGAATCGGACCCGATGCTCGAGGAGACGGAAAGCCTCTCAAAACCCTGGTGCTACTTTTTGTTCCTACTCATCGCAGGGCACCTGCTGGCGGTCTTTTCCGAGCCCTTCCACTTTTTCGCTCGGAGCGAAATCCAAACGGCGTCGGACGCGACAGCGATTCGAAACCTCGTTCGACCTTATTCCCAATGGATGTTCTTGGATCACGGCTACTTTTTCTTTGCGCCTAATCCTGGCCCCGGTCACTTGCTCCGAATTGTCGCTTCGGACGATCCTGTCCCCCCGTTGCCTGACGACCGAAGATCCACACCCCTCGACGAAGTCGAACGGCTCGACGGCGATGGACACAAAGCGCGAATGCTTCCAGATCGGTCGAATCACTGGCCCCGTTTGCTTTACCACAGGTACTTCATGCTCTCGGAGTTCTATTATTCTCGTTATGCACCGAGGGCAATCTCTCGCGAGCTTTCCGCAGATGCAGCTTTCGCTTCTCGCTGGCAACTGGACCGAGAACTCTACGGTGCGCTCCGACAATCGATTGAACATCACTTTCGGAACAAAAACCATTCACCATTCCTTCGGATCGATCGTGTCGAACGCTCGCTTCCTCCCCCCGAAATCATTCTGAAGCAGCAAGTGCGATTGTCCGACCGTCGCTGGTTATCGGTATTGCCGGAATCCATGGACCTGGAGCTGCTCCCCAGTGGCCAACCGAATGCGGAGGCTCAACCGTGAGCAGGGATCGTGAACCCGAATGGGTGCTCCGTGTGCGACAATTCTTTTTTGAACCGTACGCGGCCGACACTCTAGCGATCATCCGCATCGCAACCGGATTGATGATAGCCTACATCCATGCGATCTGGCTCCTAGGTAGCGATGACTTCTTCGGCCCCCAAGCCCTGGTAAATCTCGATGTGTGGAACCAACTCCATCGAGGACCCATCCCGGACTGGAAGTGGAGCTATCTCGCGAACACCGATAGTCTTTTCATCGCTCGATTGCATGAATCGCTGGGAATCGTTTTTGGACTGCTCGCAGCATGCGGACTCTTCACCCGAGCCGCATTGATCCTCGCGTGGTTCTTCACCTTGATGACAGTACATCGTCTGACAGGCTTCCTCTTCGGTCTGGATCAGATCGTCCTTATGCTGACGGGCTACCTTTGCTTGGCGCAATCGAATCGCGTGGCCAGCCTCGATCGTTTCCTGGTGAAAACAGCCCCGTCCATTGCGAGAAACCCTGCAGTTCGCCTCCTCACTGGATGGCATGGTGACACCGAGAACGCCCACGCGACCAGCTGGAAGAATCGGTTGGCAACTCGATTGATGCAGATTCACCTTTGCGTGATCTATTTGTTTGGTGGCCTTGGCAAGCTACGAGGTGAGATGTGGTGGGACGGAAGTGCGATGTGGTACTCCGCCGCCGCCTACGAATACCAGTCGCTCGATATGACTTGGATCGGCTTCTACCCGCTTCTCGGGGCCGCCCTCACCCACCTCACTTTGTTTTGGGAGGTGGGTTACTTTGCGCTCGTTTGGCCGCGATGGACAAGACCCATCGCCATAACCGTAGCTTGGGGCGTTCACGGCGGAATCGCTATCTACCTCGGGATGATCACCTTTGGAACGATGATGATCATCGCGAATCTCGCCTTTGTGAGTCCGACGACTATGCGCCGAATTTTCCAAGCCGCCCAGCGTTGGAAAGGGCCAAAGTCATCAGGTATTGAGCCTCGAAATGCCCCAGCCCTCCAGTGATGCAGGTCGACTCGTTGAACGTCGTGTGAGGATCGGGTCGGCAACAATCCGAGACAAGCAACGTCGGTACCGGATGCCACGAGTGACTCTTGAGATAACTTGGAGTGCTATGGTCACCGGTCACGATCAAGACCGTTGGGTTTAGCTTCTGAATGCGAGGCATGATTCCGTCGAGCTCTTCGATTCGCTTCACCTTCTCATTGAAGTTCCCATCTTCACCGGTGCTATCGGTGTATTTGAAGTGGATAAAGAAGAAGTCGTAATCTTGCCAAGCCTTCTCAAGGGTATCGATTTGTTCTGCTAGCGTCTGCGCTTTCCCGATCACATCCATCCCGACCAACCGGGCCAAACCTTTGTACATGGGGTAGACTGCGATGGCTGCCGCCTTCAAACCATAAACTTCTTGATAGGAAGGCAAAGCCGGTTTGCTCGCGAATCCTCGCATCGTGTGGAAGTTCGCTTTGGGATGCCCTGCCAGAATCTTGCGGGCCTGTGCGAGAAACTCTTTCGCTACCTCCGCTGTTTTCTTGCTCGCCGCATCGTTGGCGCGAGGATCCAACGGGGGTACACCGGTTTTCTGAGGATCGGTATCCGCCACGTTGCCGCTCAAACCCTCTCCTCGCAAAACGACGACGAATCGGTGCTCCTTGACCGGCTCCACAAACACTTCTATTCCAGGAATCTTGATCTGTCGCAAGGAGATGGCTAGTGGAGCGCTCTCCTCCGAGCTGATCCGACCGGCTCGCCGATCAGAAATGTTCCCCGCTGCGTCTAAGGTGCAGAAATTGCACCGAATGGCGACATCCCCCTCCTTCAACTCGAAACCGATGCCGGTCGCTTCCAATGCACCGCGACCGATTTGATACGCGAGAGGATCGTAGCCGAAGAGTCCCAAGTGTCCGGGCCCGCTGCCGGGTGCAATGCCAGGTTTGACGGGAATACTCGCCCCTTGCACCCCGACCTCTGCCAACGCGGAAAGATGGGGAGTACTCGCGGTTTCTAATTCCGTTTTTCCACCTGGAATCATCGGCAGCCCCCCCAATCCATCGGCGACCAGCATCACGATCTTGCTATCGTTGCCCAGCTGTAATTCACGTGTCAGATCGTGCATATTCATTGTTTTGGATCCCTAGAAAGTTCTATGAAATGTGATGGCAGTATTCAAACAGATATCCAGTGAATGGCAAGATGGATTCGGCCCGCGACTCTTTCCCTGAAGTCGCTTCCTAGGTATGGTGCAGGCGTTTTCCAATCCGAATAAGGGCTCAAATATGTTTCAATCCAGGGCTGCGGTGGTTGGAACAGGCTTTATCGGGCCTGTCCACATCGAAGGTCTTCTGCGGGCAGGTGTGAGGGTACAAGGGGTCTTGGGGACGTCTCCGGAAAAAACACGTGCCGTCGCCACCCGTTTCGGCCTTCCGCGCGCGTACGCCCATTACCAGGAATTGCTGGAGGACCCCGCGGTTGATGTGGTGCATATCACCAGCCCCAACCGGTTTCATTTCCAGCAAACCATCGACGCCCTGAACGCCGGCAAACATGTGCTTTGCGAAAAACCCTTAGCGATGGACTCGCGAGAAAGTGCCCAATTAGTTGAACATGCACAAAAGACGGGACTGAAGACTGCCGTCAACTACAATGTCCGGTTCTACCCGCTCTGTATCGAAGCGGCAGAACAAGTCCGGCGAGGGGATCTGGGCGAACTATTTCACGTCACTGGAAGCTACGTACAAGATTGGTTGCATCAACCAACCGACTTCAATTGGCGAGTTCTCCAAAGCGAAGGGGGGGCCCTGCGAGCCATCGCGGATATCGGTACCCACTGGCTCGACCTGATCCAATCGATCTCCGGTCAGCGTGTCGTCTCCGTCTGCGCCGATCTGCAAACCGTCTTCCCCATTCGCATAAAACCTGCGGGTGGAACGGAAACATTTACGAGCAAGCTCTCTGCACCGAAGCTCCATGGAACCGATATCGCCATTGATACCGAAGATTATGGGGCACTTCTGTTTCGACTGGAAAGTGGAGCGAGAGGGTCGATGCACGTCTCGCAAGTTACGGCTGGGCACAAGAACTGTATCCGCTTTGAAATGGCAGGCTCCCAAAAATCGATCGCATGGAACAGCCAAACTCCAAACGAACTATGGATTGGAAATCGATCGTCTGCAAACAGTATCTTGCCTCGCGACCCGTCGCTGTTATCGGACTGCGCGGCCCAGCATGCCCAATACCCGGGTGGACACAACGAAGGATTTCCCGATACGTTTAAGCAACTGTTTCGGTCGTTCTATACGTCGATCGAAACTCCGGAATCGTCGATGCATCCAACTCCTAGTTTTGAGGATGGACATCGAGAAATACTTCTTTGTGAAGCGATTCATCGAAGTGCGCAGGAACAACGCTGGATAGAAGTCGGAAGCAAATGTCAGTAACGGATAATCAATGCGTTCAGTGGTTGGAACACGACCAAACGCCGATTCGAACGGCCGCCCTCGAATTGCTCAGCGGCAGCTTCAGTACCAACTCTCGTTGGTGCGAAGCGATTTTCCACGCATGGGACCGGTTTGGCACCACCGACGCCTTCCCTGAGTTCCCACTGCTTACGCACCTCGAGATCCCGACGGAAATGGTCTCGGAAGCGATCGAACGGGCGGCTCGCATGGTTGCTGGCAAACCGATTATCGATCGCGGTTGCCGTGCGGCAGGAAAATTGATCGAGGCGATCTCCGTTTCCACCCCCAACCATTTCATCGAACATCTCGATCGCATCGCGGATTTGAAAGCCTCCTCGAAGATCTTTTTCCGAGTTGATATCGAACGCATGAAGCACCGCGTTGAACTCCTCGAACGCGAGCCGGCCATCGAACCTCTCGCCGTTTGGTTCCACCGAGATGCCCCTCCTGAACTCCCCTACGGCATCTACCCTCATTTGGAAGCAGGTTACCTTCGCGGCCAGGCCGATGAAGCGCTGCGAATTGGCTTCGAACAACTGCGAAGCGAATCGAAAAAGCCGTTCGTTCTCGAAGCCTGCTTTGAACTGGCCTCCCGCTATCGGCTCCTCGGATACGAAACTTGGTTTGCCGATGGCTTGGACGACGAGAATACGGCAATCGCCGATGCTTCCGCAATCGCCTTAGCTCGCTGCAGGAACGACCAAGTCCTTTCGTTGATTGCGGATCGGTTCGCAAGTTATTCCAAATCGGGTCAGCTTCGGAGCATTGATGTGTTACGACGCAGCCGACTACCTAAAACTCCGGAACTCCTCCGGTTTCTCAAACCACACGCACAGGGAACGTCGGTACGAAGCGCGCTGTGTGTCGCAGAGATATTGCAGTTTGATTTTGCGGCACTCGAGGATTGGTTGGAGGCTCTGATGGTCATCGATGACTCGTCTTTGGCACGCATTCGGGCATTGCTCTGCTTGGCAGGACCTTTGTGCCTGGAGCTTCCTGAGTCCGACCGCGCCCGCGCACTGCATCTCGTGCGCACACGGGTCGCAGTCGCGTGAGCTACCCACCGATCTGGTACATGGCCCGCTCAGGTTGCTGAAACTCGGAATCGGAGATTCCGTGCGATGCGTACTTGGCCTGCACACAGGCCCATGCGAGGGCATGGATCTGCGCGGCACTCGCGTTCTCTCCGCACAGCCGACGCACATCCCACTCTTCTCTCCCAAAAAGGCAGTTCCGAAATTTACCGTCGGCGGTTAAACGAAGCCTGTCGCATTGCTCGCAGAAGGGAGTCGAAACGGGGTCGATGAATCCAACGATTCCCAAATGATTCGCAAAGCGATAGTCGGTAGAAGGCTGCGACGACTCCGTGCGAGGCATTGGCTCGATCGGTCCGAATCGCTGCTGAAGCAACGCTCGCAACTCCGCTCCAGAGACGACCTGCTGGCGACTCCACTGCCGGTCGGCATCGAGAGGCATGAACTCGATAAATCGCAAGACAAGCCCTCGCTCCAACGCAAACTCCACAAGCGGCATGATGTCATCGAAGTTGATGTCTCTCATGATGAGCGCATTCAAACGAACCGAAGCCTTCGTCCGAATAGCCCCTTCGATCCCGGCCAAAACGCGATGCACTCCCTCTCTTCGCGTCAAACGCTGAAAGGTTTCCTCCTGAAGCGTATCCAGCGAAATATTGAAATGGGAAAGCCCTGCTTCGACCAACGCACCTGCAGACTCTTCCAGCATCATGCCATTGGTTGTCATCGCAATCTTTTCGATCTCTGGAATCGCGCATAGCTGAGATACGAGCTGACGCAATTGAGGACGCATCAATGGCTCTCCCCCCGTGAGGCGAAGCTTCCGAATGCTGGAGCCGGCCAACGCGGTCACCACCTTTGCAATATCCTCAAAGGAAAGAAGCCGATGCTGCGGCAAGAATCCGATAACTTTTTCTGGCATGCAATATCGACATCGGATGTTGCACGCATCCGTAACACTGATGCGAAGCGACCGGTGCACACGACCAAAGCGGTCGACCAAGGGAGGGAAAGGGCCGCTCATGACGCATCCCCCGATCCGTTGGACGAATTTGGGGAAGATGCTGGCAAAGGATGGATCCACGTTGGGTCCTGCGCGGCAAACCATTCCTTCTTCCAAATCGGAACACGCCTTTTCAGCTCGTCAATCAACCATTGCCCCGCCTCAAACGCTTCGGCGCGGTGAGGGGTGCTAACGACGACGGCGACGCTCGGCTCTTTGATCTCGACGATGCCGACTCGATGGACCAAGCAAAGTTTTTGAATTGGCCATCGGGCATGGGCCTCGCGCGAAAGCTCCTCCATCTTGGCCAAAGCCATCTCGGTGTAGGCCTGGTACTCCAAATAGGCCGTCTCGCGACCATCGGTCCAGCGGCGCGTCGTCCCGATAAACGCGACAGTGGCACCGCACGACTCATCAAACGCGAGTTCAAGCAGTTTTGCAACGGGGATTGGATCCTGGGTGATTTCAATCATAGGATCCGATTGTCAACTCACTCTCCAAAAAGATCCAGATCCCGAAGATCGATTTCGTCACCTGGCAACAGTTTGGAAGTTTCGATCGATGCCAGAGCTTCGGGAAGAAACGACGCGGTCGAGATCAATTGCTCGTTGGGCTTCAGCCGCTGGGTGCGATACACATAAACCGAACCGTCTCCCACAATCTTCGCCTTGCGGCCCCCGATCAACACTCCCGTCCCTTCGTCGATCCCAATCCCCGTCCGGTCAGGATGAGACTGAACCGCTTTGGCCAGCCTTTGAAAACGCTTCTTTTGGGAAAAATGCTGGTCCACGATCGCCTTCGGAAGCATCGGAAAACCATGCGAGATTTTGGGCTCTGCCCAACCGCCTGCGATCATCAAACTGGAAGCGATCGCGGCTCCTGCACTGGTCCCACCTACAATCCCACCTCGTGAAACAACCGACAGAAGTGCTGACTCAATCGGCGTTCCCGCATAGCGTTCTGCAAGCCGGCTTTGATCCCCCCCGCTGATCCAAACCGCGGAGGCATTCCGCAAACTCTCCACCGACTGGGAGTCATGCATGGCCGCATTGCGATCCCGTGCATGCAGGATCTCAATACTCTGCCACTGAAATCCACTCCAGTAATCGATCCAATGCGTGAAATCCCCAAGATCGGAAAGGGCGGAAGCGGTTGGAATCAGAACCAATCGCCCATTTCGCCCGCGTCCCTCCTCGTGAAACACTTCACGAATCTGCTGGGGCAATACGCCCCCTCCGCATAACAAGATGCGGCCCCGAACCTCTTGCTCAACCCGTACGTCGACCGACTTGGATTCCAGTCGAGGTACCAATCGGGACGCAACCGTGAACTCGGGTGCAACAACTAGTTCGGTCGCGTCTTGACCAAAACCAGTTGACGTGCTCGCGATAAGTGGTATCCCGATAGCGGGAACAACCGCCGCGAACGATGCGATAATCTTCCTGACTAAACTTGGCATCTATCTTCTCGCCCTAGGTAGGTGTTTGGCTGGGGAGGGGGAGGTTGGGGTGGTAGTATAGTCCATCCGGTGCCGGCCGTGGAAAGACCAATCGCCGGCTAATCAAAAGGATGGCAAAATTTTTTAAGCGAGCGGTAACTCGCTCCGAGCTTGCGAGAGTCGGTCATGGAGGTCGATTACTCTTACTAAATAAGGTGCTGTTCCTTCAGGCCCCACCGTCTCGAGCCATCGGCAAGACGCATAACCGCGCGCGATGGACTCGTATTGCTCGATCCATTGCTCCCGTACCGGCATTTGGGCCGCCGGAATAGGCCACACCGACCTTGGACGCATCCGCTCGCTCAAGCCACATCTCCAGGGTTTCGCCGTGAGTCGGGCGCGAAAACAACTTTGATTCTTGCACATCATAACTGTTTCGCGTGATGACATACCCCTCTCCCTCATCGATGATCTCCTCCCGTATCGGAATTCCATCGGCACCATTGTACGGGACCTTCCGCTCTCTCAACGAAACGACTTGAGGTTGGCTCTGCCAGCGTCCGACGGCTTCGTTCAGACGGTCCTGAGCATGCGATAAGGCTTCCGCCCAATGATGAGGTATGTACATGACTTCAAAGCTTACCAATGCTAGCAATGTCTCGTTCGTGGTTGTCCGAATTCCTGGCGATTCGTCGGCATATTCGAGGATTTGCAGTAGGATGCAGACCTCATGGATAGGTATCCTATCGGGCGCAACGTTCTCCAAAAAGCAATAATCTGAATTGGCAATGATGGATCATTGGCTCAAGCAGCTCATTCAGGATGACTTCACGCGTGCCCGCATGGCTGCGTGTCGATCGTTCGTACGCTGTTTGCTCTTTTGTATTGCTTGCTTTCCGTTCGTCGCCCCACCTCGCGTACAAGCTCAATCAGGCGATTCCCCGAACGCATCAGCACCGACCTTGGAACCGGTCGGCCTGCGAATCACTTGGGGATCTCCGCAGCTCTCGGATTTTTCCGTGGAATGGCTTCCCTCTCGAAGCGAAGTGTTGCCGATTCGCCAACTCGGTATCAATCCCGATGACTCCGGATCTTGGATCGCATCCCCTGCTGCTCCCCTTCGATTGACCGATTCCAATACCCTCTTCGGCGGAGGCGATTTCCACTGGAAGTCCAATCTTCAGTCGACCCTCAAACTAATCATCCAAAGTCAGCGTGTCCAAGACCGTGAGAAATCCTCCCCCACTATAAAGGAGATCGAATGGAATTGGGTTTCGCTACTCGATTCCTTGCAAGACGGGCCGATCGAACTCCCTTTGCATGACGGAGCGACCCTTCGATTGGATCGCATTCCAGGTGACCCCCTGCAGATCCTGAGCGAACGAACCAGTTGGGTCGTTCAATCGGGCGCCCCGCTGGAATTAAGCGTCGCTCCCAAGGCACTTCCTTGGCGCGACCAAATAGGCAAATTCGAAGCCAAACTTGTGCGCGCTGGGAGCGATGAAGTTCTTTGGCAAACCGAACAATCCGTTCCGCTCAACAGTTTGGGCTCGGGTGATCCGATAGCCATTCGAGCCATAGCACCCGATGTAGGAGGCGTGCTGGAATTGCATTGCAGTCTAGAGCCCAAACGGTTTCTGTCGAATTGGACCCATTCCAAAAGCAAAGTGCAACGGGTTGTTCAATTCGCTGCCTTCGCCGATAAAGTTGATGATGCGAGTGCGTCGAACAAAAGCGCTCAACCTACGTGGGATTGGCGACGCCACTCGTTCTGGCAGACCTCCACCAGTCGTCCCGTCCAACACTCCGATCTTCGGAGGAACCAAGCGATCGATCGATGGCGGGCGACGAAGAAATGGTTTTCCAAAGGGGACGCGAATCGGCTAGATCCATTTTTAATTCCACCCAATGAGTCGATTCGGATCCCTCTCCACATCGCCGATTCGAGAACTCCCCTCACCCTTCATGTCGGCATCGAAGGCTGGTGGCAGCAGGCACACATCCGAGTCTGGGAGGCGACAGAAAACTCAGATCCTCGAGCAGGGGGAGCCAATGCGCGAGGCGGGGCTATGCGATTGCTTGTCGAACGCCCATGGCGACCAAGGTTAGACGAACTTGGACGCATGCTGGAATCGAGCCAAGTAACCGAGGAAGTCGAATCGCTGCGGTCGATCGCGTTTCTGACTTCTCAAAAAGAAGTGGTCATCGAAATCGCGAATCGCTCTCTCACCGAGTCGATTCGCATCGGAAACCTAGCGGCCCAATCCGCCTTGCTCGATGGGTACAAGAGCGAGTCCTCGCCCGAGGAATCAACCGGCCGATCAGATTCCCGCTTGGTTACGGAGTACTTGAGCGTCGACGACTGGCGAGCCCTCCTCGAACTCGGCAAAAACATTACCGGTGAAGCATCTGACAGCTGGGAATCGATGGATATTGCGCTAAGAAATTGGTTCGCCTCGGCGAAGAGCCGCGGGGTTGGACAAGTCTCGATTCCGATCCTTTCCAAAGGTTCGACGCTCTATCCAACTCGAAAACTCGTTTCGAAACCTTGGCTGCAAACCGGTCTTTTTTCGGATACAGGAAACGACCCGATCGACAAAGATGTCGTTCGATACCTCTACCGCTTGAGTCACGAATTCAACATCGCGTTTTTGCCATGTTTTGAACTGAATTTTCCGCTCGGCGAATTTCTGCATTTTCATCGGGAGGATATGGAATCGCTCCTCTTCGTCGCGGGCAATGGCGACCCGGTCACCGCGCGGCGCAATCCACTCTCCGCCGCAGCGATACGCTGTCTGCAGGAGCTTTGGCTGGAGTTTGACAACATGTATCGCGACGAACCGGGCTACGTGGGGTACGCCGTTTTGATCGATTCCGAAAGCCACTTATCGATCCCAAGACAATGGAATTTACTTGCGGACCCAATCTTAGATCTTTTCGCAACCGGTCTAGCAGGAAATGTTCCTCGAACGCGTGCGGATCGCATGAAGGTCTTTGAATCGATCCATGAAAAATCGTTTGAGGCTTGGCAGTTTCAGCAAGTTATCACGACGATGGAAAGCCTCGGACGCGATCTGCAACGGGTCTTCGTACCAAACACATTCGCCGTAGGAGGCATCAAAACCAAACGAATCGAAATCGTACCGATCGATCCGGGTAACGACCTTGCGGGTCGGGACATGCTCGTGGAATGGTGGATGGTTGGCCCCGTGAACAAAACGTTTCGCGCTCCCGCATTCGGCAATCTCGATCGTCACTACTTGCTCGGCCAACCCAATGTTCCATCTCTATCCTGGTTCGCTGCAGCGAATGTTGTACCTCGTGTCCATGGTCAACCAGCAATGGAACGGATCAAGATCTGGCAGCGTAGCGATGCCGGCAATCAGACCCACGAAGCCTTCATCATCAATGCCACGCCCTGGAACTGCCACCTCGAGTTTTCTTGGAACACCCCACCGAGCGATCTGCAGCAGATTCCTATCGATCGTGTCCCAGCGGATGCAACATTGTCCGCCACCGATCACCACTCTTTGACATCCAGTCCGTACAGCGCTCGCCTTCTTCGCTGGACTGGGGATGGAGCATCGATCCAACAATGGCGAGTCCAACAGGAGGGGACGCTCGAGCGGGTGGATCAAATGCTTCGTTCGATGGATCAATCGGTCACGAATCTCAGCTCGGCACACACCGCAACCGGTCTGCTTGAAAACGAAGATTTCGAACTCCCACCCAAGTCGAAGGGGAACGAAATCGCCTCGGGATGGGCTGCATCGATGAACCCTAAAGCCACTGTCATGTGGGGAGATAACGCAGGATTCGCTGCAGGAGCCGGATTGCAAATTCGATTTCAATCCGCAGGGGAGATCGCATGGCTGCAGTCGACCAACTTCGAATCCGACCGCAATCGGCTCCGCCTCCAACTCCACGTCGCAGAGTCGCACGGAAAGATCGAACAAGGGTCGGCCACACTTCTCCTCTGGAATCCTAATACCGCGCGTTTCGAGACAGGCCCGACCAAGCCGATTCAACCTCGCACCGATTTCTCGGAAGGAGCATGGAGGGAGTGGGTGGCCGATTTCACGGCTGAACTGTCTGCCAAATGGAGCGACAACACGTCGAGGATCTATAAACTCCAACTCGACATCGCAGGGCAAGGAGAGGTTGCCATCGATTCGGTCCGGGTTAGCAACGACTTTCTAATCGAATCGGAAAGAGCCGATCTTCGCAATCGCGCATTCGCTGCCAAACGCGCTTGGGTGGATGGCAATGGTGACCCTGCTATTCGATTGCTCGAAGGAACTTGGTCCCGCCTCCTACGATTGCATCCCGCCGCCTTAGCACTTCAATCCCCAGAAAAGATCACGCACGCGACGAAACAAAATACTTCCCCGAAGACAGGGCCAAAAACTTCTGATGCCGCAGCGCCAAGCAAAGCGGCGGCCCGACGATGGCGAATCTTCGATCGCCAATAAGAATCTTATTGCTACCTACCCGATGCTTTGTTCGGTGGTTTGCTCGAGCTGAGAGGGGAAAATCGCGCCGACGATCATCGCCGCCATGGAAGACGTATGGATGATCCAGCAGCCTTCGTTCGATAGAATCGTTCGAAGGGTCCCCCATGCGACCAACAGCAGAGCTCCGAAAAAGACCCGTTCGGCGATGCGGCGAAAGCCAGCATCTTCCGTTCCTCTTGCTAACCACAACGAAGTGACCGCAACCAAGGGAATAACCCAGGGATAGCTACCCGCCAACACTTCAAACCAGTGAGGTGCATGCATTTGTTCGGCTTCCTTGCCAATCAAGCGTTTGAATCGACCGAAAAGAAGTCTCTCTTTTTTCAAAAAAAGATTCAAGATCAGTCCTGTACGCTTCTACAAGGGCCCATTCCCCATCATCCAAGCTGACCGATCAAAAGGGTGTAACCATCTAAATCCTGCACTCGCAACTCCCCATCAGGCATATAAAAGGGATAGCAAATCGAATAGACCGCGTTCCTCTCGGGCATATGCCCCTCCGATCCCGCTTTACGCAATCCAGGAGGCACGCCCCCATCCTCTAAGCCCTTTAGAAGCAACTGATCGCGTAAACTCGCAATATCGCTCGCATACATGTAGAACAACACGGCTTGTTGGCTTGGCGCAATCGGACCACTTGCCCGCGCAAGAAAGATTTTCGCCCCATGCGAAATCAAACCGACGAAGTTCGTGACTCCGTCGGGCCTCGTGTACCGGCTCTCAATGGAAAAACCCAGGTACGCATAAAATCGCGCCGCCGCGTCGACATCCGCCACGTGCGCCATAGGTACCATGGAGTGAATTCGCCAGTCATCCTGGTCTTGGTGCGTTTTCATTTCAATACCTTCTGCTCGAATCCAATTTTACAGACTCGTCCTGTCGCCACCGCATCAGACATTATGGCATCTTTGCAGCTTTAGATTGTCCATTTACGGGACACATTCTACGCCTTCTACAGTTGCCTGGGCATTACGCAATACTTCGGATATTTGCGACCTAATACAACTCGTGCAGTGGTATGTTCAGGTTTGGTGTTGAGCTCAATCCGAGTTGCAACGCGATCCAATTTTGGAGGCGGGACGATGCATACTCTCTACATGAAAACACCCTATTATTTTCTTCTTGAAGGAAAAACACGGATCAAGCCTTTGGTGACTCCCAAGCATTCAGGTCCTGGATATTGCGTGTTTTATGCGTTCTCCGACAAGCCGCAGTACGATCTCTTTCAAGCAAATGCGAATCGAGCCTTGGTCCCCTACCCACTCGTATCTACCTTTCTGATGGAATGCATCTCGCTGTCGGCAGACGAAGAGCATCTGTTGGTCATCGACGCAGTCGGCCCCAGAGATTCCGTTCTCAACGCGGTGACAATGAAGTCGGTTTTGAATTGTCTTGCTTCTCGCGAAGAGCACGTGGGCGTGTCCTTCCAGCTAACAAAACACGAAGGCGATCAAGCCTATACGGTAACCAAGTCACAAGACAATCAGGAATCACTCAGCCAACTTAGCTGATTCGAAATCGACCCAGTCATGCAAGAAGGAACTCCAAACAAACCGCCCATGAAGGATGAAGTATGAAAAACTATTTAAGCGTAGTATCGGATCACGATCGAATGTCCGATCTAGAGCTCTATATTGTCGAACTCGAACTCGAAATTGATCGCTTGCGAAGACGTGACAGTGTGCTGCGTCACGCCCTCCAAGACTGTCTGATGGACCTAAAGATTGTCTCTCGGAACGACGGCCCCGTTCTCGATCTAGTACAGATGTCCCAAACCGTTTCCAAGGTATGTGAGCAACTCAATCAATTGTTCGAAGACTGGGAATTGGCCGAGGAATTGATGCAACATTTGGACTCTATCGCAGAAATCCCCGTTGGCCGATTTGTCGAGAAGGTCTTTCGATTTCAGCAAAAGCTGCATAACGCAAAGGACGCGATTCTCTGTATCGAAACTGCGCCTGAATCCATCGAATGGTTCCCCGCTCGATTGCTCCACATTGTCGACAATATCATTTCGAACTCAATGCGCTATCGTGACCCCAATGTGGAGCATGCGCAAGTCACCTTCGCTCTTCGTGTTTTTCCAGGTTGCTACGAAATTCAAGTTTCCGATAACGGAGTGGGCATCCCCGAGGATGCCATGATCGGACTCAATCGGCTTAGCGACCGTTCCCATGTTCCTCGCGCTGGGAAACTCGGAGTTGGCTTGGCCGTGGTCAGGATTTTAGTCGAGAACTGCTGCGGGGAGATGCACGTTGAGAGCGTTTTCGGGAGAGGAACCTGCGTCCGTGTTCAGCTTCCAAGGTTCTCGCTGAACGATGGTCTTGACCCAAAGATTGTCGTTGCTAGCGAAGTGCCGATGGGCTGACCACGTCGTGTGTGCTGCATCGGCCCCCCCGATTCATCTCCTATCTACTAGCGATCGGTTTTCGATATTTCCCTGCTGTCGCCAACCGGCTACTCTCGCTGGGGCGTGTCGACGATTCTCCCCAGTGGGAACGTTCCTTGCGTCGACCAGTGCCTGGATTCGTATAGCTCGTTCGTGCCCCTCCGAGGAAATGATGTCAAACATTCGCAGCATGCTTCTCGCATTCACCTTAATCGGTACGCTCGTGTCGGCGGTTCGTGCCGAAATGGGCCCCCAGTTGAAGATCGGCGAACAAGTTCTTCAATTGAATGGTGCGGGAGTTCGCACCAAGACGTTTGTCCAAATCTACGAGAGTGGTCTCTACCTCCGAACTCCGACTCAAAATGCACAAGCCATTTTGAACGGAGATGAACTGATGGCGATTCGCGTCCGAATCACATCCGGATTCGTAAACCGAGCTTCGTTGGTCGCATCGCTCGAAGAAGGCCTAGCCCAATCGACGAATGGCAAGCCGGAAACCTTCACGCGTGAAATCGAGCAACTGCAACAATCGCTTCAAGACGAAGTGAAAAAGAATGACGTGTACGACTTTATTTTCGTTCCAAACAAAGGACTTCACGTTTTGAAGAATGGGAAAGTACAAGGTCTAATTCCGGGGCTCGCGTTCAAACAAGCCTTGTTCGGAATTTGGCTTTCCGATTCTCCCGTAGACAAAGATCTCCGCCAAGCGATGTTGGCAGGCAAACGTTCCACCTACTAAACGACCGGATGCGACGACATGAATCAGCCGGAATACCACATCAAACAGCTTGTCGACGAAATCGCTATCCCCGAGTCGGGCAAAAAATCGGTGATTGTCATCGACAGTCCCAAAACAAAAGCGATTTTGTTTGCATTTGCTCCCGGCAGCGGGCTCGCTGAGCATGTCGCCCCGCTAGACGCTACGATTCAGATACTCTCCGGGACAGCCAAACTGACCGTTGGAGAGCGCTCGGTCGAAGGTCGACCGGGCACCTGGATTCAAATGGTCGCAGGCACACCCCATAGCATCCAAGCCGAATCACCTGTCGTGATGTTGCTGACGCTGATCAAGTAATCGCGCCCCGAGAGCCAAGGCGTCGGGTAGATGTCACCGAGAATAGCGCCCGAGGCCGCCGACGCGCAGCGTTGCCAGGCAAAGGAATGGAGAAGAGAATTCGATGTCTGCAAACAATCGTGCAACCATAACCAAGCCGAGCGAAGGTCCTCGAGTCGGGGTCGTCGGCGACATTTATCGATTCCTTGCAACGGGCAAGGAGACGGACGGAAAATACGCGACCTTCGAAGCCATCGTCCCGCCTGGAAGCGGACCTCCACCGCACATTCATAGTCGGGAGGAAGAATCGTTTCTAATTCTCGAAGGTGAAATGACCTTCCAACTTGGCGACAGTCGCTTCGTGGCCGGGGAAGGAACATTTCTCAACATGCCCGTTGGCAGCCTGCACTGCTTCAAAAACGAAAGCCAAAGAACAGCGCGCATGCTGATATCGATTGCGCCAGCCGGTTTGGAGGAGATGTTCTTGGAAGTTGGACGGCCCTTGTCAAACAGTGACTCCATCGCACCTCCCCCCACTCCAGCCGACATTCAAATACTCCTTGCCGCAGCACCTCGGTACGGCGTCACCATTTTTGTCCCAGAACACACGCCCGGTGAACCTCCGGAACAACGCTCTGCGTTGTCGGAATAATTTCGGGGTTACTGTTTATGGAGACGCTGAATCTCATTTTGGATTTCGCCGGGACATTCGTCTTCGCGTTGAGCGGCGCGATGATGGGAGTTCGGTACAAACTGGACATCTTTGGAGTTCTCGTCCTTTCCTTTGCGGCAGCCAATTCGGGTGGTATCCTGCGAGATGTTTTGATCGGATCGACTCCTCCTCGCGCGATACAAGATTGGCGCTATCTGGCCGTTTCACTCTTGGCTGGCTTGGTCACCTTTTTTCGCTATTCGAAAATCGATCGGTTGAAGTCCAAGCTATTGCTGTGCGACGCGGTAGGGCTCTCGCTCTTTGCCGTCGCGGGCGCAAACAAAGCGCTAGCCTTTCATCTCGATCCGATTCCTGCAATCATGCTTGGGATGTTGACTGGAATCGGGGGTGGCATGGTGCGAGACCTCTTGGTTGCAGAGATTCCTGCAGTGTTGCGAGCGGACTTTTATGCATTGGCAGCCCTATGCGGTGCCGCCGTGGTCGTGGCGGGGAACGCATGGAAACTACCTTCGCTGCCCGTCTCTATCGCAGGAGGGTGTCTTTGCTTCGGACTCCGCTACATGGCGATCCGACGCAATTGGAGACTACCGGTTGCGCACGGCGACGAAGAATCCCCCCACGGCAACCTTGATCCAAACCACGATAAAGAGTCTGGGTGATCCGACCCGATTCCCCTCGATCACAAGTCGTATTGCTTGGTCGCTTCAGGCTGGAACTCAATGGAATTGATCTTAAGTTTGCGAACGCCTGTGGGTGAGTTCCACTCGACGGTGTCCCCCACCGAGTATCCAATGATCGCAACTCCCAAATCGGTGAGAATCGAAAGGCATTCCTTGTTCCGTTTGGCATCGCTCGGATAGACCAACGTCACTTTGCGATCTTCACCCGACTCCAAATCGGATAGATGAACGCAAGTATTCATGGTCACCACGTAGGGTGGAATTTCACGAGGCGGAACAATGGTTGCTTTGTCTAGCTCGCTCTCCAACGCATCGAGCAACGCCGTGTTGGCTGTCGCGAATTGTTTCGCGGTGATTACCAAGTCATGAAGACGGCTGTGGTCCAAACTGGATACGAAGAGGGTGCGATTCATCATGATTGGGTTCTCCAACGCGTTATTCGAATGGTCGGCCTAGTATAGAGAGATAAGCCGAATCCCCGCACCCCACCCAGCTCCGAGATTCCACGGAATCGCTGGCGGGATAAGACCGACGGAACGGACGACACCCATCGACCTACAGCTTGACACGCCATTAGTTTACATGTACACTATCTATCGCAATATCGACGCAGCCAGCATCGCGGGCAGCGGAGGATGAAACCCATGCGATGGAAAAACCAATCCGGAGGAGAATCCGATGAGTCCCAAGCGAGAATCGTTCACGTCTGCAGGATTGCTATTGTTGCGAGTCGGTTTGGGTGGGTTGATGCTGGTGCACGGTATTGCCAAGGTGCAAGGGTTCAGTGCGATGTCGACGGGATTTCCCGACCCCATTGGGCTGGGTAGCCAATGGAGTTTGATAATGGCGATTGGTGCGGAAGTCGGCTGTTCACTACTGTTGATCGCAGGGTTCGCGACCCGGTTGGCGACGATTCCCTTGGCTTTTACGATGTTCGTTGCGTTGTTCTTGGTGCACGGTTCTGACCCATGGAAGGTCAAGGAGTTAGCCGCTGTCTACTTGCTAGGCTATCTCTCTCTTCTCCTAACAGGCCCTGGTTGCTTCTCGCTCGACCATTGCTGCTGGAACAAGTCGAAGCCCTCTGCAACCTAAGTCGCTACGTTAGACTATTTTGCTAAACAGGCAGATGCAGGCGTACTCTACCCGTTGTTCTGTTGGCCACTGTTGACAGCCACGGTACTGGGATATGGGTTCTTGCCCCACGCCGTAAAGATATGGCTGCTACAAAAAACTGGATTTGATTGATGCACTCTCTGTTCAATGCCAACACAATCACGGTGTACACCTTCTAAACAACCGCACCAAAGAATGCACCAACACCTGCAGTCAATCCCATAGCCAAAGCACCCCAGAACGTGACTCGAACAGCTGCTCGGATGATCGGCGCACCACCGACTTTCGCGCCAAAGCCCCCGAGAAGAGCAAGAAAGACGATGGAAGTTCCAACCACAATTGGGATCATGGCTGCTTTGGGGGTAACAAGTACGGTGAGGAGTGGCATTGCAGCACCGACCGCAAAGGTTCCAGCCGAGGCAAGTGCGGCTTGAATGGGTCGAGCGGTAGTCATATCGGAAATACCTAACTCATCCCGCGCATGCGCGGCAATCGCGTCATGCGCCATCAGCTGGTCGGCAACTTGATTGGCAAGCTCGACATTCAGTCCTCGCTTGACGTAGATGGTCGCCAATTCTTTGTGTTCGAAATCGCGGTCCGTTGCAAGCTCTTTGCGCTCCCGATCGAGATCCGCTCGTTCGGTGTCCGCTTGGGAACTGACTGAGACGTACTCTCCGGCGGCCATAGACATAGCACCCGCGACCAAACCGGCAACTCCTGCAACCATGATCTCTCCGCTCGCGGCGTTGGAGGCCGCCACTCCCACAATTAGACTGGCTGTTGAGACGATACCATCGTTTGCACCCAACACCGCGGCTCGCAACCAGCCGATGCGATCCGTTCTGTGCCGTTCAAAATGAAGTCCTCTCACGCTATCCACCTTTCTTTTCTCTTCCAGCGACTGGTACGCCATAGAAGCCTATCCATCATGAAGCAACACCACAACACGCTCATAACGAATTTCGTAATCTCTTGGTTACTGCTGCTAGTGGTCGCGTCGACGACCTCTCATGCCGATGAAAATCCACCTTTTAAGGTCACCGCGAAGCGGGAAAACGACCGGGTAGTGGTAAAGGCCGAAAAAAACCAGGTGGTATTCTCGGTCCATAGCCCATTCGGAATCAGCCACGCCGTCATCGAGCGTGCCGGTGAGCGATGGCCGGACGCAGTGGTGCTTGATCTTCATTTGAAGGGACTAGAAAAGTTCAGTGCATCGAACGGCAAAGTGACAATCGAAGCATCGGTTTCGAGTCAAGACGGCAGTGTCAGGTTATGGATGGAGGGCAAGGAAGAAACTCCGCTCGACAAGAAGAGCCCGTATTGGTTTGAGATTCAGGCGGTCGACAGCGATGGAAAGCCGACCAAGACCTTTCCTTTGAAGGACGGCTGCTTCAGATTGAAACTGCCGAACGCATTTGTCGATGGGTCCCCAAAGACGATCACATTGAAGTGGATCGACTTTTATCGAAATTAAGCAAACGAGGTTAGGGGCGATTGAGCATGTGAACAAGTACTTTCCCTATTCGAGAACGGGATCCCTTTGGCGTACTCTCCCATATATCGAACAGAACACTTTGGCTGAGCTCTTTCAATCGGCTAAACACCCAACTCAGCCTTTTGGATTTAATGGTCAGCTCACTGTTGGTTGGAATCCAGATTTGCGCGCTGCGTTCGGGGCTCGAATATCTAGCTTTCAATGTCCAAGCACTCCGTCGGACCGCATTTTCTCGTTAACAGATTCCCTCGGCGCCTTCACGGTTCAATCCGCTGATTACGTAACACCTCGAATACCAGCGGTGCGCCCCGCAGGGCATCCGCTTTGGTATCAATCGGGCGAGCCGCAGATGAATTTCAATACGGCGATGAGTCCCCCCGATTCACGTAGCGTGGATCCGACTCGTCGTGGTGCAAAGGCGGCGTCGATTTCAGATGGGTTCAACGAATCAGCAAAGTGCTCCACGCTAATCAGACACATTTATGTCTGATAAAAGTGTCCAACCATCACGCACTGTCAACTCGTTGGCAAAACGAATCGCCGGACGGTCTTGCCAAGGGTCCCGAATACCGATTCCTAAGCGATAGGTTCCGGGCGGCACGTCAAAGGTGAGTTGAGCTTTCTCGGAGAATGAGCCGGGTTGCCATTTCCGAATGTCCCAAGTCGTCTCTTGGTGTGTGACCCATTTCCCTGATGGATCGAACAATGCCCATTCCACCTTCCACGGGTAGTAAAACGGGGCGACTCCGAGGTTGTTTCCCTTCAACGTAACGATAGCCAGTTGCTTCGACTTCATTTGAGAAGGATGGGCTACCTCCGTGATCTGAAACTCGTACCCCAGCTTGCGGACAATCTCCTCGCTGCGCTTGCGGAAGATGTCGTCCTTGGGATTTGTCAATGCCGGGCAATACGGACCAACCCAGGAGAAGTGAGATCGATCCAGCATGGTTCGTGTCGTCTCGAAATCCTCGCCCAGCCAGCGTTCTGCCTCGCCAGGAACCATCTCACCGCCGATAGCAGAGACATTCCAGTTGTCGGCACGCTTTTCTCGACGTATTCCTGCGAGAAAGCTCCAGTCTTTGCCGTTATCGGTGTCTTGTGGAAACATATCGTCGTGGAATCCGAGCCAATCTTGCTTGCCAGCATCTCCTCTGGCGTAGCGAGCCATGAGGCATTTGTTGGGAAACGCTTTGCGGTAGGCATCAATCACACGGCGTTCCGTTTCCGGCGAAGCATAGAGTTTCGTTTGAGGGTACGTGTGCCACTCGCCCCAAAAACCAAGCAGGCCCAACTGGATAAATGCGATGCGTGGATTGTTGTTGTACCGCTTGCCCAGCGCAGCGATCAGTCGCTCCAGTCCCTCAACCATCCGAGGATCGTTATAGTCAGGCGACTTGCCGCCCCCATACTCCTCGTAGGGAGTCTCTTTCACGCCTGCCTTCCGAAGCCAGTCGGGAAGGCCGGAAGGCTTGGATGGGTAGTCAACATAGACCCGAAAGACGATGTGCTTTCCCGTTGCCGACTCGACGTTCCAAGACTTCTCCCATTCGTCAAACTGAAAATCGTTCTCCAAAGGTTCAAGTTCTCGCCAGGAGATGTACTGAAACACCATCGAGTAAGGCTGGTGAATCTTGCCTGCGTTCGTGTAGGGACACCAGCCCTTGAGTGGATTGTCCAAAGGGCCAGCTTTCGGCTGGGGTCGGATAACGACTTCTTCAGCGGAGGCCTGATCTACCAACGCCAGGACCAGAAAGAAGCCCAACTGTGCGCAAAGCACGGATCGCATCATGTTCTCGATTCTCCTTCCCGCTGTGCGGGTCGATTTGCCCTGGATCACTTAGCGGTCAACCTATGTCCGGGGATCTCCATAATACACAGCCAACCAAACCGTTGGCTCGTCAGGGGTAGTCCATTCGACCCGATGCTTCTGATGTGCTGGGATATTCATGCAATCGCCGGGCTTCAGTTCCCTTGATTCACCCTCAATCGACAACCGAGCGGCACCTTGTAGAACAAGCACCCATTCGTGTTGATCTTGGTCGTACCAAAAGCCGTCAGGCGATGAATGACCATGCGAAACAATACGTTCGATGCGCAAGTTGGTCGCTTCGAGCAAAGTTGTAAAAAGCTCGTCGGGTAAGTTCGACGGGAGATTGGTAAAGAGGTTTACAGTCATGGTCCAATTCTCTGCTCGATGAAACAAGCCAGATTTTTGGCATCATCGGTTCCGATTCTCAACGTGCCTTTTTTCAAATGCAAGACTACGCAATCCCGGCCCCATAGGTTCCAAACCCAGCCACCACGCATACTCATGTGGATACCCCAACCGTCCAAAAGTAACATCTGACCGACTTCGACCTTTACGATTTCGGAATACTGCAAGGTCTTGCGAAACAATGGGACCGGACCAAAGCGGACTGAAAGCATTTCGCACCGGTCCTCAACCGTCAAGTAATGGAACGAAGCGGCAACGATAATCATTAGCAGGCCAATGGGAGGGAACAGCCAAGGAATCGGTGGCGCATCTTGGATGGTTTCACCCAAAACAAGGAACACAAGAGCAAGTGCGTAGATCAGTAAGCAAAGTGGGGCCTTCTGAGTGTGGTGGTAAGTTGGAATTTCTTGGTTACGATTCATAAGTTGGCTTTCATTGACTGCGGCCCTTTTGAATAGCTCTACGCACTTCTCATAGGGCGCTTTCGCTAGTTTGCTGCCACGCAATCCGTAGTACCCAATGTGTTCAGGCAAATCAGGGTTGTTGAGTTCTTGCGTTTGAATCCCCCACCAGGACCATCGATAAACTCCCGATTTGCGAATCAGGTTGATGGCTTTATTCCAATCGCCAGCCTTGCGGATCATCGAACTGAGTAGTTCGTGACCTGGCTTCATCAGCTGCTGATAGACGACCCGTTCCGTCCGGTGGATTGCCCAAAGAGAAAATCGGCTGATGGGAGGAACGGTCTGGAACATGGATGGACATGATGCACAGGATCTTCAGAATACAGGGGTGTTATCCTGTCCATCCTGTTCATCCATGTTGGGTTACTACCTGAGTCGCGGCACAAACCACCTGGTGTCCTCCAAGGCGTACTCGTGGTAGGACCAACTGGAGTACCGAGCCAAAGTTGACGACGACGGCAGCCCTTGTCTTTTGGATTTCGGCACCCACAGATGGATCGAAACAAATAGCGCTGGAGGAACGGTCAGGAAAATGGATGGACATGATGCACAGGATCTTCAGAAATCAGGGGTGTTATCCTGTCCATCCTGTTGATCCATGTTGGGTTACTACTTGAGTCGCGGCACAAACCAACTGGTGTCCTTCTAGGCGTACTCGTGGCAGGACCAACTGGAGTGCCGAGTCAAAGTTGACGACGACAGCAGGCCTTGTCTATTGGATTTCGGCATCCACAGATGGATCGAAACAAATAGCGCTGGAGGAACGGTCAGGAACATGGATGGACATGATGCACAGGATCTTCAGAAAACAGGGGTGTTATCCTGTCCATCCTGTTGATCCATGTTGGGTTACTACCTGAGTCGCGGCACAAACCACCTGGCGTCCTCCAAGGCGTACTCGTGGTAGGACCAACTGGAGTACCGAGTCAAAGTTGACGACGACGGCAGCCCTTGTCTTTTGGATTTCTGCACCCACAGATGGATCGAAACAAATTGCGAGTAAGGAACGGTCAGGTACATGGACGGACATGATGCACAGGATCTTCAGAAGACAGGGGTGTTATCCTGTCCATCCTGTTGATCCATGTTGGGTTACTACCTGAGTCGCGGCACAAACCACCTGGCGTCCTCCAAGGCGTACTCGTGGTAGGACCAACTGGAGTACCGAGTCAAAGTTGACGACGACGGCAGCCCTTTGTGGTCATTCCATCGCCGAGTCATTTCCCACCACCGATTGGAGCGTTTTCGGGTTGCGATGGGGAAAAAGCGCGTTGGGTCAGAAAACCGAACACCGAAGAAAATAGTGAGTAGAAAGTAGACCGAGTGGACAAGGAGAAAGCAGATTCGATAGTTGGGGTGGTCATGAGAGAAAGGACTAACCCCTCTCCGATCCACCTTCTCTACCGCTCAACTTTCTCCTGTCCACTCTCTATTCGCCAGTGGCGAATGGAGGCGGCGGGAATTGAACCCGCGTCCCGCGATACTTCCGATACGGCCTCTACATGCTTAGCTAACAGTTATTGGTCTCGCCCATTGCGTTCGTTGTCAGCCTCGGTGCAATGCGCCAGCCTCGAGCTTTTTTAACACCAACCGTGCGAGACACGGGCTAATGCGATTCGGAATTGCGACGGACACTCCAACGCCTCCGACGGGCATTGGGTATCCGGGTTGCCGTAATTAGGCAGCCAGTGCGAGGTTTTCCTCAGCAATTAAATTTAGTAATCGAGTATTAACGTGGCCTCTCGATCAACCACGACATGCCACCAATATCTTCAACTTATCCGGTCGATTCCAGATCGCCCCCGGTCAAGCCCCATTATCGGCGGATGCCACCCAAAGGCAATCCCAGCCCCCCCGATTTCCATAGATTCCCGTTGCAATCGGTCTCTTCCCCTTCCGCCTCCTTCCCATCCCATTCATTTCCAACCCATCGTTTCGATGTTGACGCAAACTGCCCAAGCCTGCTATTCCTCCCAGAACCATGCTGCTATCTGTCGTTCTACCCGTCTACAACGAACAAGCGGTCTTACCCGCTTTGATCGATCACCTCCTGCCCGTCCTGGACTCGATCCGCGAGCCCACGGGCCAGCCAATCGACTACGAATTAATCTTCGTCGACGACGGTAGCCGCGACGAAACCCCCCACCTGCTCCGCTATTACGGGGACCTCTTCCCCCAAATCCGAATCCTGCAATTCAGCCGTAACTTCGGACAACAAGCCGCGATCACGGCAGGGCTCGATGTCGCACAAGGTGACGCGGTCCTGGTCATGGACGCTGACCTCCAAGATCCACCGGCCCTGATTCCTGCCATGCTTTCAAAACTACTTGAAGGCTTTGACGTCGTCTCCACTCGCAAAACCACTCGAGAGGGAGAAACCCTCCGCAAACGATGGACCGCGACGGCGTTCTACAAACTGATGCAACGTACTGTCGACGAACGCCTCCCCGCCGAAGTCGGCGACTTCCGCCTTTTCTCGCGGGGCGCAGTGGAAGCGATTCGAGCGTTTCGCGAACAGCATCGCTTTATGCGAGGGCTGGTCGCTTGGCTCGGCTTACGCGAATGCGTCCTCCCCTTCGAACGGCCCGCACGGGCCGCGGGCGAAACCAAATACTCGACGCTGAAATTGATGCAACTGGCTTGGACTGCCATCAGCTCCTTTAGCGCCCTACCTCTCAAACTCTCCTTGTACGGCGGCATGCTCCTAACGACCCTCGGTATCGTTTACTCATTCTACGCCGTCTACGTCGCTCTCTTCGTTTCTACCACCGCGCCCGGTTGGAGCTCGTTGATTTGCTTCCAACTGCTCTTCAACGGCGCCACGTTGATGGCTGTCGGTTTGGTCGGCGATTACGTCGGTCGCATCTTCGAAGAATCGAAACGGCGTCCCCTCTATGTGGTCGCGGAAACAACCAACTGCACCGAACTTCCTCACGCCCCCCGCTCGGTCTATCTTCACCGCGCAGCTCCCTACCACTGCGTATCACCATCCGATTCGGTTCCGATGCAGCGCCGTCCCCTCGCGGGCCTTGCACAAAATAACACCGAACGCGTCACGCGACCGACCAAAGGATCCTCGCACCAACGCGATGCGGCATGAACGGAGTCTCCTATCCGTCCCCAGCCCCACCGGCACGAAAAAATTGGGGCCATCCGCAAAATTGGGGCCATCTGATCATACTTTTCCTGTTGAGCGGCATTCTCTATCTGCCTGGCTTAGGGGAGACGCGGTTATTCGATCAGGACGAGGGCTACTATGCGTCGGTCGCCCTCGAAATGCACCAACGGGACGATTGGATTCTTCCCACCTTTAACGGCGAACTGTTTGCACACAAGCCTCCGTTGATGTTTTGGGGGATGCGAATCGGGTTCTTGCTTGTCGGTACCAATGAAACCGGTGCGAGGCTCGGCAGTGCCGTTGCTGGCGTCTTGACCGTACTTGTTGTTTACTGGATTGGAAGCCGCCTCTTTCATCCTTGGGTCGGATTCTTTGCTGGTCTTGCGCTCGCGACTAACTTAATGTTTTCCATGGTCGCACGTTCTGCAACGGCGGATGCCTATTTAACGTTGTTCATCACAGCAAGCCTGGGAACGTGGCTGATTGCCTACCGCGGAGTAGAAATTCCTCTCCATGCGATCGCCCGACTGCAATCGATACCAAGGCGCACTTGGCTTTTGATCTACAGCGGCATCGCTTTGGCCGTATTAACAAAAGGCCCAATCGGATTCTTGTTCCCAGCGACCATCATCGGATGGACCGTGTACGGAGATCTCGTCACCGAGCGACTACGGGGCCCAACTCACGTCGCCGACTCACATCGGCGCAACATTATGATTTGCGTTCTCGATCCACTTCGCCTGAGATCGGTCGCAACATCGTTCCTTGCGGTTCGCCCTCTGCTCGGACTCTTGTGCTTGGCGATGATTGCTGGACCTTGGTACTATCTGGCCGAGTTCCGGAGCCAAGGAAGATTTCTTGACGAGTTCATCGGCGTCCATCATCTGGGAAGATTCTCGCAAGCGATGGACAATCACGAAGGCCCTTTTTATTACTACTTCCTCGCCTGCTTGATCGGTCTCTACCCATGGTCTGCGTTTGCCATTCCAGCCTGTCTCGCTTGGATTCGATCCTTTCGCGGCAGCGATTGCTCACAAGAAGTGCGATGGATAAGCGTTTGGATCGCCATCTATCTCGGCGTGTTTTCCATGGCGAGCACCAAACTGCCGAATTATGTGCTGCCCGCTTATCCCGCTTTGGCCCTCTGCATCGGCTATTACTTCATGGAGGTGAGGCGGGATGCGAAGCGATGGCATCGATGGCAATCGATCGCTTGGACCTGTTTGCTTTTCGTCGGAGCAACGCTGACGATTGGTCTAGCCGGTGTCGGCTGGTTAGGAATCAATCGAATCGGCCCGATCGGCGCGTTAGAAGTATCCCCGGCACTCTGGGAACTCGTCGGCGCGTCCTGGTGGATGGGCCTACCATTGGCGATCATGGGAATCGCAGGGATACTTGCTCAGCGAGGAGGCGAGAGTCACCTACTACCATACGGATTTGCAATCGCATCCGCCCTCTTCCTTTCGTTGATTTGGCATGTTGCTGCACCGAAGTTACGTCCTTGGCAATCCCCGCAGAGGCTTGCACAGGAAGTCAACGAACTACGAACAACCGAGCCAAGAACGATTCGCATGATGGATTTGTTTCGTCCAAGCGTCGTTTTTTACAGCCGACAACCGGTCGAATTTACGGGGTGGAAGGCATTCTTAGAGAAGGAGCAGCGAGAAGGTTCCCCGCGGGTTGAAGGTAGCGAGATTCTGTTGCTCCGAAGCGGTGATTGGGAGAAGTTGCGAGAAGCGGTTCCGGGACGCTTCGAAGTACGAATGAGCGTTCCGAACTTCCCCGAGACCGACGATTTGATGGCTGTAGAACGGACCACGTTGCTCTCTCAAGAAAATTAACTATGCTGCGAGGATGGAAACCGTGTCCTCGACAGACGAAGCAATCCTCATCACAATCGATTCACCCCTCCGGTATCCCGATTCCGCATGGGAATCCCTCGCGACTCGGCTGCGATCTCGCACAGGCAGTCATGTGTTCTGGGTGAATTCCCAATGGAATCCAAACCGCTCCAAACGGGTGTGGGACGAACTCTGGAAGGCATGCAGTCAAGAGAACTGCAAACGCCTCGTTTGGATACCGATTGGACGAACGTCGCGTGGGTGGGAAATGGTACGCGACGGGGTCGTTTGGCATCGATTGGATGCGAGGCAGTATCCCGAACGAAGCCCCCTCGAGCTCTTCCTGGCAGCTCCGATGGATGCTCGCGACTGGTGCGAGTTTTTGATCTCCTCCGTGAGGACGCCACCGAATGCGAATTGGTTGTTCTTGACGGAGCCTCCCGGCCCAATCGATCCGATCAGAGAGGATGAACCGAGAGAAGAAAATCAAAGCGAGCGGCAGAGGCGGACCGAAGTAGTGGAGTTGGTGTGGGAGTTCCGGAGACGCGGGCTCGACGCCGATTTTGCTTTCCGTTCACCAAAGAGTTCGGTGCATCCTGTTGTTATCAAAGCACCCTGCATTGAGCTGACGTGGAACGGTTCTACTAGTATCGAAGTGGGCGAGGAATTGGATATGGAGTCGCAGTGGATCCATCGTGATCGTGATGTAACTTATAGAATTCCGATGGAGCAGTCTCACCCACTCGATGGGCTGGATTCGATCTTGCTGGGCAAGTGGTTAGGTGCGCTGCAGTTCGGAAGGTGTGCTTGGACGGAAGATGGACTTGATCGAAATCGGGATTGGGAGCGACTGGAGCATCGGATCCGGGAGACCTTGCCTCCCGAGTACGCTCGCAACCGCGAGCCGGTAAGTCCTCGATCGATGGGGTCGGCGAAGCTTCCGAGCGAAGAGTTCGGCGAAGTCCCTTGGGGTGAGATATGGACCAGCTTTTGCGACTTGGCATTAGCAGGTGGCCCTCCTCATCGAGGCACTCTTCTCGAGGCGGTCGACAGATCGGAGATCGATTCGGATCCGGACAGATACCGGGATGTTGTCTACGAGCTGTGTCGGGGGATCACGTTGGCGAGCGGTTTACCAGCTTTTGAATCGACGGCCCCCGGGTGGGTTGGCGTGGTCTGTGACGACGAAGCGATGGCAGCTTGGCTATTGCGGGCGATCATCGCGGAGAACGTCACGGTCCGCCGAGAGGGAAAGAATCTATTCGTCCCCGCAGGTCCTCGATTCACGGTGAAGAAGGAGATCAAGAACGTCATCACCGCTCTGGCCAAAACAGTTCGCTACTGGCGATCGAGGTAGGCGGCAAAACAAAGCCCCCACAGGGGAAAGACAAGGGAGGAAGTGGCCAAGTTTTCGCGCGTTTCTGCAGGAGTTTTTTGGGAAAACAAAGGCGAACTAACCTGTCTTCAATGGTAGAAACCTTACCCCCGTTGGATTTTCAGTGAATCCCAAAGGGGCTTGAGAAATATCCGTTGACTTGGCTATGGCCCAGTCCGATAATCCACGCGTCGTTGCCTAGGTTTGCCAACCTATTCAGTGCTTCGGTGGTTTGTTTGCATCGGCGCGTGCTCAATGTGGTTGACGCTCCAACGGTTCGTTTTGTGGGAGCTATTTCAACAAGTCTGGTTCAATTTGTGTTGGCTCAGGAGTTTGGTGGATTGGCTCACGGTTTGTTTGGTTGATTGCATCCGATCGCATTCAATGTAATGGAGCGGATTGCAGTGTCGTGAAAAGGGTCTGGTTACGTGATCAATATTTATGTCGGGAATCTTTCGTTTCGCGCGACGGAAGACGAGGTTCGTGAGGCTTTCTCTCGATACGGTACTGTTGCCAAGGTGAGCATTATCGTCGACCGGGAGACTGGGAGATCGCGAGGCTTTGCGTTTGTTGAAATGCAGAACCCCGAGGAAGCAAAAAATGCGGTGGAAGCATTGAACGATCAAGAAGTCGCTGGCCGACGTATTTCTTGCAACGAGGCTCGTCCTCGTGAACCACGTCCATCCTTCGGTGGTGGTGGTGGTGGCGGCGGTGGTGGAGGTGGTCGACGCGGTGGTGGCGGCGGCGGCGGTGGCGGCTACCGTGGTGACCGAGGCGACCGCGATGGTGGTGGCGGCGGTGGCGGCGGTTACAGCAGCGGACGCGGTGGACGCGATCGCTACTAGGATCCTTGTTCTGTCGATCTAAAGAATAAAACTTCCAAAGGGAGCCGATTCACTTCGGCTCCCTTTTTTTGCACCGATTCGCAACGGAGTTCCAACCCCTCCTCTTGGATCACTTGCAGGAAGCATGGTAGCTCGATACGTTGAGTCAACCTCTCGTGTCCCAAAACTACCGATGCGACGAACTCTATGCCAGCCAGTCTCGAGGGCTCTGCGCCCAACGTACCCGACCTCTCCACGTCCAATACCTCCAACGGCAATACCTCCAACGGCAATACCTCCAACGGATCGTCTAACGCGTTGGATCCAACTCCCTTGCTTTGGCGGGTACTGATTGGCCTGTTCATCGGGTTGTTATCGTCTGCCGGTTACGCGATGCAATCCTCGATTGGAACGCGTGGTCAAGCCGCGATAGGGATCCTATTCTTTTTTGGATTGGTCGCGATGTTTTCGGTCAATCTGCGCGCGGTCCGATGGAAAACCATTGGCTGGGGCATTGCCCTTCAATTTGTTTTGGCACTGCTCGTCTTGCGAGGGGAGTTGGAGATCGGCGGGGAAACCTATTCGGTCTATCGCGCGCTGGAGGGATTAGGAGAAGTCGTCAAAGCCTTTATCTCGTTTTCCGACGCTGGGGCGGAGTTCGTGTTTGGAAATTTGGCACGCGTCGACCACATGGCAGGTACGTTTGGCGACAACTTTCTCTTTCCTTTCGCATTCAAAGCCCTACCACCCATTTTGTTTGTCTCCGCTTTCTTTACATTACTTTATCACTACGGGGTGCTCCAGTGGTGTGTGCGCGTTCTGGCGCGGGTCATGGTCTATTTGATGGGAACAAGCGGGGCGGAAACGTTGTCGGTATCGGCTAACGTGTTCATGGGGCAGACCGAAGCTCCTTTGATCGTGAAACCTTACGTACCTCGGATGACCAATTCCGAGCTCTTTGCTTTGATGACCAGTGGAATGGCGCACATTTCTGGCGGAATGATGGCGGTCTACATCAATTACGGTGCGAATCCGGTAGCCGTTCTTACGACCTGCATCATGGCTTGCCCGTGCAGCCTTTATCTGTCCAAACTCTTTATGCCAGAAGTCGATGTGCCCGAGACGAGCGGCACTACCGCGATCGAGAGTACAAAGTCAGCGTATGTCAACGGCATCGACGCGATCGTAGCGGGAACGACAGATGGTCTGAGGCTTGCTCTCAACGTGGCAGCCATGTTGATCGTGTTCGTCGCTTTTGTCGCGATGATTGACGGGCTGCTGGGGCTCATTCCGACGTCTTGGTTTCAGCAACAACTTTCGTTGCGATGGATTTTCGGACAGCTCTTTTCCCCCGTTGCCTTTTTGATGGGAATCGAATCGGCGGATCAGTCCACTGTAGGGCAGTTGCTAGGAACGAAACTTGCAATCAACGAGCACATGGCCTACCTCGATATGAAGCAACTGAAGGAAATTCCGGGTGCGATGTCGGAGCGTAGTTACCAACTCGCGGCGTTCGCGCTGACTGGGTTTGCCAATTTTTCGTCTGTTGGGATTCAGCTCGGTGGGATTGGGGCCATGGCGCCCGACCGACGCTCTGACTTGGCGAAACTCGGCCTACGCGCCTTGTTCGTCGGTTTTGTCGCCACGCTACTGAATGCCGCGATCGCGGGATTGTTCCTCTAGCCCCCAATCGTCTCATTCTCTGAAATCGTTACGATCGCTACGAGCCGAATAGTTTCGCTAGAACTCCCTGCTTCTTGTTGGATTCCCATCTAGACCGCTGTCTCATCTGTCGTTCTAGAGGCAGATAAGCCCCCAACATGAAGACAGCGTTTGTATGCGTAAACCGACGTTCCCCCGCTCCGATTTCGGAGAGCGGAATTCCAATTCTGGATCGACCGTACGTAGTGTTATGGCTCATATCGATAAGTGGATTGAAAGTTTCTTTCGACTAACGCCTCCACTCGCACCGGACGCCGTTGATGCCATACGTTTGGAAGATCGAATACTTTACAGTGCGACCCCTCTTCCCGTCCCTCAGGAGGGAGAGGGGGAAGTCAGTGGTGGCAGCGAATACCTCGACGCGCAGAGTTACGAGCAGCTTCTCGCGGAGATCGAAGAGATCACCAACTCGGTCTTCTTAAAGGAACAGGCTAACGCGGATGCCACCGATCTGGAGGCAGATCCAAACCAACCGTCCGAACCGATTCTTCATTCGCGTGAAGCGCAAGTTGATAGCGAATCAAACGAGGAAGCCGATGCGGTATCGCAAACCACGGATAACGCGGCTCCGAATTCCAGTCGCCAGGAGATTGTGTTTGTTCAAGACGGGTTGTACGACCTGGATCTTCTATTGAATGATTTGCAGCGTGACGATGCTAGCGCGGATTATACGATCCATGTTTTGAGTTCTGTTGAAAGCGGATTGAATCAAATCGAAGCGCTCTTAGCGGAGTACGACGACTTGGATGCGATTCATATCGTCTCTCACGGTTCGGATGGAATGTTTCAACTCGGAAGCTCGTGGATCGACTCTGAGAACATTGCGAACTATTCGGATCGATTGCGATCGTGGGGCATGGCCTTGGGGCCTGATGGGGATATTGTCATTTATGGCTGCGATGTCGCCGCTTCGAACGAAGGAGTGCAACTGCTCGATGCTCTAGCGACCTTCACCACCGCCGATGTGATTGCCTCCATCGACAAAACCGGCACCAGTGATAACGCAGGAAACTGGGAACTCGAGTACCGAACCGGAAGTATCGAAACCGCAATCGCATTCAGCTCCGGATTTACTAATCTTTGGGGTGGACTACTCGACGCAGCATCGACAGGTGTAGCGGTTTGGGCAGAAGGAGGAACTGGAAATACGGAATTGGAATCCTACGACGGAACGAGTTTTAGTTCCGAGATGAATGGAGCCAGTTCCGGAGAGTATCGCATTATCGATGGAGCGGATTCCAGGCTGCGCGATGAGCGCATCATCGTAGGGATGAACAGCGCTGGTGTCATATCAGGCCAAATGTGGAACGGGACGACTTGGACGAGCTTCGGATTCTCCATGGGGACTAGCAGTTCTGGCGTCGCACACGGATTCGATGTCCAGTATGAAACGGGCAGCGATCAAGCAGTCATGGTTTGGAACAACGGAACCACAAGTACGAGTGGAATTTCCTACTCTGTGTGGGATGGATCGACCTGGTCATCCGTTCAGACGCTAACCAGCCCGTTGTCTGGAGAAGCTCGAAATCTTCACCTGGTCTCCAATCCAAACTCCGACGAGATGGTCTTGGTCGCCTCCAATTCATCAAGTGACTCGTATGCCTTTGTATGGAACGGAAGCGGCTGGGGAAATAGTATTATCCTCGAGAATGGAGGAGGTAATCAGACAGACGCCTATGTCGCTTACGAGTCACTCAGTGGCGAGGCCATTGTCGTGTACGATGCGATTTCAGGTGGCAGCGATCTGAATTTTAGGACTTGGAACGGAACGAGTTGGAGTTCCCAAAGCACATTGACGAGCCCTGGAACGTCTGGTGATCCCGTTTACGTATCTCTTGCTTCCGACCCAAACTCCGATCGAATTGCATTGAGCGCATCGACGAGTTCGAATGAGGCATGGTTCTCGGTTTGGAATGGATCGTCATGGGGAAACGAGACACTTGCCTCCGACACGTTGGTTTCCGCCTCAGGCATGATGGCCTCCGTGGCTTTTGAATCCACGTCAGGGGATCTGCTCGCTGTCTACGCGGAGAATAGTACATCTCTCAGCGTTCGCACCTGGACGCAAGGGGGAGGTTGGTCGGCCGAGCAATACACTCCCTCGCTGGGTTCGTCCCTTACTCCAGCTTCTGTAGCGTTGTATTCGGACCCAGCCAGTAACCATATCATGCTCGGTGTACTCGATAGCACGTCCGATGTGAGCTTTATCGAGTGGGACGGAGGAAATTGGGGATCTGTGACGGAAGTCGAAACGAACGCTGGCACAAACAGTATTGCCCACCAACCCTACATTTTCCTATGGAATAGCGTCAACGATGCCCCCACCTTGGATTCTTCCAAGAGTCCTACGTTGATAACTCAAAGCGAAGATTCTGGCTCGCCCAGTGGAGCAGTGGGTACGTTTATCTCTTCGATGATCGATTTGAGTTCTCCATCGGGGCAACTCGATAACGTCACCGATCCTGACTCGGGAGGATTGCTCGGAATTGCTGTCACAGGTGCCAACACCAGTCAAGGCACCTGGTGGTACACCACCAATGGAGGAACGACCTGGAGCGCGCTGGGTGCCGTATCGGACAGCAATGCACGTCTTCTGGCTTCGGATAGCAATACACGTCTCTATTTCCAACCGAACGCCAATTACAACGGTACGATTTCGGACGCGATTACCTTCAGAGCTTGGGACCGAACTTCAGGCACCAATGGTGCAACAGTCAGCTTATACGCGTCACAAAACCTGACCGTTCGGGATGACTTCGATACCCAATCTTACGGGGGCAACAACGGCACCAACTCATGGTCAGCGTCCTGGCAAGAGATAGGCGAAGCTGACGGAACTGCTGCGGGAAGTGTCACCGTTGCGACCGCTGGAAGTGTCGTTGCCGGCCCCTACCTATCGGTCAATATGTCAACGGCGAATAGAGGAATATCGCGCTCGGTAAACTTGAGCGGAGCAACCTCTGCGACACTTAGCTTCACCTATGAACAGATGAATGCATCGGCAGGTGGTCAAGTCGCCCTGCAGGTGTATAACGGTTCGACTTGGACGACTCTTCAAACGTACAGCGTAGACTCAAGCTTCTACAGTGGAAATGTCGGGGTCTATCAATCGTTCAATATTTCCTCGTACGCAAACAGCAATACGGCGATTCGATTCTTAGTGACCCAAGCGGCGAGTGGTGACAATTTTTTTATCGACGACATCAAGATTGACTACAGTGTCAACGCACTCGCCGTTGGAGGGACTACTCCCTTCTCCACCGCGACTGATACCGCCGGACTGTCCATCACCGCAGTTAACGATGCGCCCGTTCTCTCCCCGTATTCCCCAGGGGTGTCTTTCACGGAAGACAGCGCCGGGATGACGGTGAATGTTGCAACACTTCTTGGTTCCACTATGACGGATGTCGATAGCGGAGCCGTGCAAGGAATCGCTTTCACCGGAGTGTCAGGTTCGGGCGGAGTTCTGTCCTATAGTATCAACGGCGGTACTACTTGGCTGACAACCTCGGTTAACGAGACCTCTGCACTTTTGCTGCGTTCAACAGACTTGGTTCGATTCACTCCAAGCGGTGACAACGGCGGGCAGATGCTCTTATCCTATCGAGCTTGGGACCAGACATCCGGCACAGTTGGGTCCCTCGTCAATACAACAACAAACGGAGGTACTACTGCATTCAGTTCTGCGAGCGACACCGTTACCGTTAATGTATCCAGCCTAAACGATGCACCTGTTCTCGACAATTCGGGCAGTATGACATTGAACTCCATCACCGAGGATCAATCGACCAATAGCGGGCAATCTGTTGCATCCATCGTGACATCGGCCGGAGGCGATCGAATCACGGACATCGATTCCGGTGCCGTAGAGGGAATCGCAATCACAACCCTGAACAGCGGTAATGGTACTTGGCAGTTCTCAATCAATGGAGGAACGACCTGGAGCAATATAGGGGCGGTCTCCAACACGAGTGCGCTCTTGCTGCGCAGTACTGATCTTGTTCGATTTATACCCAATGGTGAGAATGCCACGACCGCTGACTTCTCGTTTCGAGCCTGGGACAGAACTACCGGAACCCAAGGCACCTACGTATCCACCGCAACCAATGGTGGAACCAGCGCATTCAGTACCGCTACAGAATCGGCAGCCATCAATGTAACCGCAGTGAATGATGCTCCTGTGGCAGTTACCGATTCGGCAACTGCCATCGAGGCAGGTGGAATCTCCAATAACACGGCTGGTACCAATCCAACAGGAAATGTGCTCTCGAACGATACCGACGTCGACTTGGGCGACACCAAGGTCGTCCAAGGAGTCGCAGCAGGTGTCGTCGCATCTGCAGCCACGAACGTGGGTTCCACTGTCACCGGTACGTTCGGTTCGATCACCATTGCCGCAAACGGAGCGTACACGTATACGGTTGACAATAACAACACAACCGTTCAAGCTCTGAGATCCACAGCCAACACTCTTCAAGATGTGTTCACCTACACCGTTCATGACTCGGCTGGACTCGCCAGCACAACGCAGATCACCGTGACCATCCAAGGCGCGAACGACGCTCCGTATGACATCACGAGCGGAGCCTTATCAGTAAATGAAAACGCTACCAATGCTACCGTTGTCGGAAGCGTAACAGGAATCGATCTTGATAGTAGCAGCCACGGTGAAGCACTTTCGTATGCATTGACAGAAAGTGCGGGAGGTCGGTTTGCAATCCACAACAGTACGGGCCAAATCACGGTTGCTGACGGCTCCCTTCTGAACAGGGAGTCGGTCGCATTCCACTCGATCACCGTTCGAGTAACGGACGCCTCTGGAGCGTCATTCGATAAGTCATTCCAGATCTCCATCAACGACTTGGACGAGTTCGACATTTCGGCGGTAAGCGATACGAACGCAATTGCAAACTCGGTAGCGGAGAATGCAGCCAATGGAACGTTGGTAGGCATCACGGCATCAGCGTCGGATTCCGATGCCACGAATAACACGGTCACCTATTCACTCCTTGATTCTGCTGGTGGCCGCTTTGCCATCGACGCGGCTACCGGAGTTGTTTCCGTCGCGAATGGATCACTCATTGATTATGAAGTGGCGCAGAGCCATAATATCACGATCCGTGCGACCTCTTCGGATAGCTCAACAAACGATCAAGTATTCACTATTGCAGTGAATGCCGTTAATGACAATGACCCAACGATCACGTCCGATGGTTCTCAATCCACCGCAACCGTATATGTCGCGGAGAACTCTTCGTCGGTTACAACCGTGACCGCTGTTGATGGTGATGCCCCAGCCCAATCACTAACCTACAGCATCATCGGAGGTACCGACGCTTCTCAGTTTACGATCCATTCAAGTACTGGGGCCCTCTCGTTCGTCTCAGCCCCTAACTTCGAAGGCCCATTAGATCAAAACTCAGACAACACCTACAATGTGATTGTTCAAGTGTCCGACGGAATGAACACTGACAATCAAGCCCTATCTGTTGTCATCACCGATGTCGACGAGTTCGACGTTTCAACTCCCACCGACACAAACACTGCAGCGAATGGAGTCGATGAGAATGTGATCATCGGAACTACCGTTGGCATCACCGCGAATGCATTCGATCTCGATTCGACCACGAATACCATCAGCTACAGTCTTACCAGCAACCCGGATGGTCTCTTTCAGATCGATGCCAGCACCGGGGTCGTCACCACTGCAGCAGCCATCAACCGGGAAGTGCATGGCGCAAGTCGATCGATCACCGTGCAAGCAACATCCAGCGACGGGTCCATCGCCACGCAAACATTCAACATCGTTATCAACGATCTCGATGAGTTCGACGCTTCGACTCCCACCGATTCCAATGCAGCAGCGAATGAAATCAACGAAAATGTGACCATCGGAACCACGGTTGGCATCACGGCGAATGCGTTCGATCTCGATTCGACCACGAATACCATCAGCTACAGTCTTACCAGCAACCCCGACGGCCTCTTCCAGATCGATGCCACCACCGGGGTTGTTACCACCGCGGCAACCATCAACCGAGAAGCGCATGGTGCGAGCCGATCGATCACCGTGCAAGCTACCTCCAGCGATGGTTCCATCGCCACGCAAACATTCAACATCGTTATCAACGATCTCGATGAGTTCGACGCTTCGACTCCCACCGATTCCAATGCGACAGCGAACGAAATCAACGAAAATGTGACCATCGGAACCACGGTTGGCATCACGGCGAATGCATTCGATCTCGATTCGACCACGAATACCATCAGCTACAGTCTTACCAGCAACCCCGACGGCCTCTTCCAGATCGATGCGGCCACTGGGGTCGTGACCACTGCCACAGCCATCAACCGCGAATCGCATGGTGCGAGCCGATCGATCACCGTGCAAGCCACGTCGAGCGATGGTTCCATCGCCACGCAAACGTTCAATATCGGCATCAACGACCTTGATGAGTTCGATGTCTCGACTCCAACGGACACCGACACTGCAACGAATGAAGTGAATGAAAACGCGGTCGTTGGAACCACTGTTGGGATCACGGCGAACGCGTTCGACCTTGATTCGACGACGAATACCGTCACCTACAGCCTTACCAGCAATCCGGATGGTCTCTTTCAGATCGATGCCAACACCGGGGTTGTCACCACTGCAGCGGCCATCAACCGGGAAGTGCATGGCGCGAGCCGATCGATCACAGTACAAGCCACTTCCAGCGATGGCTCTATTGCATCGCAAACGTTCAATATCGGAATCAATGATCTCGACGAGTTTGATGTCTCGACTCCAACGGACACCGACACTGCAACGAATGAAGTTAATGAGAATGTGACCATCGGCACTACCGTTGGGATCACGGCGAATGCGTTCGACCTTGACTCGACGACGAATACCGTCACCTATAGCCTTACCAGCAACCCTGACGGCTTATTTCAGATCGATGCCACCACGGGTGTCGTCACTACTGCGGTCGCCATCAACAGAGAAGTTCATGGCGCAAGTCGATCCATCACTGTGCAAGCCACGTCGAACGACGGTTCCGTCGCCACGCAATCGTTCAACATTGGAATCAACGATCTCGATGAGTTCGACGTTTCGACTCCAACAGATTCCAATGCGGCAACGAATGAAATCAGCGAAAATGTGACCATCGGAACTACCGTTGGCATCACGGCGAATGCATTCGACTTGGACTCGACTACCAACACCATCACCTACAGCCTTACCAGCAATCCGGATGGTCTCTTTCAGATCGATGCCAACACCGGGGTTGTCACCACTGCAGCGGCCATCAACCGGGAAGTCCATGGTGCGAGCCGCTCGATTACTGTTCAGGCGACTTCAAGCGACGGGTCCATCGCCACGCAAACTTTCAACATTGATATCCAGGACCTGGACGAGTTCGACATTACGGCGATCAGCGACTCGAATTCATCCGCCAATTCCGTTTCGGAGAACGCCGCTAACGGAACCATCGTAGGCATCACGGCCTCAGCTTCCGATGCCGATGCCACGACGTATACAGTCACTTACACGCTTGATAATGACGCTAATGGACGCTTCACTATTGATGCCTTCACTGGCGTAGTCATGGTCGCCGATGGCTCTCTACTCAACTATGAAGCGAACACAAGTCATGGCGTCATCGTAAGGGCAACCTCTGCCGATGGATCCTTTTCCATTCAGAATTATTCGATTCAACTTACGGATGTTAACGAATCGACAATATCTGCGATTCATGATGCGGACAATGCTACTGACTATGTACTAGAGAATTCGACTAACGGAACCATTGTTGGTATCACCGCTCTAGCTACGGACTCTGATGGGACCGATACAGTCACTTATACACTTGAAAACAGTGCGAACGGTCTCTTTGCAATCGATTCCGTTACGGGTGTGATCACCGTCGCAGGTGTCATCGATCGAGAAACGACAGCGAGTTACAACATAACCATTCGTGCGACCAGCAGTGATACCAGCACTACGATTCTGGTGAGAAGCATCACTATCGGTGATCTCGATGAGTTCGACGTTTCGACTCCCACCGATACCAATGCAGCAGCGAATGAAATCAACGAAAATGTGACCATCGGAACTACCGTTGGCATCACCGCGAATGCATTCGACTTGGACTCGACTACCAACACCATCAGCTACAGCCTCACCAGCAACCCGGACGGTCTCTTCCAGATCGATGCGGCCACTGGGGTCGTGACCACAGCCACAGCCATCAACCGAGAATCGCATGGCGCAAGCCGCTCCATCACCGTACAAGCAACATCCAGCGACGGCTCCATCGCCACGCAAACGTTCAATATCGGCATCAACGACCTTGATGAGTTCGACGTTTCGACTCCCACCGATTCCAATGCGGCCGTAAATGAAGTCAACGAAAACGTGGCAGTCGGCAGCACCGTTGGCATCACGGCGAATGCATTCGACTTTGATTCGACCACCAATACCATCACCTACAGCCTTACCAGCAATCCGGATGGTCTCTTTCAGATCGATGCCAACACCGGGGTCGTCACCACTGCAGCAGCCATCAACCGGGAAGTGCATGGCGCGAGCCGATCGATCACAGTACAAGCCACTTCCAGCGATGGCTCTATTGCATCGCAAACGTTCAATATCGGAATCAATGATCTCGACGAGTTTGATGTCTCGACTCCAACGGACACCGACACTGCAACGAATGAAGTTAATGAGAATGTGACCATCGGCACTACCGTTGGGATCACGGCGAATGCGTTCGACCTTGACTCGACGACGAATACCGCCACCTATAGCCTTACCAGCAACCCAGACGGCCTCTTCCAGATCAATGCCACCACCGGGGTCGTCACCACTGCAGCGGCCATCAACCGAGAAGTGCATGGCGCAAGCCGCTCCATCACCGTACAAGCAACATCCAGCGACGGCTCCATCGCCACGCAAACGTTCAATATCGGCATCAACGACCTTGATGAGTTCGACGTTTCGACTCCCACCGATTCCAATGCGGCCGTAAATGAAGTCAACGAAAACGTGGCAGTCGGCAGCACCGTTGGCATCACGGCGAATGCATTCGACTTTGATTCGACCACCAATACCATCACCTACAGCCTTACCAGCAATCCGGATGGTCTCTTTCAGATCGATGCCAACACCGGGGTCGTCACCACTGCAGCAGCCATCAACCGGGAAGTGCATGGCGCAAGCCGCTCCATCACCGTACAAGCAACATCCAGCGACGGCTCTATTGCATCGCAAACGTTCAATATCGGAATCAATGATCTCGACGAGTTTGATGTCTCGACTCCAACGGACACCGACACTGCAACGAATGAAGTTAATGAGAATGTGACCATCGGCACTACCGTTGGGATCACGGCGAATGCGTTCGACCTTGACTCGACGACGAATACCGTCACCTATAGCCTTACCAGCAACCCGGACGGCTTATTTCAGATCGATGCTAGCACTGGATTTGTCACCACCGCAGCAGCCATCAATAGAGAAGCTCATGGCGCAAGTCGATCCATCACCGTGCAAGCGACCTCCAGCGACGGTTCCATCGCCACGCAAACGTTGAATATCGGTATCAACGATCTCGATGAGTTCGACGTTTCGACTCCCACCGATACCAATGCAGCAGCGAATGAAATCAACGAAAATGTGACCATCGGAACTACCGTTGGCATCACCGCGAATGCATTCGACTTGGACTCGACTACCAACACCATCAGCTACAGCCTCACCAGCAACCCGGACGGTCTCTTCCAGATCGATGCGGCCACTGGGGTCGTGACCACAGCCACAGCCATTAACCGCGAATCGCATGGCGCAAGCCGCTCCATCACCGTACAAGCAACATCCAGCGACGGCTCCATCGCCACGCAAACGTTCAATATCGGCATCAACGACCTTGATGAGTTCGATGTCTCGACTCCAACGGACACCGACACTGCAACGAATGAAGTGAATGAAAACGCGGTCGTTGGAACCACTGTTGGGATCACGGCGAACGCGTTCGACCTTGATTCGACGACGAATACCGTCACCTATAGCCTTACCAGCAACCCGGACGGCTTATTTCAGATCGATGCTAGCACTGGATCTGTCACCACCGCAGCAGCCATCAATAGAGAAGCTCATGGCGCAAGTCGATCCATCACCGTGCAAGCGACCTCCGGCGACGGTTCCATCGCCACGCAAACGTTCAATATCGGTATCAACGATCTCGATGAGTTCGACGCTTCGACTCCCACCGATACGAATGTGGGGGCGAATGAAGTCAATGAGAACGTGGCTGTTGGTTCCGCCGTTGGCATCACAGCCAATGCATTCGATCTAGACTCGACCACCAATACCATCATCTATAGCCTTACCAACAACCCGGATGGTCTCTTCCAGATCGATGCCAGCACCGGGGTCGTCACCACTGCAGCAGCCATCAACCGGGAAGTGCATGGCGCAAGTCGATCCATCACTGTGCAAGCGACCTCCAGCGACGGCTCCATCGCAGCCCAAACATTCAATATCGGCATCAACGACCTTGATGAGTGCGATGTCTCGACTCCAACGGACACCGACACTGCAACGAATGAAGTGAATGAAAACGCGGTCGTTGGAACCACTGTTGGGATCACGGCGAACGCGTTCGACCTTGATTCGACGACGAATACCGTCACCTATAGCCTTACCAGCAACCCGGATGGTCTCTTCCAGATCGATGCCAGCACCGGGGTCGTCACCACTGCAGCAGCCATCAACCGGGAAGTGCATGGCGCAAGTCGATCCATCACTGTGCAAGCGACCTCCAGCGACGGCTCCATCGCAGCCCAAACATTCAATATCGGCATCAACGATCTCGATGAGTTCGATGTCTCGACTCCAACGGACACCGACACTGCAACGAATGAAGTTAATGAGAATGTGACCATCGGCACCACTGTTGGGATCACGGCGAATGCGTTCGACCTTGACTCGACGACGAATACCGTCACCTATAGCCTTACCAGCAATCCTGACGGCCTATTTCAAATCGATGCCACCACGGGTGTCGTCACTACTGCGGCCGCCATCAATAGGGAAGTGCATGGTGCGAGCCGATCCATCACCGTACAAGCCACTTCGAGCGATGGCTCCATCGCAGCCCAAACGTTCAATATCGGCATCAACGACCTCGATGAGTTCGACGTTTCGGTGCCAACGGATACGAATGCAACGGTGAATGAAGTCAACGAAAACGTTTCTGTCGGTACCACCGTTGGAATCACCGCGAATACGTTCGACTTGGACTCGACTACCAACACCATCATCTATAGCCTTACCAGCAATCCTGACGGCTTATTTCAGATCGATGCCACCAACGGTATTGTTACCACCGCGGCAACCATCAACCGAGAAGCGCATGGTGCGAGCCGATCCATCACCGTGCAAGCCACTTCAAGCGATGGTTCCATCGCCACGCAAACTTTCAACATCGGTATCAACGATCTCGATGAGTTCGATGTCTCGACTCCAACGGACACCGACACTGCAACGAATGAAGTTAATGAGAATGTGACCATCGGCACTACCGTTGGGATCACGGCGAATGCGTTCGACCTTGACTCGACGACGAATACCGTCACCTATAGCCTTACCAGCAATCCTGACGGCCTATTTCAAATCGATGCCACCACGGGTGTCGTCACTACTGCGGCCGCCATCAATAGGGAAGTGCATGGTGCGAGCCGATCCATCACCGTACAAGCCACTTCGAGCGATGGCTCCATCGCAGCCCAAACGTTCAATATCGACATCAACGACCTCGATGAGTTCGACGTTTCGGTGCCAACAGATGCTGATTCGGCGATGAACGAGGTGGAGGAGAATTCAACGAGCGGGACGCTTGTAGGAATCACCGTCTCGTCGATTGATGCCGACGCCACCACGAACTCGGTCACCTACTCACTTGATGACAGTGCTGCAGGGCGATTCAACATTGATTCAGTCACAGGTGTTGTCACGGTTGCAGATGGATCGTTGCTGAACTTCGAGGCCGCATCGAGCCATGGCATCGTGGTGCGGGCGACTTCGTCCGATGGCTCGTATTCGTTGCAGAACTACACCATTCAACTTAAGGACGAGAATGAGTTTGCGGTCTCGAGTATCCAAGATCAAGACGCGTCCGTCGATTTTGTCTTAGAGAATAGTGCAGTGGGTACGACCGTCGGAATCCAGGCCGTCGCAACGGATCCGGATGGAACGGACCTAGTTACCTACTCACTGGATAACAATGTAGGGGGGCTTTTCTCCATTGACACTCATACCGGTGTCATCACGGTAGCAGGGGCGATTGATCGTGAAACCGCGGCGAGCTACAGCATCACCATTCGAGCCACGAGTAGCGATTCCAGCAGTGTCACGGCAACGCGTACCATTCTGATTGGTGATGTCGATGAATTTAATGTCACCGCGCCAATAGACAGCAACAGTGGCACAAATATTATTGCTGAGAATTTGCAGGCAGGGTCGATCGTTGGTATTACTGCCTTAGCGATTGATAGCGACGCTACGACTAGCAATGTGGTTTATTCATTGGGGAACAATGCAGGGGGGCGATTCTCTATCGATGCTTCGACTGGGGTTATCAGGACCATACAGTCGCTCAACTACGAGTTTCAATCGAGTTGGGATGTCATTGTCATCGCGACAAGCATGGATGGTTCGATTGCTTCCAGTTTATTTACCATACAAGTCCAAAATGTCGATGAACGGCCAATTGGTCGTGGAGATGTGTACTCAACAAGCTACCTCGATGACTTGATTGTGCCCTCTGCTGGATTGTTACTCAATGATTGGGATCCCGATGGAGACTCCATAACCGCGATCCTGGTGCAGGCGCCGTCGAGGGGTGCCCTACTTTCGATTGCAGCGGATGGCAGCTTGATATATAGACCTGAGCGCGGATTCGTTGGCACCGTTCAGTTTGCCTATCAGGTTACCGATGGGGATTTGGTGTCGGATGTGGTGATTGTCACGATTCAAGTCAATCGACCTGATAGCGTACAAAACGATTCCACACCGAGTTCAACGACATCGACCAAGTCACAGAGTGAGTCAACGACTACAGCGAGTACTGCGACCAGTCCTACTCCTCGCGACGTTCAGCAGGAAAACCCATCCATTCAGAAAGAGAGAGAGTCGGATAAAGCCCAGCCTTCGGCGGCGCCAATTGTGGTGAATCCGACCACCCTGAATGGGCAGATCTCGATGACCAGCGAACGAAGTGACAGTAGCCCTGGTGGACTGAGTAATCCAATTTCCTTTAGCCGAGATGCGGTTCGATTCTTCAGCCACGGGCACCTTCATTTCGAAGTAGAAACGCATCGCATGGGCGATGACGTCGATGCAAGTCGTTTCGATTTCGCCGAGTCAAGGCGCCGAGTCGAGAACTCGATGAACGGGTCGCAAGCATCTTTTGACTCCGTGTTGGTCCGAACGGTACTTGGAACGGGCGCGATCCTCTGGCTTGCCCAGGGAGCACAATTCGCAGCGACGCTTGTGAGCGCTGCACCGGCATGGCTGCATATCGACCCATTGTCCGTTATACCGAAGGGTACAGAAACAAATGGAAAGCAAGAGAAACTTTCCGAGGGAGAGAAGCTTTTCGAACGGTAGAATAGGGGCATGAAACTCAAATCGTGTCACTGTTGCGGGCTAGTCCATCGAATGCCGGAAGCGTCATCCGATGGCGGAATTCGCAGTGTCGGAGTTCGCAGCGGAGTTCGTATCCCGGTCGCGTCCTGCAGACGCTGCCATACCCCATTGAACCAAACGGCGTCACCAGCCGCCATGCGGTCGCGCGTCGCGGCGCTCACAATCAGCTCTCTTGTCCTCTTCCCACCGGCGATCCTTCTTCCCATCGTTGAGATTGAGAAGTTGGGACATCATCATCAAAGCAGTTTGCTGGGAGGCATCCGAGATTTGTTTCAAGTTGGCGAATGGCGAATTGGGGTCATCATTTTTCTTTTTTCGATTCTATTTCCGTTGACCAAGCTGCTCATTCTTCTTGAGCTGACTTGGGTACAATTTTTGAACTCCAACCAAAGATCTATTGCTTACCGCTGGATGGAGCATGCCGGGAAATGGAGCATGCTCGATGTCTTGTTACTTGCGATTCTCGTTATGTGGATCAAGCTGCAGGGTTTGGTAGCGTTTCAGTTTGGTCCCGCAATCTTTGCGTTTACGTTATGTGTTGCGATGAGCCTCTTGGCGGCACTTGTTTTAGATCCCCGTGCTCTTTGGGACGAGATACCATGAACGCCCCATCTTCTTCGGAATCCACCACCCCATCGAATCTTGATGTCGATATCGTTTCCATTCCGACTCCTCTCGAAATCGCATCGTGGAGAGCTTCCCAACATTGGATTTGGATTCTGCCGGTTGGATGCGCCCTGCTATCTATCGGTTTTTTTTGGGCTGCATGGATGGAACGTGGCGTAGAAATTGATATCGAGTTCAACGATGGACATGGTATCAAGCCCGAAGATCGCTTGAAACACAAGGGAATTGAGATTGGCGTCGTGGAGAAAGTGGAGCTCGACCGGGAGCTTTCCAAAGTGATCGTCAAAGTCCGAGTCGCTGAGCACGCGAAGAATGTAGCCAGAGAAGGGAGTCGATTTTGGATCGTCCGCCCACAGATTACACCGGGGACCATCGCCGGACTGGAGACAATCCTTGGAGCAAAGTTCTTGGCCATGGAGCCAGGCAGCCCGGATGCACCGATCAAGCTTCGCTTCACCGGCCTGGAGAACCCTCCCGCCAACATCCCCCCCACGGGATCGCTTGAGCTGACTTTGGACAGCGCCACCCGGCGCGGGCTTGCTCCCGGTGCGCCTATTCAGTTCCGAGGCTACCAAATCGGAAAAGTTATCGATCTCGGACTATCTAGCGATGCACGAAGCGTTCAAACGAGATGTTGGATCGCACCTGAGTATCGCGATCTCGTTCGAACGGAGTCGAAGTTTTGGAATCGTAGCGGATGGCGTGTGGATGTTGGGCTGACCGGACTGGAGATCGATGCCGAAACCATTCCTCAGCTCATCACGGGTGGAATCGAAATGGCTACCCCGGAAGACTCAGGTGATGTTGTCAACACGGGACATCGTTTTCTCTTGCACGAACGCCCCGAATCCGATTGGCTAAAATGGACCCCATCGATTGGATTTGGTGTTGGCAGGAGCGAGCAGCTCGGACGCGTTCCTCCACCACAGCGCATCGCATTGCGGTGGCAGGAACGGAGCTTCGGGTTTCGCACTCAGCAACAACAGGTGGGTTGGTGTTTGCCAATTGACGACCAATCGCTACTCTGTTTCCGCGAACAAGCCTTTGCACCGAACTCCGCTTTGGCAGGCACTCCCTCGATCGAAGTGGCAGGACAATCTCTTCGAATGGACGTTGATTTCCGAGAGCCCGTTTCTACTTTGGGCGGCATGGACGATAGTTCGGACCGATTCGATGTGATTCGTCTGCCGCTCAAGAATCCTCTTCCTAAGGAAATTCCGTTGTGGCCAATGTCTCGCGTGCAGTCTGAAGTCAATTCGGCAAAAACGCAAAACGTCATCGTCATTCAGGATCGCGTACAGGGATCGGTATATATCGATGCGTCACGCTTGTCTATCGACGGCAATCGGTGGCGTGTGGACTCGTCCATCGGTTTAGGAACCGATCTACATGGATTGCCCGTGATCGAAGCAGAGACCAGTAATCTCATAGGCCTATTGGTATCCAGCAAGTCGGAAGCATTCGTATCGCTACTTACTTCTCCTCGTTGAGACTTTTTCGCATCGCGGTTATTTCATCCGCAGGAAGGCTCGCCAAACGATGTCATACCAAGAACGGATCAGCCCCGTAGATGGTTCGGTCACTTGGAGAGGGTCTTTTGCCTCGCCTCAGCAAGTCGCATCGTCGATCGATCGCAGCCTCATCGCGAAGGATTCGTGGAAACGCGTCACTTTGGAAACCCGCGAAGGGGTATGCAAACGGTTTGCCGAGCGGCTACGCCACCATGCAGGCGCCATAGCTACCACGATTTCGATGGAGATGGGGAAACCCTATTGGGAGGCTCATTCGGAAGTAGTGGCCGCAGCGAGCAAAGTGGAGCACACCCTCGATGCACTGCGAAACCGACGTTCGATGTGGTCCGATGAGCAAGTCACGTCAGAAAGCGTGATACGTTTTCGACCTATCGGATTGATCGCTGTGCTGGGTCCTTTTAATCTTCCCCTACACTTGCCGGGTGCGCACATCGTACCTGCACTGTTAATGGGGAATGGTGTCCTCTTCAAGCCGAGCGAAAAGGCTCCAGCAGTAGGGGATTGGATCCAAAGGGTATGGGAAGAAGCAGGATTACCCACAGGAGTACTCCATACCCTCCATGGCGGAGCGGAGGTTGCTCGACAAATCGTGAACTCGACGAGCGTAGACGGTGTTTGCTTCACGGGCTCCTATCGTGTTGGAGCGGAGTTGCACCGCATGCTTGCGGGGCGACCGGAATGTTTGCTTGCTCTCGAAATGGGTGGTAATAATCCATTGATCATCGACCGCGTGTCGGATCTCGACGCAGCATTGCATGTACTCATCGCCTCCTGTTTCATCACGAGTGGACAGCGATGTACCTGCGCTCGGCGCGTGATCGTTCTCGAGAGCGCACTCAACCGCGAGTTGATACGTCGCTTTGTCGAATCTATCCCACGAATACGCGTCGGACTCCCCTTCGAAACTCCAGGGCCTTTTATGGGGCCATTAGTGGGCGAGGATGCAGTACAGTCCGTCCTCAGCGGCGAAGAGCGATTCGCGGCAAGAGGCGCCATCCCTCTCATTCGTTGTCAAACCTTCCTGTCTCACCCCAATCTGATCCGACCGGGATTGTGGGAGCGTTCCGGGGAAGAAATGGAGGATGACGAGGTTTTTGGGCCTTTGGCAACCATTGAGTATGTAGAGGATTTGGACGATGCCATTGCATCGGCCAATCGAACGCGCTACGGATTGTCCGCAGGGCTGATAAGCGATTCACGCGAACATTTTGATCAATTCGTCAACGAAGTTCGCGCGGGAATTCTCAATTGGAATAGTCCGACAACGGGTGCCACTGGCAAGCTTCCCTTCGGTGGACTCGGTTCCAGTGGTAACCACCGTTCCAGTGGATATTTTGCAATCGACTACTGCAGCGACCCAATAGCATCGGTGCAAGCGCGTGTTTTGCAGCAACCCAATCCTCTACCTCATGGGCTTGATTCGGTGTTCAGCTCGTTCCGAGATGTCAAATGAGAGAATTCAATATCGATGGATTGATTGGACCAACGCATCATTTCGGAGGTTTGGGGGTCGGCAATGTTGCGAGCGAAACCAATCGCAACAAGATTGCCCATCCAAAGGCTGCCGCTCTTGAAGGTCTTTCCAAGATGCGAAAGCTACACGAGCTTGGGATTCCACAATTCTATCTGCCACCACCCGTTCGACCAAATTGTCGCTGGATGGAGGCCATGGGATTTCGCACCAACGACCCAAGCGATTGGAGGCACTGCGCCAGCCAGTTCCCATCGCTATTCAGTTCGTCGTTGAGTTCCTCCTTCATGTGGATGGCCAATGCGGCCACCTGCAGTTCCAGCGTCGATACGATAGACGGCTTGGGAAGAATCGTGATCGCGAACCTTGCAGCTAGCTTGCACCGCGGACAGGAGAACCTAGAACGACATGCTCAATTGAGACGCCTTTTCCAACACGTAAGTACAATCGAGGTGATCGAAGCGCTACCAAGCTTGGTTCCCCTCCGTGACGAAGGAGCAGCAAATGGAATGCGGTTTTGGAATCCCACGAATCATCAAGGGATATATGTATTTGCCTTTGGCGAGAGAAATTCAAATACGACGCAAACGGCTACACCAGCAAAAGAATCGGTGCATCCACATATTTATCCATCACGCCAGACTTCTCTCGCCTCACAACTCGTGGCAAGGTCACTGAGGATCCGTGATTCGCGATCCTTGTTCGTACAGCAACATCCCAAAGCGATCGATGCTGGTGTCTTTCATAACGATGTCATTGCCACGAGTCATGAAGACTTCTTGTTCGTACACGAGAGTGCGTATGTGGATCAATGCAATCAACTGGATCGCATATCGGAAACCTTTCGCAATCAATGCGGTGGCAAATTAGGCATTTTTGTAGTCACCGAAGAGGAGCTCTCTCTTTCTGAAGCCGTCTCTACCTACTTGTTCAATTCCCAGATCGTAACGCGATCGGACGGAAGCTGGTGTATGGTTTGCCCAATAGAATGCTTGAACTCACCTGCAGCCGTTCAAGTGTTGAGGCGTGTCCAGCATCAGGAATCGCGACTCGGCGCGATCGAGTTCGTACCCTTGAAGGAAAGCATGGCCAATGGAGGAGGTCCCGCTTGCCTTCGCCTGAGGGCTTACGCGAGCGACGCCGATATCGAACGGATTCCCTTTGGCGCTCGCATTCATGACGACTCCCTTGCCTTCTTAGAGCGGGTCATCACCTCCGAGTATCCCGATTCGGTCCATCTCGACGACTTCCTGGACCTTACCATGGTGAACAACGGTATACGGATTTCCGAGGCCATTGCCGACTATTGGCAGGGCGAACGCCCTTGATTGGCCAGTATCGCGCAACAGTTTTGTCTGCCTCTCCTTTTTCAGCGAATTGCCTTCTGCGATGCAATTGATGTAAACATGTCTTGCCTCCGATTCCGATCATTTGTTATGGCTTCCTTTCACGCTCGAAGCTTACCGGGGGCACTGATTGTGCTTCTGATTATGCTTCGGTGCAGGCATTGCATGCAGGATGCTTAAAGTGTCGTTGTAGGTTGTTTGCTCGTTCGCTAGCGAGGTGATCCATTGCTTGATCGTTCGATGATGTAACGCGGGATTTTCTCTCCAGCCCCTGAGCAAGCAATAGCGATCTGCACACATGTCTATTGCCTTCTCTCCGCGTTTCTAATCGCGGTTTAGTGATCGCACTCGTTCGTCAGCGAGCCTTTGTTCGCAGAAGGACTATCGAGGAGAGAATGCGGTCATGTTATCTAGTCTTTTTCTTATCTTGTTCGGATTTGTTTCGGCGCGTGATGCAGACCAAGGCTGCTTGAGCGAGCATGTCGATTTAATTGAGCTCAATCACTTCTACGACCCGCTCGGGCGTCACGTTTACGACCAAGTCATCTTTTACAATCGACATCCGGCAACGGGCCGATTTCACGTTCGTGCATGGTGCCTTGTGGAGGATCGCGAATCGTTGAGTCGACGCCCGGTCTACCAAGCTGCGACAGGACTGTACCGAGTGGATTGGCTCGATTCCGACCAACAGGTCCTCCGTCGGCTCGAAAGTCGACTGCATCGTGAAAGCTGGAGCCACTTAGACCCAGAACGGATCGACAAAAAGAAATACGACGAACGCTTGAGATTCGCGCTTGTACAACCACCCAAGCGGCGAAAGCCTATGGAAGAGAGACTGATCAAAGAGTCCGCCGAAGACTCTGTTGCGTCAAACGTTCAGGAGGAAAGTGGAAAAGCTAACATCCGCTCTCCCCTCTCCAACGTGCTTGCTCAACAGCCCTAACGAACCAAACGATAGAAAATACCGAAGCGACGTGCCGGTTTCGTGCCGGTGAAGTCTGTATTGTCGGTTTATGATTGGTTGGTCTACGGACCGAAGACGTAGACAAGGGATGAGCGGTGTGCCCCCAGCGTTTTTTCCTCGCTCGATCCGATGCCCGCTCGCGTATAGCCCTTTGCACCCGAATACGCGAGTCTTCCCAGTAAGGCCCTATGACGGCCCGCGAGAATGGGGTTAGGGACGGGCACGAGCGACACGCCCGGTTCGTGCCGTCCCGCTTTGCTGGACAACCGCCGGAACGATTAGCGTCCCCAGTTCAGGTAGGTAATCGCAAGTTGCAAAACGGTAGCGATCGAAACCCATACAAAGTACGGGATTTGGGCAATAGCAATCCAACGGTACCGACTCCAAATGGCCGCCATCATCCAGGGAATCGTCAGCCAGACCAGAAGGATATCCGCCGAAGCAAGCGGTAGATTTCGCCACCCGAATTGAATGGGGGTAAAAATCAAATTCGCAACCAGGTTCAAGGCGAAAGGAAGAGCGGTCTTCCATTCAATCTTGCGGCGCAAGGCCTGAACGAACACAAAGCCAAAACTAACAACGATAACCGGATAGAGAATCTGCCAAATTAGTCCGATCGTCGCAGGTGCAGGTGTCCAGCTCGGCTTATCCAGGGAGTTGTACCACTCGATCCAAGGCATGGGATTTTTTAGCTACCCCGCTTCCTGCCCCGAATCTCTTCGTCCACGAGCATCCAGTCCAATGGAACGGAAGACCCGATAAATCGACTGCTTCCCTCCCCTTCGCCAACCAACGACTGCTGGTCTTCATCATAGACGGGCACTTCACTTACAGGTGGCTCAGCCGGAGAAGTAACGTCGACATCCTCATCTGCATTCGAATCATCGTTCGGATCGCTCGATGGCGATGTTGTAGCTTCCCCAGAATTGATCATGTTGATAAGCACAAGGATATCCAGGGGTGAGACGACCCCATCGCCGTCGACATCCATGTGCGGGGTCGGGCCTTCTCCTTCAGGCCTGATCGTTCCCGGTCCATGTGAATTGATGTAATTCACGATGATCAATGGGTCCAGTGGAGAAACGCTACCATCTCCGTCCACATCCCCTGGGTTGCTGTCGTTGTGGTAAGGAGTTTGATCGCGATCGATGACCACCCGCACCCCTTTGGATATCTGAGCGCCCGTCAGCGAGGATGTTGCCGAAAGCACCACATCGACGTACCCAGGCTCAACCCATTGCAATGCGTGACGCGCCCTCAATCGAAATGCGTTGCGAACCACTTCAAAACGATCATCGCTTACCGAAATGGAATAATCTTCGTTCCTGTCGGCGTCCCGCACATAAACATAACCGAGAAGGTCACCGGACTTGTTCTCCTCGACGTGATACTCGGAAGCCGCCGACAAGGTGACGGCAGGGTCGTCCAAGTCCATCACTTGAAAGATCAGTGCTTTGGAGGTCAACCATCCGGACAAACGATCCTTTGCGACAACAGTCATCCCGACGGTTGGCTCCAACTCGAAATCCAACTCAACTTGGGATTTGAGCCTGAGCTTGCCTGATTCGACTTCGAATCGAGCGTCGCTCACGCTCCACTCGTATTGCTTGCCTGACTCGGCATGAAGAACAGACAAATCTCCCAGGGTCGCGCCAGGTGTCCTCTCAGGGACTGAGAAATTGCCCCGAAAGAGGATGCTTGAGGGTGCATCATTTTGATCGGATATGCGAAGAGTAAGCCATTTCGACAACCGATCGGCGGAGGAACTGCGAGCGATTGCAGTCACCATAAGAGGAATAAAGGCCTCGGACTCGATATCCAAACTTCCTTGGATGAAGTACAAGGTGGTGCCAAGTATCGCGAATCGAGGATCGCTTACCAGAAAATCGTATACGTCCCCAAGGTCTGGATCCACGACGCGTACGGAGCCGACGGATTCTCCTGGCCGGATTTCCGATGAAATACTCTCCTCGAGCAACAGCAAATCGCTTGGAGGATCATTGATCGCATCAATTTCGATGCGGACCATCACCTCCTCCGATAACCTCTGACCATCATAGGCTGCCAACCAAAAGCGATCCGACCCTACCGAGTCCTCGTCCGGTTTATACTCCCCACCTGTCGTGGTGCTCCAAACCATTTCCCCCTTCTCGGGTCCCCTCGTGATCACCCAGTAGACATCGCCGTCCGACACGGAATGCCGCGTTCCATCTAAGGAACGCAATTGAGATGCAAATTGTGCCAAGTCGATCGCCAGCGACTCATCTTCCGATACACTCCACTCCCATTCGCCATCGAGTACCCACTCGACACCGGTATGCACATCCCGCACACCCATCGCAATAGAAACAAGCTCCTCCTCGAGAACATTCACCGTTGCCGAAGCGCTCTGGAGGATATCCCGATCATATCTCCCCTCTTTCGAAATCGAGACCAACGATCTACCCGAGGGAGTCATCGAAAGGGATAACGGCGGCACTTCTGACGGCATGTCAAACTGAGCCTCCAATTCCCAATTCTGGCTATTCCAGATATTCCAAACGTCGCTGGAACCCGCGACGGATGTGTACAGAATGCTTCGATTCGCATCCTCTAACACTGGAAACTGAGAGTTCGACAATGCATTCAATGTCGGCATGCCCGAAATGGAGTCCAACACCAACAGCGATCCCGATACTTGTGCGAACAACGTGCGACCATCCGATGAAACGGTCCAATCCTCGATGGGCTGTGCAAAGGTTCTCTCCGAAACCAACGCAACGCTGCCCTCGACGACCCGATACATCGAAAGCCTTTGCGCCTCTCCCACCTGCTCCAGGGCAACAAATCCATCACTGCCAGCTGGCTTCAATTCCAACACCGACCCCGAAACCGACAAAGGCATGGGATGCGCTGTCCATTGCAAGCCATCGAGTCGGATGTCGGCCAAAGACTTCGAAGCAGACGAAAACCCTATCCATCGATCCCCAAACCGCACCGACCGCTCGATCTCGAAGGCGTCCGTTCCCGGCATAGGACTCAACGGTTCGACTTCAAACCCGCGAGAACTTCCCCATGCGAATCGATACCATCGTCCTGTTTGTGTATTGCCTGATTCTGCCTCGACCCTTAAGACCCCACTCGAACGGACTTCGGTCGAGTCGGTTTCGCTCTCTTCGGCCCAAATCTCCGTGATTTCGCCGTCAAGCTTTATGCGATCCAGTGGGGATTCCGAGGACGAGGTCCATGCGACCAGCTCCCGTCCAAAGTAACCAACTCCACCTTGGTCATGGCCCCAAACAGGGGTGACGAACGCATCGGAGGGCCAATCCCCCGACGCAGGAAGAGTTTGCCAAGTCCCAGAGGGAGACGGGAGGACCGGCGACGTCTGATGCGAACCATTCCCCTCACCCAGTAAGGCGACCGCATATTGCCCAGGTGAAAGGCCTCTAAACGAAGCAATCCCGTCTTCATTCGAAATCGCGACTTGCTCGCGAGGATCATGCACACCGTTTTGGTTCAAATCCAAATAAAGGACTCGACCTGACTGTCCGGACTCTCCAACCCCATCCAAAAATCGAGATTGGTTGGAATCATGAAACACCAAAACGTCGATGCCGGCGAGCAATCGACGTTCCTCGAGCCTATCGAACGATGGTCGCCGATGGGAACTCGGCTTCGAACTTCCTCGAAGCCTATGTGCGCGTACGTTTCCTCGAAAGAGCATGGACTCTGGTGGCGTTTTAAATGAGAGGACGGCAAATCGCGTCTAGTCCGGCGAACCTGACGAGTGTGTGTACCTTTAAATGTATCGGATCCTCGCCAACGTACGCAAGGATCCGGATAAATTTAACATGATTCCCAGTCAGAGCCCTCCGCCATATTTCTCCGCCAGAGTTTTCTGTGCGGCGAGCTGCCACGCGATCAATCCGGGAGAAGCGCCCCTTCCGTGAGACGATTGAAGGCGGCTCGATTCGCCGAGTAATGGATCACCTGCGTCACAGCGCGCGGTCCGGCCAACTCGACTGCCTTGCTCACCTGGGCATCTGTCAAAACGATCGGCGAACCGGCTAGGTTTTTCGCGACGACCAGGAGGGCCTTGTCCTTCTCCGAAATGACAGAAGTTGGCAATGGTTCCAGATCGAGGGCAACAATGACCTCGTCCTGAACCCCGCACTCGCGCATGTCGTCCAAAGCTCGCTTCGCCGCGTACCAAGCCCGATCCTGTCTGGCAACAACCCAGTCAATCTGACTTTGCAACGCGGGAGACAGCTCGTCGAGCCTCTTGAGACTCGCCATCGACTCCACGAATCGCTTGCCGGACACAGGGAAATGTGCAACCAATCGCATCCAAGTTGGAACCTTGCCTTCGGGGACCAACTCTCCGAATGCCTCCCGTGCCGCCGCTTCATCGACCAATGCTAGCCGCGACGTACGCTTGGAGACCCAGTCCAACTTCTGCTTCAATGCTTCCCCAGTTTCCAAGGGGGGCCGCCTCAAAATCGTGGGAGCCAAATTCCCTCGCTTGGGCTGATCGATCGCCACTACCTTGGAAATCCGACTTCGAAACTTGTCCGACGTTGGAGTCAGATAGGTTTGCACATCCAGATTGTTTGCGTTGCTCTGAGAGCCGAAGTTACCTCCGTTATGAGACTGGGGAACACCAGCCCCTTCCTTCCATCGATTGATTGCGTTGTAACCCGCAATCGATCCTAGCATCTCAACCATCTGCCGGTCGGTGTAGAACTTTTTGCAAGCGTCGACCAGGGCGTCATCGACCAAGTGCGGTTCGCCTGTCAATGTCCTTGCCAAGGCGAACGCAACTCTCTCCTGTTCGGGAAAGTACTCCCAATCGCTATCGAGCGCCGCGATCTCGTCCTCACTCATTCCAGCCACTAACAGCTTCGACTCTTGGTGGCCCAAGCAATACTGGCAATTGTTTGCTCTCGCCGCCAACCAAAAGAGCCTAACCTTGAACCCATAATCGAGCGAAATCAATGGGTCGGGAGTTCCGAGAGCACGACGGATGCTCGTCGTAGAAGCGCTCTTCGCGGAGGCTGGAGGCCCGCCAAACGCCAAATAACTTCCTACCGAATTTTCGCCAATGTAAAGAGAACGAATACGCGACTCGTACCCAAGCGCTCGCGAATCGGATGCCCCCTTTTTGACTTCGTCTTCCGTCACCGGAGGAAGCGGAATTCGGGGCTTCCTGCTTTTGAGATCCTCGAGATATTGCTTCATCGCGTCGCGAGTCAACGGCGTCGCGCGAGGCTCGTCCTCGCGATTCGCTTCCACCAACGCGAGCTTGACTTGCTTGCCCGACGAATCCGGCTGAACCTCTTGACCTATTGCCGCATTGAAAACGAACGGCTGAAAGACCAAGCCCGCGACAGCCCATTTCATACTTCTTCTCATAACATTCTCCCTTTAGTGAGTTCTACAGTTCGGTGAAGCTTTTTGTTTAGAATTCCGAGACGGTTTCGCCACCGCTACGAGTGCCGAGCGCTCGCCAGACCGGGAGCTCCAAATTGCTGGAAACAAACCGAACAGAACCATCCGCAACACAGGCGTTTACGCCTCCGGTGTGACGGCTTCCAGCAGTCGTCGCAATCCGTCCGGGGGGGAACATACAGGAGCGGGTGTTTGGAGGAAGGACGTGGTAGTAGAGTGTCGTGGAATGATACGCCTGGATCCAAGGTGCTCCCACAATCGATACACCTTGCTTGGAGATATCGAGTGGATTGATCGCCATGCAATCGCGCAGGGCCTCATCCGCATTCGCTGGGTTTGTGCCAGGCCTGAAGGTATCCGAAACAGGCGTGGCAATGCTGTTGCTCCCATCCCCTGCAATCTTTTCAGCAAATGCAATGGTGTTGGAAAGGCCATCGGAAACCTCTCCGAACTTGATCGCGCTGTCGCGATAAAAAAGGCCATTGCATGCTGGCATACCGTAATTGGGATCGCTGGTAAGGGTCGGAGGAGATCCCGCCAAAATGTTGGTACCGGAATTTGCGTAGTAGCTGTTCACCCCACCGAGGCTCGTCGCAAGCCCCGTGTAACTATCCGACGGACAGATAAAGGTAGGCACGCTTTGCAAGCGAGCCGCATCGTTGGCCACGTGGTTGTGGGCAACGTTGTAATCGACCAACTGGTACAAGTTGGCTTGCTCGATATAAGGAAGCACACGAGCATGCACCGAGAGACCAGTGGTAAAATTAGCGCTTCCCAAATTCCCGGATGGAAGACGCTTGAAGCTCGATTCGTAGTTGTGAATCGACAACCCCAATTGCTTCAGATTATTCGAGCACTGCATCCGCCTGGCCGCTTCGCGGGCCGCTTGAACTGCCGGCAACAACAAACCAACTAAAATTCCAATAATGGCAATCACAACCAACAACTCGACCAAGGTAAATGCACTTTTTGCATGACGTCTCATGACACGTCTCCGACAGAAGAAAGCAACGAATAGTGAGAAACTCGGTGCATGGGCGCAAACAAAGCCTGCGCAGGGTCCATACAGCCATCTAAGATCTTTCGCTTCTTTCACGCACAACAGTCGCGAGGAGCTGGCAACGAGAACTCTTCATCCACGGATGAAGCTAGAACCGCAATCCAATGTTCCTGCAATCGGCGATTAGCCGATACGAAAGCGAAATCCACCAAGAGTCGCTCGGCGAATCGGATGCGATCCGTCTACGGAAACAAACGACATCGACAACGAACGCGGAACGAATTAAGAGACGGTACCGCGCGGAGGTGGAACAGGAACTTCCAGAAGTGCACTAGACGGGAGCAGTCCGTCCCTCAAAAAAACACCAAATGGATCGCGAGCCAGGACTACTTCCTTGCCGATCCAAGTCGACTCCAAAAGGTCCCGCATCCGATTCCACTTCGTCAAAAACTCATTGGGCAACATCGGAACATTCGAACGGGAACGGCACTGACCACTGCGGCAGCTCGATTCGGATCCCGATGAATCGTCATGCGAAGCTCCGACGGAACCAAAAATTAGTTGATCGCCGTGCTGAAAATCGCGGTGCTGCAAATAGTCCCCGCACGAGGCAAAGACGGCGTGCGGTGCAATCGCAATCAGAAGGAAAACCGCAGCCTGCAGCCCCCATTTCCATCTACTGGCCAACGACGACACAGCAACCCGTAACACAACGGCCGGGAATGTCGGCTCGACAGGATGTGCCGAAGCATGGAAACGGATATTCGCCGCCTTTTGGACCACTCAGAGATTCTCCAAGGGGCACTTATCCGACCTTCAAAACGCTTGAAGGTGGATGGAACCGCAGAAAAGATTCCCTTCAATCTATGAACGCGTTTGAGAAGAGTCAAGCAATCTAGCGGGAATCATCGAACAAAAATGCACATTTGCGGCATGCTTCACGGGAATCGACGGATGGGATTCCAACTCTGGGCCTCATCGATGGCGAAGTGGGTCTAGGCACCAGCCGGTCTAGGAACCCACCGTTCGCTCCCTGCACCTTGTCGCGGCGTCGCGAATGTCCCGGAGCAAGCCGACCACTTCTTTATCCCAGACTCCATTTGCCGAGAGAAGGGAGCCGCCGTCCGCCGACTCTTGGTCCTCTCCTACTTCCTCGTCGCCAAGCCCCGCTGAGATTTGACTATGACGAAGTATTTGATCTTTTAGCTCCTGCGCGTTCTCCAGCCCTTCTAACAACCCCACATGACCACCCATCGCCGCAGTAGCTTCGGCACCACCCCCTCCTGCCGTCGACACGATCAAGTTGGAAAAGCCGAACCATCTCTGAAGCGGTCCTTGCGCTACATTCACATTCTGAATGTTCGCAAACGTAATCGTCGTCTCGTGAATGGTCCAAATGCCCCGCCGAATGCGCAAACTCCGATCCGATAACGCGTACCACGTCGTGTCATAGCGCAAATGGATCGCTACGTATGCCAAGATATCCGGCAGGACGATGATCGCGATCCAAAGAGGAGCGGTCAGAATTCCAATCCAGGGTGCTGCGATAATCGTCGCAATCCAAAGCCCGCACAGAATAATGTCGATGACTACCAAACCGATCCAAAACTGAAACTTTCGATACTTCAAAAAGGCTTCCGATGGACGCATAACAACCACCGAATGCCCATCCCCAAACTCAATCTGATTCGGCTTGCGCGGTAAACAAAACCAACTGGTCAACACGGCCCACACACCGCGGTAACACCATTCACACGCTCCGTGCACAGCACCCGTTTCTTTCATGATCCGCCCGCCTTACTCCCCGGTACCTGCATTCCGTCTGCGATGGCGTCGAGTGAATTCCGTATCTCTCGCAGTATTTGCAAGGCTTCATCGCGCGATGCAGATGCCGCAACGCCTTCGTGCATCAACGCACCTCGCTTTCTTTCAATACTTGCTCCTCTCGTTCTCGCATATAGCCAATCCCTCACCGCCTCCGGCTCGCGCACTCCCTCGATCACGATTTCAGGCATCGCATTCCCGGACGCAGTCTGAATGCTCACCGAGTAAATGCCAAGCCAACGCTGAATCACATTGCTCGAGATCTGAATATCTTGAATGCGTCGAAACGCAACGACCACTTCCCTGCGAAACATCCACCCTACCTGCATGCGAATGCCCGTCGGCTCCAACTGATATCGAAGAGTGCTATAGCGAACCCACATGAGCGGGAGCACCAAAACGACACCGACAAAACTCAAGAAACTACAAAGAATGTAGTAGGTCAAAAGGGCAGGGTCAGGTCGTTCGATGCGAGGGGGAATCGCCATCTTTTCAGGCTCCGTACTCATGTCAAGCTCCCGTACTCTTTTCGTGCTGTCCGTGCAGTAAATGCAAGATCAATCTCCTTCTTCCGTGGAATCAGAGATCCACATTTCTCATCGATACCGGTAACCCAAAGGATTACATCCCTTTGAGACGCGTTCCAACTTGAAGGACTGCCGGAGGAATCGCCCCCCCATCGACTGGCAATACATCGATCAAGGTTTCTTCCCATGTGATGTCGCTTAACCAGTCGATCAATCTCTTAGCGACCAAAGCATGCTCGGCTTTGTTTGGTACCACGAGAACAAGCACCAACCGGACCTTCGACTCTTCCGGAAGGCTGCATCGAACCAGATAGGCGTCTTCAATTGACGCGATTTCCTCGCACACCCTTCCAATGGCCATGCGAGTCGATTCCAAAAAATCCCGTGGGATCGGGGTGAAGAGCAATCGGGTGCCGGCACGGATTCTAGTCTCGCTCATCAATAGTGCGACTTAAGTTCATCTGAAGAGGAAATGATTCGAGAACAAAGGTTAGAACGAATGCCAAGTGTAATGAGTTGTTCGACCGCATGCCAAAACTCAATCACGTTTTTTCAATCGCATCATGCACCTTAAACGGCTTGAACGTGAGCATCCAGTTTCACTGCCTGTCAACTGTGCCTTTGCGGCACAGTTTCACCGTCATTATTCCCCTCGTTGTGCCGCGAAAACACAAAAATGGACAATCTTTGGATGCTCGGTTTTTTTCAAGCTATGCAACGTTCCGGTTAGGAACTTTGAACTTCGCCGTCAGGTTCTGTCCTCGAAACAGCGTCGACGTTTGCCGCTGGCAGCTCTTGCCGAAAGGAATAGACCGCTAACATAACGGCCCCGATGACGAGGACGCTGTCAGCAATATTGAAGTTTGGCCACACGTAATCGCCATAACGAAACAATATCCAATCGCGTACTCCTCCAGCCCATGGGGATGGTAAATCGGGTATCGCTAAGCGGTCGTAAAGATTCCCGAAAATCCCTCCCATCACCAGCCCCATCGCTACCGTAAGCCAAAGCGAACGACTCGCCTGGAGCACAAAGAGCCAATAAATAATCCCAATGGCCGCCACGATTGACAAGGAAGAAAACAACCAGCCCATGCCTTGCCCAAGCCCAAACAAGGCGCCCATATTCACCGCGGTCTCAATTCCAACAAAGGGCTCGACAATCCAATAAGGTTCTTGCTCACCAGGAAGCCCTTTCCAACGGAACACCTGATGCTTTGTCCACAGGTCCAAGCCCGCACCACCGACTGCCAAGAAAAGAAAAAGTACAAATCGCATAGAGGCAATCGCCGGAGTGCGTGGGAAAGGAGGAAGTTCGGTCTGGATGAAATCGGGTACACTCGAGCTTGAATCACGACGTGTCGCTATCGCAATCGAGAAATACTCTCCGCTACGATTTGTCTGGCCGCCAAGGATGGAATGTAGCCTCGTTGCCCGCGAACCACGACCGGCTGCTGCAGGTACCGCCGAAGATTCAACGCCGCGGTTGACTGTACATAGGTTACCACGTTGCCAAGATCATCGGTCAGGGCATACTCCGGTTGCCCAGGCAAACTACCATGCACTTGCACTAGCCAACCCGAAGCATCACCCGCCCCAATCGCAGCTGTCCCAGCAGTTCCTGCCGCTGCTCCGCCTCCGTTGGGGGTTGTCGCGTGACCTGCAAACTGAACGGAAGGATATTGAGCCGGAGGCGCAGGAGGCACCGAAGGTGCGATCGCGGATGCTGGAATCACGTCTCGAGGCGACGAACTGCTTGCGATGCGCGAGGGGTCCATCATGCTCCCCAATGTTCTGGTGCGCAAGGAGTCGAATCGGTCCAACCGGTCCAGCAGCAACCTCGCCTCGCCTCGAACGATCGAGGAATCGCCACGTTCGATCCAATCCTCGCACTGCCTACGAAGCCGATCCAATTCCCATCGCTCCGTGGGCTGCGAAACGATCCTGGTTAGCTCCAGCATCGCAGACTGGATCTCAGGCGTGTGAAAATCGGCTTGTGCTTCCCCCGAGGAGGCAGCTCTGTCTCCTGCCATTTCCAACCGATCTATCCTCGGAGCGATACCATGCCACTCGCTCTCGGGCGCTGCAGCGATCGCTGGCCCCCCCAAGTTCGGCTCTCGGCTACTCCACGCTGGCCCCATGTCCGAATTCGACGGGGCGCCTGATTCTCCACCAAATAATGGCTGGTCTGCGGTCCACAACCGAGTGAGCATCGGCTTGTTTTCATCGTAAGGGGACTCACTGCGAGACGGTTCATTGTCCGAGAATTCCCCGAAGGTATCGTTCCCCAACGGTGCGCGGACCCGCGGTCCCCTTCCCGGTCTGGGTAATCGATCGAGCCGCCCGTATCCACTCGGGCCCACGGAATCCATGCGCGCATCGTATCGAAGATTGCCTTGACGAAATTGATGATTCTCCGTGGCAATCTGCGCGCGAACCGGTTTGCGGTCCGCTTCGACAATCCCAAACCCCACCAGCCCCAAAACGCTCGCCAACGGCTTCATTCGCAACTTGGGATCGGTCGACTGCAATGCGTCCCAATGCTTGAAGGAATCGACTTGATGCTGAGCTGCTTGATGTCGCTTCGCTTTGACTAGCTGCTGAGGTGTCATCGATGCCTCCACCGACCCCAACGGCACAATTCCCTGTTCGTCGGGAACCAGGACGCTTTCATCCGGAGCCCCCTGCATCGCGATGGATTGCTCTTCTCGAATCAGCCTTTCCGCTTCTGCTATCGCATCTGCTTCATTGCTCCAAACCATTTCTCCATTTCCAGCCTCTTGATCCACGCTCTGTGCATTCGCCTGCTGAACCTTCGAACCTCCAGCCGGTCCATTAGACTGCTCCGAAAACGATGCCAACTTCACTTGTGAGTCGGCAACCTTTTTCGCCGTAGCACTAGGTGCAACGGATGGTTCCGACAATCCAGACGGGGCATCTGAAAGTTGAGAGGTACGGATCCATCGAAATTCACCCTGCGGTGGCGCAATGCGATACCACAGGCTCTTGGTACCATCCGCTGAGGGTTGGGACTGTTCCCCTAACACTTGCACGATTTGCGATTTCAGCAAAGCGGTCTGCCACTTCCACTCGCTGGCGATCGGATCCGAAGAACCGATCCAAGCGGCGGTATTCTCCTCTACAATCTCAGCGGTCTTCCCCCCCGGCAGTAAAAATGCAGATTGAGCAGGGATCCAGTTGTGACTTCCATCTGGAGGTCGAATCCCAGACCATCCATTGGAGGTTTCCATATAGACTTCGACGCGTGCTCCGGAAGAAAGCGTCGACGTTCCATAAGACCCGTCCGAAGGTCCTGATTTCACCAACCCCTTGGGCGCGTGCACATACCGCACCTGACCTTGTTGGAATCTCTCGACCACTCGAATCGACTCGTTCGAGGTCGAACCCGACTGTTGATCCTGGTGCTGATCTTGGGCACATGCGATCGATAACAGGGATAAACCGTTGAAACCGCCGACGAGCAAGGAAAGGGCAACGAGTTGTTTCGCCGCACACTGCGGTCGGATGGGCACAATCGAAGACTTCATGGCACACTCCCTCGATGCGACCCAGTACCGGCAACCAAGGCTTGCTGGATCATTTGCTGCAATTGTTTATCCGGTTCGCGCTGAAACAGAGATCGAAGCTTGAGATGCGCGTCGCGATCCTGCATCGCTCCCAATAGCGTGATCGCACGATGGCGAACGTTTCGATCTTGGCTTTGAGCCATCCAAGCTAAAAGCGGTACAGGATTGATCGTTCTCCCACGGACAGCTTGCTCCATCGCATCCAATTGAACTTGGGAATCGCCGCGAGCCATATCGATCGCAATCTCGACGATCTCGGTTGGCACTCCCCGTCGAAACAGTTCATCGCAAACCATGCGGACTCGACGCTCCTGAGTACTGCTCAATAACGTGAACAGATTCTCAAGCGACAAGCTTTCGAGGCCGGCCAAGTCCATCCCATCCGCACGCTGCGAATACGACTCGCCCGAAGAACTTGAGGTCGCCTCACTCGACACCAACATGACTTGTGCGCCCCGCAAAGGGTTCGAAGCCGCTGAACTCACGTCGTCTACTTTCGAATCATGATCTTCCACGCCGGACACTGACTTCGGTGACGATATCGCAACGGTTGTCGTCAACGGTGTTGCAATGGACGGCTGAGGTAAGCGAGGAAGCGGAATGTCCCGATCCCCTCCTGCGGATACTACTTTTGATTGAACTTTCGTTCCGTTCGCATTCTCACCGGGCGACATCGCCGCAACGTCTTCGATCCGCGGACCGGATACCGGAGGAATGGAACGGGTTGCATCGTTCGCGGGAGAGGACTGCAAGGCTAAGATAGACCGGCAGGTCGCCTTTGCCTTTTCAACCGAGTCGCTTGAACCGCATTCCTCCAATCGACTCAGGACCGCGAAACTCAATCGCTCTCTCAGACGCATCGAATCGTTTGACGACAGGTTGGCAGCTGCCAGTTCGGATATCAGGCTCAAGCAGGATTGCAACCGATCATCAGAGCTCGCCGCTGTATGGATCCGGTCGTGGAGCAATTGGTAGGCGGCGAGTCGATGCTGCGGCTCATCGCTATCGAGTTGCTCGACCATGGCCTTGGTGCTGGTCGCACCTAACTCATTGAGGGCAACGATCAATCCCAGCGATTCATCGATGCCGTTTGAGGTGGCTAAAGCGCGTCGCAATTCTTGGAGCAGCCATCGATTCGACAGCCCCGGCCAGGCGACGATTAAGCCAAGAACGGAGAGAATTCCGATCGAGATCATCGGCAGCCGTGAAAGCCAGGTTCGGCGCGCATGCAAACGAAGCCTTGGATCCGCTCGTTTCCCAAGGAGCCAATCGACGTCAAGCTGAATCGGTTCCACCGTCCGTTGGATTCGTTTGCCCATGACCTCTTTGAAGGCTTCTTGCCAGAGTAGTTTTCTGCGACTTTTTAGGTAAATAGGCTAAAGGTCGGGGGAATATCAATAGCAAACCGAGAGAAGCGAATGCATGCAAAAAGGCCCTCCGAGTCGATCGCAGGGCCTCTTCAATATTCGGAAGGCGTTTGCAGGCTGCCATTTGCACACAGCCGTTGTCAGGCAGTCGTGATTATGCCAGGGTGGATGGACTGCTCACGAAAGCACCAGGGCTGCTCCCAGTATCCCGCCAGCGAAAATACTCGGCGAACATCAGCAGATTTGCGAGAAACATGAAGATCATCGCGAGGATCAACATCACGGTGTAGATCGACATGGGATGCTTCTGGGTCGACATATTCGTTTGCTCTCGGTGACCGATCCGCACGCTTTGTAGCGTGGCATGTCGGGGGGATAGAAGGACAAGTGGATTTGTGGGATGGAAATCGGCGGCGGGTCGGCCCACCGGGAAACCAAAAACTACTGAAGCTTCGAGGCAACTTTGTCGCCAGCTTGGATGTAGCCTTTTCGGAATGAAGCTAGCACTTTGCCGATGGCTTTATCCTCTTGTGTTTTCGTGATTTCGATTCGACCAAGATATTGAGCGCCACGGAAGACGTCCAACGTGTGGCCTTCGCGAAGTCCATCGTCGCGTCCGAGCGAAACTTCGACAAGGTTGGTGTTGTTGACAGCTAGTACCTCACCTCGCAAATCGGCTGGTGGCATGTCTTGCACATCCACAATTCCTGCTTGCTGGAGTGCTTCACCGCGGGTGATCGCGAGAGCTTCGTAAAGCGTCGATTGATCTTGCAGTTGCTTCAACTGGTCTCGAAGGTCAGTCTCGACACTCTTAAGCGAGTTCAGCATGTCGGTAAGGTTGATCACCGATTTGCGAACGGAGTTTCGATCTGCAATCACCTTATCGATTTCCGTTCGAAGAGTGTCGTTTTGAGCTTGAGTAGCTTTGAGCAAATCGACCGTTGCCGAATGCTCCTGGTTCTTCATGGTGTTGACGGCATTCAAATCGCTCAACTGGCGGTTCGCTGCAGCAAGCTGTTGATTTTGGCTATCAAGCTGGGATTGGAGAGCAGAAAGTGCGGCCCGCCGCGCGATTTGCTCTTGGGCCAAGCTGGTTTGTAGTTTCTCGGCCGCGGCCTTGGTCGCATTGACCGTCGCTTTCAATTGCTCGTTCTCCGTACGGAATCGAGTCAACTTTTCGCGGTAGTCCATGTGGGATGCGTTCGCAAGCAAAGCAGCCACGAAAAACGAGGCACTGGAGACCAGGATGATCAGTGTAAAAACTCGACCCAAAAACGTCATCGTGTCACCGCAGCGAAGAGATGCGACAAGGGGGAAACACAAGACGGCAAGCCCACCGAACGGAGCGAAATGTGTGCAGTGCCGTGCGGGAAAATCTGACCCGCTGGGGATCGAGTATAGTTCGGTAAAATCGGCACTGTCAACGAAAAGCTCATTTTTGAGTCGAATGTTTCCCCCCTCCTAACCCGCAGTCTCCGGTTGCAGGGAAAGGGTCGACCGATTCTATCGGTCGCACCAATTAAACGAGGCATTGGACCATTCGCGTAGGGATCGGAAAAACCTGAGCTTCTAGAGAGGGTGCACTGGTTAAAACGGCGAGATTCTCTACAGTAGTCTCCGATGGAGCGGCGCACACGATTGTTCGCCTGAACAACCCGAGTCAGCCCCCTTTCCCAGCTCCCGCTCCGAATCGGACTGCTTCCAGGGCAGCCGATGCCCATCCACCCGTTGTCACCAAGATTAGCATGACCTCGAACAGCTCTGCCTCGTCGTTTTTCTTGCGCCACGAGTTCCTGATCCGCCGGCTCCACTCCCTCAGCGGATTGGTACCCGTTGGGGCGTACATGTGTGTGCACTTGATCACCAACGCAAGCCTTTTGGCGGGTCCTGCGGTCTTCCAGAACAATGTCTTCACGATCCATTCGATTCCCTTCCTGCCCCTCGTCGAATGGTTGTTTATTTTCGGACCTATCTTGTTTCATGCTATCGTTGGAGTTTGGATCGCTCAAACCGGACGCTCCAATTCGCAACAATATCGCCTGGGTCACAACTACCGCTACACTTGGCAACGTATTACCGGCTACATCGCAATCATCTTTATCTTCACCCACGTCTTTCATCTGCATGGTTGGTTTCACGCCGATTGGTGGTTGAAGAGTGTTGCCGAACCACTTGGCATGGCCCAGTTCAAGCCATACAACGCAGCCAGTTCTTTGGCTGACGCCATGAATAGCTTCGGCGGCTTCGTTTGGCCGATTTTTTACTTGCTAGGTGTGCTCGCGTGTACGTTCCACTTGGCCAATGGAATTTGGACCGCAGGTATCACCTGGGGAGTATGGCTCACCCCCAAAGCCCAACATCGAGCCAGTATCGCATGCGCTTTATTTGGATTGCTGATCGGCTCGGCAGGTATCGCCTCCTTGGTGGCCGTCAAGACCACCGATGCGGCAGAAGCCAAAATAGAAGAAGATGAAATGTACGACATCCGCGTGAAGGGCAGAATGATCCAACCGGATGAGCACAAACGAAGCGGAGGGCATGCTCCGTCCGAACCTTCGCCTGAGCCGATTGTTCCATCGGACACGAAATAAGTCCGCGGACAACGTCTTTCCTACCTGCGGAGTTTCCCAGGTGAAGGCGTTAATTCGTCGAAGCGATCGTTACGTCGCCTCGAGCAGTCCGGTTCTAGTGAATAATCCATAACCTATTTCAAAGCCAACGTAGTACTGGAAAGATAGAGCGATGGGAAATCGAGTATTGGTAGTCGGTGGTGGCCTGGCAGGACTCGCAGCCACAATGAAGCTCGCAGAGCTTGGTGTTCCGGTTGACCTCTTGAGCTTGACTCCGGTAAAGCGTTCGCACAGCGTGTGCGCCCAAGGCGGGATCAACAGCGTCAACGATCTGACTCGCCAACAGGGCGACGACGAGTGGAAGCACTTCGACGACACGATCTACGGCGGTGACTTCCTGCAAAACCAGCCTCCGGTCAAGGAAATGGCGTATTGGGCTCCCAAAGTCATCGACTTGATGGATCGACTCGGCGTCACCTTCAATAGGACCCCCGAAGGTTTCATCGATCGACGACGCTTCGGTGGAACGCTGTACAAACGAACCGCTTTCGCAGGAGCAACGACCGGGCAACAACTCCTTTACGCTCTCGATGAGCAAGTTCGCCGATACGAAGCCGAAGGAATGGTCAAGAAATATGAGTTCTGGGATTTCCTTGGACCTGTAACGGACGAGAACGGACGATGTGTCGGCGCCGTCGCGCAAGATATGGTTTCGATGGAGATTCGCTCGTTCCCAGCCGATGCGGTGATCGTAGCGACTGGCGGAAATGGACTGGTCTTCGGCCGTTCCACGATGTCGGTTTTCTGCACCGGCAGCGCTGCAAGCCGATGCTTCCAAGCCGGCGCAAAGCTGGGGAACCCTGAATTCATTCAAGTGCACCCGACCGCGATTCCCGGAGCCGATAAGCTCCGACTGATGAGCGAATCGGCGCGGGGTGAAGGGGGCCGCGTTTGGGTTCCTCGCAAACCGAACGACTCTCGTTATCCGAAAGAAATCCCGCAGTCCGATCGTTATTACTTCCTCGAAGAACGATTCCCCAAATATGGGAATCTAGTTCCTCGCGATATCGCGACGCGTGAGATTTTCAACATCTGCGTGAACGAGGGTCTCTCCGTCGACCCAACGCGCATGTGCGTCTACTTGGACCTCACCCATATCCCTCGCGCCGAGTTGGACCGCAAACTGGGAGGTATCCTTGAGATCTACGAAAAGTTCCAAGGCGTCGATCCTCGCGAGGAACCGATGAAAATCTTCCCCGCTGTTCACTACAGCATGGGGGGCCTCTGGGTCGACTACGAAGCCAACGCGACTGGTGGATTGCTGGCCGGCTCGCCAAAGAACCAAGTCACCAACATTCCGGGACTCTATGCGATCGGTGAATGCGATTACCAGTACCACGGTGCCAATCGTCTGGGCGCGAACTCGTTGTTGAGCTGCATCTTCAGCGGTCTATTCGTTGCACCGGGTATCGTCAACTGGATGAAGGACCACAAGGCTGCGAGCGACCTTCCTAAGAGCCTGTTTGAACATGCGGTTGCTTCGGCAAACGATCGTCATAAGAGACTCCTTTCCAACCAAGCTGGAGACGAAAACCCCTACTTGCTCCACCAAGAGTTGGGCGACGCGATGACTCGAGCCGCTACCGTCGTACGAGAAAACAAGCAACTCGAGGACGCCTACGCTAAAGTGCTCGACATGCAGGAACGTTCGAAACGCTGTTCATTGAGTGATACAGGAAATTGGACTAACCAAAACGTGATCTTCACCAAAGCCGTGCAAGACATGTTCCCTGTCGCGCTGAGCATCCTCAAGGGTGCGTTGATGCGAGACGAAAGCCGGGGCGCTCACTTCAAGCCAGCGTTCTCCCTCCCGAGCCTCAAGGCTACCGATCCGGAAGAACGACGCAAGGAAGCAGAAGTCTGGTGCGATAATTTCGAAGCCAACAACCGAAAGTTCCTGAAGACAACCGTTTGTACTTGGAACGGCTCCGAACCGAACCATTCGTTTGAAGACATCGATACCCGCCTTCTCGCGCCGCGACCGAGACTTTACGGATTGGTGGGGGCAGAAGCGATCGAGCAAGTTTGGAAGGAACGGAGCGTCAAGAAAGAGGCTAGCGAAAAGAAGGAATTGGCTGGTGCGGCTACCTGAGCCCACCACCATCCTGTTCCCCCAAATTGCGAATCCAGCAGTTCGACGGGTGACCACCGTCGGACAACGAACCACTGATTAAGACTGATAACCAAGACCAAAACTATACGATCATGATCGCACCAGGAACTGAATCATCCAAGCGAAAGCCCGCTAAGATCAACGTCCGTGTCCTTCGACAAGACGGCCCTGGCCTCCCGCAATACTGGGAACGCCATCAAGTCGAATACGAGCCAGACATGAACGTGATCAGTGTTCTTCAAAAGATCGCGGCACAGTCCAAAACGACGGACGGAAAGAAAGTCACGCCAGTCGCCTGGGACTGCGGGTGCCTGGAAGAAGTCTGCGGGTCGTGCACGATGGTGATCAATGGCCGCGTGCGTCAAAGCTGCAGCGCGTTGGTTGACCGGCTTTTGGAAGAGCACCCAGAGGAAATCGAACTCCGTCCTATGACGAAGTTCCCAGTGCTCAGAGACTTGATGATCGACCGGTCTCGGCTCTTCCACAATCTAAAGAGAGTTAAGGCTTGGGTACCCGTCGATGGCTTCTTTGACATGGGTGCCGGTCCTCGCATCTCTCGCGAAGAGCAGGAGCAAAACTACCCACTCAGCCAATGCATGAGCTGTGGTTGCTGCCTTGAGGCATGCCCGCAATTCACCAAAATCGAGTTGCAACGAAATCCAGGGGAATCCGACGAGGCATTTGGAGCCCGCAAGCAAAAGGCTTACGACGAAGGTTTCTTGGGTGCCCACGCTATCTCCCAGGCCATGCTCTTTAATTCTCATCCTGTCGGAAAGAATATAGCGAGCGAGCGTATGGAGGCACTCACCGGGACTGGTGGGGTGCAAGCCTGCGGGAATGCACAAAACTGTGTGGCTGTTTGCCCAAAGCAGATTCCACTCACCACTTCGATTGCGCGCGCAGGACGAGCCGCGACGGTCTACAGCTTCCGCAAATTCTTCGATCGCTAACCGTCGCTCATGGCACAGCGGCAACTGGTTGTTGGTATCGCAGGGGGATCGGGATCGGGCAAGTCGACGATGGTCGATCGCTTGCTCAGCGGTCCGCTGAAAGAATCGATCTCTGTTCTCCCGCACGACCACTACTATCACAGCCAAGAACGCTTGCCCGCTGTGCTTAGGGAAACCCATAACTGGGACCACCCTGACTCCATCGACAATCAGCTTTTCGCAGCGCATCTGCTTCAATTGAGAAATGGTGAAGAGGTCGAGCGACCCGTCTATTGCTTTAAAACGCACCGACGGTTACCTGACTGGAACGTGGTTTTTTCCAAGCCGATTATCTTGGTCGAAGGAATTCTCTTGCTGGCGATTCCCGTCATTCGAGAGTTAATCGATTGGCGGATCTATATCGACGCCCCATCCGACGAACGAATCCTCCGTCGTATTGTTAGGGACACCACAGAGCGTGGGCGATCTCTTCAGTCCGTGATCGATCAATACCGTGGTTCTGCGCGACCGATGCACGAAGAATGGATTGAACCGAGCCGGACTTCGGCGCACTTGATTGTTCCAAACGAACATGAGGCGAGCTTCATCGTCAGCTGCCGGATCATTGAAAACGCATTGGAGAACATGCTCCAATCTGGGAATTAAGGTCGTAGCTTGGGGAGTGCATTATCCCCAAGCCCTACTCCCGGGGAGCTAGTGAAAGATATCGCGATCCAACATCCGAAAATTGATCGCCTCTTCGATGTGGTGCGTTTCGATCGAACTGCTTGATTCTAGATCGGCGATGGTGCGTGCGACGCGCAAGATCTTATCGTGAGCGCGGGCGGAAAGCCCCATCTCAGTCACTGCATCGCGCAGTCGCGAGGTTTGTTGTTTACCGAGTGGACAATACTCACGTAGTTCTCGGCTAGACATTTGCGCATTGGTCCGAGTGGAAGAAGCGGCGAATCGATTGGTTTGTACTTCGCGGGCTTGCATCACTTCCTGACGAATCGTTTCACTGCTGGTACCTGGAGGTCCGCCGGATAGTTCGCTGAAGGAGACCGCAGGAACTTCGATATGGATATCGATTCGATCCAAGAGTGGGCCGCTGATGCGCCCCATGTAGCGTTCGATTTGAGGCGCCGTGCATGAGCAGCTGCGACGCGGATCGGTTCGATAACCGCATGGGCAAGGATTCAAGGCGGCTACCAGCATAAAGTCAGCAGGAAAAGTTGTGCTTCGCATTGCGCGCGAGATGGTAACAATGCGATCCTCAAGCGGCTGTCGCATGACTTCGAGTGTCTTTCGGTTGAACTCGGGCAATTCATCCAAGAAGAGGACCCCATGGTTGGCCAACGAGACCTCGCCTGGCGCGGGCGGACTTCCCCCGCCGACCAGCCCAGCATCGCTAATCGTGTGATGCGGGGAACGGAAGGGACGTTGGGCCATCAACGCTTGTCCGGTCCTTAGTCTTCCCAATGCTGAATAGATACGGGTGGTTTCAATCGATTCGCTCGCCGACAACGTGGGTAAAATAGTCGGCAATCGTTTAGCGAGCATCGTCTTCCCCGACCCAGGTGGGCCAAGCATCAGCAGGTTATGGTTTCCTGCGGCAGCGATGGTGAGCGCGCGTTTGGCCATTTCTTGGCCACGGACATCGCTATAGTCGACTTCGTATTTCGAAAAGGCTTCAAAGATCTCGTTCAATTTCGAAGGAACCGGCTCAATCGTCAACTCCCCGCGAAAGAAACCAACGGCTTCTTGGAGCGAATGGACTGGGATGATTTCAAGCGATTCGACGACAGCTGCTTCTTGCGCATTCTCCGCAGGAACGATCATCCCTTTGATGCCAGGTTGCTTGGACGCCGCCATCGCCATCGAGAGAACCCCTTTCACGCGACGCATTTGACCTTCCAGAGAAAGCTCTCCCACCGCGGCATACTCCCCTAAGAGGCTCGACTGAAGCTGATTGGAGACGGCGAGAATGCCTAACGAAATGGGCAGATCGAAACTGGAAGCTTGCTTGGGCAATTCGGCTGGTGCAAGGTTGATAACAAGGCGATCATGAGGGATACGAAAGCCCGCGTTGACCATCGCCCGCTCAACGCGGTGCGTGCTTTCCTTCACCGCTTGTTCGGGGAGACCGACGAGAATGGTCTTTGGCAAAGCGGCTGTTGAAAGATCGACCTCTACCTCAACGGGCAAGGCCTCGATTCCCAGCAGGGAATAGGTCTGTAGTTTTGCTAACATGTTGGGCGTGCTTAATAAAGGCGTCGTTTTCGGGACTCGCGCATTTTATCAACCTCGCGCAAGAAATGGAATCTCCCGTCCTTTCATCTTCGCGCCATAGCGCCGTGGCGAGAAATTCTTTACTAGCCCAGATCCGAAGAGTGTCGCGCCACGGCGCCAAGCTCGCAAGGGATTGGGCTTGGAATCGGAGGAGGAACGTCACGAATCGAAAGTCCGACCTGATTGAATCCGACCCGGAACCTCATCTTTGCCTCCCCCTCATTCGATCTAATCGCAAGTCAACCCGCCTTTTCTTTGCGCCTTTGCGCCGTGGCGAGAAACTCTTTACTAGCTCAGATCCGAAGAGAGTGTCGCGCCAAGGCGCCAAGCTCGCAATGGATTGGGTTGGGAATCGGAGGAGGAGCCTCGGGAATGGAGGCCCCAGCATAGTATGACCCTTCTTCCCCGCATCGATAATTTGCCCCGTGACCTCATTGATCCCCATTGCTCTCCCCTCCGCACTACTCAGCGATCTCCGCAAATGATTCGCGCATTCTGATCAATGATTCGGTCTGATGTTTGAAGACATGACAGATCCATGCGTCCTGGTCGCGAGCTTTCTCGACAGACCAGTCATATTCTGCAACGGCTTCATCGAACAAATTACGACTTCTCTCCGACGCTTTTTGTTTGGCAGCGATCATGGAACGAATAAGCTTCGGGACTGGTCCAAGTACTTGCACGGCATCACCCGCGAGAATGGCTTCGGCCTGGGCGTGCTCCGCCTGCCGAAAAAGTAGCAGCGCTTTGACAAACTGAAAATGTGGATAAGTGCCGCCCGCCGACTGTCTGTTGAGCTTGGTTGCATGATTTGCGAGCGATTCTATCGCGGACAAGTCAGTCGATGAGCATGGAAGCAAGAGGCATGCACGTGCTATCCTCTCAGCTTCGTATGCGTTGGTGGATTGCGAGAATCGCTTCAAGAGTGCTTGCCTTTGCCGCTCATATGCTACTGTATTGCCCAAAAACAAATACAGTTCAGCCAGCCCGTAACAATCTGCGTGTTTATAGTCCTCACCCAATGACTTTTCCCAGACCTCCGAGGCTCGGTTGTGCTGATTATCCCGAATCAGGCAATTGCGGTATTCGCGATTGACCCGTTTGTTGAATGGGTCGATTTCTTGGGCTGCAGCGTGCGAAAGGATTGCTAACCGAACTTCCCCAATCGCTTCACGACTAATGCCTTGTAGGGTAAAGAGATGTGCGTCCGTTGGTAGACGCTCGCGGAGTGTCGGTAACTGCTCAAGGAGTTCCGCGTGGCGTCCCGATTCAGAAAGAGTCTCTAGCAAACGCACGCGAATCGATTCCATGCCTGGTTCCAAATCGATCGCTCGCTTGAAGTGGGAGACGGCCTCGTCGTAGTGTTTGAGTGTCGATAATCCGACAGCCAAATTATTGTGAACGATAGACGCGTCTGACCGAATTGCTTCAGCGGCCCGATAGTAGCCTATCGCCTCTTGGGGTTTGCCAAAATACATCAACGTATTGGCTAATCTCAGGTTGATCCAAAAATCGTGCGGTGCAAACCGTTGGACTGCTTTTAAGAACCGTAGTCGCGACTCCTCTGAGCAAGCTTGGCGTACCTCGATTGACATCAAATAGGGGACGGCGATTCTGCTGGGCGGTGCACTCTCCAGCATTCGCTCCAGAGCAGAATGATCTTCAAATATGGCAGGTGAACGCGCAGCGATACGCCAATCACGAGTTCGCGTATTAATCGCCATGGCCAGTTCTTCTAACCACTGAACATTTTCTTTACCAGGGGCGCACGTTGACCAATGGTCCAGCGCACCGACTAGCGTTAGCGCAATGGGAGAGGATTGAATGTGACGGACCAGTCGTGCATGATCACCTTCAAGCGTCTCTAATCCAATGACGTGAAATAGACTGCGGTATTGGTCATGCGCTTTCGTAAGGTCCAGCTGCTCATTTCCTACGTCGAGAGCGTTCAATCGCACAGCCTCCAAGTCGCTTCCGAGTTTCGACCATTTGGAAATTGAAAGAAACTCTTGGCTTAAAACGCTATTCGCGGAGTTTGTTAACGACTGGGCACTTGTCGTCTGCCTCGCAGCGTCTTGCCACTTTCCAGCTTCGAGTGCTAACGTCGCCTCAGTTAGAAATGCTTCCGCCCTCGCTGCAATCCTCGTGGCTTCCTCTCGCTTTCTCGCATTCCATTCCGAACGGTCCACAGCAAGTTGAATTTGCATGGCGACAACAAGTACTACGGCTATCGTCAGCAAGCATACTGTCAGACTACGCCCTGGGTTTCTTTTTGCGCACCGAACGAAGCTGGAGAGTACCGTATCAGGTTGGGCTATAGTGGCTCGGCCATCCAGAAATCGGTCCAAGTCATCAGCCAAAAGAGCTGCCGATTGATATCGTTCGTTTGGTACCTTGCGTAAACACTGGACACAGATGGCGCTTAGCTCTTTGGGCACTTTAGGAACGAGTACCGACGGGGAAACGGGCTCGGAGTAAAGTACAAGAGATAAAATCTCCGCGTTGGAATTGGCCAGAAAAGGAGGCCGAGATGTAAGTGCTGCAAAGAGAACCGCACCCAGTGAGTAGATATCAGTTGAAACTCCAATACATTCCGAATCGCCGCGTGCTTGTTCAGGAGACATGTATCGCGGTGTACCAATTGCAGTCCCCGCTTGCGTAAGGCTGTCATTATGCCTAGACAATCGCGCCAATCCAAAGTCGGACAGCTTTGCTTCTCCCGTTTCTGTTAGCAGCACATTGGATGGCTTGATATCCCGATGTATCACTCCCTGCTGGTGAGCGAAATGAACTGCTTTCGCAAGTTGACTTACTAACTGGGCGGCCTGACGTGCTGGCAGAGGGCCGGGGACAAGCTTGGCTTCGAGCGTTGATCCTAAAACGTACTCCATGGTGAAGTAAGGAGTTCCAGAGCACTCACCGAACTCGAAGACTTTAACCACACTTGGATGATCAACCGCAGCCACAGCTTCCGCTTCGCGTGCAAATCTGGCTCGCTCCATTGTCGTGGCCATAGACGCGGCGTGCAGCGTCTTAATGGCAACAATTCTATTTAGGCTCTTCTGGCAGGCTTTATAGACCGCGCCCATCCCACCGAGGCCAATCAGCTCGAGTATCTCATAGCCTGGAATTCGCAACGCCGGTGGTGGACCACTCGATTGAGGATGGACGGGCAGCCAGCGATCCAACTCCGTCTCCATCTTACGAATATTCCGCAAACGCGTCCTCAGGCTATTTGCATGCTCCGGATACTGAATGCAAGCGTCTTCCAACGAAAGCTTCGATTCGCAGATAGCATCGACTATCTCAAGAATCAAATCGTCCTGCGAGCTGGAGTCTTTTGGCATTAAAATGACGCCTTTTGGCTACGCACGGTCGGGTCGAGCTGGCAAGTCGATCTTCGTTGATAAGATGGTAAGCGCACGATGTATTCGCCGACGAACGGTCATTTCCGAAACCTCTAAGATTTCGGCGCACTCAGCCACACTCAATCCTTGAATTCTCACCAAGTCGAACGCTTCCTGTTGCTCTATCGGCAATTCATCAATCGCCGCCAGAATACGTTTACAAGTGTCGGAAAGCTGAGAGCCTGTTGAATCACCGGCGACTTGCAGCTCTGCATCGAACGTTGGTTGCAACTCTCGGTTGGCGATGGATCTTGCAAACTCATTGAGTTGCCATCGAATATGTTGATTCGCGATGCCGAAGAACTGGCGTACGGAAGTCGGCCGCACTTCTCGGAGCGATTTCAAAAGTCGCTCGACGACCGCACTCAAGAGTTCTTCAGCCTGTAAATTCAATGGTGCCCGAGTCAACCTTGGGTACTTGCGATACAAGCTGTTGGTACACAAACGAACTAACCGGCTGACGGACTGATCTATCAATGCTCGAAGTGGCTCCGGAAACTCGCTGCTCGCGCCGGACTGCCTCAAGTGATCCAGGTGAGACTGAAGAACTGCGGTAGTGTTTCCTGGTGCTATGGCTGATGCCCTTCCACAAAGTAATCACCAATGGGATCGCTGTGTTAGCTCTCTCCGCTTAGTAAGTGTAGAAGCTGCCAATTCGAGTGTCAAGCGAGTCACGGTTGGCGGTGAACCTTCGTTTTGTCGATGAAGATTTATGAAGAAAAGATTTGAAAACAAGGTTGCGCTCGTTACCGGTTCATCGAAGGGTATTGGTGCGGCCATTGCCCTAAAGATTGCAGCGGAAGGCGCGAGCGTTGTCGTTAATTTCACCAAAAGCAGCAACGATGCGGATCGTGTGGTCAAACAGATTCAATCACAGGGGGGAACAGCCACGGCAGTTCAGGGAGATATCTCGGAGCAAGCCGACTGCGATCGACTTTTTGGCCAATGCCGTGAGCAATTTGGAAGACTCGACATACTCGTCAACAACGCTGGGACCTACCTGCCCGCCTCACTCGGTCAAATCACTGCTGAAAATTTCCATAGGCAGTTCAATATAAACGTGCTTGGATTAATATTGGCCACACAAACGGCAGTCAAGATCATGCCTGACAAGAGCGTCATCGTTAATGTGAGTTCCATCGTTAGCACGCTTTCACCGCCTCACATGTCAGTCTATAACTCAACCAAGGCGGCTGTCGATAGTCTTACGCGAACCTTTGCTAAAGAATTGGCTGCAAGAAACATTCGTGTCAATTCCGTAAATCCCGGCCTGATCGCTACGGAAGGAACCAAGCAAGCAGGCTTGGTTATGGATAGCGTCATGGAGATTCCAAATCTCGGGAAGATTGGCTTGCCTGAAGACATTGCAGATGGAGTCGTGTTTCTTGCCTCCGACGACTCGCGATGGATGTCTGGGCAAACGATGGTTATGAATGGTTCACCCGGACTATTCTAGCCTGAATTATTTATTTATTCCTCCCATTACAAAACAGGAGACGGATATGAGCTTAATTCTTCTACTAACCATTTTCCACGTAGTTATTAGTTTGGTCGCAATTGCTCTTGGAACCCCAGCAACGCAGTCGATTATCGCTGGCCATAATCGAACAAAGCGCGTTGCAGCGTATTTTCTCTTTACGGCCCTTACGACCTTGTCCGGTTTTGCTTTCCCCATTGTGCGATTCACGCCGGGAATTGCATTCGGATTACTGACCATACTCCTGCTAATCTTGGCAGGAGTGGCAGTCCGAAAAGCAGATTCGCACAGTCGTTGGCATTTCGCGTATTTGATGTCTGCGTTGGCAACGTTGTATTTGAATTGTGTGGTGTTTATCGTCCAAAGCTTTCAAAAGATCTCGGCCTTGCGGTCTCTGGCTCCCACCCAGACTGAACCGCCGTTTCTGATCGCGCAAGTGATTCTCTTACTGGGGATCACAATTGTGTCATGGCGTGGCTGCCGAGCGATTATTCTTCGCAGAAGGCTGCCAATCGACTCCACCCAGTGATGGTAGTGGTCAGCCGACAGACGTATATGTCCCCCTCGCGATTGCCTATCCACGGAGTGGCCCGCTAGGCTAATAACCATCGTTCGCCGCTCGAAGCCTCCTTTTTGTTTGAGGTCCGGGGAGACTAACCGCGGAGGACACGGAGGATCGCGGAGTTGATTCCTAGCCGATGTTGACAATGCGTGCCTTCCAACGCGTCAATAGAATGCTCGCCTCCCCTTGCATTCGGTTCCCTTCTTCGCGCCTTAGCGCCGTGGCGAGAAATTCTTTACTAGCCCAGATCCGAAGAGAGTCGCGCCACGGCGCCAAGCTCGCAAGGGATTGGGCTTGGAATCGGAGGAGGAGCGTCACGAATCGAAAGTCCGACCTGATTGAATCCGACCCGGAACCTCATCTTTGCCTCCCCCTCATTCGATCTAAACGCAAGTCAACCCGCCTTTTCATTGCGCCTTTGCGCCGTGGCGAGAAACTCTTTACTAGCTCAGATCCGAAGAGAGTGTCGCGCCACGGCGCCAAGCTCGCAATGGATTGGGTTGGGGATCGGAGGAGGAGCCTCGGGAATGGAGGCCCCAGCATAGTATGACCCTTCTTCCCCGAATCGTTTATCTGGTCTGTGATCTCATTAATCTCTGCCCGTCTTGCCTCCGCGCCCCTCCGTGATCTCTGCGGTTAATCCCTCTTAGGCAGCGGGATCGAGATTACGAGTCCTGAGGTACGCGGATTAGTGTTCGTCCGATTCTTTACATGGCATTTCAAACATTGGGAGGCTAATCGGATCGGGCCAGCAAACTGGTATAGATCCTCTCCAACGTTTTCTGAATAGCGACTTCCTTTAGCCAACTCTCCGACCGCCTTCTTCTCGAACTCTGTCTTCGCTTGATGATCCACATTCACCACGTCTGCGTCGACGGTCAGCCAACGCAACTCAACACCGAAACTCTTCTTCATCTCGACAAAGACGTCATCCAACGAAGAAGATGGAATGGCGGAAGGTTCCTCGTCGTCGAACAGATCGCGGTGCATGACTTGCAACGAACCATTGATCAACTCGTACATCAAGAGCGCCCGCGATCGCGCCTCTTTTACCGATGCAGGCCCTTGATAGGCCACTTCTTCCGAACGGGGTTCCTGGTTTGCCTCGAGCGAGAATGGATCGATACATAGAACCATTGCGACGAGTAGCCCCAGGCTCCAGCAGACCGAGAATATCCAACGCATGTTCTTCTCCATGCACAAGGTGAGTCGAAAAGCTAGATCGCTTGCTTGGGACCAAAAAACTCACAGTGCGTGCGACCGCGGTCCACCGACATGCCATCCAATAGCGATTGCACGTGAACCATGAAAGGCTTGGGGCCGCAAAAGAAGTACTCCGCGTCTGGAAACGGTGCAAGCTTCGAAATGCACGCTGAATCGATGAGCCCCGAACCGTGGCAGCGACCTGCCGAAACGTCCTCGACAAGAGGCTGATCATAGAGAAAGTGAATCGTCACATCGGACGACGCATCCTTTTTCAAGGCCTCGATCTCCTCGCGAAACGCGTGCACCGCACTATTGCGGGCCGCTTGGATGAAGACGATCGGCAGGACCTTAGGTGAAGCAGTCAACGCCTTGGCCATCGACAACAGTGGAGTGACGCCGATTCCTCCCGCGATGAATACGACAGGTCGTTTTCCCCATGCCTTAGGATCGATTGTAAACTCGCCGCATGGAGGACCAATCGCAATAGTATCCCCCTGCTTCACTCGATCGTGCAAGTGATTGGAGATTAAACCATCGGGTGCACTGGAGTTCGGTGAAGGCTCTCGCTTCACGCTGATCCGAAAATACTTGCCATTCGGCGCGTCGGAGAGGCTGTAGTTTCGCGGTGAAGTCGGCGTTGTTGGGTGGTCGATATGAAGGGTGATATATTGACCGGGCAAGAAGTCAGGTATCAACCCGCCGTCCGCAGGCTTCAAATAGAAGGAGGTGATGATTTCGCTCTCCTGAACCTTGCGATCCACGACGAACTCCCTGCGCCCGGTCCAACCGCCCGACGCATTGGCTTGATCGTCATAAATCTCCTTCTCGCGGTCGATACAGACCTGCGCGAGCAACCCGTAGGCCTCCACCACGGCTGTCACGACCTCGTCGGTCACGGCATCTCCCATCACCTCTTTGATTGCGTCGACGAGATGCTTACCGACGATCGGGTAGTGCTCGGCTTGAACGCCCAACGAACAGTGCTTGTGCGCAATCAACTCAATTGCGGGCTTCAGGACGGCGAGATTATCGATGTGTTGAAAATAAGCACACACAGCACCAGCCAAAGCCGCAGGCTGCTGTCCGCTTTGCTGGTGCGCTTGGTTGAAGAATGCTTTGACTTCGGGATTCCCCGAGAACATTCGCTGGTAGAACTTGCAAGTAATCTTGTCAGCATGGGATGCAACGGCCGGAGTGATGGCGTGGATGATATCGATCGTTTTTTGGCTAAGCATGGCAATCCTGGCTGGTGAGAGAGGAAGAAAACCTTCTCACCCAAGGTACCCAAACCAATACTGGACGTCAATATCCACTTTACCAAGTCATCCGAGTAATGCGGTTGCTACGCGAGGTCGAATACCATGACTTCCGTTATCTCCACATCCGTCCGCGAGGGATCGATGGTTCTTTGTATGCGAACGATCGACTCATCGCTAATCGCGACTCCATCGCCAGCGACCAAATGGTGGCCTGCGACATCCACAGCTCCGCGAAGCACTTGCAGCCATCCATGCCGCCCCGGTGCAAACTCGCGTTCGAGCGAACCATTGGTATCGAGAGTTGCTAGATAAATCCAGGCATCTTGATGAATCAGCAGCGAACCATCTGCGCCGTCGGGAGATGCCACCAATCGCCAGCGATTCAGCTGCTCTTCCGGGGCAAATCTCTTTTGCTCGTAGCTTGGCTCCAACTCACGTTCGATCGGATACAACCAAATTTGATACAAATGGACGGGCTCGTTCGCCGAAGGATTGAACTCGCTATGCGTGATCCCCTTTCCGGCAGTCATCCGTTGAAACTCACCCGGTGTCAGGACTTCGCCATTTCCCATGGAATCGCGATGCTCGAGCGCCCCCTCCAGCACGTAGGTCACGATCTCCATATTTCGATGCGGATGAGTCCCAAATCCTTGTCCAGGTGCGACCCAATCCTCGTTCATGACACGCAACGCCCGAAACTGCATGTGCTGCGGATCCTGGTAGTCTGAGAAGGAAAAAGTATGGTAGGTCCGCAACCAACCATGATCCGCAAACCCTCGTTCGTCTCGTTTTCTGACTTGAAACATCTTCTACTCCTCCAAAAAAGAACCAAACCCGCTTTTATTTTACATGTAAACTATAATCCTGTCAAGCTGCACAGCAACAAGGCAAAAAAGCGACGGAGTCGCTAGAATACGGCCGCGGTTTCAATGCCATTCTCCCCGTGTCTTTCTGGTTGCAGGATTCATCATGCGCTATTCTCTTCTTCGATCGTTCCTATGCCTGAGCGTCTTCGCGACTGGCGTTTCCGGATTGGGCATGCCTTTGTATGCGCAATCGCCCGCGACCGTCCAATCCGCTTCCAAGGTGATTGACTTCGTTCAGTACAAACCCATCGGTAAAGACCCAAAGATGCTGGAGAGCGTAACGGCCAGCCAACGATACGAAACGGGAGGGGACGTCGCCGCGGTAACCAAGCAGATCACCGACAAGCTCAAAGCCGAAGGATGGAAGGAACTGGAGGGATCCTATGCCACCGCGGACATGGCATCCGCCTCCTTCATCAAGTCGCAGTTTGTTATCGCTCTTTCGGTCTCACCTGCGGCATCCAAAAATGCCCAAGACGCGCGCTCGATCATCTCTCTAACGAACCTAGGAAACTTGGATTGGTCCAAACTGCCGCTTCCCAAGGGATGGACAAGTACTTACACCATGCCTTCCATGGCGATGTATCAAACCGACGCTACGCCTGAGAAAGCCAAACAAGATCTGGATCAAGCTCTCATGCAAGCAGGCTGGGAGCCTTACGGGAATGCCATCGGCTCCTCGTACTACCGCCGCGAAGCGATCAAGTTGATGGCATCCATCCAAGCGGCTCCGACTGCCCCAGGTAAGTCGATCATTCAATTCACTTCCCAGCAGCTTTCGTACGCGTTCCCCATTCCCAAGTCGATCAAACAGCTGCAGCACACCGACTCCCTGCTGAATATTCTTTTCGATACCGATCTGACTCGCGAACAAGCCATTCAGTTCTATCGCGACGAGCTCCCGAAAAAGGGCTGGAAGGCAACCACAGATGCCCCGATCCGGATTCGCCACGAGGACCACACGATTTTCGTCAACGAATCGAAAGAACGGTTGGAGGTCGCCGTCCATGAATTCGAGGGTGCGACTCGAGTAAAGGTTCGCTATGTCACGGCAGCGCAAGCGGCCGAAGAAAACCAAAGAGCATCGCTCGCGGCTGAACAAGCCAAAGCGAAAAACGAAGCGGCTATGGCCAACGCAAAGGAAAAGGAAGATACGGAGCTTGCAATCTCGGTACCGTCCGACGCCAAGCCCTCGAAGGTTGATAGCAAGTCTGCGAAATGGTCACTGCCTTCCGGTCAAGGTGCTACCTTGGCAAAGAAGATCATCGCTGCTCTCGAAAAGGACGGATGGAAGTCAAAACAAAACGTTGCACAGAAGGAGGCCGGTGACTTCGAATTGCAGAAAGGAGATTTTCGATTGAATCTCGACTATCTCGATCCTGGATTCATCCCCGCCGAAGTGGAAATACAAGTCTTCGGCCCTGGTAAGATCAAGCTGAAGTCCGAGTGAGTCGTTCGCCATGGAGGCATGCCCAACATTATTCGATGGGTTCTTCCGCGGGAGCACCTTCTGCGGGAGCTTCCAGTCGGACAAGGAGATAGGTCTCGTTCCAATCGGGGCCGAAATGGATCAAGAGCGGGGTCTCGTTCTGCGTCAGATTGAAGAGTCCCGTTTCGGCGACCACATTCTCATTTTCGCCGAATCGAAAGGCGACGCGTTGTGTCTGTTTGTCAACACTTCCTTGGATGGCCTGTGACTCCTCGGTTTGCGTGTTGTAAATCGTTCCGCTGAGAATGCCTTCTTTGTTGACGGCCAATTGCAAGACACGATTGGGTTCCGTGTCCTGCTTGTTGGTCGTCAATGCGAACGTCCCCAATGGCAGCCATTCGGCTTGCTCCGCCAGTTCCTCCGATGCAGGGGGCGGGACCGTTGCCAAAGTGGCTGCGGATTCCGCGAATTCGCGAGTCGAACCGATCTGTTGGCCATTGAGATAGACATAGTTGTTTTGGTAGGTGATGTTCCCTCCCGTTCCGTAATCGTAATAAACCGGTTGAGCCCAAACATTAGCAGGAGCGGACCATGTAAACCAAGACGTAAACGTGGGAAACGCGGGTGCAGTCCACCAATACGTAGCGGGATAATACTGATATCGGTAGTAATAGTGCCAGCCGCCCATCCCGTGCGGGTGGCTCGTCCACCAAGTCGGCGTGAACCACTGGTAACTGGCGTGATATCGACCTCCCCACTGCACTCGAACTTGATCGCCCCATGATTGCCACGAGGCAATGCGCTGCGGGTGCTGAACATGCCAGTTGCTGACATTGTTGATCTGAGTTTGCCAATTGTTATTGATGATCGTGATTTGGCTGTTGTCGATATTCACCCACCCGGGTCTTTGATGGATGACGTCGTTGTTCCATCCCGGCTTCGACGGGAATGGTCTACTGGGTTTCGTCGAGGGTGGGAGCGGTGCAGGTTTGGTGCTTGGGAAACCAGGAATGCTCGGCTTCTGTGGACGCGATGGCTTCGTACTTGGAATCTCAGGTCGCGGGAAACTTGGCTTTGGGACAGGTTTTCCACCGATCACACCGGGCAAGGTAACCGGCCGATCCAATCCGAGGAAATCCTCTTCGTTGCCTGGTAAAGGGCGAACGGATGGTTTGCTCGGTTTGGAAGGGAGAGACGGAAGAGTGGACACCGGGGGCTTCGACGGTTTCGTCTCTCCAAGCCCCGGATAAGTCGGACGCACCCCCGGCTTGATCGATTCCGGTGGCCGAATGCCTGGTTTGGTCCCCGAGGGGTTTCCTGGCAAAGGTCTCACGGAGGGATTCGTCGGCGCTGGAAAAGAAGGTTTGCTCGATGGAAAGGATGGCTTCGTCGAAGGCAACGTAGGTTTCAAACCCGAACCTGGGCGTGGGTAGCTCGGTTTGACCGATGGAAGTTGTGGCGTAGAGGGGGAAGGAAAGCTAGGTCGCGTCGATGGTGTCGGACGCGTGGACGGCATCGGGCGCGTCGGTGGTGTCGGACGAGTGGACGGCATCGGGCGCGTTGAAGCTGCAGGACGGGTCGATGGTGTTGGGCGGGTCGATGGAGTGGGGCGGGGCATCGGTGCTGGACGCGACATGTTGCCCGCCGAAGGTCGTGCTCCGGCAGAGGGTGGCATCTTCCCCCCTGCAGCGCGCGACATCCCTTTGAATCCATCGGCATAGGATCGAGGTAGATCGTCACCTGCCGAAAACAACATTGCAGCAACCGCAATCCAGCGAACGAATCGACGTGACATGCAATCTTCTCCAAACTTGATTGAAAAGCTTCCGCGATGGCTCGACCAATATCCGACAATAACCCGTTGGCCAAGTTAGGGTGCGGGTTCCAACGCAGGCACCGCAATCGGGTTCGGTGCAGCGACACGTTTCATGATGACGGGATCAGAATTGGGAAGCATTTCGCCGCTGACTTCGTGTCCCACCAATTGAATCGACAATTCGTCGTCGCTGCTGCGATCGAGAAGATAAGTCCCCGACGAGAGACTTCCGTCCGCGAGGGTCTGGCTGGATTTAACCATCCAGGTTTCATTTGCCTTCGTCCACACACCTTCGCCAAACGAGCCGTCTGTATTGAACACCCACGATCGAATTTGACGATTTCTCGGATCCCAGCCAATGATCTGCGTTCCCAAGTTGTTGACCGTTCCCTCCGATTCTTCTGTCATTGAACGAATCAAGAATGTTTTGTTGCTCGACCAGCGAACGGATGAAAAAACCTGACTGCCGGGTGCACCATCCACCCAAGTTCCTTCTAACCAAGCCAACACACTCAGGGCGTCGGCAGCACCCGGGGACGTTGGAAGTGGCATTTCTTCCATCGACTCGATCTGCCATTTCCCATCGTTCTTCACCAATACGGCGGAAAACTGGTTCGTCATGGGTTCGACATCCGCCGATGAAATGGTGGTCTCGCCATCGACCAATGCCACATCGGGACGGACCAAGCGAATCGATTGAATTTGCCCGCTGATTCGCAGTTTGGTTGGCGCCGCGAAGACCTCCTCCAAATCCTTTCGTATCGAATCGCGGCCGAGGGTCTTTTCGCCCGTCTCCCGGTCCATGTGAACGCATTCAGGCGTCCACATCAGAGCGATGGTATCCAGTTTCTGTTCATTGAAGGCAGCGACGTAACCTCGAATCGCAGAGTCGATTTCTTTGATGGGCTCGACCGTCGATTGAGGTTTTGCCTCGGCGGGAAATACTGCGAGAAGGGTAAGAACGAGTAGGAGTGGAAACAATCGATTCATCTTGGTACGTTGGCGTTGAACACGGAAAAGTTGTAAGAAGAAGCCGACACCGCGGGTGTGTCTACTCAAAGACGCGCGGAGGAGAGGGGATCCGCTCGCAACCGATTCGGCACCGATTCGGACCTCCATTCTACGCCAAGGATGGGATCAAAATCGAGCATCGGTTTCGTTTACCGACCTATTTTTGTGAACGCCATGGGAAAGCGAGAGAGAATCCTTTGGAAATCGTGAAGGCTGATATTCCAGTACACCGGCAAAGGCACGAATTGTTGGCGAGGATCCGAAGAAAAGTTCCCGTAGTGGAAACCGTAAGCCTCATTGCCGACCAAGCGACTTCTTGGCTTCAAGTCACGGATCCCGACAGGCTCTTGCTTACCGCGCTCGAGCGGGGGGAGGAGGGCGGATTTGAGGTAGATCCGTTTTGGGCAGCCGCTTGGCGAGCGGCGGTCGGTATGGATCGTTTTCTCGGACAGCTATGCGTGCGAATGGGAGATTTCGCTTGGCAACAGCTTTCCATTTTGGAGCTTGGGGGAGGAAGCGGTCGAGCGGGAATTTCCGCCGCCATGCGAGGAGCGCGAGTTATCATCACCGACGCATCCTCGACGGCCATGTTGGTGTGTCGATACAACGCGTGGCACGTCCGCGATCGCGTTTCCATACGCCGATTGGATTGGCGCAATCGAAGCCAGCATTTAGGCTTGTTCTCAATCATTGTGGGTTCGGACATTGTGTATGACCCGAAGCTGTTCCCCATCTTGGAACCTTGCATGCGCCGGCACTTGCTCCCCCATGGTGCCGTGTACCTCAGCGAACCTCAGAGGCACACGGGAGAGCGATTCCAAACTTGGATTCAATCCGCAGGCTGGAAACTCACTGAGCACTTTATCGACCTCGAAGATGGCGAAAAACAAATTCGCATCTTCGAGTGTCGCCTACCCGTGTGATGGGTTGAACCTACGATGGGAACTCGGTGACTTCCTCGGGTTCATGGCCGAGTGTCAAGGTATCGGCTGGAACCATCTTTTGGTTCTTGCTATCCCACCCCATCACCTTGCTCGATCTCCAGCTTTCGTTGGCCATGTTGACTGCAACGACTCCCGCTAATCCAAGCTCCGGCGGGCAGTTTAACGCTTCACCGTTACGAATGTGATTGTGCAAGTTGGTGTGGTGCAGGTTCTGATCTTCGCCACCGGTCTTCTTATGTTCGGCCAGGATCTTGCCATCCTTGTCTTCTGCCACCCACCCCTCTTTGGTGAACTTGAGAGTGCCGCGGTAACCTCGGATCAAGTGATCGATTCCGACTCGATTGCTCATAGTACCCAATACATAGACCGTCATTCCGCGTGGGTACTCGCAAATCATTTCGATGTTATCTGGTAGGTCGCGTCCATCTGGCCATTGCCAAATACCCCCCATCCCCACAACACGTCGTGGATAGAGTAAATCACAGGCTTTCATGATGCGGGTGATACGGTGGATAAACAGATCGGTACAGATGCCTCCGGAGTAGGCGGAGTAGCATCTCCATTCGAAGTAGTGATTCGGATTCCAATCGATCTTGGGGGCCGAGCCGAGCCAAGCATTCCAGTCCAAGTCCGCTGGCTTGTTCTGATACTTTTCTACTTCATCTGGAACTCGCCACGGTCCCTTCTTCACATCGTATCGACGAACATATTCGATCTGCGCTTGAACGACTTTGCCGATAACACCTTTCCGAATGGCATCGCGAGCGGTGATATAGCTATCGTCCGACATGGCTTGAACCCCGACCTGCAACGGTCGCTTGGTCTCTTTTTGCTTTTTGAGAACAGCCTGGGCTTCCGGGATCGTATGAGTTAGGGGCTTTTCGCAATACACCGCCTTACCTGCATCCATGGCGTCGATCGTCATCGTCCAGTGCCAATGTTCCGGAGTAGCGACGACTACATAGTCGACCTCTTTGCGGTCCAGCAGTTCTTTGTAGTTCGAGTAGGAGGACTCTGCACCGATCATCTCCTTCCCTTGATCCGCTCGCGTCTTCCAACAGTCCGATACAGCGACTGGGAGCAGATTGTTTTTCTCTTTCAAGTTATTGATGACACCAAAGTGTGCGCGACCGATGACCCCTGCCCCGATGACGCCAACTCCCAAGCGATCATTGGCCCCCAAAACACGACCATAGCTCTTTGCAGATGCGGCAATAACCCCTGCCGATGCAGCCACGGCCCCGGATCGGGCGATGAAGGAACGACGGTTGGATTGCGATTTCATGAAAACTCCACCAGAAATAAAAGGATGGTTCAAACTCGAGCGAAGGCGAGAGGGAAGAGAGATCGCTACGAACAACTCTCCTATCTTACCAAGCCTCCGGCACTTCGTGCGAAAATCAGTTTCGAAGAGCAAGTTCGCTTCGATTCCGACTACATCTGCTGTTCGATTTGATTATGCTAGAGGGGCCTACTGGGACAGCATGTTTAGAAAGAATTTCGATGCAACATCTCGATCACCTGAAGAATTTAGTCATCATGGCTTCCGCCGACGGCGCGTTGTCGGAGAGGGAGATCGCGCTCTTGGTTGACCGTTGCAGCGAAATGGGGCTCGAAGAAGCGGACTTGGGCAAAGCAGTGGCATTTGCCCTTAGCGACGACGCGTCGCTGAAACTCCCAAAGGCCAAAGCGGAACAGCTTGCGATGCTAGAGGATCTGATGAAGATCATGGCAGCAGATGGGAAACTGAGCGAAGTGGAAAAGCGTCTCTTTGCTCTCGCGGCCGCGAAAATGGGAATCGACAAACAGGAACTCGAGGGTTTGATCGATCGATTGGTTGGAAAGACTTCGTAAGGAAGGGTTCGCATCCCAGGCAGTTGACGGCATCGCCGATTCTTCACAACGAGCGATGCAAGGCCCTGTAACGTCACCCTGCTGGCGACTTATTGTCCAACACGCCAAACGCAACCGGCCCAGGACCAGCCAACGCCAAAGCCGACCAAGACACTCACATCGCCGGCTTTCAGTTTGCCTTCTTGGCGAAGATCATCGATGAGAATAGGGAGTGTGCAGGAGACGGTATTTCCTCGATGGGCCAACCGGATGGGCAAATGGTCGTCATCGGTATGAAGTGCCGTTTGCAAATGCTCGAGCATTTTTCGAGTTGCTTGGTGCATCAGGAACCAATCGATTTGCTCCGGTGCGAATCCTTGTTTGGCAATCATCTCACGCACCATTTGCGGGATCGCACCCACTGTGAAACTCATCAGACTGGGACCGTCCATATAAAGACGACTCGACCATCGCTTTCGATTGCGGGGCTTGATGGCACACCCAATAGGTCTCGATCCGCCATCGGCTACGATCAATGTATCCGCCCCGCTACCATCGGTCCCAAATTCGAATCCGTTGATCGCAATCCCCTCCTGGGCTTCGATCAGCGTGGCTGCCGCGGCGTCACTAAAAATGGGCTTGATCGACCGATCATCGTCCAAGATGTATTTCGAGTAGGTTTCGGCAGTGATCAGCAAAATACGTCGACACTGTCCGCTGGCAATCAACCCCTCCGCCAACGACAAACCATAGACGAAGCCCGAGCACCCCAGATTGAAGTCCAAAGCGCCGCAATTGGTTCGAAGCCCAAGGCGATCCTGGACCAAACAAGCCGTCGTGGGGAGTGGATAATCCGGGGTCTGTGTACACAAAAGCACAAAATCAATCGACTTCGGATCGACTCCGTTCTCTCGAAACAATTTTTCTGCAGCACGCACGGCTAGATCGGATGCCGTTTCGTCGGCCGCGGCAATGGTCCTCGAGTAGATCCCGGTCTTCTCTGCAATCAGTGCTAAGTCCCATTCAGGATTGCGGGCCTGCAATTCCTCGTTGGTTTCAACACGTTCCGGAAAATGGACAGCGATGGGGCCTATTTGCGAATGAAGCACTTTGATCCGATCTGCGATGAGAGTTCGTTCCAAACGACTGGGACCTTCAATGATACCTTCCTATCATCTGGGAAGGTAGCCAGATCCAAATCCGCAGCAGTGCTCGCAGTTCAGTTCGCCTTCACGGTGCTGCTCGCGGTGCTGCTCGCAGTGCATCTGCATCCCAAACCCGTTCAGCCGAACGCGTCAGATCTTCGAGCCAGCTCCCTTGGTGAACGCCATGAAGGCCGACTCAAGGTTGATTTCCTCCGGCGCGAATCGCCGGATCGCAACCCCTTGTTTTACAAGCTCCGTTGCCAGCGGAGAATAATCCTCAACCCCTGGTTTGAGTTTGACCCGCAGCAGATTAGCCAGCAACTCAACACCCTCGACCGGTTCCTGCTTGGCTAAAATGGACTGAGCGCGTGCCAATTGGTCGGGACTACCAGGCTCGATCAACAAGACGACATTCGGACTCACCTTGCGAATAATGGCGTCAACGTCATCGTTGGCAATCAGCACCCCCGAGTCAATGATCCCCACCTTGTTGCAGACGTCTGCCAATTCCGGCAGGATGTGGCTGCTAACAATGATCGTCTTTCCCATCCCGCCGAGCCTTCGCATCAAGGCTCGCATCTCGATTCTCGCGCGAGGATCCAATCCGCTGAGGGGTTCATCCAGCAACAGGACAGCTGGGTCATGCAACAAGACTCGCGCCAGCCCTAAACGCTGGGTCTGTCCTCGCGACAACGTATTTGCGTAGGCATCTCGCTTGAAATCCAAATCAACGACTTCCAGCATCTCGTCGCAACGCTTCCGCCTCGCATGTGGCGCAATTCGGTATGCCGCAGCGAAAAATTCAAGGTACTCGATGACCGTCATGTCGTCGTACACACCAAAAAAGTCAGGCATGTACCCGACCATGCGACGAATCTCTTTCGGGTGGGTGTAGATCGAATAACCACACACATAGGCCTCCCCGTAGGTCGGCGTAAGCAACGTCGCGATAATCCGCATCGTTGTGGTTTTCCCGGCACCATTCGGTCCGATGAACCCAAACAAATCCCCCTGCCCCAATTCCAGATCGATATCTCGAATCGCGTACATCTCGTCGTACTTTTTCGTCAGCTGCGATACTTTGATCACGTTGGGTTCGCTTGCCTTTCAAGGACTCTATTCATCATCCGCCGCCGCGTCCCGTTTACTACCAGCGGGTTGCTCCACCGGAATCACGATGCGAATCATCGCAGTTCGCGTTCCTTCCAATTCCGCCCCAAGCCTCTCGGGTTGATTCAATCCATTCTGCTTGCTGGTTCTCACAGGAATCCATTCCACTTGCGACTCAGGTAGTTCCGCAAAGAGAATCGCACGTTCGGTTCGCAAGAGCTCGCTCAAATCCAGCTTCGCAAGGTAGCGGTGAATCATTCCGGTGTATCCAAATCCCCCCGCATTCCGATGAAAGGCCAGCATCTCCAGCAACCTCTTCGGATCGTTCGTCTCATTGCGATCCCAAGGCGTTCCTTCATCCTTGCCATCCACATTGATCCGCTTCTGCAATCGCCTCGCAAAGTCCTTTGGAATCGTACTCACGGACAATGAAACTCCCTCCCCTGTTCTCATTCGCAAGGGAAGGGAATAGAACCGGCCGCGATAAAGCAGGACACCGTTCCGTAATTCGCAAGGCAATGGATTGACAATGGACCCATTGAGCAAATCAACCGCTCCCGGGATGCTGCTCAAGTTTCCAAACTGCCAATCCTTTGGCATTGGCATCTCTTCTGTCGCCATCAAACTCTTCGTTCCAGCCTCTGGAAGCCCCAGCCACTGAATGGAGGACGGAACAAGTCCCTGCACAGAAGCTTTCTTTACAATCTCATAGCTTGGCATGATCCGATCGGTAGCAACCGTCGAGTCGAATCCTCCTAGACTTTTCCCCGGTTGCCCCATCCAATCGACCACGATCGATGGCGGAACCTTTGAATCTCCACGTAGCTGATCGTGAAGAAGCCCCTTTGGATTGGCCCGCGCCTCAACGGAAAAGACCCCACGCGATCCGCCGTAAAGATGCGCATAGGTTTTTGCAGTCACGACACCGGTTCGCGCGTCGATATCGAGCAATTCGACCGCATTGAGCTGCGGGGAGGACGGCTTCCATCGCTGTTGCATCACGGACAATAGCAAGCAACAACCCACCGAAGTCCCGATGAGGGTCAGCCAAGTCCAACGAGGTCTCTTCCAACGCTTGGCCACGAGAAAGAAATCGATGGGTCCGAGCACGGCCAACATCAGGCCCAGCAACACGGATATTTGCGTCAAGTTACCCATTCGCAGATTGGCGAACTGATCCAGTGTACTGTTGAGCTGCAAGGACAAATCTTCTGCCCCCACCATCGACTTGGCGTTCGCACCGCGACCTTCCCATTGATCGTTTAATATCCACTTGATAAATGCCGGCTGGCTTTCCCATCGCAAAAGGGATTGGCTATCGATCTCGGTTGCGATCAGCCGTACTTTTCCCAATCCAAATGCCCACTTCGCAAGAAGCGGATATCGCCCTCGGTCCGCTTTCTGTCCCAATAGATCCAAGCCCGCATCGTTGAGCTCCAGAATCGCGGAATCAAACGGTTGGAGCGGAATCTCGGAATTCAAAAAGGATTCGAGGGGACCAGGGTTGCACTGCAAAGCAACCTCCAACCACTTTCCGGGAACCATCTCCCCCAGCGAAGGATGCTGGAACCAAGCCTCCGCATTGGCTCCTAAGGTGAGCAAACATCGGCCACCTCCTCGCACCCAATCTCGCACCCCAGACGCTTGAGAATCGCGAAGACCCTCGAGCAAATCTCGATTGCTGGATGAGAAGACCAATAGATCAACACCGTCCCAAGCAGCCGCGCTCTCAGGAAGCCATTGCGATTGATCTAATTCGGTTACCGTGTAATCCCCGAGTATTCCTTTCGCGGAGCGAAGGACAGCGCTGTCGAGCTTCATGCCACTCGTTCCGATTCCCACGACCCATGGCTGCTCAGCTGGCAGGACGACGCCCCGCTCCACATCCGTCAGGGAGCGAGTCTCCATCAACTCGCCCGTCTGGGCATGAAGTACTCGCACGACGATCGGTCGTTGAGCTCGGCCATGTTTCGCATAAATGGGAAGTGTGACCGTTTCGGTAGCCCGCAAATCGGCCTTCCAATCCGCCGACCGATACCGAACACCGACACCTTCGCCATCGACCGTATCGAGTTCCAACAGAACCGATAGATCTCGATCGCTGGACAATTCCACCTGATGGACTGTTTCGAAACCGACTTTCCAGACCCCATTCAATCCAGATCGTATCGAACGGATCACTTTTCCCGCATCGACATCTGCTCCTGAGACACTGCCTCCCACGAGCAAGACAAGGGAAATGGAAACACCAAAAAGAAAGAGCATCGATGCAGTCGCACCGATGCTCCGTATGAGATAAACAGCCCCCCGCCCGATCGCCTGCATCAGTTTAGGACAAGACTTCGAGGCAAGCAGAAAGGAAAGGCTGGGAGTCAACGTTCAACAATTCTTAATCGAGTCGCTTTACTTGAATATTGCGGAAGTAAACACGGCTACCGGGATCATGGCATTGCAATGCGAAGGTCCCTTCGTCGATTACTCGCGTAAAGTCCTTACCAGGCTTGGAGCCGGCAGGTTCTTCGTACTCGACAATCGTCTTTCCGTCGACCTTCAACGTCACCTTTTTTCCCTGGACAATGACTTCCTGAGTGTACCATACGTTGTCTTTCGCGGCCGGTTCTGCCACATCTTTGACCGAGTACAAACTGCTCGTTCGGCGAGGATCTTTGTCGTAGGAATTGTTGACCTGGACTTCAAAGCCGTGTTTGGGCCAATTGGCGTCCTGATACTTGGTGTGGAAATAGATGCCACCGTTCGAGTTCGGCATTGTCTTGACTTCAACCTTCAAATGAAAGTTTTTGAACGGCTTGTCGTCACCGACATAGAACAAATGGCTTCGTTCGCCTTGGCAAACAAAAGCACCATCCTCGATCGTCCAGCTCTTTTCGTTCTCGTTGATCTTCCAGCCCGTGAACGATTTTCCATCGAACAGCGATTTGAACCCTTCGTCAGCCGCCGTGCTAACGAAGGATATCCATTTTCCCACGGGTTGTTTCCCCTTGATATCGCCGCCAGGGAGTTCCCCTGCATTGATTTTGGCGCCGAACGTCTTCTCGGCTCCCTTGGCTTTCAGTTCTTCGACTTTGGCGAAGATGGCTTCCATTTCCTTTTTAGCCTTCTCCGGATCGCTCTTGAGCAACGGCTTCAACGTGTCCTTGTCGAATCCGGTGTCATGCAACGCTTCACCGTAGGGATTTCGCTTCTTTTTGTTTTCGCCGTCGATATGACAAACATTGCACTTGGCTTCGGCCGCCAGCTTCTTGAAGTCTTCGTTCTTGCTGGCCTCTACATATTTCTTGCCAAACGCTTCGCCGAATTCTTTGATGGCAAATGCTGGTTGAGGTGAGAAAGCTGCACCCAGAACGAGTGCGCATCCAACGATCAATTTACGCATACGAGTCGAAACTCCACTGTGGTAGGTAAGGCTAAAAAGCCATGAAACGAAGGATTTGCCAAGGACGAGCCTTCGTCAACGCAATCTGATTTAAATGAACAACCGTCCCGATGTCAAACGGAAGGTGCAAATAACACCCCCAAACAAAGGATTTCGGCTTGGTCTGTCTCAAGATCGATGCAGAACGACCATCAAACTGTTCCAATTCAGCTCCCCCGTCTCGGACGCTCGATCGAATGCCTCCTTTGCAAACACCCTCGCGCGCGCCTCCTGAGCGTCAAGTTTCAACAGAGCGGAAATGAGGAGAAGATTTCCAACCGCGAGCTCTTCGTTCTCAAGTGCCATTCGGGAGAACTGATTCAGACTCTCGTCGAACGAAATCGGCGTCGATTCCAAATAATTTCGCAGGGTTCCACCCCCCAATTCCTTTCCTTCCAACCGACTCCCAGCGGCACAAGCCGTATTGAGGAGATCCAGCACCGAATCGAGTTCGGTTTCCGATTCCGGTGCGAAGAGCCTTAAAACCGCATGTCGCAACGCGACCCCTTTCGCCATTCCCTGCGAATTCTTCGACATGGCTTCGCAGGATCGCAAGGCGGACGCGAAATCCCCCCTACTGACGAGATCATCGAGCATTGCAGTAGCCGACGCATCCCAGCCAGCAGACGTGGAATCCATCGTGGAAAGGACGCGAAACGGTAAGCCAAGTTCCTCGTCGACGGCAAAGACAACTGGTTCCCCGGCGAACGCCTGGCGATCGCCACCGAACAACCCAACGGCTGTCGATATCCCCGCCATTGCCGATATCGCCGTCACTGTCGATACCCCCGCCAAAAAAGGCATGGCCAATTGCAATCGCTTCCCCCTACCAGACTGCGGAATTAGGAGGGTTTCGATCAAGTCATGGAATTGGCATTTCAACACGTGACACGACTCCTTCGGGGATCCATGCGTGAACCACTCGCCCCCAAGAAACTGCGCTCAGAGGACTTCCAAAGTATCCAGCCTCCTGGCGAGGATTGCCAACAGACCCGCCCCATTTCTCATCCAATTTGCCGACGTGTGCGGCATCACCGTCGCAATCCCCACACTTTACCTTCGACCGATGGCTGAATTAACCCGATGGCTGAATGATTTGTCGGAAGGTCAGATTGATACGTTCCCCAACAGGTCGCTTCGTTTTCGGAACCTCGTGTTGCCAGTGCTGTTGCATCGAGCCGGACATGATGATCAACGTCCCATTCCCCACCAAGAACGTGCGAGTTTCACGCGTTCGATTGTGACGGATCCTAAACTTCCGCGTCGCGCCGAGGGAAAGTGACCCGATCGTATTTCCCATCTCAGGCTCATCATCCGCATGCCACCCCATGCTGTCGCTGCCGTGGCGATATCGATTGAGCAAACAATAGTTGTAGGAGCCAAGCACCGCCTCGACCTTTGTCTTTAGCTCTAAAAGCTCTTGAAACCACGGAAGCGCCGCATAATCTCTCCCCGAGTACCTGTACGAAAGCCCCGAATCCCCGTAGGAAGAAATCAACCTGGGCTGCATGCTCCCGAATAGCCCCGGCTTCTGCTCCCATCGGCAACGATCCTTCAGAATCTCAAAATACCGGTCCGCTTCCAGGGAATCCAAGAATGAATCCTCGTAGGTAAGCAACCCACCATCGGCCAGCTCTATCGTCTGCATCAAAAATCGTTTCGTATGGGACTTCAAGACTACGAGACACCCGACATACCAATATCCCCAGCGCCCGCAGCAACCTTGCGATGATGTTGGCAATAATGTCTGTGGCAATATTGTCTGCGGAGAACAAGCCTCCCGTTCTAAAACGGCTGGATGGCCAAGGTGGATCGATGGGCATATGCCCCCTTCCCGGCAATACTTGCTTCTGACGATGCCGTGAAAATGGTAAACTGGATGTCTATCCCTACCCCTCCTCCAGGACATCCCTCTCATGATCCACCTTCACTGGGCTCGACTGCTGCGTCGAGCGCCTTGGTTTGCTTGCTGCGTCGTTGCCCTCGGCCCCTGTTTCTTTGCGGAATGCGGACAAGCCCAGGAAGCCGATCTTTTGATCGCCGATTTCGAATCGGACACCTACGGAACTTGGACTGCTTCCGGCGAGGCTTTCGGTACAGCCCCCGCACTTGGAACGCTGCCGGGCCAGATGGCTGTGAACGGATACCGCGGCAAGAGGCTTGTGAACTCCTTCCACCAAGGGGATCGGACCACGGGGTCACTCACATCTCCTTCGTTCACGATTGAGAGGAGCTTCATGACCTTTCTTATCGGGGGAGGGCGGGATCCCATGCGACTGGCTTTTCGGCTTGTCGTCGACGGCAACGTTGTTCGATCGGCGACAGGCCCCAATGACCAGCCAGGCGGGAGCGAGGAGCTGTCGTTGGAATACTGGGACGTCCGGGATTGGAAGGGAAAGACTGGAGTCCTGCAGATCGTCGATGAAGCGACAGGGGGATGGGGGCACATCAACCTCGACCATGTGGTACTGACAAATTCCCAACCGGCAGCCCCTCGAGTCGATGCTTCGAGAGCATTGGACCTCAAGGAGCGGTATCTGCTTTTCCCAATCAAAAATGGTGCAAAGAAGAGAGTCGTTACCTTCTTGGTTCATGGTGAGCGCATCGTCCGTAACGAGATGGAATTGAGCGACGGACAGCCCGATTGGTGGGCTCCCATGGACATATCCCTCTGGGCAGGCAAAACGGGGACTGTCGTCATCGACAAACTCCCAAGCGATTCGCAAGGCCTGGAGTTGATATACCAATCAGACCGATTGCCAGGTGACGCCCCGTTGTATGGAGAAGCCAAGCGGTCGCAGTTCCACTTCTCACCGATGCGAGGCTGGAACAACGATCCGAACGGCTTGGTCTACTACCAGGGAAACTACCATCTCTTCTTTCAGCACAATCCTTACGGCTGGGGATGGGGAAACATGCACTGGGGACACGCCGTCAGCCCGGATTTGGTGCATTGGGAGGAACTAGGTGACAAGCTTTTGCCCGACGACATGGGGCCGATGTTCAGCGGTAGCGCTGTGATCGATTGGAACAACACCAGCGGCCTTGGGCGTGACGGAAAGCCTCCCATGGTTCTGTTCTATACGGCTGCCGGTTCTCCTACGGTGCAGGGACTTGCTTATAGCCACGATGGAAAGACCTTTCAAAAACTGAAAACCAATCCGATCCTGCCTCAAGTCACCCCAGGCAATCGTGACCCCAAGGTGATTTGGCATGAACCGTCAAAACATTGGATCATGGTTCTCTATGTCGAACTCCCAGGAAAACAGCACACGGTTCACTTCTATCGTTCTCGGAATCTCACGGATTGGAGTTTGGCAAGCGTCGTTCGCGGCGGTATCGACGGAGACAAGTATCTATTTGAATGCCCTGACTTTTTCCCGCTTCCTGTTGATGACGATCCGAACGATGTGAAGTGGGTATTGCTCGGGGCAGACAGTCAGTACGCCATCGGATCGTTTGACGGTATCACTTTTCAGCCCGAGCATTCTCGATTGCCCGGTCATCGTGGACGCGGTTTTTATGCAGCCCAATCGTTCAGCGATATTCCCGCCCAGGACGGTCGCCGAATCTTGATCGGTTGGTTCCAAACCGAAACCAAAGAGATGCCCTTCAATCAGTCTATGTCCCTGCCGTTGGAACTGCGGCTATCGAAGACGCCTGATGGTCCTCGCATGACGTTCAAACCTGTCACAGAGCTCACGCAAATTCGACAAAAAACGTATTCGTTTGATATTCCACTGGCAACCACCAAGAGCCTGAATCCTCTCTCCGAATTGAAGGGAGACCTGTGGGAAATTCAGTTCGCAGCATCCCCATCATCCGACGCGATTCTGGAATGGGATATTCGAGGAGAAAAGCTTCGGTACACCCATGCTTCTCGAACGCTCGAAGGAATGGGTATCAAGGTCTCGCTGCCAAAGGAATCTACACCTCTAGGTCTTCATCTTTTAGGTCTTCATCTTTTTGTCGACCGAAACGGCTTCGAACTCTTTACCGGCGAAGGCCAAGTCTACATTCCGATCCCTATTTCGTTCGACCCAAGCAACGATCAGCTTTCATTCCGAGTGGTACAGGGAGAAACGGAGAATGTCAAAATCGAAGCGCATGCACTGCGTTCGGTCTGGAACCAGGAGCCGCGCCGATGAGGTCGGTTCCGTTCTTCATCGGGGTACTGTTGTTCGCTTGTGGTACATCCCTTAGTGAGCAGGAGAATGCAATCGCCAACGACGGCAACGACGAGGCGATGGAAATACTCAAAAGTTACTGCACCGAATGTCATGGTTCGGATATTCAAGAATCGCGGCTTCGACTCGACAGCATAGACGGTGCTTTGCGAGGCGGGGATTTCGGTCCCGCAGTCTTGCCTGGGAATGCGTCCAAGAGTGAATTGGTGCGACGTATAACGAGCCGCAACCAGGAGCAACGAATGCCTCCCGAGGGTCCTGGTATGACCGACTCCCAGATCGAAACGCTGCGAACTTGGATTGATTCCCTTCCCCCAGACATGACGCTCGAATTGCCTTCCTTGCCTCCCGATCCATCGATTGAGAAGCATTGGGCTTGGCAACCGCTCGTCGATCCCCGGTTGATGTCGTTACCGCAATCGGAGAGCGTCAAAGGAGCGGGGGACGACGCGATTGAGCCTGATCGCAATCCCATCGACCTCTTCGTTCGATCCACCCTTCGCCAGCGAGGACTCCCCGTTTCGCCCCCAGCCGATCGCCGGACGCTAGCTAGGCGGTTGAGCTTTGACCTTTGTGGCCTTCCTCCCGATCCCGGGGAGCTTCAACAATTTCTAGACGACGAATCCCCCGATGCCTACGAACACTATGTTGACCGTTTGCTTGATTCCCCATCCTATGGCGAGCGTTGGGCAAGACATTGGTTGGACATCGTGCACTACGGTGATACGCATGGTTACGACAAAGACAAGCCTCGACCCAACGCTTGGCGGTATCGCGACTATGTCATTCAATCCTTCAATCAAGACAAACCCTACGCACAGTTTGTTCGAGAGCAGATAGCCGGAGACGCCCTGGAGCCGATTCGCGAGGATGGAGTGATTGCCACAGGGTTTCTCGCCGCCGGCCCTTGGGACTTCATCGGGCATGAGGAAGTTCCGGAAACCAAAACCGACGGAAAGATTGCGAGGCATTTGGATCGCGATGACATGGTTGCTAATTCCATAGGAACCTTTTGCAGTATCACCGTCCACTGCGCGCAGTGCCATCATCACAAATTCGACCCAATTGCTCAGGAAGAGTACTACGCCTTGCAATCCGTTTTTGCAGGAGTCGACCGGCAGGACCGCTCTATCCATCGAGACGATGGTCGAATGAAACAGGCGATCGAACTAGAAGTTGCACTTTACAAAGCACGTCGTGAAGAAACTGAGGCCAAAAAGGCTGTCGAGGCGGTCGCGGGCGACGATTGGAAGAAATGGGAAAACCTGCAAAAGGCATCGAACGGGGCATCGCAGGAGCAAGGAGGCTATCACAGCCAGATCGCATCCACTCGTGATACGGAAAAATGGGTCCAAATAGACCTTGGTCGCCCCCAATCGATTTCCGCGGTCGTCTTGCACCCATGCTACGACGACTTCCAATCCATTGGCGCTGGGTTTGGCTTTCCCGAAGCTTACCGGGTGGAGGCATCCAACGACCCCCTGTTCCTCACCGATGTCTCGCTCATCCACGAAGACCTATCCGATGACGGGCCCCTTCGCTCGACCAATCCGATGCGGTTGGAAGCAAACCGAACGGCGCAGTATGTCCGCGTCACCGCAACGCATTTGGCATCTCGAAAAGAGGACTTCATTTTCGCTTTGGCCGAAGCGGAAGTGTTAGGCTCAATGGGGGAGAATCTAGCCGCAAACCAAAAAGTTAGGGCACTTGATTCTATCGATGCACCACCGAGATGGTCGCAAGTAAATTTGGTCGACGGCAAGAGTCCAGGGCTCCGGGAAAAAAACAGCAATGACGAGATCGCATCGTTGGAATCCAAACTTCGTTCGCGTGTGACTCCCGAAGACTGGGATACGTTGCTCGATCGAAGGACGGAATTGCAACGCCTCGCGACCGCCATCCAATCGTTCTCGAATAATGAAAAGGTTTACGCCATTTCCTCCGAGAAACGCATGGGAGTGCCACGACCGATCTTTGTACTATCGAGAGGCAATGTCAACACACCTGGCAGAGAAGTACGCCCGGGGGCATTGAAGCTGGTCCCTTCTCTCGATAGCGCGTTTCATCTCGAGAATCCCGAGCGAGAAGAGACACGACGGCTCGCTCTAGCCGGATGGATAACGGATCGAAAAAACGTGTTGACGTGGAGGAGCATTGCCAATCGCGTCTGGCAGTACCATTTCGGAATGGGCATCGTGGCGACTGCCAGCGACTTCGGGCGAATGGGATCGCCTCCAACGCATCCCGAGCTGTTGGATTGGTTAGCATCCCGATTGCAGGAAAGCGATGGCTCAATCAAGGCATTGCATCGATGGATTGTATTGAGCGCGACGTATCGTCAAGTTAGTCGACCTACCGCTGAGCACACCGCCGTTGATTCCAACAATCAGTATCTCGGGAGCTATCGACGCCAACGCCTGGATGCAGAGAGCATCCGCGATTCGATCTTGAGCGTCTCGGGCACGTTGAATCGATCCATGGGGGGACCAGGCTGGCAAGATTTTGTCATCGAACGTCCAGAACACTCCCCCCACTATCGCTACGATCTGGCCAATGCTCGCGATCCATCGACGTGGCGACGTTCGATCTATCGATTCATTGTACGAAGCCAAACACAGCCTTGGCTGACTTCGCTCGACTGCGCCGATCCATCAATGCGAGTCGAGAAACGGAATGAGAGTCAATCCGCCGTACAATCGCTGGCACTCCTAAACAATCCGTTCGTTCTAGCCCAGAGCGAGGTTTTCGCCGAGCGGGTACGACGCGAAGCAAAGGGGCAAGGTGCTGCTGAGGTTCCCATTGCCTTTATGATTGCATTGGGCAGGGCCCCCGAGCCGGAGGAGCATAAGATTCTGGAACAGCTACGTGTGGAAGTCGGTTTAGAGAACGTATGCCGGACTCTTTTCAACCTCAACGAGTTCTTGTTCGTAGACTAGCCTATTTTGGACGAAACGGTGCCGTATGAGCTATCCTTCCACTCGCCGACGATTCATTGGGGGAGCGAGCGCCGGTTTTGGTTCGCTAGCCCTCTCGAACCTTCTGCTCCAAGAGGAACGAGCCGCCGCTGAAACTCGAGCGTCGCTTCACCCTTCACTCCGATTTCCACAGAAGGTGAAACGAGTTGTTCAGTTGTTTATGGCTGGTGCTGCAAGCCATATCGATTTGTTTGACTTCAAACCTGAACTTGTGAAGCGACACGGTGAACCGAGCCACTTCGGCGAGCCCGTCGAAGCATTTCAGGATGGGCTCGGGCCTTGGTTGAAACCGATTTGGGAGTTTCGCCCCTATGGAGAGTGTGGAAAGCGACTATCGGACGTGGTAGCACCTCTCGGAACCGCCGTCGATGACTTGGCGTTTATCCACAACATGGTCAGCACCTCGGGCGTCCACTCGGCTGCGACACTTCTACAGACCACAGGATTTGCGATGCCTGGTTTTCCAAGTGCAGGCTGTTGGATTGGATACGCATTGGGATCGATTCACGACAACTTGCCAACATACGTCGTATTACCCGATCACCGAGGCTATGCCTCCAACGGAGTAAAAAACTGGGACGCCGGATTCCTGCCATCCCAGCACAGTGGAACGGTCATCCAACCTTTGCATTCGACACCCCTGCAGGATCTACAGCCGCTCGACGAGTTTCGATTTGCCAACAGCGATAAAGATAGCCGCGTACAACAGGCAATGAAACAACTCAATGCTTTTCATCAAAGCAAACATCCGGAAGACTCTAGACTCGAAGCTCGTATCCGAAGCTATGAGCTTGCGGCCAGATTACAACTAGCTGCACCGGAGGCACTCAGTCTTCGGGATGAACCCAAGCATGTCTTGAATATGTACGGGATTGCAAGTGACAGTAAGTCTTGGCCGTCGGAGATCAACGAAGCCGAGGAGTCGCATTGCTTCGGAACACGATGTCTGATCGCGCGTCGTTTGCTGGAGCGAGGAGTTCGATTTGTTCAGATTTGGAGTGGAAACGACAATGGCTTCCCGCGTCGGAACTGGGATTCGCACGAAGATGTGCAACGGGACCATGGTCCTCTTGCCAAGGGAATGGCGGTGGGCGCGAGCGCATTGATTCGGGATTTGAAGCAGCGTGGAATGCTGGAAGACACCCTCATTGTGTGGACAACGGAGTTTGGACGGATGCCCAGTTCACAAGCGGGGAAAGGACGTGACCACAATCCTTTCGTTTTCACCAATTGGCTTTGTGGAGCGGGAATCCGAGGAGGGACGACCTTTGGCGAAAGCGATACTTGGGGCTACAAGCCTTTGGATCGTGACAATCCCACAACGGTACATGATGTGCATGCCACGATTCTCCGACTCATGGGAATTGATCACACACTCTTAACATGGCGAAACAACGGGATCGATAGAAGATTGACTGACGTTCATGGGCACGTCATCCACTCGATTCTCGCGTAACAAGGCAACCAGCGAACGCCTACTGGCATTAGCCAACCTTCTGTCACTCACTCCGTGGTGCTCCTTTGGTTCCTCCCCAGGTTGCGATGGAGGAATCGTTAATTCCACCAAGATTCCTCGTTTCGCTTCGAAGTAAAAAAGGTTGTTGATTGCACAACAATCCTCAGGGGGACACCCGCCCCTGGCGACTATTTCGCGGTCGCAAGCGATGCTGATCGCGATCCTACTCGTTCCACTTCGAAAACGCCTCCCATGAAAATGACATCAAAAAAATCATCCGATCGAATTTCTAAATGGATCTCGTGCATCATTGCTGTGGGGGCCTTGGTGGTCGTGTCGGTGCAGGGTGTCTCGATCTGGAGCACTGTAAGCACTACGTATGCGGACTCGATTCCATTTCTTTCCTCGAAACCAACTCCGGCTTTGGCCGAGAATCAAGCGAAGGTTTCTATTCGCCCCTCCGGTCCGATGACCGTCCAAGCGATGGTGGATGAAACGACGGAAGTCGTCAATGCAGATCTAAAAACCAATATGATTGCCGACGAGCCTACCATCACAGAATCGAAACCAATCACTGCACCGGAGTACAAGATCGACGCCAGCGATTTGGAGCAATTGCCGGACAACAGCTTACCCAAGGTTGCAGCGGCCTCGTCCGATGCCAATCTTGAGACTCCTTCTTTGGGTGACGCATCCGAATTCCAGCCAAGGTTGCGAGAAGACCGTCCTCGGCTTATCGCGATACCACTTGCCGAAACACGCGAGTAACGGCCGCGCGACTAACGACACCCGGTCTGAACTTCACTTATGCGCCCCCCAAAGGATGGACGAGTCCCAAGTCGATCGACGGAAAGGTGAACGATCAGTTGTCGCTAAACTTGGGAGGAAACTCTTGTGTTTTTGGAGCGATGGGAGTGCTGTGCGGGTTGGAGACCGGAAAGGCGGGGTCCCCTTCGTCTTGATTGCCCAGATAGGACATGAGAATTTCATAGCGTGCGATGATATTGGTTTCGCCTAGCAAGCGGAGTTTTGCATCGCTGGGCAAACTGACCGCGTAGCCGACAATGTCGGTAAGGATACCGAGAGGCAACTGGCGAGTCAGAAGTTCGCCGAAGGTCTTGGAGCCCGATGCATCCTGGGGGATGAGGGAGCGAAACACCCCGAGCAGAGAGTCGCGATATCGTTCGACAAGCTCTTCACAGTCCGGAGGAACGTAATCATACAGGAGTTCGACACGGGCCTGTCGAAAGGGGGTGTTGGCGGGGAGCTCCGAAACGATGCGGGCCCGGTGAATACCAGCAAGGAGAATGTTATGCCGACCGTCGTCTGTCGGAGTGTGGGAGACGATTCGTCCAATGCAAACGACATCCCCGATCGATGGACTCCCTTCGATCTGCGTCTCCCAGCCAGGAGTGAGGAGGGCCATCGTGATCAGATGATCCGACTCCAGCGAATCGCTAAGCATCTCGCAATAGCGAGGTTCAAAGATATGCAATGCTTGGATGACGTGAGGAAAGAGAACGAGGTTGGGAAGCGGAAACAGCCGAACCAAACCGTCGAATTCGTCAGGCAGACCTGCGTTTTCCCAATGTCCCATCCCCACAGAGCACCTCTTCGCTAACGTTGGCAACCCGTCACCAGCAACTCGGAAACGCGGATTCCCTAGGAATCTTCCCGCCCCTGATCGATCTCGCGGTCGACAGCGAATTGTTGCAGGTCGTCTAGGTCGACAAATTCGAGCGTAGAAATGTGCGTGGCACCGAGCACCACTCGAGGCGCAACTCCTGCCTCAAATGCTTCCTTCCATCTTAGCACACAAAGGCACCAGCGATCCCCTGGAACCAACCCGGGGAAATCGTATTCGGGAACGGGTGTAGATAGATCATTACCGCGGCTTTTTGAGAACTCCAGAAACTCCTCGGTGACGATGGAGCAAACCAGATGGAGACCGTAATCCTCCGCCCCTGAGCGGCAGCAACCGTCCCGATAGAACCCTGTCATCGGATCGGTCGAACAAGGCAGCAGAGGCTGTCGCCAAACATTCTTTGCTTCTGGCATCTTATTCGTCTGCTACGTTGACGTAGACCTTGAGAGCGCTGTTGTCTTCCACGAGGAGTCGCATCATTTCTTTGTAATTGCTCAATCCTTCGACAGGGTTCGTCAAGATCTTTCCGATGACGCCCGGGAACATCACCTCGGACATTGCCAAATCCTTAATGCCTGATTCGAAATGCTCGCGGTTCGCGTTTACCGATCCAACGAGAAGTTTGTTGCCGAGCACCCACTCCAAATTGATCTTGTCGGACGAGATCTCTGTAACGTGCTTGCCGCCTGTGATACTGGTCCAGACCAAAACTCCGTTGTGGCCTAGGGCTTCCATCGCATTGAAAGCGATCGACGAAGAACCGGTCGCATCGATGATCAGATCCGCTTTTCCAACCTTCTTTGCCAGTTGCTCCAGGCTGGTCTCGGATGTGGCAACGTAGGTTGCTTCCAAGCCTTCGACGATGGAACTCTTTAGGTGGGGGCCTTTTGCACGGGCCAAGGTATACACCTCCAACCCCTTCAATCGCAAAACAAGCGTCGAAAGCAATCCGATTTGGCCTGCCCCGAGAACAAACGCTCGCTTCGGACTCCAAACCTTCATGCGACGCTGTGCCTCGTAGGCTTGCTGAATCGCTTTTGCCGCACAACTCATCGGCTCCATCAGAACGTGCAAGTGCTTCAAGCCCTTAGGCACGCGGACGATGTAATCCTCATGATCAACAAATCGCTCGGTCAAATAACCATGGAGCAAGTTGATGCCACGCTCATAATAGGTCTCTTCGCTCGTCATGTCGTAGGTACCGATCTTATCGTAGATCGAACCTCCAGGACGTCGCACGGTCGCGGTAACGTAGTCCCCTGGCCTCACCGAACGAACATTGGGACCAACCGCTTCGACAATACCAAACGATTCGTGCCCGAGCACTAGGTAATCGTCGCCGGGAGGCGCGTTTCCATACAAGGCATCATTGATCTCTCGGTCGGTTGCGTCGACTCCCACCTTGAGCACTTTGACCAAGATACCTTTGCCGTCTGGAATCCTCTCAAGCGAAGGGGCCGGGATATCGCGCTCATGAACACTGCTAGGAGTACCGGGACGGACAGCGATTGCTTTCATGTTTCGACTGAAAAAGGTGGGGAGTTGTTCGGACTTGCGTTGCGGGAAGTATAGCGATTTTGTTGACTCCGTCATGTCAAACGTCCAGCAATTCCACTCCGAACTTCGTAAAATACAGGTCCGTGTCCTTGTATCCCTCCCTCCCCCCTTCTGGACTCTCTCTCCATGCAATTCGATCGACGCTCTTTTGTCCGATGTATCAGCACGACTCTCTTAAGCAGCGCGCTGGCGCCCGCTCTCTCCTTTGCGGACCGATCCTTGCTCGGCAACTCCAACCGGACCGACGAATCCCCAATCGAGATCCTCGATTTGCGAGTGATCAGCTGGAAAGCCCCCCTCTACCACGGATGGCCTACGTTGGCTCGCCGCGCCAACGGAGAACTCATGCTGGCCTTTTCGGGTGGCCGAGAAACACACGTTTGTCCCTTTGGACGTGTCGAGTGGATGCGATCGAAAGACAACGGCTTGACTTGGAGCTGGCCCCAAGTCCTCTACGATGGCCCGATCGATGACCGCGATGCTGGTGTTCTCGAAACACCCAAAGGGAGCTTGCTCGTTACCACCTTCACCTCTCTCGCTTACGAACCGATCCTCCAAAAGGCAGAAACCGCCAAGCCGGGTCAGCCAGGCGCATTTGCAGACCCAAAACTTCTATTGGAATGGCAAGCCGTCCATCATCGGATCGACGAGGCTGCCAGGAAAAAAGAGCTGGGCTGCTATATGCTCCGCTCGACCGATGGCGGTGTCACTTGGTCGAACCGCTATCGCGTCCCTTGCAATAGCCCTCACGGTCCTATCCCGCTCGCCGACGGCCGGCTGCTCTATGCGGGGAAAGATCTTTGGGGCGATGATCAGGTGGGTCTTTGGCATTCGAGCGACGATGGGCTCACCTGGGAGTTGCTGGCTCCCATTCCCGTTCGCCCCGGAGACAGCGCTAGCAACTATCACGAATTGCATGCCGTCCAAGCGGCCGATGGCACGATTATTTGCCACGTTCGAAACCACAACAAAGCCAATGCAAACGAAACGTTGCAGTGCGAATCGACCGATGGCGGACGAACTTGGTCGATGCTTCATAGCATCGGCGTTTGGGGGCTTCCGTCCCATTTAATGAAGATGCGATCGGGCCGGCTTGTTATGACCTACGGCTATCGCCGAAAACCGCTCGGAAACCAAATGCGATTCAGCGACGACCACGGCAAGTCGTGGAGCGATGCGGTCATTCTGTCAGGGGATGGAGTCTCAGGAGATCTGGGCTACCCCTCAACCGTCGAGTGCGACGATGGCACGATGGTAACCGCTTGGTACGAAAAGCTCGCCGACTCCCCCCTCGCGCAGCTGCGTCAAGCTCGATGGAAGTGGCGGTAGCTTCGCTAACTTTCGCTAGCATTGATTCGGGCGAAATACGAAAAGCTCGAATCCATCTTGCGTCTGCCGGAGGCGAAGACCGACAATCGCGGCGAGGAAGGGTCTAGGAGTGCACTTCCCAAACTCGATCGTCGCCAATCCATTCGGGTCACGATGGCCGCTGCGCAAACGTCCGGAAACTCAGTATTCCATGAAGGTACAGGACCGGTCTATCGAGAAAGGCCGGATCGCTGGGACCATCCTATGGATCCTGAGATGTTGCAGCGCGATCTGTCATGGATCGTGACAACCCCACCCTTCGATCAGCTCAACCTCGATTCCTTCGCATCGGTCGGGTCCCTCGAACAGATTTTACGACATGATGCCAAGATCACTCGGTACGAACCGGGCGATCTCATCATCCGCGAAGGGAATTACGGGAGCAGCGCTTATCTCGTTCTGCGCGGGTCGGTTAGAGCCTTCCTCGTATCCCTGTGGCCGGACCTATCTCCCGACGCATCCACAACCTCCTCGTGGTGGACTCTCCTGCGTCAAACGCTCGGAATGGAGCCGCCGAAGCGTCCTTCTACGTCCCCCATTGGTATCGATCTGGAAAAGCGTTCGCAGAGCCGCGTGAATTCGAAACCAACCACACCCCGCCCTCTCTCACCACCCACCGAGTCGGTCGGAACACGGGAAGGCAAAAGCTGTGTCTTCCTACAAGACATCGAGGCGGTTCTAACCGATTACCAATCGGAATCGCTGAACGCGGGCACCCTTTTCGGAGAAATGGCAGCGATCACCCGAACCCCCCACCGCTTCACGGTGATGGCGGAAGTTCCAACGGTGGTTTTAGAGATTCGCTGGCAAGGACTTCGCTTGCTGCGCCGAGATTCGGGATTCCGGGACTTCTTGGACGAACGCTATCGTACCGCAGGACTGCATCGGCATTTGCGTGAAACACCTCTCTTTCGTTTCGTCGATGATGATTCGATCAGCGCGATCGTCGCCGATACTCGTCTGGAATCGTACGGGGACATGGAATGGTTTGCCGAGTACAAGGAAATCGCGGACCGTGACCTGAACGAACGAATTGAGAGAGAGACACGGATCGCGCAGGAGAGCAAACCAGCCAACGATCTCTTCTTGATCCGCGCAGGATTCGCTCGAGTTAGTTTTGAACGGGGTAATGGCCACCAAACGCTCGCGTATCTCGGACGGGGACAAATGTTTGGCCTCGAAGAACTTACCCATCGATTCCTTCATCCAACCCTTTCTCCGCTCCCTTACCAAACTTCGCTCCGCGCGCTTGGATTTGTCGATGTCCTCCGCATTCCTGCCGAACGGTTCCTAGCTTCGGTGCTCTCGCAAGTTCGGAAATCCGAGCTGCCCAGTCCCATCGACACTCCTCGTTATGACCATCGCGGCCGAGTCGTCCCAGAAGTCCATCACCTGCAGTCAACTCGTCAGATCGATTCCTCCTTCATCGAATTCCTCGTCGACGAACGGATCATGAATGGTCAGCAGACGATGGCAATCGACTTGAATTGCTGCACGGGCTGTGATGAATGCGTCAAGGCATGCGCGGCGACTCATCAGGAGATACCTCGTTTTCATCGAACGGGTCCGCAGTTTGGAAGATTTCAATTCCCTCATGCGTGCATGCACTGCGTCGATCCAGTTTGTATGATCGGCTGCCCAACCGGGGCGATCCACCGCAACACCACTACCGGTGTCGTCTCGATCAAAGAAGACATTTGCATCGGTTGCAAGACCTGTGCCGAGAGCTGCCCTTATGACAACATTGACATGCTCGAACGGAAGGAAAGGGATGGACGCGCTATCCTGGATCAAACGAGCGGACTGCCAATTCTCAAAGCATCGAAGTGTGATCTGTGCCAATCACTACCATCGGGTCCCGCATGCCAGCAGGCCTGCCCACATCAAGCTCTCTTTCGTTTGAATACGAGCGATGTGACGTCCCTCTCTAGCCTGCTCGTGGAAAGACCTTCGTAAGATGTCCACCTATCCGATCACTCCTTCCCCCGACCTGAATACCGGCTCGTCAGCTTCGGCGATCCAGTCGCTACCGAAGCCGATACGGTCCTGGTTGGTGCGTGCTCTGTTCGTGGGTGGGTTCGTCCTATCTCTCGTTGTTTATAAAACTTGGATCGAATCGAGACTCGGCAATGAATCTTTCGCGACCGGTTACGTATTAAGTTTCACCTGCCTCGGCTTGTGTGCTCTGGGCATTCGTAAACGCCTTTACGGTTTCTCATTAGGTCCCGTTGCGTCTTGGCAATCTGCACATCACTTCCTGGGAATACTCTGCCTATTTGCCTATTGCCTTCATGCAGGGTTCATTACCAACGGATGGCTTGAATCCATCCTGGCCATCCTCTTCTGGGTCATCCTCGCGACGGGAATGATCAGTTGGTACATCAACAAACGAGGGCCGCGACTCCTACAAGCAGCCGGCAAAGCTATCTTGCCGAGCGATATTCCCAACGCAAAAAACGAGGTGATGGACCGAGCCTACCATGTCGCTCTCCGGTCGGCAGGCAACACCCGATCGAGCGCCATCGCGGATCTTTATCGCAATCGATTGGAGGATTTCTTTCGAAAGCCACGATCTCTGTGGTACCGGGTTTCCCCTCATGGACGAGGACGCCGCCGGCTCCTTGCCGAATTGGATCGCTTAAGTCGATATCTCGATCCCGTGGGACTAGAACTGCGAAGAGAAATGCAATCCTGTATCGAAAAGCGGGACGACCTCGACTTTCAAGAAGCGATTCAACAGCGAATCCGCTTTTGGGCCGCATTCCATAGCTGTTTGCTAGGCGCGTTTTTGGTTGTTGCTGTTTTTCACGTCATCCTCGCGCACTTCTTTTCAAGCCATTGGTAAATGAATAGCTCGGTGCAATGAATAACTCGGTGCCAAAAAACGCGACTTGGAGCAGATCGATTCAACTGGGGACCACCTCGCTTGTCGCTCTAGTCCTGCTCGCCATGCTTCCTTCATGGAGACAGCAGACGGGTTTAGCCCCGGGGCCACTATCGCACGCCCACGCTCAATTGCTAACTTCTCAGGCGACTCCTGGCTCTCCAACGATTGACGCAAAATCGCGCTGCGCGGCGTGCCACCCCAATGCAGCAATGGAGAGCGATCTCTCGATGATTCGAGCCGTTCATTCCGTCGAGCACCCCATCGGCGTTGGAGCGCAATCGCAACTTTGCCTTCAATGTCACGCAGAGAAGATGCCAAACGCAATCGCAGGCACGCCTCACGATTTGATCGGCAGCGACTTGCAGGCGCTGCTCCATTCGGTCTCGCAACCCGCACCATCGGATCGCTCCAAGAATACGATGGAGTGCTCGCAGTGCCACCGTGAGCATCAAGGACCGAACGAAGACCTCCGGAGCATCACCTCCGCGCGCTGTCAGTCGTGCCATCGCAAGACGTTTGACTCGTTCTCGGACGGGCACCCGGAATTCGTGAACTATCCCTCCCCTATCCCGCGCAGCATCCCTTTCGATCATGGAAAACATCGCGACGAATACTTTGCAAAGAAACAAGCCAACTTCGATTGCAAAGCCTGCCATCAGTCGGATGACAGCTCCGGGGTGGTAGGAAATATCTACCGAAGCGTTTCCTTCGAACGCGCATGTGCTTCCTGCCATTTGGAACCGCTTCAAAGCAGTAGCGGCGACGGGACAATCGTGCTGCAGCTACCCAGTTTCCAACGATCCCTGATCGAACAGGCAGGACTCGAACTTGGGCCCTGGCCTGATTCTGCCAGCCAAATCATGGATGGCGAGATTTCGCCCTTATGGCAAGCCTTGATCGCAAGCCAACCCGATGGCGGTGCTCTGCTGAAGGCGTTGCCGACCAGCAAACGTGTGCAAGACATCGACGTTCGCGAAAAGCTTCAATTGGAGCTCATCGTCAAGCTGGCGTCGACCATGCGGGATGCATTGCAGCGTTGGACCGAGGACGGTCAATCCTCCTTTCGAAGCACTATCGCACACGATACCGACCCGTTTTTCTCACACCTCGACACGATTCCACATTCACCTCGCGCTGTTGGCGCGGATCCCATTCCTCCGACTTTCGCGTCGCTCACTTTGGCGAAGCCGACGCTAACGCCGCGAGACCAGTGGCTCGATCGCATCGCTTCGGGGATCCCGACTGATTTGATACGGGATGCTTATAGTCGCTGGTTTGCCAGCGCCTCCCAAAGCCATCCGATGAGCCAACGCATTCGACAACCCAGTCCATCGTTGGCCAAGGCTCGCATGCAACCCCCTCGTGACGATGACGATCTCTTGCTACCAGGCAACGATGATTTGCTCCCAGCAGGCGAAAATCTGCTGGAAGGCCCCTCGGCAGTCAATATCACCCCTGAAAAGCCGAACGTAGAACCGCTCAAAACATGGAAGCACATGCCTTTTGGCGGCTGGATGCTCGATGACTCACGTGTAGCACTCATCTATATCCCTCAGCCTCACGCCGACCCTTGGCTCAGTCGGTGGCTTGAATGGCAATCCATCCGCAGTCGCACTCCCTCGCAGCCTCCTGCCCCCTCGATCGATCTCGGTGCATCGATGCGCTTAGAAAAACAATGCTTCCAATGCCATAACATTGCAATGGATAGCTTGGTCAGCAGTCCGATCCCCAATGCGGCGTGGAAGATTCAACAGCGGTCGGCATCGACCAAGCGTATCACTCGGTTCGACCACACTCCCCACCTCACGATCACATCCTTGAGGAATTGTGAGGCCTGCCACGTTTTAACGCCCGCTTCCCAAGCAAAGTCAAGGGTTGGGTCGCAAGGCTGGTCCGAGCAAGGGAGGACCGTCCATCACGAGTTTCAAACGATGAACAAAGCAGACTGCGCACGTTGCCATGAACGCCAATCCGCCGGCGATCAATGTACCCAGTGCCATCACTATCACGTTCACCAATTCGAGCCAGCGGATCCAACATACCTCCCCCCACCCATGCTCGGGGCGCGTGAACCATCGTCCACGATTCGACTTGCCCGTTAGCGCGAACGTCGTCGCCAAACACCACCTGCGACGGCGACGATGGATAGGAGCCACAAGGTACCTGGCTCGGGAACAGCCGTGATGCGCCATGCCAATCCAAACCGGGTCGCGATGTCCGAGGATATCTCGAGGGCGTATCGACCGGAGGACAAATTCTTCAAGTAAAGATGCTCTACATTGTCTACCGCGCTATCGCTGAAAGCAACCAGCGAACCAATACCTGCACCAGAGGTTTCGTAGAGCCGCATACTCATATTCGCGATGGTGAATTCGTTGAGATCGAAATTACCGTTGGCGTCCTCATATTGAGAATTCCAAGTCAGTAGGATCGAAGCTTCGGAGATGCTACCTCCGGACGCCACCTCAAAAGTCCAGAACTGGTTGCTGTTGGATTGAGCCTCTCCTAAATCCCAACCATGAAGCCCACTATTCGTTGCGGGGAGAGTCGCGGTGCCATTGAACTCCCCCCCCTCGAGAATCTTGTAGCTGTTGTAAACATCCACCTCGCCCGCACCGAAGATGGAGTCCAAGGGACGGGTGCTGGTATTCGACCAACCTGTGATCGACGACTTGTCCGCCCCCGCCATTATGATCGCCTTCATTGCCTCGGGAGCTCGCGCGTTGGCCATGTTCAAATTGTTGGCAGCGGAATGCAGGAATGTCGCCGTCGAGCTAACGATCGGAGTCGCAAAGCTGGTAGCTCCGTCGGGCGCGACAATGTCAGGCTTCGTTCTGCCGGTTACACCGATGGTTGTCACCCCATAACTGTGATTTCCGTCTGTCCGACCGACGACGAGCGAGTTGTAGGATTGGCCGTATATTTGAGGCACCGCACCATTTCCATTGTTCAACGCAACCACATTGGTGAACGCATCGCGATTGATCGTGTAATCCATTCTGGCATTTGACTCCACTCCGGCACTGGTGGGATCCAAGTTCCCAATGTAGGAGTGATTCATCACCGCGACGTTCGTCGGAATTGGCTGAAGACCTGACGTTAACCCCTGCTGATTGAACACGAAGAATGAGGCGTCGTAGACATCGACCTGCGAAACACTCGGCGCGATGCTCCATGTGTTTCCAACAAAATTCCTGGCGACAGTCGTCGCATGGGAGGATTGGGAAGGATCGGTTGCAGGCCCCAAATTGTTAAACGATTTGGCAGCGAATTCTGGCGAACCGGTATTGGGAAAATAGGCCACACCGTCGCCGGAAGCCTCCACCAACCCGACGCGCAAACCTGCTCCCGTTGGGATAGCTATCCCGCGTCCATTCAGTTCTTGAACCAGTTTCGTGTAGCCAATCGCTGCCTGGTATTGAGCGCAAGCCCATGGCATCGGAGCCATGGTCATCAGGGAAACGCCAAAGAAAGTAGCAAGCAATTTCGAGACGTTGAGCATGGCTAGACCGTGTCATCCATCATGAGTCAGCGCAGGGAATAAAGCTCGGGCGACATCGGAGAGAAAGATCAAGTTTAATTGCAGACCTGGTCTGGGGCGAATGATTTCGGAAGACATTCGGCGGCCAGACAACTGAAACAGGTCTCTATTCCTTCCAAAACTCCCACCATTTCTTGTTGGGCTCGGTGACCTCGTGCATCGTAAACGTCGCTTTGGGTACTGTCCTCAATGGCTGCGTGGTATTCGTACTACTGGATCGCTGGCGCGGCGCCTGCATCCCAGGGTCGGTATCAGAAGCGTACTCGACCTTGAGTGTCACCGAACCGATTTGAATCAAGTCTCCTGGGATCAGTGAATGAATCGATTTGATTCGCTCGCCGTTGACGTAGGTGCCGTTCATGGAGCCCATGTCTCGAATCTGCAAGGCTTCGTCAGGTCCGAGTAGCAATTGACTATGCGAGCGACTGATGGAGGCGTCATCAATACAGACCTGCGCGTCCACGCTGCGCCCGATCACCGCGGGGAGTCGCAGATTCCAGCCATGAACTTCGTCTAGCGAAACCAATCGGTAGTACATGTCGAGTTCTTCCAGGACAAGGAAAAGAAGGAAGATCGGAAAAGAGAAGAAGACCGCACGAGAAACGCCTCGCACGGTCGTCCAATTGTAAGTCGAACGACGGTGAAATGGCTACCGCGTCGATGGATTTCCAGAAGAACGGATCTCGGATTCCCCCGGCCCGATCGATTCCATTTGCCGAATTGTCGGCGAATAGCGCACATTGGGGGGCAAGACGTCGTAGGGGCGAGGATTGGTACCAGGGAAGTCCATGTTTACGCCTGGACCGGAGTCCTCTTGAACGCCACTCCAATATCCATTCGCATCCACGTCGAATGCCTCCAAATCGAAAAAGAGCTCGGTTCGGTCGGTAATGTAATTGACGTGTTGCCGCGCGATCGTACTCAACGCGTTCGTATACGCCTGTTGGGCTTCGAGAAAATCCCGGGCTGCAACGTTTTGGACCGCCAGCTTCAGTCGCAACTGTGTACTGATTACTCGCTCGTACGCCAACGCAGCGCTCGCCACCGCGATCGTGTACTGATTGCGGTCCAACGCGAGTTGTCGCAGGTCTTCGCGTATATCGAGTTTGACCGAATCCTCGGCCGCAATGAGATTGCGGAGACCGACGTTGTAGTTGATCAAAGCCGATCGGAAATTGTTGCGTTGCAATCGTCGATTGAGCGGCGTATCCAAAGCAACGCTTAATCTTGTCTCGCTGTCATCGAACGAGAAATCGAAGGGATTGCTCGATCCCGACTTCGTCCCCAAAATCTGCGTCGCTCGGAGATCGACGATCGACTTCAAGTCGTCTCCTGCCAGCTTGATCCGCCGCCAAAAATCGGCGAGTTCTCCCCGCTGATTCATGAGATCCAGTCTCTGTACCAAACCCGTTAGCAATGCTTCATCATGATCCAAAACAATCTCCTCCCAACCATCGGGACCATCGGCTAGGAGCCGATCGCTCAAGTCAATGGTTTTGTCGACGGTGCTAGCAAGGATCGATTCCATCGAACCTCCATCTCTTCGAATCATCAGTTCGGTCGCCTGACTGGCCAATTGCTCGATCGCTTGCACGAGCTGTACTGCATCGTTCTGACGATTGGGTATTTCCTCAAAGAAAGAAATCGATGTGAGATCAGCCCCTGCCTTCAGACCGTTGGAAATCTTCTCCAAAAAGCGATTCAAAACCGCGAGTCGCTCCGCGTATTGATCTCGAAGAGCTCTCATGGACTCTTGCCGCCCTGGATCGGCTGCGATCTGATTCGAAGCCAAAGCCAAGTCGATGACTTGCATCTCCGCGGAACAAAACTCGACCGCTCGGATCAAGATCCGCAGGGGTGGAGCAGGAACCTCGGACGACAGTTGGCTTTCAAGCTCCGATTTCAGAACATCGACCTGCATGCGCACTCCGATGACTTGTAATTGTTGCTGCAACTCCTTTAGCTCGCGTTTTGCAGTCTGAATCGCGTCGATGCGTTCCTGCAGCGAACCCGTCTCCAACGTTTCGTTCGGGTCTGCCTTCTCCTCAATTCGAAGCTGAATGTCAAGAATATTAGCCATGCGGTCCGCGAGAACTTCGGCCACGTTAGCGAGCGTCGTATTGTCGACCGTGGAAAGCCGCCTTGCCGTTAGCAATTCGGTGCGAGCTCGATTGATCATCTGTCTAGCAACACTCAATTCGTCGCGAAGCGAAATCGATTCCAATTCGCTCAAATCGACGACCAATACCGTTTCAGTGGGGAGACCGATTCGAAACTTCAACTGATCCAAAGCCGCTTCGAGGGTGAAGCAGTTGTTCACCAGGTTACTGCGCGTTCGCAATACGTTTTGCTCGAACTGATCTACCTGAATCCGAGGGATTTTTTCCGCAGTCCTGTACTCTGCTTGGCTCTGGATGAACCCTCGCAAGTTGGTGAAGTAATCCTGGGCGTTGATCTCGATCCCTCGGTAATTCAAAAGGAGGTTGTAGTATTGGTTTGCGATGTCGCGAAACAATTGCTTGCGAAATCGCACATACTCCCTCGCAGCATAAACAACGTCTCGCTCCGATTGAGTCAACAGTTCAAATCGAATGTCCCGTTGAAAGACGGTTTGCTGAAAATCAAAGATCATCTCCGAGCTGATGTCCGTCGCGAACCCCGACGGGCCGTTGAATGTGAGGACGATGCTGTTCGCGAATCGAGCAAGAAACTCGCCACCTGTTGCCAGAGTCCTCTCGACTCCAACGCCGGAAGGGATTCCCAAGGTGTTGTTCGTAAGTCCCGCACTTCTCGCATGACGGTAACTGGCAGCAGATCCATTTCCAAACGGCGACGGATTGAGCTCGAACTGATAGCGTTGTCGCGTCAATACAAGTGCAGCACGGTACAGAAGCTCTTTCCGCGTCTGAAACTCCCGCGAATTGATCGTCGCTAGTTCCATCAACTGCGGCAAAGCAAGCTGTTGCACCTGGGAGGAAATCAAATCCTCATCGGAATCGGGAAACGATTGACGATATTCCGCTCGCAGTGATTCGAATTCAAACATGCGATCTCGGCAGCTTTGCGGCAATACACTCCAAGCCTGCTGAGGGATCACGACTCGGTTCGCAATGCTCCCTACCGAAGGCCCATTGCTCCCCTCTGGAGTGGGCTCTTCGTTGGTACTGGATGATTCCCCAGCCTTGTCTGTTGGCTCGATCTGCTCTGACTGTGAACTCGAATCCGTATCGCTGAAAGACGCTTGTACCACCGCTCCCTTCTCTTGGAAGGGCGTTTCGCTAGGGAGGGTTGGGGGTGGCCAGCCCTCGATGGGAACGTTCATCTGGGCTGCAGCGGGAGGTGCGCTGGCAACTTGGGGGTTCGCGGTTCGCAACGGAGGGAGTTCGTAGCCATACAAAACGGGCTTGGGCGTCGGAAGCTGGGGACAATCCGGATTGGTAGGGTCGTAAAAGCGAGACCTTGTATCGGGACGGATGGAAAACCCAGGCGGAACCGGCTCGGAGAGATACGTCGACTTCTCCCGAACAATACTGTAGACATCACGGTCCGCTGCGGTCCGGTACTTCGTTCGCGAACATCCCAAAGGTAGGGATATGGCAATAGCCAATAGGAGAAGAAGCTGTTTTTGCATCGGAGGGACAGGCAAGCGGGGATGGCAAACAATACCATCTAGGAAATCGGCACGCTCTGTATCGATTCTCCAGCCTGTGCAATTTTTTCCGCCGTAAGAAATCGCGAGTCTTCGTTGCCGGCAACAGGATAGGAAGTTTAGAGAAGTTACTGATGACGCAGCGCTTCGATCGGACTCATGCTAGCAGCCTTGTACGCGGGATACACACCGAAGACGATCCCGATGCCGACGGAGATTCCGAACGCAACAACAATGGACAGAAGGCTGGTGGATGTCTGAATCCCAACTACCCAGGATACCACGACGGGGATGAGCACCCCGACAACGACACCGAGTATTCCACCGCTGGTACTCAGAACGGTTGTCTCCATCAGGAACTGAAGAATGATGTGCCGCTTCTTCGCTCCAATGGCGCGACGGATTCCAATCTCGCGAGTTCGTTCTGTGACCGTTGCGAGCATGATGTTCATGATGCCGATCCCTCCGACCAACAGCGAAATACCCGCGATAGAACCGAGCACCAAATTCCAAAGCCGTTTCTCACGTTCCGCTTGTTGGAGCAATTCGAGCGGCACCTGAACTTCGTAATCCCCTTTCCCCCCATGATTCTTGGCCAGAACGCTCCGAACGACAGAGGCAACAGGCCGAACCTGGTTTTGGTCCGGCAATTCGATCGTGATTTCGCTGAGTTCGACGCGAACATATTGACGAGAGCCTGTCTCCACCAATCGCTGCACCACTCCCATGCGATTCTGAGCTGAGGTAATCGGAATGAATAGATCTCGATTTTGATCGCTGGCGTCTTTGCTGATGGTACGAGCTGTACCACTATCTCCATAGGAGACAACGCCTACGACGCGATATGCATCGTCCCCCACAAGAAGCGATTGACCAATGGGATCGTCGAACCCGAACAGATCCGTCCCGATCGACTGCCCAATGACAATCACATTGGCCGAACGGGATACTTCGTCCGCGTTGAAGAATCGCCCTCGAAGAGGTAACTCCTTTACATCCGGCAATCGTTCGGTGGTTGCTACGATGCGAGCCCCTTTGACGTTCCGCTTCGCATGCTGCAAATTCTTCTTGTGAAACACCGCAGGAACCACGGTCGATCGATCGAGTCGCAGGGACTCGAGGGCACGCAAATCTGCAAAACTCAATCCATACGCCAGCACATTGGTCGAAGTCGTCGAAGTGGCATTTTCATTCGTCTGTGGCTTCACACTCCGGACGATTACATTGGCGGAACCAAGCTTTCGGATTTGTTCCAAGGCCTCTTTCTTCGAGCCCTCTCCAATCGAAAGCATCGCAATCACCGACGCCACCCCCAGAATGGTCCCAAGGAGAGTCAGCACGCTGCGAAGCTTGTGCAATAACAAATTTCGCAGGGCAAGTCGATACGTTGCAAATAGCACGTATTATTCCTCTCTGGATCCGAATCTCGGGTGCAACTAGGTGTTTGAATCGGAAGCTTGTTTGTCGTCAAATACGGCGGTCGCCAGATCTTGAGCGTTGATCGCAACGGATTCTCCCTCTTCCAACCCGCTGAGGACTTGAACACGTGTATCGCTGGACTCTCCCAGTTCGACGGGCTTGGGGAACAATCGATTCGACGCATCTCGAACCAAGACGTAGGTTTTCGAATCCTTTTCGAGAATGGCGTGGATCGGAATGGTTAAAACATCGGGGATGTTTTGGACCATAATTTCCGAAACTGCAGTCATACCCGGTTTGAGTCCAGCGACCGATTCATCGATATTGATGATGGTCTGATACACCTTCGTATCGTTCCCAGACCAGCTATTCTGTTCAGGTAGAACCGCGACCGACTTGACCGTACCGCGGTAACTTTTTTGAGGGAATGCATCCACGGTAACTCGCACCTGCAAACCGGGTCGAACCTGATCCAACGCCGATTCGTGGATACGCGTTTCCACTTGCATGGCATCCAAATTGGGAATCGACAAAAGCTTTTGTCGAAAGATTACGGGTATTCCCTCCCGAACTTCCATCGAGCGATTGTTTGGGTACGCCACCATGCCGGATTGCGGTGCATAAATCTTGCACTTCTCCAGTTGGCTGCGATACCTGGCGAGTCGCTCTTCTTCTTTCTTGAGAGACTCGTCCTTGGCTCGCATCAACGCTTGCACCTGGGCAAGCCTCGCTTCGTTGTTTCGGAGAACCTGCTCCAGCGACCGCTTGGCCGTGGCTACTTTGCCCTCTAGCCCCAGCAGCTCCTTGCGCTGCTCGTAAACCTGCATTTTCTTTAGGGTCGAGAGCTCGGTTTGAAGCTGGTTTAGTTTCGCGGCGAATAGGCCCTCCGCTTGAAGATAAGTCAATTCGATCCGGCGCACTTCGTTCCGGTTGGCGTACCCGAGCTTGAAGAGAGACTGGATTCCGCGATGCTCTTCCCGTCGAAGCTCCATCGTCGCTTGGGCCGAGAGGATTTCATTGTTGACATCATCGATGCGACGTTTGTTGGCATCGACGGCCAGCTTTTGGGTGCCGTTCTCTTTGTCGATGTACATCTCAAGCTCAAGCTCGGCTAGCTTCACCAGAAGCTCCGCCTCAGCTTGCGCGGTCGTGTTCATCGTGATCTGATTTTTGAGATTCGCGTCCGCTTGGATCTTTTCGGCCAGCGCATTCTCGGAGTAGAGGACTTGCTCATCGAGCGCCTCTTGCATTGGATTGGAATCCAGCTCGAGAACCAAATCATCCTTCTGCACCGAAGCCCCATTGGGAATCATCCACAAGACGGTAGTCCCGTTGATATTGTCCTTTCGAACGTCTTCTACTTCGCAAACGAGATCAATGTTCGACTGGCTCTCAAGCGAACCACGTTCGAGGACTACAATTTCCAAATTTGATCGTTCCACCGACTGCCACACGGCTTGCGAAGCGAGATGGCTGAAATTGCTTCCTCGCCGGTAACTGCTCCATCCGTACGCCCCCCCCGCCAGAATGACGAAGAGCGCGATCCAAATGCGAGCTCGTGAAACCAATTTCCGAGTCTTCCAAACGCGGTGCGAAGGGTCGCGCCCCGAGGATTCTTCCAAACTCATAACTGTGCCTCCAAATGGAACCACAGAGTGTGACACGGAGGGCAAAGTCGCTGGCAACCGAAAGCTCCTTCCAAAGCGATAGCTAGCATTGGATTCGAACTTAAGTTGCGGGACGCGATTTGCTGTGTCTTTGCCGCTCTCTCTGGTGGGGTGGGATACGAAAGGGTGGGGTGGGATACGAAAGGTGGGATGGATAGGTGGGTAGGGAACGGATGGCGCTTCCTCGTCGAAGCCCACGCCAACCTTTCCTATCGAAGTCGGCGCCGCTCAGCCTCCAAGAGTAATGGAAGAATTGGTGGAAATCAACCGACATCTCATTATCCGTCCGCGGCAACCCATCGGTCATTAAATGAAGAAAGCCTGGATTTCTCCAGGCTTCTTGCAACTTTTCGGTTACGGAACGTCAGTTCACGGGCTCGAAAATCACTCGAACGCTACTCACGAGGACGAATTGCGCCGGTCAAGCCGCTGTAATCAACACGGTCATCGGAGTGCCACAAAGGCTGCCCGAGTTCGACGCGACGACGGAGAACTTCGATTTTTTCTTGCGAGCCTGCAGGTGCATCGGTCGGCAAGAAATGGTTGTCTACGATTGGATCGAAGTCTTCATCATGACCGTACTTGAGAATTGCTTCAAAGACGTTCTTACACAAATTACTCATTAAATAATGGCCCTCCCAAAGTGTCCAAGGATAGCGAGCGATTGCCACATTCTCTCGCGCTCGTTCTTAGGGATAGAATGGACTTCCATTCCAAGAAATCTCTGCGGGTGGAATCATCACTACTAACCGCGTCTGGCGGCCACGACACCCGCAAAATTTCTTCTTCTTTTCTCCCAACGACCATCGATTATTGACATAGGGGGAGTAAAGTCAAGAAAATTTTAACCTTCCCTTTGCGATCTGCCCCTTGCCAACTCACACGGTTTCGAGCAGGCAAGGTTTGCGGCCTAACAAGTTTGCTCATTGCGAATCCACCGGGGCTCGCAACCTGAACTTCCTAGCTCTCGAAAGCCCCCGCTAGTGGCCCTCAAAGGTATCATACGCCCCACAAATCGGGTTCCTATCAGTGCAGCCGCATGGGGGCAGTCGAGAGCTTCCCTTCACTCTTCGCACATCAGTAGCTGGAAAGTGCGACATTCCGCCCCTCAAAACTTTTTTTGACTTGCATGAAGTACGATGTCTTCCCATGACGTTGTTGACCTCGAAACGCCGTCATTGAAACGCAGTAGTTGAAACGCAGTCGTTGGAAAAAGGTGCTGACCCAAGGTGAAAGAAATGGAGTTCCCTGAGCTATCGAGCCGCTGCCCGTCGATCCGCATCAGTCCTGAGGTCGATGTCCCTGTCACCCCACGCGTGAAACGACTGATCGACACCGCAGCGTTCCGTCGGCTCGCCCGGGTCAGCCAATTGGGACTGGTGTCGACTGTTTACCCGGGTGCAACCCACACCCGCTTCGAGCATTCCTTGGGGGTCTACCGAAATGCGGTCCATTTTGTCCAGCATCTGCGATCCGATCCCGTTTTCCAGCAAGTGATCGCACCGCCAGATGCCGAGACGTTCATCGTGGCAGCTCTCTTTCACGATTTAGGCCATTGGCCTTTCTGCCACGCCATCGAGGATCTCCAAATCCCCGGAATCCCCCATCACGAAAACATCGCCCTCCCCCTCCTTTCCGAACCTCCCATGGCGGAGTTGCTTGAACAGGACTGGAACCTCACTCCCGTTGCGATCGCAAAACTCCTCTTCGTCGAGAGCGAGAGCGATCAGAGCCGGCCCGCAGAAACCATTCTCCGATCGATGCTCAGTGGCCCCATCGACATCGACAAACTGGATTACTTGGAACGGGACTCCACCCACGCGGGCGTCCCCTACGGTCGAAACTTCGATCGCAGTCGCTTGATTCGCGCCCTCTGCATCCACCCAGAGACTCTCAAACTGTCGATCGGCGATAAAGGGAAGACAGCCGCCGAGATGATGGTCTTCGCTCGATACATCATGTTCAGCGAAGTCTATTGGCATCACGCTGTCCGCTCCGCGACTGCGATGCTCCAACGCACCGTCTATGAACTATTTCAACACCACCGGTGCGATGCGACCGATGTCCTTCGCTGGGCTCACGCCACGGACCATCAGGTCATCGAGGAGTTGCTATCTCGATCTCGCCATGAACTCTGGGAATCCTGCGCGGCAGGAATCTTCGGTCCCATCCGCAATCTCTACAAGCGGATCGCCCAATTCGATTATCTGGACGAGCCTCTACTTCATCGAAGCTTGTCGAGGCGACCTTATGCGGAGATCACGACCCTCTCACGACGATTGTCTCAAAGGATCGCCAGCCTCTTACCGACCCCGGTCTCAGACTTCGATGTCTTGATCGACGCCCCTTCGCACAAGCTGGATGTTCAATTCCAGATGGAAGTACGTTTGTCTCAGGGGGTATTCCGTCAGCTAGGGGACGTATCCCCTATGGTGCAGGCACTTGCAACGAAACAGTTTGACGACATCGTCAAGCGCGTTCGAATCTTCGCGAATCCGACGGTCGCAACGGCTGTTCGCGAATCAGGCCTCGACGTGCGCGAACTTATAGCAGACATCCTCTGAATCGCCCTTGCGAATCTTCAGTGAATCTTCATTGAATGCAACTTGCTGTGTGATTTCTAGAGCCTCCCGCTTCACCGTCCGGCAGTTACGGAAGATGCAAGCCCCTTGCGCAACTTCATCATGGTAACTCCGCGCTGCGCGACCAACAGCAACAGCATCTCCTCATATGAAGAGTCTGCGAAGTTCGTTCAAAAGCCCTCCCCCGCCAGTTGAGTTCGAACGATCATTCCTTACGATGGCACTCGCACAAGTGCTGAACAACCACAAGTGCTGAACAATACGGTGCACTTATGTTGCGATGACCGGTATGGTTCAACATTCTGTTCGTCGCGTTGAGCACACCGCACCTTCCGGTACGCCGCAGGCCACGGCCCGCCGGGTCCTTCCTTATTGGCTCTTGTTGCACCCTTGCGATCGATTCCTCGGGTGCTGCAACATTCCATTTCGTTACTCTGTCCGGTTATCGGGAGTCTTACATTGTCCATTTCGAAAACAAGCCTTCGACGAGGCTTCACACTTGTTGAACTGTTGGTGGTCATTGCCATCATCGGTATTCTCGTAGGTTTGCTATTGCCAGCCGTGCAAGCGGCTCGCGAAGCCGCCCGTCGTATGCAGTGCTCCAATAACATCAAACAGATGGCACTGTCCTTTCACAACTTCCAGGATGCGAATCGCTATCTTCCCGGCGGTGCAAGGGACGGGAATGGAAAATTCGGTGATGCCTTGAGTTCCTGTTGCAACTCCCGTAGCTTCACCGGCTATAGCTGGCTCTACCACATCCTTCCCTACATCGAGCAGCAAAACCTCTATGACCTTGCTGCAAACAGCGACCCAACCACCGCTTCTGCCGACAACCCGGGCAATAACCTGGTTGCAGCACGCTTACCAGCCACCTATGCCTGCCCCTCCCGACGATCTCCGACTTTGTACGGTGGGTCTTATCGCGCCGACTATGCAGGAAACGCCGGGGAACGTAACCCAGCCATCGGCCTGCGAAGTGGAGCTCCTAGCAACGGGAAACGAGGTGTCGTTCGTCAGATCGATTCCCAAGGCTGGAAATTGACCATCGAGCAAATCAAAGACGGCTCTTCGAACACCTTGATGATCGGCGAGAAGGCATTGCACCCAACTGCTTATGGAAGCGAAGGTGGTGATAACGAACGTTGGAGCAATCCGGGCTGGGACGAAGATATCGTTCGATATGGTGCGATAATCGTCCCTGCAGAATCGAATTTGCAAGAAGGATTACCACCCATTGCAGACTCGCGAGCACCTCGACTCGAAGGCTCGACATGGATCGTGGCTCAAACCAAGCATGGCAATCGATTCAATCAGTGGCATCCGTTCTTCGGATCGTCGCACACTTCAGGCATGAACGGTGGATTCGCAGACGGCTCGGTTCAATTCATGTCCTTTTCCATCGACGCCGAAGTCTTCCGGCGATTGAGCTTGGTCGACGACGGCCAAACCGTGGCTCTCGAGTAATCGACCATCCGGCCACAGCCGGAACGATGGAGCTGGGATTATCACGTGCACCTACCCAACAACGCATGGTTCACGTGGTGATCCCTCTTCTTTTTCCATTACCTATCCTCACTACCCCAGAAAAATTCACTTATGAAAGCTCAATCATTCGGTTTCCTAATCGCCTTCCTACTCCTTACCATCGTGGGTATGTCGAGCGGATGCGGGTCAGGGTCCGACGCGAAAGCAGATGTCACTGCAGAATTAGAGTCCGAGATCAAGGCGCACGATACAGAAGTCGAGGAAGCGGAGAAGGCTCAATCCGCACCGACTAAAAACAAGTAGCAGCAAGACAAAGTAACCAGACGGAGCAACAACTCGTTCGCCCTTCCATGGCTCTTGTCTTTTCTGTTCGCTACGGCAAGCTCCAACGTTTCCGTAGCGACCACTGGGCGACCATCAATAACCCGAATAACATAAAAGCCGTCCAAGAATCGATCAATCCTTCTCCCAGTTTGCGATTCTCTACGACCGTTTCCGTGGATTGTTTTCGCCTCGACTGCAACTGATTCATCACATCGGACATCTGATCCGGGGAGAGCAAATCACCTCCAGCGTCCTCATTGAGCCTCGCCATCTGCTCCATCAATTGCCAATCGGGTATCGGTTGCAAACTCTCCAACGAGCGATCCACCACAATAAAGGGCAATCGGCTCTCCAACTCCTTCCCATTCGCAGCCGTCGCTTTTGCTCGCCACTCATATCGCCCAGGCTCTTTGGCTCCTGAAAAACTCGAACGCAAGGAGCCTGTGTCTCTTTTGATCAATGGGGATTCTCCGAGATCGACGGGCCCGGATTCGCTCTCTTTCCACAGGTGCAATGCAATGTTCGGTGGCATCTCCAACGCCTGACTTCCAGCAATCCAATCGATAATCAATTCGGAGGGTTGTGAAAGAAATAGCCTCCGCTGGGTCATGCGCATTTCCATCCCTTCATCTACTGCTTTCCTCCGCATGCACCAATAGATCAGCTTTCTCCAAAACGCCTTATGCTCTGCTAGCTTTCCCTGACGAGCCCAGACAAAGGTTGAATCGATCGCTAACGAAAGGACTTTACCATTGCCGGCAACGCCAGCAACAATCAGTGGATCTCCATTCTGACTCTCTGCCAATAAAACCGTCCCAGGATTGTTCTTGATGCCTGCCCAGCGGTTTGCCCCCAATAGGGGCTTCAGGTTTTTCCAAGTCTCCGAATTGCGCTCGGGTGCATCGATTTGCAAAATATCGGAACCGCCACGCGGAATTACCTTCACAGGGGCATTGATTTGCTCTTGCAGCTGGATTCTCCCATCGATCGCATTACGCGTGGCTCCGCCGATTTGCACGGGCAGTACGTCGCGCAACGCGGATTCCCCCCACCCACCCGCCCCATACGTGTGGTACCCGCCGAGAGTGATCAAGCCGGCTCCGTTTCGTACCATCTCGGCCAATCGCGAAGCACCCTCCGCCTCGAACGCGCGATAGTCAACGTCTCCTAGTACAATGCAATCGAATACATCGCCGGAAAGCTGATCGCGCAGATTGACGGGCCACTTCTGAACAGGTGGCTTGTTGATGGGCAACGAGAGGATATCGATATCTGGACTCTCCCCCAACGCACGCCGAATGAACTTCATCTCAAATCGAGCTTCGCCCTCGATATACAGCACGCGAGCCCCCCCTGCACGTACATTGAGATAGACCGTAGACTCGTTATTCTGAGCGACGATCTCTCGCTCGACCGGTATCGCCTCGACAACCATTTCGTATGCACCAGGTTCCGGCGCAACGACTTTCAGTTGAAACGGAATTACTTCATCCGCTCGGACCGGTCTCACCTTGGTCCGCGCCAACTCCTGAGGCTCCGTCCCCTCGCGGCGCATCGAAAGCCGAATCGAAATCTCTTGGTTGGCCACACCGCGACAACGGACGCTCCCGAGCACATTGACCGGATTCTTCGTAAACACATCCAACTGCTCGGGCACTCCCTCCACACTTAAATCTCGTGAGTTCTCGCTATCCGCTCGGGGGCCGATCCCCACGACATAGAGCGGGATATCCAATTGCGACAATCGCCTGGCCATTTGAAGGGGATCTCCCCCTGCCGGGCTCTGCGTTTGGGATCCATCACCAAACCAAATCACCGCAGACAGGGGAGAATCGAGCGATGCTCCCATCAATTCACCAAAGGGGCCAGCGATGTCGGTAACCGATCCGTTTGGTTCGATCGGCAGCGACAATGCAGATGGTTCGATTCCTTTGGCCGTCGCTACTTGTCTCAACCTATCGCTGTAAGCAAACGCTGCCCAACCGTTCTCTTTCCCAAGCTTCTCGCGATCTCCCCAAATCTGATTCAGCAATCCCGTCTGTTGCTCCCAACGCGTCAGCTTGCCATCCCCCGAAGGCAATCCCATGCTGGCGGACTCATCAAACAGGATCGCGACGGTACCGGGAGGACTGGACTGCTTCGTAAAGGTCACGCCAGGTCGCAACAAAAGCAACAAAAGAACGACACAAATCGACAACCGAATCAACCACAAGGCTAGCCACTGCCAGCGATTGACCTTCCCTGATTCCTGAACAAGGATCAGCACCGCTAGCAATCCAAGGCCGACCAATCCGATGATCCAATAGCCACCTAAGACAGGATTCAACGACCAATCCATCAAGCCGCCTCCTTGGCGTTGGGGAATCGACCGCGGAGACTAGCCCCACCCGCCTTGGACGCAGCATAGAATCGACTAGCCATCGTTTGCTCCGCCATGAACAACATCACCAACATGGCCAAGACAAAGGGGCTGAGTTCTCGACCAAATCGCCCTTCACCAATCGACGATTCCAACTCGCTCAACTCGCGTGCAAGACGATAATTGCCTACCCCTATCGCAGTACCGAGTACCTCATCCTTGACGCGAGTCAACGATACTTCTTCGGGCTTCACATTGACACTGAACCCTCGTATCAAGGAGCCTTGCGGGCGCAATCCTTTCAATCGGTAGGTTCCTGGAAATCGGGTGTAGTTGCATACCAAGGTCTCGTTGGAGGACTCCACACTCGATTGCTCACCCGTCGGATCAAAAAGTTGGTACTTCAGAGGCATGCTGCTCGTGTTGTTGTTCAACACTGCCGCTTGATCGACGTAGTAGTTCAGTTGCTGGTCACTCCACGATGCCAAGTAACGGACGGCGCCAACAAACAACGCATAACCTGGCCACTCCGCTCGCGTCGTTCGAAACAACTCGCTCCACTCGGTGCCAGGTGCGTGCGCAAAGGGCTCGGGATAAGGCACAGCCCAAGTCACAATGCGGCCTTGCCCCCGCACTTCCTCGACCAACGCCGGCAACTCGCTTTGAGTGAATCGCATCAAAGGAAACGCGTCGGGACGCAATTCTTCTAAATCCCAATGACGATAAACCGGGTAGGCAGCCCAAGGAATCTCTTCGACCGGTCGCTCAAAAATGGACCACATGGAGTGATTGAGGACCGACGGACTCAACACGATCCCGCGATCGCTACTATCGCGGCGAGTAATCCGCTTGACCACTCCAGGGAGTAAAACTCGGATGGGTGAGTCCATCCACTCTTCTGGGGTCGCGTGGGCGGAACCCATCACGATCATTAGCCCCCCTCCCTCCTCGACCCAGCGTTGCAGCTTGTCGCATGTGTCCGCATCCATCCCGCTAGGATCGAAAAGTACGATGTTCGAGTAGTCCGATAAAGGTGCAATCCCCAGCTTCGCATACGTGTCGATCTTCGGTCCGTTTTGTATTTTCGCTACACCGTCGTCTCGCCCCCCCTCGGACCTTTCCATTTGTTCCGCCGGCTCGATTGCCAAAGCGATCAACTGAGCATCTCGCATATCTTGGGCTACCACCAATGATTGTCCCTGCGGCTTTGCCTCGACACTTAAAAATGCCGTGTTGTCGCTCATCAGTGGGTCAGGGCGCGAGAGTCGGATCTGCGCGTGATTGGTCCCCTCGCTCAAGTCCTTCCAGGTCAATCGAGCGGAGAAGGCCCCACCGTCGGGAATATCGATGAGTTGTCGATCGATCGGAATCAAATCGGGTTGTACGACTTTTTCGCCTCGCACGACAAGGTTCCGTTCCACCGGCTCTGCGACCAACTCAACCGTCATCTGCTCCGCACCGCTTCCGGGCCTTCCCTCGACTTCGATGTCGATGGAAACGGACGCTCCAGGAACAGTTGACTGCTGATCAACCGACACTTTCTTCAGCCCCCAATTCTTCTTTTCCTTCTCCCGCACCGACACGTCGATGAGCTGCACCAGAATCTTTCCCTCCTGCCTCTGGGCCTCCACGGAAGATCCGTCTGCGGCAGTCTGTCCGCTAGGAGTCCCCAATCGAGTAGCGATCCCCGACGATTCTGCGTCACGCCAAGCAACGGTTGACATATCGGACAGCACATAGATCTCTCGACGCTCCAATTCCGATCGCTCGAGAGCATCGATCGAATTAGCAATACGCTGCGACAGGGACGCACCCCTTCCCTCCACAATCGTCTTTTCAAGCTGCCGATTGGCGGATGTGCGGTCTGCAAGCAGTCGAACGGTGGAATCAGAATTTACGATTGCAATTTGGCTCCCCACCGGCAATCGGTCCATCAGCCAGCCCGCCATCTCCTTTGCCTCGTCCATCCGCGTCTTGTTCCGATATTGATATCCCATCGACGGTGACGTATCGAGGACAATGGCGGTTGCGATCGGCCCTGTTGAAACCGGCATCCATTGCTTGGCTCCCCCAAGCCCTGTCGCAACACCCCAAACCCCGGTAAAGGCCCAGAGCAAAAATGCGATCAAGGCCGTGCCTAATCGCAGGCCTCGACTTTTTCGATTCGCAACCGCAGTCGCCGCAACCCCGGTCGCGAGCAACGCAAAGAGCGCGAACATGCCGAGGAGCAAATAGTTCGCAAAATCCCCGCTAGGTACGCGTGGTGACGAGAGAGCCAACGCGGCCAAGACGAGAAGAAGTACCCGAAGTGAAAGAAGCAACCAACGTTTGATGCTCCAGCCTTTCTGAGCAGCCACAGCCGTCTGTCGAACAAAGCGAATCGCCGGAAAGGTCATCGCTTTGGGCTGCTTTCGGCCCAACATGTGAAGCGCTATCGGGACAACCGCGAGTAACGCTCCCGCCAATAGCGAAACATGAAGAAACGACATCGACGATCCAATCCTTTAACCGCTTCCAATCGACAGACAAACCAAGCGAGTTGGCTCTTACAGCATACCATAGCGGATGCACTCTTCCGAACAGCCCTCGCGCTGCCCCTCGAATAATCGGCGCAATCGATCGGCCCGGTTGGGAATACGTTCGTGGTTCGGATTATTCAAGCGGGTGAAGGACCAGCCCCGAAACCAGTTTTGGATAGAAGTAGGTACTCTTCGCGGGCATGCGTTCCTCATTGAGCGAGATCGATTGAATGTCATCTATCGTAGCAGGCATCACCAGCGCCGCGATCGGATACTCCAACCCTTGCTCGAATCTTCCCTGCAATCCATCGATCACTTCTTGCACCGAATGGACGTACGTCGAAGTTGGCATTTCTTTCAGTCCGAATAGATCCTCCAAGACCAAGCGATGCAATAACGCGACGCCGAGCGATTGCCAGTCCCCGGACTCCTCCCGGGAAATCTCCGCCATCCGATCCGCTGCCTCCTGCCGCGCCGAGATGCGAATCCACTGATTGGACGACTTGGAATACAACGCCATGATCCATTGCTCGTCCAAGCGATCTAGCTCTGCCCAAACCGCCCCAGCGCTTTCTGGCCCCTCCGCGACGAGCTCGCAATCAAAGTACGGCACCAATCGACTGCAGATTTCCTCGGTCGTCCAAGCCGGTACGCCGTGGAGTAGCCGATGCGTCGGCAATACCACCAGTCCTGGATCCTCCATACTTACCAACATCGTCAACACGAACTGGGCCGGATGCGATGGGGAAAGAGGCTCGGATTGTGACAACTCGTCTCGATAATTGCACGCTGTCTCATAACGATGATGACCATCGGCAATAAACACTTCGCGATCCGCCATCAGCGCGGAGACCTGCTGAATGGTTTGCACATCGGTGATCGGCCACAATCGATGGACCACGCCGAGATGGTCGGTCGCCTCAAGCCCGTGAACGCCGGCGATCTTCTGCTCCAATATCTCTTGAACCTCGTTATCCGGGTCGGCATACAAGCCAAAGATTTGAGACAAGTTGGCTTGGGTGGCCCGCATCAATTGGAGCCGGTCTTCCTTTGCCTTGGCATGCGTCTGCTCATGGGGGTAAACCTTCCCCTCGCCAAACCGCTCCAGCCGCATCCTGGCCATAAAGCCGCGCCGCGTGAAAGACTTTCCTGCGATCACGAACTCCTGATGGTAAACATAAAGAGCCGAATCGGGCTCCGATTGAAGCGCCCCTTCGGATCTCCACGCCCGATAGATGCGGCCGGCCCGCTCGTATACTTCGGACTCGCTCTCATCGCTGGGCTCGCGGCGATTCAACTCCAAACGAATAAAGTTGTACGGGGATAAGCGGTAAAGTCGGTCCTGCAACTCCGCATCGACGACGTCATAAGGGGGCGCGATGCAGTCGGAGAGCGAGCCGACTCGAGCCAAATTGTATCGGAGTCCGCGGAAAGCCTGGATTTCTGGCATCGGTGGTGGGGGACAGGGTCGGGGAGAATCCATTGGATCGCTGCAAACGATTACCAATCTGGGCAGAAAAAAAGCTCGGCATCAGCCGAGCTCCCAAAGAAAACTACCCCGCTAGGACTCGAACCTAGAATAAAGGAACCAAAATCCCTTGTGTTGCCAATTACACCACGGGGCAATCATGTCGGGTTTCCCCTCGACGATGGACGAAGTGTATACACTCCTGGTTCGGTTGACAACCTTACTTTTTCCAAGATCTACTCGACTTTGGAAGTGACGATCCGCAGCAACTCTTTCTCGCGATTTCCCAAGAGTTTCGCTTGATGAGGAAGCACCTTCCTATGCAGCCATGCACCCCCTATCAGGAGCAGAATCGAAAGGAGAATCCCCACCGGCCACCCTCGCCAACCCGGAACCCATACGTCCACGAGATACTGCACGCCCAGAGGCAAAAGCGAGACACCGAGAATGACAGGAAGAATCATCGACAGAACAAGATTCAGCACGACCGCCCCAAAATCAAAATGCTTGGGCTGAACACTTCCGCTGGCCATCGGAAAAGGGGTCAGAATCGCCATCCAATTCATGACGAGTAGATACGGTGCGAGCATAGACAAACTCATGAGCATGGTGTGGATCGACATCCCGAATCCAACTTGATAAAGCAAACAAAAGCAAATCGTCGAACCGAGCGACAAGGCAGCGACCAACGGGGCATACGCCAAGTTCCGCCCCATGAGAAGATGCCTCCGGTCCATGGGGGACAGCACAAAAGCTCGAAAACCGGCGCGGTCAAACCCGAACATATTCCCCGTAACTCCAGACGCAACCAACATGACAAAGGCCGAAAAACCGCATAACACCAATCCCTTCCAGTAGTCGTTGACATCGCTCAAGCCTTTGCGGAACACCATCCCTAGAATGGCCGGCGCTAACAAAGGTAAAAACAAATAGAGCTTCACCTCCGGTGCGCGCAGCATCGAGGTCCAGGTCATCGTGGCGACGGCAGACACCTCCTCGGCCCCCCAAGGAAGCTTTCGTTCGATCCAAGGAATCCGGCGAGCGACGGAAGTCCCTTCGATAACAACACTTCTTGCACGGCTCGCATCCCCGCCTCGCCCACTCCCTTTCCCGTGCACCCACTCCCCTCGCCAATATTGAAGCGTCGAGCGATAGCTCGCTCGCAATGCCCAACATCCCACTCCGATCAACAACAATGACGTGACCAACGGCACCCACCATCGGTGGCCTGGCTCGGTCCAAGCCTGCACGGCTCCAGCGGGCCAAAGTGGAGGAACGGCGTCGTTCGCAATCGTCATGGCTCGCTTCCACCGCACCAACGCCTCCCGTCGACGCGTTTCCCGCTCCATCCTCCGCTTCTCTCTCGCATCGGTTCGACTGGACTCTTCACTCTGGACTCCCTCCGCCTGCTTCTCCTTGCCGTCCGTTGATTTGGCCTCAACTTTCGCTCGATTGCGATCCTCCAACCAGTTCAAAACTTGAACCGGTATTTGAACCATCCCGATGATTAGGATAGGTATAAGAACCAAGACGGTTTGTCGTTTTCGCGGATTCGCCATCACCGCAGCCAACCAGCCTTGCAACCAATAGGTCACGGCGGTCATCGCAAAAAGGAAGCAAGCGACCGGAACCAAAAACAAAAAGCCAACCCATCCCAAGACAAAAACAGCCCCGAGGATAAATCCCAAATAACCTCCCACGGTCATCAGGAAGACGGTCGAGCCGAGGGAGCTTAAGTAATTCACAACAAATGCTTGCGTTGGCGCAATGGGTAGGTGCAGGATCTTGTCAAATGTGATCGGGTCCCCTCGCTGCGCTTCATTGAGTACATGGATCGCCCATGCCACCATCGCAATCACCAACAAACCATCCCAAATCAAATAGTGATTTTCCACTCCGACCAATCGGGTTAGAAAAAAGCCAGCGAGCAAACCCCCGATCCAAACCGAAACGATGGCGAAGGCAACAAAGACCATCCCCAGAACGCCCAATGCTTGCGCAAGCTTCGAGCTGTGCGTGACTTGATTGAATCGAAGACGAAAGCGGAGCCAGATGAACAAGAGTGTCGGAAAAACAAACTGCTGAAGCCAATTCGGTATCATGACTCAAGCCACTCCAAACGACCGCTGCCTTGCTGCGAACCCGCCATCGACAGAAACTTATCTTCCAACGAGCCATTCGCGAGCACTTCACCCATCGAAGATTGATGTACCAACTCACCTTCGGTGATGATCCCTACATGGGTGCAAAGCTTTTGGACAATTTCCAAAACGTGGGACGTGATAAAGACGGTGCAGCCTCGCGCAACGAATTGCGATAGCAGTTCTCGGATAGTTACCGATGCAACCGCATCGACTCCTTCGAACGGTTCATCCAAGAAAAGAAGCTGTGGCTTGGGAAGAAGCGCCGCAGCCAACGAAAGCTTTTTCCGCATTCCATGGGAATATTCCATCGCCAGCTTCTTCCTCTCGTTCTGCAAGGAGAGAAGCTCGAGAAGCTCATCGCTCCGCTGGCGAATCGTCGGGATATCCAAGCGATGAACACGACCGATGAACATCAAATACTCGTGGGCCGTCAAGTTATCAAAGAGCGCCAGGTTCTCAGGGATAACACCCATGAATCGTTTGGCTTCCAGACTTTCCTTGGAATCGAGCATGTCGTAGCCGAGCACGCGAACCGTTCCGGAACTGGGAGCCAATAATCCCGTGAGCATCTTGATCGTCGTCGATTTCCCAGCTCCGTTATGTCCAAGAAAGCCATACAACGTCCCGCGTTCGACTTGTAGACGAACACAATTCACGGCCGTTTTGTCCCCAAAATGCCGAGTCAAGTCATGCGTTTCGATCGCGAACGGTCCGGTATTGCTCAATTCATTCGTTTCCATGGCGACTATTCGTGACTCGAGGAGATTCCTTGCCAAACCCATGCGACAAACCTTGAAAACAGAGGTGGCTCGGTGGCATTGTATCTCGCAGGGTAAGCGCTCGACATGTCGCGAAGCTGTTTCGATGGAGTAGATTGTCGGCTAAAATCCTCAAAATGGACGCTTGCACCGGTCCACTCCCCCCATTTCCCTCCAACCACGAGATAACGATGCCGACTCGATTCGCAGCCACACTCCTCGCTCTCACATGCTCCTCCTTTGCTGCCGCCCAAACGCCTTGGCCAAGTTGGCGAGGTCCCTCCGGAAACGGTGTCGCCACCTCAGGGGAGTATCCTATCGCTTGGGATGAGTCGAAACACATCGCGTGGAAGATCGATCTGCCTGGTCGCGGCGCCTCCACCCCGATTCTGATCGATGACCAACTGGTTTTCACCCTCGGAGTCGATGATCAGAACGCCGTTTGGTCTGTTGGGCTCGATGGAAAACAGAAATGGACGCGAACGCTCGGCAAAGCCAAAGCAGGAAAGCATGCCAAGGCCAGCGGCGCGAACTCGTCGGTGGTTACCGATGGAAACCTTCTACTCGCCTATTTCAAAAGCGGCGATACTGGATGCTTTGACAAATCAGGCAAGCTCCTGTGGTCTCTAAACATTCAAGAAAAGTATGGCGAAGATACTCTTTGGTGGGATCTCGGCTCCTCCCCGATCGCGACCGAGAACGCCTTCATCATCACTATCATGCATTCAGGCCCGAGTTACCTCATCGCTCTCGACAAGCAAACAGGCGCCGAGTTGTGGAAAGCAGACCGCTGGCTCAACGTCAATCAAGAAGCCAACCAATCCTACACAACGCCGACAGTAGCAGGCAATCAAATCCTCACTGTCGGTGCTGACCATGTCACTTCCCATCGCGTCTCAGACGGAGCACTGCTGTGGAAACTGGGCGGTTTCAATCCAAAAAATGACGGCTACTTTCGAAGCATCGCGTCCCCAGTCGTCGCCGGCGACTTGGTAATTTGCCCCTATGCTCGCGGCAACACGCTGACTGCCGTGAAGTTGGATGAATCGAGTTCGGATAAGGATCGGATCGCATGGTCCCGCGACCTAGGAAGCGATGTACCGACTCCAGCATTTCGCGATGGCAAACTCTATCTACTCGGCGACAAAGGACTCGTCACCTGCATCGCCGCGGATTCGGGAAAGACGCTATGGGACTCTCAGCTGCCGAAGAGCAACAAAGCCTTCAGCTCCTCACCTGTACTAGCCGGTAACCGACTTTACTGCTTGCGAGAAGATGCAACATGCTTCGTCCTCTCTATCGAAGGTGATAAACCAGAATTGGTCAGCCAGAACAAACTGGATGGCCAAGCCGTCGCGACTCCTGTTTTTGCCGATAACCGAATCTATCTCCGCACCGCGGAAGCTCTCTACTGCATCGAATAGCATTGCCCCTGCCAATGTCGAACATCGAATGGTTGCGTTCCGGCTCAACACGACAGTCGTTGGGCCTCGGGGTGGAGCAGCGGTCTCGTTCTGCTTCACCATCTCTTCACAGCCTACTCATCGATTCATCACACAGCAGCACCGCATATTTAGTTCTGAAGTCGAAGTCATGAAGACTTCGTAAAGAGCGCTTCGCATCTCTAGCGGTTTCATCTTTCAACTCTATAAACCGTCGCATCGTTCTATTTGATTGTTTCTGTTCCTTGTCTGGAGAACAACTCACTATGACAATGCGACTCGGTCCTGGTGCACGCGGTTTTAGGAAAGCAACGCGCGGCTTCACGCTCGTCGAATTGTTGGTCGTTATCGCCATCATTGGCATCTTGGTCGGACTGCTGTTGCCGGCCGTTCAAGCGGCGCGCGAAGCAGCTCGACGCATGCAATGCAGCAATAACCTCAAGCAAATCGGCTTGGCATTCATGAATCACGAATCGGCCACAAAGTCGATTCCTAACGGTGGCTATGACGGGGATCCAAAAGTTCCCGGTATGGTCTACAACGAAGCTGTCGGTTCCTACGAAACGACGACTTGCTGCCGCGCTGCACACCCCAACGGTTGGAATCATTTCTTCAAGATCCTTCCGTACATGGAGCAAAACAACGTTTACGCCCTCGCTCGCTTCGACATCAATCCCGTCGATGGTTGGCCTCGTTCGTCTTCGAACGCCAATATTGACGGCGAAGACGATGTCGCTCGCGCGATCATTCCCAGCTATTATTGCCCATCGCGACGCGGACCAACGGTCTACGGCTCGAATTTCTCACGCAACGACTACGCGGGCGCTGCTGGTTTCAATCAAGGGGAGGTTCACGAGGGACTCGGAGACATTCCAGCCGCCCCGCTCGGCCTTAGCCCACGACGCAACGAGCGAACACCTGAAAACTTTGGTAACACCGGTGGACGCAAAGGCTACATCACTTGGGGCGCGCAAGGAGCGAAACGTCGCCTCGGCGATGTGATCGATGGCACCTCCAACAGCATCATGGTCGCTGAGAAGGCGCTGCCTATCGGCCGGCATGGCGCAGACGGTGGTGACAACGAGCGTTGGCAAAATAGTGGCTGGGATGAAGACAACATCCGTTACCACTTTCCACCCCTTGCCGATAACGACAAACGCAATCTCCCGTTTTTCAACATGACCACCAATTCTGGAACAGTTTGGCGCCGCTACTTCGGCTCCGCACACCCAGGTGGACTCAACGCTGTCTACGGCGATGGTTCGGTTCGATTCTCCCCCTTCTCTGTCGACGCTGTCGTCTGGATGCATCTCAACGTGATCGACGACGGACAAGTCATCAGCAACCTAGATTAGTCGTAAAGGGAGAATTCACATGCAGAACAGATTCTTTTGGGCGATCGTGACCTCGATCGCTTTCGCAGGGCAAATGGGATGCGGTGGCCCTGGTGACACCATCATCAACACCCAACAAATGACACCTGAAGAGATTCAAAAAATGGTCGCTGACGATCAAGCGGTCGAAGACGAAGAAAGCAAAGGAGCGATGGCCAAACAACGCTCCAAAAAAACAAAATAGTCCCCTGATTCTACGCAACGTCCCTTCGCTCTTCGGTGCGAAGGGATGTTTCTTTATTTCAAGCTACTTCCACGGTTTTCCAATGAACCTGAATCGACCAAGACCGTTTCTTATCCTCTCCTCTACACTGTTGGCACTGGGATGCTCACCTTCCTATGAAGGAAAGCAATCGCCGGATTCACAAGCGCCCGCGACGGCAACCCTCCAATCGACCGGCCCGAAAACTCGAAGCGTCGATAACCCCGATTATCTCAATTGGGCCAAGTTCCCAATCGGGACCCGCGTGGTTCGCAAAAACAACATTGTCAACGAACAAGGAACGGTGACGGTCACAACCACACTGAAGCTTGTCGAAATCGATAAGTCAATGGCGAAGGTAGAAAGCCAAATCACGGTGGAACGCCCCTCCGACTTGACTGTAAATCCACCGCAAATACTTGAGTATCTTGCCAAGCAGTCCGTATTGGAATCCACAACGGACGAACAAGTCGTTGCACCTCTACGCGAAGCGAAATTGCTTCGTGACGAAACCATGTCTGTTTTAGGCAAAGACGTCGCGGCCAAAGTCTACACATGGAAGACTGCGCTCGAGTCCGGACCTGCCGGGGTAGTAGGCTGGTACAGCGACGAGATTCCCGGCCGCCAAGTGAAACAGGAAATCGACTTCGGAAAGGCTGGTAAAGGCACCGAAGAAATCACATCGCTGGAAACACCGGCCGAGACCAATCCTTAAGCGAAGAAAAGCCGCTCTCGCACAACGAACTACTTCCTGCGACGTCCCTTCTTTTTGGCATAGGGGTCACCTCGAAGTCGTCGCTCCAGGTCGCGATTGGAACGGGACCCTTCGTCTCGGCGTTTTCCTTTGTAAGGAGACACGTCACTGTGGTGGGTTACCTTTTCCAGTTTGAAATGAAGTTGCCGGCGCACCATATCGATTTTCTCGATGCGCACGATCAACTCATCTCCCAACCGGTAGCGATTCCCGCTGCGGAAGCCTTCGAGCGTATGGGTTTCTCGATCGAAATGATAGCGATCGGCGGGCAAATCGCTCACCGAAACCAGACCATCGATCGGAACTTCAATAGCTCGCACGGTCAAGCCATTGGACTTCACCCCAGCGACAACTCCACTCATCAGCTCCCCCTGCTTCTTCGACAAGAAGTGGAGCAACTTTACGCGGATCAACTCCCGTTCAGCAGACTCCGCATTCTGCTCCATCGCGCTGCAATGCTCCCCTAATCGCTCGAGCACGTCTTCATTTTCTTTAGCCGGTTCGCCATCGATCAGTTTCTGAACAATGCGATGCACGACCAAGTCAGGATAGCGTCGAATGGGACTGGTGAAGTGACAATAGTGGGTCATGTCAAGTGCGTAGTGTCGTTCAAACGCCGATTGATAAATCGCTTTGGACATGCTCTTCAATATGGCGTAGTTCACCGCGTACTCGGTCGTCTTCCCCTTGACGGCTTGAACGACCCGTTGAATCTCGAATCGGTTCTCCATGTTTTCTGCAGGAATTCCGAGGGCTCGGACGAACTGATTGAGTTGTCGAAGCTTCAATCGGTTGGGTGGGGCGTGGGCTCTTCGCAAAAACGGAAGCTCGAGCGAGTCGAGCCAAGACGCGACCGCTTGATTGGCCGCCAGCATGAACTCCTCGATAACTTGATGGCTCTCGGTGTGGTGGACAAGGTGTGCACCTTTCACTTTGCCGAGTTTATCCAAGTCGATTTTGACCTCAGGGAGGGTCAGTTCAAGTGACCCTTTTTCGTTGCGCAGCCGCCGTAGAAGCATTGCCAAGCTGTGCATATCGCCAACAAGCTGAAAAATCTCTGGTTTGAGTTTCTCCCGCCATGGTTCTGGATCAGCCAGATACTGATCGATTTGCTCGTAATTGAATCGGTGTTGGTTTCGAATAACGCTATTGAAGACCTTCGCGTAAAGCAGAGTCCCTTCGGGCGTGTATTCCATGAAGACGGTTTTGGCTAATCGATTGCGATCGGGCTGTAGGGAGGCCAGATGATTACTGATGGTCTCAGGAATCATCGGGATGACGCGATCGGGCAAATAAACGCTTGTTGCCCGTCGCTGCGCCTCGACATCTAACGGGCTGCCAGACGGGACGAAATACGAAACATCCGCGATGTGGACTTGGAGTTCCCAGTTCCCTTTTTCGTTTTTGGAAAGCGAGATCGCGTCGTCGAAGTCCCTTGCGTCGATCGGATCGATCGTGAGGGTCGGAATCCGAGTCAGATCAGTTCTCCCCTCGGGAATTTCGTCTTCGTTGAATCGATCCGCTTGTTCACGTGCCACTTCGATAGCATCGGACGGGAACTCTTCGACCAAGCCGAACTGGTGCATGACCGCCTGGGTGTCGACGGCCGGGTTGCGGTTGCTTCCCAAAACGCGAAGGATGACTGCTTCACCGGGTTGAAACAGATCGGGATATCGAACCAGTTCGACGATGATTTTATCCTCATCGTTGACAGGCAGTCCGCGAATGTCACCGATATGGACCGGGTGAGTGAGGTTCGCTCCGTCGAGCCAGACCATCGCTTGCCCCTCGACCATTTGAAAAGTCCCTGCGAATTCCCGTTTCGCACGAGATACGATTTCCACGACCTTACCTTCGGTCCGTTCCACCCCTTGGAGGGTGATATGAATGCGAACGGTATCCCCCTCCATGGCACCCTTCGTGTATCGAGGGGGAATAAAGACCTCGTCGGTGAGAGATTGACCGGCGACACGGGGGAGTTTCACAAACCCATAGAGTTGGTTGTGGGCGGCTCGAAAAATTCCAACTTGCTCGCTGGCCCCTTCTTCCTTGCTATGTGTGCGACGCCTGGGACTGATCGATTCCGCCAACGCGATCTCGGTTTCGACCGTCGGTGGGGGAGCGGAACGGGTGGCAGGGCGGAGGACCAAGTGGTTGGCGCCAAAGAGAACGCGACCTTCCCGCACAAGCTTTTTGATCGCTCGCCGCAAGTCGCGGTACGACTCTTCCGGAAGCTTTAGCTTCTTATGAATCGCCTTGGGTTTAGAGGGCCGGTATTCTTCAGAAAAAACGTACTGAAGGACTTGTTGTGCAATCGATTCTGAATTCATCACCTTAGAATAACTCGGAGGGTTGGAATCATCCAGGATCCAAGGGCATCCAAAGCGGACAAGATCGCATGGAAAAGGAAGATCGACCATAAAAATCGGAAAGCGGTGGCACCGGATCGAAGGGACGTAAACGGCAACCGGTAAACCTGGATTCTTTCCGTCTCACATACATCCAACCCGCAATCCATCAGCTATCTTTGCCGGTCGGCGAAGCACCGTCGCAGCCCTCGTTACAATTGCCACCATCGCTAAACTCCTCGCAATCCCACTCTTCGGAGGATCCCGTGTCGATTTCAGAACCCGTTAAGCTCCCCATGCTTCAACTTGATGAACTCACCGATGCACAGAAGCAGCAGATCCACCGTGCAACCCAACTGGCGATTATCGCAGCAACGATCGGCCGACCTCTTTCAGCGGAATGGACTCAACTGCTGGGCGATCTTGCCGGGCAGCATGTTTTTGGACTCTTTACCACACTGACCCGTGCCAAGCAGCTTCGCGGATGCTGTGGATTTCTGGGGCGCCCCACTCCGCTCGCGGATGCCATCCTGCAGTCTGCGGCCCGCACGGCCAAGGATGATGTTCGGATGGTCGCTATTTCCCCTGCGGAAGTCCGGTACTTGGAACTCGACGTTTCCCTCCTGGGCACCCCCATTGTGTTGAATACGCCCCCAACCGAGCGCGCCGCTGGCGTACAAATCGGCACGCATGGGCTGCGCATTACACGGGGCAATCAAGCCGGACTGTTGCTCCCCAGCGTGGCCATCGATCACAATTGGGATGCAAAAGAATTTTTGAGAGCGGTCTGTCGCAAAGCAGGATTACCCGAAGCGTCCTGGCAGGACGCTTCCGCAACCGTCGAGATTTTCGCAGGCGCCGTGCTCTCTGGTCCCATCGAGCCCGAATCCATTCCCTCGGACATGCCAGTGGTACTCCCGCCTGGAACCATCCAAAAGCTTCAAAAGCTACGTCAAGTTGCAACGAACAATCTCATCGCGCTGACTCAGGGAGGCACCCCCAGCTATGTCGCCCTGGACGCCATGGATGGTAATGTCAACGGGATTGTACTCACGCTGCGGAACGCGGAGACCAGCCAACCGCTTGCCAACTGGATCCATACTTCCCTGCGTCCTGGATTTCCCCTTCAAAACACTCTGTTGGAGCTTTGTAAAAGCGCGGCCGATACTCTGTTGCGGACGAGATTCGAAAAGAACCTAAACATCGAACTGGAGATAACAGTTCTCTACGACCCGATCCATCACGGGATCATCCAAACCGAGGATTGGGATGGCAATGTGCTCCGCACCCCAATCGCTCAATGCGACCTCGAAGGGGTCAAACCAGACAATCGCGCCATCGTCTCGCTTCTCGGAGATCGATGCTCGGTGGTGTTTGACGCCGCAAAACCGGTGCATCAGATTGTTCAGGATGCGGCCTTGCCATTGCGGTCTCGCAAGAATCCTATCGCCATCTTTTCAATGCAGTGTATGTCTACCACCAGCTCCTTGATGGCCAGCAATGCTCCGATCGCGGTCGACAGGAGAGAAAATCGCCAGGCGGCCGTGGCGGGCACATTCTATCCAGCGACGCGCGCTGAGCGGACTTCGTTGATCGACAGTTTTCGTTCGAATCCTCCTGCCGCCCCCATGCGTTTGTTGGGATTGATGACACCCCATGCCGGCTTGACATTCAGCGGAGCGGTTGCGACCAAGGTATGGGAGCAAGCCGAATTGCCGGAAACGATTTTGATACTTGGACCGAAGCATACACCACACGGTTCTGACTGGGCGGTAAGTCCCGCTCCGACGTGGGAACTTCCAGACGGGGACGCTTGGTCGGCCAATCTAGATCTTGCAACCGCGATCGTTCAAGGTGTCGAAGGAATGCAGTTCGACCTAACAGCCCATCTTGCCGAGCATGGAATTGAAGTGCAACTTCCTGTTTTGGAGGCATTGATTGGAAACTCGCTTCGCCCGCGTATCACTGCGGCGGTTGTTCGAGGGGCTAGTTGGGATGAGATACGCACCCTCAGCCAACAACTGGCTGCCGTTCTACGCAAGCTACCCGAACTCCCTCTATTGGTCATCTCGAGCGATATGAATCATTATCAGCCTGACCAAGAAAACCGACGGCGCGATGATTTGGCACTGAGGGCCATGGAATCCTGCGATCCCTATCAACTGCTCGAAGCGTGCCGATCGAACAATATCAGCATGTGTGGAGTTGTCCCGACTGCGATCGTCATGCAAACATTGCATGAATTGGGCAAACCGTTTGCGATTGAGCGAATCGCGTACGAAACCAGCGCGGATCGAGGAAGTGATCCTGGACGCGTGGTCGGCTATGCGGGCGTCTGTTTCATCGAGAAATAAATTGCGAGTCGAGCGTGAACGTTAGCACCCGTTGTACCGATTCATTTGAAGCACTGGACTCGGTCGGAAGCTCCGCAGTTTAGCAAGGCATGGACCGTTTGGCGCGGCGTTTGCAATTCGTGGGATCCGTCGGTTCTCCGACTGCCATCAGGGAGTTCCGGGTGGCACCCCCCGAATCGCTTGTTGTACTCGCTCGAGGTTTGTTATGTCGTTTCGAATGGATAAGTTGACGATCAAAGCCCAGGAAGCGATCGTGGAATCGCAGTCCAAAGCATCGGAGATGGGGAACCCGGAACTCGATCCCTTGCACCTGCTCTACGCGTTGCTCCAAGACCGCGAGGGGGTCGTGGTCCCTCTTCTCAAGAAGATCGGCGCCTCGGTCGAGAAGATCCAATCGGTGACCGAAAGCGAACTGAGCAGGCTTCCCCGCAGCTCCGGCGGTAGACAACCCGGCGTCGGCCCGGCCCTTCAAAAAGTCTTTGAATCGTCAGCTAGTGCGGCGACGGCGATGAAGGATGAGTTTGTCAGCACCGAGCACTTGTTGCTGGGACTTTGTCGCTCCAACAACAAAGCCACCGAAGTCCTCCAGCTACTCGGTATCGATGAAAACGACATTCTCGGGGCATTGCAGTCCGTCCGAGGAAGCGCTCGGGTAACCGACCAAACCCCAGAGGGAAAGTTTCAAGCTCTGGAGAAGTACGGCATCGATCTGGTCGATCTCGCGACGAAAAACAAGCTGGACCCGGTCATCGGACGCGATACCGAGATTCGGCGCGTCATCCAAGTCCTTTCGCGGCGCACCAAGAATAATCCGGTCTTGATCGGCGAGCCTGGAGTGGGCAAAACGGCCATCGCAGAGGGTTTGGCACAGCGAATCGTGGCTGGTGATGTGCCACAAAGTCTCAAAAACCGAAAGGTGATTGCGCTCGATATGGGCGCGCTGATAGCTGGTACCAAATTCCGAGGGGAGTTTGAGGAACGGCTCAAGGCCGTATTGCGCGAAGTAAAAGATTCGGGCGGCGATATTATTCTCTTCATCGATGAACTCCACACCGTGATCGGGGCAGGTGCGGCGGAAGGATCGAGCGACGCCGCGAACCTTCTCAAACCCGAATTGGCGCGCGGACAGCTCCGTTGTGTGGGAGCGACCACACTCGATGAGTATCGCAAACACATTGAAAAGGATGCCGCGCTCGAACGGAGATTCCAACCTGTTTACGTCGGGGAGCCTTCCGTTGAAGATACCATCACGATCCTTCGCGGATTGAAACCTCGCTATGAAGCCCACCACGGCATTAAGATTCGGGATGCGGCGTTGGTCGAAGCCGCTAAGCTTTCGCATCGTTATATTTCAGATCGATTCCTTCCAGACAAAGCCATTGACCTAGTCGACGAGGCCTCGGCGCGGATCGCCATGGAGCGGGATAGCGTTCCCGCTGAGATCGATTCGTTGCAGCGGCGATTGCGACAGCTTGAGATCGCGCAACGGCAACTTCATGACGAATCGGACGAAAGCACCGAGGAGTCGCTATCCGATATTGAAGAAGAGATTGCACGTGTTCAGAAGGAGTTAGCCGGTCTTCGCGAAAAATGGGAAGCGGAGAAATTAGGTCTATCCGGAGTGGGATCGATTCGCAAATCGCTGGAACAAACCGAAGGGGAGTTTCGCCAACTCGAGTCGAAGATCAAAGAAAAACAATCGATAGGACTCTCGGTCGAGGAGGCCGAATACCAACGGCTTTACGAGCTGGATCAAAAGCGTCGCAAGTTGACAGAAGAGCTTCAACGGGAAGAAAGCGTTGCCCATCCGCCAGCTGGAACAGCCGAGCGCAAACTCCTTCGCACCGAAGTCACGCCCGATGAAATCGCAGCCGTCGTCAGCTCCTGGACAGGGATTCCCGTCACGCGCATGATGGAAACGGAGCGGGCTAAACTGCTGGTCATGGAAGAGCGATTGCACCAGCGCGTCGTGGGACAAGCCAAAGCGGTCGAAGCCGTGAGCAACGCGGTGCGCCGAAGTCGCAGTGGATTGCAAGACCCTAATCGCCCTATCGGCTCCTTCCTTTTCCTCGGGCCAACTGGCGTAGGAAAAACAGAGCTCTGCAAGGCCTTAGCGGAGGTCATGTTCGACGACGAAGCGGCCATGGTCCGCATCGACATGAGCGAATTCATGGAAAAGCACACCGTCAGCCGACTGGTCGGCGCTCCTCCGGGATATGTCGGGTACGAAGAGGGGGGGCAACTCACGGAAGCGGTTCGCCGACGCCCTTACAGCGTCGTCCTGCTCGACGAGGTCGAGAAGGCGCACAATGATGTCTTCAACATTCTCCTGCAAGTTCTCGACGATGGACGCCTCACCGACGGACAAAATCGCACGGTCGACTTCACCAACACCGTGATCGTGATGACGAGCAATATTGGAAGTCAAATGATCCAACGGGTCGCAGAAGAAGGAGGCTCGGAAGAAGATATGCACCAGGCAGTCCAGGACTCGCTCAAGGCAAGATTCCTTCCCGAGTTTCTGAATCGAATCGACGAGACGATTATCTTTGAACCTTTGAAGAGAGATCAAATTCGCCGGATCGTCGGACTTCAGATCAAGCGATTGGAGAAGCAGCTTGCTGAAAAGCACATCACGCTTTCCATCACGGATCGAGCCTTGGAAGCCATCGCAGAGGAGGGCTACGATCCGATTTACGGGGCGAGACCTTTAAAGCGAGTGATCCAGCGCCGACTTCAAAACAAGATCGCTAGCGCGTTGCTGAAGCGGGACCCGGACGACACAGACCCGATCGCCATCGATTTCGCAGATGGCGAATTCATGTTTGCTTGACGGTAGCCGCCTTCGATTCGGCTTGCAGGAACGGGGAAACCGGTTAAGTTCGCATGGGCCAGGGTAGCTTCGAATCTGTTCCGAAGCGCCCTTGGGCCTGGGACCTTTCCAAACGAAACAGCCTCCTGCGTATTCGACAAATCGAGATCTATGCCGCAAATTACATTGCACCAACTAAGCATGAGCTATCGTGGCCCTCAACTCCTTTCGGAAGTTGGTTGCCGGATCGAATCGGGCGAAAAAATCGGCCTTCTTGGGCGAAATGGAGCGGGAAAGTCCACCCTCCTCAAGCTGCTGGCTGGACAGGAACGCCCGGAATCGGGATCGATTGAGTTCGCCCCTGGAACGCGTGTGGCCGTCCTTCCTCAGGATGTTCCTGATGGAATTACTGGAACGGTAGAAGAGGTCGTATCGCGAGGCCTTCCCGAAGAGTTTCAACTCGATGAAAACCACTGGAAACGGGACCAATATCTTTCGAATACCCTGCAACAATTGGAACTGGCTCCCAACCTCGACTTCAACTCCTTGTCCACGGGCCTGAAACGTCGCACACTGCTTGGCCAGTCCATTGTTAGCCGCCCGCATGTTCTCCTCCTCGACGAGCCAACCAACCATTTGGACATCGACGCCATTCGATGGCTAGAAGGTTTCCTCGCATCCCTCGAGTCCACACTCCTTTTTGTGACCCACGATCGCGCGTTCCTAACTCGACTCGCAACACGCATTTTAGAAATCGATCGCGGCAAGCTATTCGACTGGTCCTGCGACTACGAGACCTTCTTGAAACGCAAAGAGCAAGCGTTGTTGGCGGAGGAAAAACAACAAGCCTTGTTCGATAAGAAACTGGCCGAGGAAGAAGTTTGGATTCGGACAGGTATCAAAGCCAGAAGAACACGAAACGAGGGACGCGTTCGACGATTGGAACAAATGCGAGTGACGCGATTGCAGCGGCCCAAAGCGGTCGGAAGCGTCAGGATGCAGTTTGAAACCGGCGACCGGAGCGGCAATCTTGTTTGCCAGATTGAACAAGCGTCGTTTGGATATGGGGACAAGCAGATCGTTGCACCTTTTGATTTGACGATTATGCGAGGGGACAAGGTTGGGATCTTGGGACGCAATGGCGTCGGCAAATCGACCTTGCTCAAAGGAATTTTGGGAAAACTACCACCGCTAACAGGGACGGTCCGTCTCGGCACGAAACTGGATATCGCTTACTTCGATCAAACCCGCGATATTCTCGATTTGAACAAAACGGCAGTGGACAATGTTGGCGAAGGAAAGACGACGATTCAGGTTGGGGGAAAGTCGAAGCATATCATCGGATACCTACAAGACTTCCTCTTCACGCCCGAACAAGCTCGTTCGCCGATTCGCTATTTCTCCGGAGGGCAGCGAAATCGTCTGATGTTGGCAAAACTCCTAGCCCAACCTGCCAACATGCTCATCATGGACGAACCCACCAACGACTTGGACTCCGAGACATTGGAATTGCTGGAGGAACGCCTCGTCGAGTACGACGGGACCTTGCTCGTGGTGAGCCATGATCGCGCTTTTCTTAATAACTGCGTGACGAGTTTGTTGGTGTTCGAAGATGGTGCGATCAAAGAATATGTTGGTGGGTACGACGACTGGTTGCGGCAGAAAAAAGCAGAGCTAACCGGCAGCAACGGCTTGAAGAGCACGGCTCGCAGTTCTACTTCTTCACTCGCCAGTAACGAGCCAGGTCCAGTCCCTACCAAAACCAATCACGAAAAGAAGCTTTCGTTTAAGGAAAAGCAAGAGCTGGAGAAATTGCCCAAAAAAATCGAACAGCTCGAAGCGGAGCAAATATCGATTCACGACCAAATGGCATCGGCCGATTACTTCAAGCAGCCCGCTTCGATTCTAGCGGTGGATCAATCCCGATTAAAAAAAATCGAACACGAGTTAACTACGGCTTACGCGCGATGGGAGTCGCTGTCAGAAAGGGCATAGCATGCGGTGGGCATTTTTGGGAATCGGTCGAGTCACCCCCAGAATGGTCGAGGCAGTCCGACTGGCTGGGCACACGATCGCTGCAGCCGCGGCACGCGATCCCATTGCGTTACAAGAATGGTGTACAACCCACCAAATCCCGTCGTCCACGCAAAATTTTCTTGAATTGTGCGAGGCGGACAATATCGACGTCATCTACATTGCTCTGCCCCCCCATCTCCACACCGAGCTTGCGATCAAGGCATTGGAATCGGGCAAGCGAGTCCTTTGCGAGAAACCCCTCACCGCCAATCTAGAGGATTCTTGTCGACTGCAATCGGTTGTGTCTCAGTCTCCAGATCGATTTCGTCACGCATCTGCCTTTCCATTCCATCCGCGCAGCCAGGCAATGCGATCTATTATCGCCGGCGGGGAAATTGGCGAAGTGACCCGCGTCACGTTCTCCTGCAGCTTCTCCCATGTTCTCCAACGGGGACGCGATTACCGAACCGACCCCAGCGCTGGAGGTGGCTGTTTGCTCGATTTAGGTTGGTACTGCGCACTCGCTACAGAATGGTTTGCAGGAGAGAAACCGTCCCGTCTTCAGGCGATGGGAAAACGACATGGCGAACATGGCATTTGGCTCAGCGCGCAAGCTATTGTGGAACTTGAATGTGGCGCGTTCGCGCATTGGGACTGTGGTTTTGATGCACCCGGTCGGAAGTGGATGGAGATTGCAGGCACCAAGGGCTCCGTAATCTGCGATGATTTCTTAAGACCATGGGATGTTTCCAAACCTCGCTTCTGGGTGCATGGCTCGGACGGAAAAGCGAGAAGCGAAATGATCGGCGCGAATGTGAACCAAGAGGCTCGCATGATCGAATCGCTATGGACATCGGAGCACCAAGCGATCGATTTGAATCAACTCACCGAATTTGGTTTCCAAGCCCAGGCAACACTCTCCACATGGGAGGGTGCGATGATCAAAGCGAGTATCAAACCAAGACTTCCGCAATGAGTCGCTGAATGACGTTAGCATCGATAAGCTGCGAGGATGTCGCGACCCATCGCATCCTTCGACGTCCCTACGATGGAGTTGGAGTCTATTCCGATCCTCTACGCCCGCGGCAAATTTCTACGCCCACGACGAAAACGTCGAACTAGACCAAAACCAAGCCCGGTGATCCCCAGCAACGCCACGGAACTTGGCTCCGGAACGGCGGTGATTCGCAAGTCATCGATGGCGAACGTATGCCGACTATCATTATTCCCGATCCCTCCCGATGCTTGCGCAACGACTTGCACCCAAAGCCCCCCCGAATCCCCAGGCGTGTAACCGCTAATAGTAAAACTTCGATCGATAGCTCCCACGATATTCTGGCTGAAGGTTCCCACTGACGTGAAGGAGGTTGGTGTGGCACCTGCTCCCCACCGAACATCCCAGTTATTTGGAAGCGTCAAATTGTGATCGTGAAGTAGTTGCGAACTAAACGTAAAATCGAGGGAGGATGTGTTGACATCAACGATCCGAAAAGTGAACGCAGCCCCGGGATCGAGCCCCAGACTGCTCTGACTCGAAACATCCCCCTTTAGATGTACCCCCAATGCACGATCGCTCCAGTTTTGCTGAACACCCGACGATGGGTTGTTAGCATCCACGAATGGAAGAGTATCGATTGCTGCATAGTTATGAAATCCAGAGTTGTTCGAATCCCAAGGCTTTGGATTGATCCCATCGGTATTAAATGCGGCCGAACTATCCGTACCCAAGAAGGAACTCGTCGCACCGGTTCGAACGCTCACCCCATCGGGCAACAGCGTTCCGATGCTGTCAAAATTTTGCGTATAGGTCCCGCTCGATAGCGAGATATCCGCTCTTGCTGGTAAGGCCAAGGCCACGGCCAGAAAAAGACTAGATGCTAAAACTTTCATGATGTTGGTCCTTGTTTGCTTCTGTCGAACCTTGGACACCACACGGAACTCTTACTCGCCATGTGAGTCAACAGATCCAAGCGCTACAATCAGAAACTGCTAAGGCTCGAATATGGATATGCAATGCAAAATCGTCAACGATTTGCCCATCCTAGAGACATCGTCTTGCGCAACCAAAAAAGCGGGACATTATGTCCCACACCTGTCGTTTCCGGAGGAATGAGGCGCGCTTCTCGCAGGCTTAGACGTCCCAATCCTCGTGCAACCGCTTCCAGTCCGACGGCAGCAGTGCAACCAACGCTCGAAACGCGTCTCCTCATGGCTACGTTTGGCACAAACACCACCGCTTGCGGATTAAAAGCCCCTGGCAACCCCTCCTCAAAAGTGAGCGTACACGACGCTCTCTGAGATTTTCTCGCGGGTAGGGTTGCGTCGTGGCGCTCTGTTCCCTACTTCGATTTGCGAAGCTGATTTCGCATTCGACGCTTCGCAGCTTGGGCCGTTGCGTTATCAGCCTTATCGCGACGCTCCTGCTCCCGATAGGTGCGCACAGCTTCCGGGTGCTCTGCCTTCCAGCGATCCGGTAGCAGCTCCTCCACGCGCGCTGTCCCTCGTAGCAAGTGTGTAATCACACTCTCCAAGTACATCCCAATGTCAATCTCCTGACGCTGCGCACTGGCAACTAGACTCATGAGGCTTGCATTGCGTATCCCGGCTCGCATGCTTCCGACGAACAGCCAGTTCTTGCGCCCAATCGCGACTCGCTTCATCAGCCTTTCGACTTGATTGTTGTCGATCGGGAGGCGGCCGTCGGTGGCGTATACGCATAACGCATCCCAGTGGTTGCGCACATAGTTGAGCGCGCCACCAAGCTTGCTCGCAGGTAACACGCTTCGTGCCAACGGGCCATCGAGCCAGTCGCGGAGTCGATCGAGTATCATTCGCGATTCTTTGGCTCGCAGTTCTCCTCGTGCTTCATCGCTCCACTGCGCGCAGCGACGCTCGATATCGTAAAGCTGGTTCATCAGCGCAAGAGGGAGCGATGCGGCTTTCTGATCGTTGGATTGATGTTCGTAGACATGACGGCGCGCATGCGACCAGCACGCCATGCGGGTCATCTTCGACCCGGGCGCAAGAATCACGCTCATGTTGCCCGAATAACAGTCTGCCATCACATGCCCGGTATACCCTTCCAAGTATTCTGCAGGTCCATCGCGATGCCGCGAGACTCGGAAGTCGAAGAGATCATAAGGAGCTGTTGTGTCGAAGCCGGAGTAGCCCCACATTTTGGCATCCAGGCTATCTTTCTTTTCCTTTTGAGCCTCCTTCATCTTCTCAAGGAGTCGCTGTATTCGGGAGTCTTGCAGAGCCTCCTTTTCGTCGGGTATCTCCTTGGGCATGATCAGCTTGACGTGCGTGTCATCAAGCCCCAAGCAACGAGAGGCCATGAGTCTGGCTCGCATCGCTTCGATCAGCCTTTCCGAAACATCATGAGTTAGATCTGCCAGGTAATCCAGGGTAGATCGACTTGGGGTCCACCCTGACGAGGCGAACATGTCTTGGAGACGGTAATAGGGGAGATGGAGTCCGAACTTGCCATGGATCACTTGAGCAGCCACGGAAGGGTGGTAGCGGCCCTTTTCCCCAAGATTTACTTCTTCTTCGACGTTCAGCTCGCGTTCGGGGGAGTTGGCGTAAGCCAGAACAGGCTTCTTGTACTGGAGAACAACAAGCTTCGACGGGATGTGCTTGAGGGTTTCGGTGACTTCATAGCGTTTGACGATCAGCTCGCCAGAGTCAACGCATTGTTGGAACGCATCAGGGATCTCCACTTCCACGACCTCACGCGGCAAGTGTGGCGGGAACTTGTCACTATTTGGCTTCTTCGCGACAGCTTGCTTCTTGCGCGTATAGGTGATGCGCTCTACCTCGGCTTCCGCTTCCTTCTTGGCAGCTTCGAGCGCCTCTTGCAACTCCTTGTCATCCTCGAATTCCAAGAGATATTGGTCTGCGTTGATGAACTTCTCTCGCTTCTTCCCGGTGCGCAGGAAGCGGATCTCAGCAAGCGCTTCTTCGAGCGATTTTTTGAGCGTATCGATCTCGGATTTTTGCTTTACGAGAACGTTCGATTGCACAAGAATCACTTCTTGTGCGGTGCTCAAATCGTTCGGTAATTCGTTCGCGTCTTGCATGATGGTGTTATAGCGCGAGGCCCAAAAAGCGCAAGAGGGGACAGAAGTGAAATTGCCTAAAAACACAGGAATTGTTTCCGTTTCAAGCAGAGATTGCTTCTAGAGAATCGCGGGCCGGAGGGACGTAGCGCATTCTCTTCTTCACAGAGCTGAGTTCGACTCCCGTAAGGATCCACTGCAGCTCGGCGGACGAGACCACGACATGCTTCCCATCGGCGCTTCGAACTGGGCGCTGAAAGCAGCCTCTCTCCAATCGCTTCATCCAAATAGCGATTCCATCGGTGTCCCAGTACAAGAGCTTGATCCGATTCAGGCGATGGTTCAGGAACATGAACAAGCCACCATCGCGCACGTCGCGCTGAAAGTCATTCTTAATGATCCCGAAGAGACCGTCGAAGCTCTTGCGCATATCGATGGGCTCGGTATGCAGGTAAATGGGAACTGAAGGGTTGAGAGCGAGCATGGTAACTATGCCACCTGATCGAGAATATCAGAGAGCGAGGCAATCGCACTAAGGGGTAGACGCAAAAGCACGCCGCTTGGGAGCTTGATTTCGATCGCAGAGTCGACAGCATCCACGGATTGAACTCGCAAGAACGCTGGCTGGACCGGAGCCTTGCCAAGCTTGCGCTTCCAGTTATAGAAGGTTGGAACGGAACAACCGATGGAATCGCAGAATTGGGTTACGGTAAGTCCTGAGCGGTCGAAATCCGCGAGATGCTGCGCCCATCGTTGGGAGCGAGAAGCAGAAGATGGTCGAGCCAAGATGAGTTCCTTGCGTACGAGTGAAAACGTTGATCGAACGCAGAAAACTACACGACAGAAACCGACCAGGTCGGGAAAATCAAGAACCGGTCAGTGTACGCTCACGCGAGAGCTGCGAGGATAGCGCACAATCGCGCTCTAAGCTGTGATTTATGCAGAGCAAGAGAAAGCGAACCAGCACTTGTATCACTCCAAAACAACACGAGCTAAGCCTTGTGCAACTGCGTCATGTACCAAGAAAAGAGTGTTACCAAGCGAGCGACAAGATCGATGGATGTCTGATTGACCGTCGCAAGCCAGAAAATCGAGGTAGAACCAACTCACAAAACTACAGAAACGCCCCAACAGATCGCCAGTTTGCACCGAAGTGAGTTCAAGCACATCGATTGCACGAGCTGTGCCTCAGAGAAACTCGCACCGCACCATCAACTCGCCTAATAGCGCCGAGTTCTCGAACGCTTTTTTCCAGAATGTTCTGCAGCGCCGAAGCAGGGCGCTGCGGGCGAATGGGCGTTGATTCTGTTGGAACATCTCTCGCGCCCGCCTGCGCATCCTAGAAAACCTTCCGATGACTTCGTGTCATCGGTTTTCAACTACTCTCCTAAGACGCTCCCAGGAAACATCCTGTTCAATCGGCGTACTCGCATTGCTTCTAATGCCTTGATACTTGAGTCGACAAAATCCGATGAAAACGATCGATCTATCTCCTTTTCATTGCTTTGCAAAAACTCGAGTTCAGACTCGAGGCTATTCGATACTGATGAATGACCTTCCAACAACTCACGAACGTCCTCTACAAGATATTCTCTCCCAGCAACAACGACGAATACCGACTCATCACCACGATCCCGGCGATAGTCAATCGAGTATCGTTCGTTACTCGCAACGATTTGAATGTTTCCGAAGATGTCAGGGCGATAGTCAGCGACATCTATTGAAAACCTGTCTTTCGTACAAAGCATTTCAAAGAACTTACGAACAGAATTCGGTGTCGCGTTCGGTATTACATGCGTCATGTTAGCGTGCCCCCGGTGCAATAAGTCGCAAGCCGTCCGCGCAAATCTTGAATCCCTTGCTAAGAAGGAACTCTAACTCTCGTGCAAAGTACGATCCTGGTTTTGCAAGATCGGCTCGCGTTGCGAGGATGATATCATCGCCGCGGGCAATCATACGATCTAAGAACTTCGTATTCGCTTCCCAACGTTCAACCTCAGTCATCTTGTTCCAAACAGACGTCGGTATGTTGAATCGCCTAGCTCCTAATTGCTCCGCAAGTTCGGTGTACGCAGGATAATGCCCGAGAACTGTCTTGCCTCCACTAACTGGGGCAGTGGTCAGTTTCGGTGTTGAAGCTCCCGTAGCGTTTTGCAGAACTGGACCGCCACCGGCCATCATACCGGCAATTTCAATCGATCGCCACACGCCACCTTCGGGCCCGACAAGATCATTCGTCAAGGCAAGTCCCGGTGAATTCGCCCTACGAACTTGATGCCATCGATTCTTCTCGGCATCTGTCGCAATACCGATGTACATACGATTCCAAATCGTACGCATCTCTACGTCGAGAAGATCTCGCATCTCCGATGATGTTGCCGATCGCATCACAGTTTGATTGTCGCGTTCCCGCTGGCGAATACTCTCCAGCTCCCGTTGACGCAGTAATTGTGTAACCAAGCTCGCGAATTTTGCAATGTCCGCTTCACTGCGGACAGGCTGGTTGTATATCGAAATTAACTCGCTCTCGATATCCCATGAACTCCGCTCCTGCAATCCACTTGGATCAATTACGTTCGTCGCCCCATTCCCAACATACCGATACAGATTCGTATCCCCACCATCAAAACCAATAGGGTCTTGGCTGAGGAATCGACCAAGCCGTGGGCTGTACCAACGGTTCCATGAATTCTGGAATCCAGTCGTCGCGTCGAAAAATTTGCCTGTGTATCCAAACTGGACCACTACCGCCCCCGATTGGGACTTGAGGTTACCAAACGCATCGTAACGCCTATGATTCACGACGCTCGTCGTGCCTGTAGTCGGATTATAGTCCACGATATCCTTGAGCGTTCCTTGGTGGTCCCCTAAAGTCCAAAATGTATCATAACCTGTTCCGGCGAGCTTTTGTTCGTCGGCGAACAATTCATCCACCTGATCGGACCAGAGATACCACCATAGGAGGCACCCACCTATCTGGCGATTAATAGGAGGCACCCACCTATCTGGGGGGAACGGGAGATCGGGGGGGAGCTGTGCGGGGAAGAATGGGGCGGCGGAAGCGGGATTGGGGGCAATTTGGACAGAGTTGCAGTCGACTTGGCTGGAGAGAGCGCAGCAGCGTACTTGGCCCGGTGCTGGAGTTCGGGCGAGGTGAGAGGCGGGGCTCTCGCCATGGCGCCATGGTGGAGTGGGCACCGCGAGGGGGTTGGTAACAGAGCGAGCGGCTAGGCCAAGCAAGCTTTTGCTAACCGAGGGCCACTAGGCGAAGCAAGCGGCGACGAGCCGCTGGCCGCGACTCCAGCGATTGTTGGTCCGCTCCGCGTCGGCTACCATCGACTTGGGACTTCCACTACAGCGGCTGGTGCCAAAGTACTTCGTGTAGTTCCATACCAAGTCGCACCACATGCTGGGTTCGACTCCCAGCCCAGAGAATAAGGGCTTCAAGGATTCGGGGACCGGATGCAATTTCCCAGGAGGATGACCCTTCTGCTCCGCTGTCCAACGCAATAGCTTCACGTAGTCTTCCAGGTTCATGTTCAAGAACCCTTTGTTGCTGGCTCGCAGGCCGTTGGTGCAGGGCTCTGGATCCAACGAGTTCACCTTGGGGTCGAGCGTGAAGGGGGCCAGCCAAGCGTCTCTGGGGACCAGAGGACGGGGGCCACGGTTCTGACGAGCCTTCTTCTGCTCCTCCACCGTCATCTTGGTCCTCCGTTTGATCGATTCCTCTTTCGATAAAGGAACGCGATCCAGAGCCGTCGATTCGATCATTGCACCGTTGGCAGCTTGGAGACGATCGTACACGGAGGTGTGGATGGAGAGTTCGATCGTTTCGGCTAGATTCGCGCGGAGGACATTGAGATCGACATACATGGCGCATGCGAGCAAACCGGCTTCATCGAGAAGCCGATTGGCTTTGAATCGGCCTTCCCAGAAGCAACCGGTGCATTTGTCTTCTGCATTGGCTCGCCTGGCGATGACTTCGGCGAGAGAGCGCATGAACCAAGAGATATCGGAGAGTCGGCTTCGATACTCTTTGATCTTTTCTGGATCGGCTACGGCGCTTCGGACATCTTCTTCGTTGGCCTCGGCCAAGACATCGAGGATCCGGGTACCAGGAAAGAGTCGCAGCCAACGTGTGGCAACTTCTTGGTCAGACCAAGTAGCCACGACGTCGGGACGATTGCGGAGGACGACATGGAGGTGATTGGATAGGACGGCATATTCGAGAACGTCGATACCAAAGACGGAGGCAAGGGATTCGAGTCTTTGGCGAATCCATTCTCTTCGGTGGGAGTAGTCTGTGCTGGTGAGCTCATCGAAACCAGCCAGAAAGGCGCGACGGACACAACGGTTGTAGCAATGGACAAGGCAGATTTCGTTGCTAACGAATTGCTCAGAACGGAGCGTGCTGGACATGATGGATCTCTCCAGAGGTTCGGGGTGTAGATCCTATTACGTTATGGGATGGGGGAGCGGGTTGCAACCAAATAGAAGAACATTTTGGAGTGGGGGAATGCGAGCTAATAGAAGGCACCCACACATCGAGCTAATCGAAGGCACCCAACTACTTCGAATAGGTGGCACCCACCTTTTGACCCACCCACCTTTTGACCCACCTTTTTTTGGGGGATTGGTGGGAGGAGGTTTCTCGCCAAGGCGCTACGGCGCGAAGAGAGAAGCTAGTAGAAGGCACCCATCTTTTTGGGGGGGAGGTAGATCGAAGGCACCCACGCATTTGGGGGATTGTGAGGGTCAACCGCGGAGGATGCGGAGGATCGCGGAGTGGGGCCGTGTCTTTGGTGACAAGGCGTACCTTTTAAAGCGATCGTTAAAGGTCCCGATGAGGTGGATGTCTCCTATTCATGAGCGAATTGTAGGAGAGAGAGAGAGAACCCCTAGAACCTAGACCGCTTTTTATCGGCTCATTTCATCGATTGCATATCAACCCAAGGGGAACCGCAAAAATGAGTCCAACGTACAGAGAGCAAACATGTACATTGCTAGAATGTAAAGTGCAGCGTTTTGAGAAAGCAGGAACACTAATCTCCACTCATCACCACTAATAACTGCACTTTAGGCAAAGATCTGAAGCCGGAGCTAATGCAAGCATCACAATGAGCAAGAATTGCTCTTGAAACGAAAATGGCCCTCAAGGGACAAGTTGGTTGCAAAACATAACCGACCCCAGGAGAGCCAAGGATGGCCAAGCGTAAACGATCTGGTCGTGCACCGCAACTTCAGCATGGCAAAAAGTCGACTCCATCGCATCATGACAAACGCAGCAGGTTGTCGAGCTCGAATCCCACTCGACGTAAAAACTACGGCAGCCAGCGTGCCGCTGGTCGGAGGTATCGCAATCGTGGTAACTGCGATGCAATCGCTCTTGCATGCTCGCATCGGCTTTCGCCTTCCGATCGTGATGGCTGGTGCGATGCTGGCACGTGGTCGCCGTACTGCGAGCAGTTGGTTTCGAGCCGCTGGCGTGAAAGATGATTGGGATCGCTTTTATGAACTGCTTGTATCTGCGGGCAAGGTCGCCACATCGTTGGCTTTGCCCTTGCTGAGGGTAATTGTCAAACGATTCGATCCAGGGCCTGACGGGTACTGGAAGCTGGCGGTCGATGATAGCCCCACAAAGCGATTCGGACGTCACGTCGAAGGTGCGAACATTCATCACCATCCTACGCCAGGTCCAGTCGATAGCGAGTGGTTGTACGGTCACAACTGGGTTTGTCTGGCAATCTTGAGCACGCATCCATTGTGGGGCGTGATCGCATTGCCACTGCTTTCGATGCTGTATGTTAGGCAATGCGATGTTCCTGTGTTGGATGCCAAGCATGGGTGGAAATTTCAAACAAAACACCAACTTGCGCTGCAAATGACCAACCAGGTCATCTGCTGGTTGCGGGTGCTCGGTTCGCGATCCAAGACACTCGTCGTTTTCGATGGAGCCTATGCAACGTATGACCTAATCACGTCACTTACGACGCTAAACACAACCGTAGTCAGTCGCTTGCGAAGCAATGCAAAGCTCTTCGACCTTCCCCCTGCTCGCAAGGCTGGTACTCGTGGGCGTCCTCGCAAATACGGCTACAACCGAATCGATCTCTCAAAGCGTTCCAAGCACAAGCAAGGTTGGCAGACGATTAGCTATGCGTGTCGTGGTGTCGCAGTCCTTCGTCATTACAAGACCTTCCTGGCAACAACAACTATCACCGAGGGACCGATTCGAGTTGTGATACTTAAATTCGACAACGGCGAAACGGCAGCATACTTTAGTACGGAAATCGAAATGCCGGTCGAAATGCTTCTGGAAACCGTAGCAGATCGATGGGCCATCGAAGAGTTCTTCCACGATACCAAAGAGACCTGGGGCGCTGGCAAGCAGCAGGTTCGAAACGTCTGGTCGAATATCGCCTGCTGGAACATCAATGCGTGGCTCTATGGCCTGGTGGAACTGGAGTGTTGGGACACTCCGGTAGAACAGCTGGTCGACCGAAGCGATCGTCCCTGGGACAATCCTGACCGTCGCCCATCGCATGCTGACCGTCGTCGCGAAATAACCCATAAAATGCTGAGGAATCGATTTATGGCAGAACTACCCGCAGCCCAACAAACGCCAAAAATCATCGCACTGATTGACGAGCTATTGTGCTTAGCGGCGTAACCAAGCCCGAGTTCAACTGAATACAATACGATCGGTTAGAGATCTTTGCCTAAAGTGCAGCACTAATAAGGAATAGCAGCAAAATGGTCGCGTTTTTTGATTAGTCCTCGATCAAGCGAAGCTTGGTTGAGTTCGTTTGAGATTTTCGTAAAAAAACCTGAAACCTCCCGGCGTTTTTGCGGTTTAACGAAGTAACAACAAATCGATTAAGCCACACACACGGAGGGTTTCAGGTGAAGACAAGTTTCGCAAAACGTATCGGTGCACGCAAGAAGCAAATCCTCAAAAGGCTCGCAACTGCAAGGGAGAATCGATTCTCTCGCGGTATCTCGAATCCGAATCCCGTTCTCGCTACCAACTCTGTCAAATACGAACTTGCTGATCGCACCCATGCCATCAGCTACGCTGGTGTCTCCGCCATGCTCAAGCTCGCCGGGCATGTCGGATTGACCGATGCCATCAATCATCGTGTCCAACTCTTAAAGTCACATGCTCCTTATCATGAATCCGACCACGTCCTCGCGATGGTTATGAATGTTCTATGCAACGGATCGAGACTCGAGCATTTGGAACGTCTTCGAAACGATTCCACATTCCTTGATGCCATCGGTGCCGATTCGATTCCTGATCCAACCACGGCGGGCGACTTTTGCCGTCGATTCCAACAATCCGACATCGATTCCCTGATGCAAGCCATCAACGAAGCTAGGATCAACGTTTGGAAGCAGCAGGATGATTCTTTCTTTGACCAAGCCATCATCGACGTCGACGGCGTCATCGTGGCAACCACAGCCGAGTGCAAGGAAGGAATGGATATCTCGTACAAAGGGAGCTGGGGATACCATCCTTTGCTGGTCAGCTTAGCCAACACCAAGGAAGTCCTTGCGATTGCGAATCGCAGCGGTTCGGTCCACAGCGCTCACAACGCGGCAGCCTACTTGGATAAGGCAATCTGTACATGCATCGCTGGAGGCTTCCGGCGCATTCGGATGCGAGGTGACTGTAAATTCTCGCAGACGGAGTATCTCGACGGCTGGGATGCCCTGGGAGTACGCTTCCAGTTTGGTTATGAGGCACGAGCGAATCTGAAGGAAATTGCAGACAACCTGGATGCGTCGGCGTGGAAGAAGCTCACCCGAGCCTTACCAAAAAACAAGACCAACGAAACGCGCACCAAACCCACCAACGTCAAACGCCAAATCATTCGGGAACGCAATTACGTCCATCTTGAGTTACTGCATGAGGAAGTGGCCGAGTTCGACTACCAACCCAACGCCTGCGAGAAAACGTATCGAATGGTGGTTGTTCGGAAGAACATCTCCAAGGAACAAGGCGATGTTCGGCTCATCGACGAGATCCGCTACTTCTTCTACATCAGCAATGATCTGCCCTCGGTATCGAGCGAGGAAATTGTGTTTGGCTGCAATGACCGTTGCGACCAGGAGAACTTGATCGCACAACTCTCCGGCGGAGTTCGATCGTTGTGTGCTCCAGTAGACAATCTCGAGAGCAATTGGGCCTACATGGTGATAACGAGTATCGCATGGAACTTGAAATCCTGGTCCGCATTATTGACTCCAGTTGCGACTGGACAAGAGCAAGAACATCAAGCAGAAAAGAAACGGCTCCTGACAATGGAATTTAAAACGTTTCTGTCCGTGTTCATTCATGTGCCATGTCAAATTCTACGACATGCCAGGATAACGATTCATCGGCTCCTTAACTGGACGGACTACACATCAGCATTCTTCCGATTGTGTGCTGTGCTCAATCTGTAGCATCGAATCGCTAGAACGGAAACGTGCTGGCAAGAAGAGCTTCGACATCGAATCCGAAGCGAACCGCAACCGCAACGCCAAACCCAGATCCAATTCGAAGTGTGAAGCTAGAGCAATTAAAAAAAATCAGCCAGTCCCGCTGGCTCGGTCGCTGCTGCGCTGCCAAAATCACGCCCCAACAAACAAGCTTTCGCTTGTTTGAGGACTAGATGACGTAGAAAATTTATTGCGGCGCGATGAGCCGCCATTGTTCGACGGGACCTCAAGGGCGAAGCTGCAGGGGCAGTCCGAGTATCGCGGAAGGTCTCATTGCCCTTCTAACCAGTGCGCGTAGCGAATCGTGCAATGGGGTAGGGCTGCACGTAGTTCTTCAACCTCTTCTCGCGGGATGCAATAGTCGGGAAATGCGAGCTCCTTCAGGTTCGTCATCTGTTTCAATGCTTGAACAAAATCATCTCTTGGGCACACGCGGTAAAAATGAAGGAGCTCCAAACCGTGGAGTCTTTCTAGTTCCTTCGCACCGATTCCGTAGTCGCTATTGAATCGGACCCGTAGCTCCTTAAGGCTCGGGGGCGCATCGATCAATCCAGAGCCATTCGCATGATCGAGTTTCAATTCCATTTTTTCTAGGTTCTTATTCTCTTCAAGAACCCTTAGGCCTGCGTCGGTTATATTGGAGTCAACGACCCGAAGGATTTTCAATCCTTCGACAAGCCCTACTTCCATAAACCCTTCGTCGGTGATGGAGCAGGACACTAACTGAAGCTCTGTGAGTGACTTGGCTTCTCGCAATGTCGATAGCATTGCATCGGTAAGGTCCCTGCCGTATAGAGTTAAACTCGTAGTATTGGGCATCTCTTTCATGCTCGGAATAGTACATTCAAACTCAGCAAAGCTAGAGGCTTTGCCCGTATCGGTTCGAATGCGAATCGTCCATGCGGGGTTCGACTTGCGCAATTTGAGGATCCCCTGGTCGCTCGATTGCGTACGCAGAAGCAATAGCCCCACTTCGGAGGTCGAGTTATAGAGGTGTTGCAAATCACTGTCTTGGATCGGGCAGTCAATCAGCGAAAGGAAGCGTAATTGCTCGCATTTTGCTAGTTCTCTCAATGATTCTTGTGTAGGACTTGATCCGCAACATGTTACCCAGAGCGGACAGACCGTTCTGTTCAACGGTTGCAAGCTACCCGCTTCAAACTCGGAGCATTCCAATCGAAACCCGTCAGGTCTTTTCATCGACGCGAGGAAATCGAAATCATTCACCGATATTTTGGGCGTGACGATCGCTACATCCTTAAGCTGCGGGAATCGATTTAACCTTGCGAGTAACTTCTTTGGAATCTTCTGACAACAAATTCGAATTCGCTTGAGGTCGTAGAGTGCGTAGACTTGATCCAGATCGCGTTCGGAATCTATTCTGATGGAAACAGATTCTGGTGCTGAGAAATATCTATCCCCCAGGAAGATGCGAAGCCACTCCCTTGCAAGCCGATAATCATTAAATTTCCCGCTGAAGTCATAGACGATGGATCCATTGTTCTCCACGAGGGCTTTGTATGCAAGTCTCTTGTTGTGTTCTAACCGCAGTTCATTCAGCACCCATGCAACACAGACTATGAAGCTTATGAAGACGGCCCATATGAGCCAACGTCGGGTGCGGACGGCGACGAGGGAGGTTCGGCCTGCCATACGATTTCTTTCGATACTTAGATGGAAGAGGAGCGTTTCAGTCTCATAGACATTGACTCCAGAGTATACATGGTCGCGGTGAGACAAAGGAGCATGCTTCCTAGATGACTGCCGCTCCCATCACTTCCATCAACCGACTTCTTTTTGGTTCGATCGCGTTACCAACCGCTTTTCCGATCCACCGCCCTCGATAAGCTCGCGAGATCGGTCGTTTTCACGAATTGCTGGCGAATCTATTCGCGTTCGCGTCCACGGTATTCGGATAACCCATCGCGAAGTTCATCATGTGTATTGAACGTTCGCGGCGCCTGCTGTTTTGGAACCGAAACCTGGCGGACATGGCTCTCGAAATAGGAGATCCAAGAGAAGACGGATTGTTTGGCCACCACGGCTGGTTCCCTCAGAAAGGATGAGGATCGAATGTCATATAGACCGGGAAAGGGTTGAAGCGATGGTGCACTCGGTCCTAAAGGGTCCACGGGCGCCATGAGTAATACAGCCAATGAGTCGAGCATGATTGCATCGGGAATCGCAAGAGCCAACTCGTTCCAAACCGGCTCCCACTGGATCAAGTCGCAAGTGAGAATCCAACACTTGGTATGCTCGTCAGATTTGCAGTGTTCGAGGGCGGCTACGATCCCCGCCAACGGACCTTCGTACCCATCCCAATCAGCGAGCATCCCTGCGAGTGGTAGCGAATCCTTTGCGCAAAAGAGATTGCTGAAGTCCTCGCGGCGTTTGGATACAACCCACGGAGTCAATCCACTTTGACGAAGCTGCGAGCAAAGTCGAACTAAGCAAGCGGTTCCATCAATCTCGACGCGTGCTTTGCACTGCCCGAACCGTGTGCTATTTCCACCTGCCAAGATATAGGCGTTCATGAGCCGAATCGCTGCAGATGGATTTTCAAGCTTTGGATTTTCATCTCAGGAAGCGTTGCCTGGATGGAAGCAAGCGCTTTGGATTTCATGTACTCCAGTTCCGATCGCACGATCTCGTTGGCGGCATAAATCTGGAGTGCCCCGCGTTTCACTTGCCCCACTTTGGACTGCCCGCCTAGACTCTGACCGACGGCATCCTGCCAAGCCTGCACGAGCGAGTCCCGCGACTGCTCGTTCGCGTAGCCCTTCTCGAGGAACAATCGATCGAGAACGCGGGAGACCGATTTCGCTTGATACCGGCTTGGAACGGCCTTGGGGATTTGGCTAAGGTAAATCTCTTCTTCGTTCAAGGTTTATAGAATCTCCCGCTTTCGATCGACATAATCCCACAAAACAAAACGATCCAAGTCGTTACCGGCCGTGAAGAAGACGCGTCCTTTGGTTTGTTCGGCAAGGCGGTGCGCAAAACGAATATCTTCCTCCGATTGCGACCAACTCGGCACGAGAAAGATGTTGATGGTTATACCATCTTTCTGACAAAGCATCGCTTCTCGCATTGTTTCCTGCTCGGTTCGCGGGTCGGGCGGATAGAGGAGATAGAGCATTTCTCCTTCAAAGTGGGCAGTCGGCAATCCATCGGTGATGAGAATGATCTGCTTATTGGGTGTATCCGTATTGATCAAGTTCTGTCTGGCGAGCCGAATGGCATGTTGGATGTTCGTGAAGTGAGGCGGGATGTCCATTTCACTCACCCTCGGGTCGCTCATATCCGCTTTGAGTCGCACGACGGGGTGATGGATCGTGACAGGTTTTGGGAGTAAATCGATGACTTCTCCTGGCCGAGTCAATTTGGCAAACGAGTACATCTCCACAAATCGCAAAAAATCACCGGGGTATTCACGCGTGATCAACCCCTGGAGAGCGAGCGCCATTCGTTTGACATTCATATACTGGCCGTCGTAGCGCATCGAACCACTCATATCCATAACAACCACTGTAGCGCAGCGAGGGGTGTTCTTGGTGCGGTAGATCTCCAAATCTTCCGAACGCAATCGAAGCGGCGTTTCGTTCGGGCGTTTGAGGAGAGCATTCAGGATGGATTGCGTCGCGTCCAAGTTGCTTACCGAGTCGCCGAACTCGTAGGATTTCGTAGAAGGCAACTCGACGCTCCCATCCCCGACAATGCGACCGTCGTGGCGTCCTGATCTGCCCGCCTCCAAGTGGGAAAAAATCCGCTGCAAGAGTCTGGACTGAAAGGCCTTGTATGCCCTTGGGGTAAGTTGATAATAGCCTTGCTCATCTCGTTCGAGCCCTTGGCGTTCAGCAGCCTCCTTGACCATGTTACTGATCTGCTCTCTCAACTCCTGCAGGTCGTTCAAGTTTCCTTCGGGGACAAACTCGGAGAGAGCCTCCATGTCGATAAGACCGATTTGCGCCGTCTTGGCGGCCTCTTCTAACTGCCGCAGCAATTCGTCGATTTGCTCCAATATCTTTTTCAGCTCAAGAGCTTCGGGTACGTCGACCCGTTCGCGACCGGTGAAATCGTATTTGTCTAAGAGTTCCTCGATGCCGGCCATCTCACCGAGCGATTCCATCGTGTGAAGGACAGCTGTCGCAAACTCTGGAGAATCGCGATCCGTTCGATACCACAACTGCTCGAGCAAATAAATCTGCTTGGACTGAACCGCTTTATGGAATTCATTTTTCCATTTTCCCGGTGGGTTCGCTCGCTTCGATGCTTTTTCGAAACGCTGCAATGCCTTCTTGTCCAAGCCTTCGGTGGAGTAGGTCTCGAGAATCTTTCGCTTCCGTTCTTCGAGCATCTGCCGGAGCATGTCGATACTCGGCCCCAGCCCCGCAATCTGGCTTGGATCGATCCGTACCGCTCTAGCGAGCTCTTCCTCGGTGAGTTCACGAAATCGACCATAGGCCATCGCGTGTTCGAACGCCCCGCTGACGAGATCGGGAGGCTCCTGAGTCGGGCTCGGAAACTCGGTGGGATTGAATTTTTGGTAAACGTGGACAATTCCGCCGATAGATTCCGGTTTCTTAGGTTGCATCGATTTCAAGCAACAATGTGCCTTGCTCCTAGACGTTCAAGTTCAGACCAACGCATTATAGGAGCGAGGGTAGGTCGAAACAGTCTTGGAAAACCGCACGAAGGCTGGGAACGCTTATGGAATTGCCGAGCAAGTGCCAGAGTTTCCGGTGTCTCAACTCCGCTGGGAGCTGAAAAGACTCGTCGAATCCCAAGAGCCGAGCCACTTCGCGTGGGGTGAAACGTCGCAATCCATGCTCGGTTCGAATATACGATCCCGATTTGATGATGGAGCGACCGTAAGCGGCGGTGAAGCAAGCCGCGACCGCATCGCTGTCCGCTGGATCCACTTTGTCGATGGCCCTGTCGTACTGCTGGGCCATCTGATTTGCGATCCAAAGCCCAGACTCGCAGTGCGCGGCGGGACCCAACGAATCTTCTAAGTAGTCCGACAGTTTGCGTTTGACTACATCACGGGAACGTCGGCAAATGCGCTCGCGATGTGAATAGCTGGCAATCGCATAGAAACGTGGCCGAAGATTAGGCCACCCAAGCTCCGAGGGACAGAAGTGAGTCCAATCGATCAGGTATCCTGCTTTGGTCCATCTGCGACGCAATAAATCAAACGCGTCCGACGATTCGAAGCCGACCACATTTTCGATGCACACCAGCTGCGGCGTCAATTCGCAGACAACGTCGATCAAATGTTTCAACGCTGCGCATCGAGGGTCCGACAAACCGGCGTTGTTCCCTCGTCGAGTAAAGGGGGTGCAGGGTGGGCTCATCCACCAGCAATCTGCCCCTTGTGCTGCAAACCAATCGATCTCTAGCGAAGCGATCTCCGCAATGTGAAAGGGATGTGCAAAGTTGGATCGATACACACACGCAGCATGAACGTCGATATCCACGGCATTCACGATTTGCAGATGAGGAAACGAAGCAGCAAAACCGCCGATTCCCGCGAATAACTCCAAACACTTCATGTTGGATTCATACCAGAATCTTCCATCCGCCTACACCTAGGTAGTTCGAGGATAGTATTCCACTGTTTTCACACCGGTTTCAAAACAATTCTGCCCTAGAAACTTGCATCGAGCAACTCGAACGATCGCTGTGGCGATCGGCAATGAGATTTTGAGCTTTTGGTCTGGATAATATTGGCAACCATTGAGAAAGGACATCCCGGACCTCGAAACATCCTTGACCAAGCTTCGTAGTGTCGGCTGCCAAATCGCTAACACTTGCGGGGTATCGAGGCACTCTACGATGCTAAGACCGCTACAGCGAAAGCGAGGGGCCACGCGAGGCGCACCTTCCCAACGGGGCAGTTCCCCCCGCGCGTCCAAATCCGGAAGCAATTGATCAGGAACGGCGAAGAGCTGGGGATGCTGATCTAATAATTCCTCGAAGGTCGGTTCAATAGCCGTTCTAAGCATGACACCAACTCCTTATCCCAAAGTGTTCCACTTTCCGATGACAATTGTTTCCAAGCAGCGATTCGCGAAAGACCAGGCCTGCCCTTGCGATCGCAAAGCAATCCATCCCAGCGGTTTGCCAACGCGCATACCTTAGACGTCAACGGGATATCCGGCCCTTCCAAACCAACTGGAAATCCCATCCCGTTGACATACTCGTGATGCTGATAGCATGCGAGAAGCGGGGTGCGTGTTATCGATGGAATCTTCGACAAGAAAACAAATCCGACGGTGCAATGTGCAATCTGTTCCTGCCGCGAGTCCACAACCATATAACCGTCCGGGACTTCGATCTGATCCGGGTAATCGGGATCCAGCTCCAGTTTGCCCGTATCGTGTAGAAAACCCGAGGTCAAACATTCACGCTGATCCAACGTCGACAGTCCCATTTCTTTGGCGATCAAGTATGCGTAGACGCCCGTATTGAAAGCGTGGGTTGCAAACCCACCATCCTTTCGAAAGGTGGAAACGATCTCTTTTCCGAGCCGCTCCATCCCACTGCTCTTTTCTAAGAAATGTTGGGTCGCGTCGTACGAGCTTTGAACCCACTTCGACAAACTGCAGGTGCCCAACCCATCGAGCAATTGAAACCGAACGGATTCAAACAGCAATGTGAATCGCAACAATGGCGGTACAGTCGATTGCTGTTCCGACGACTCAAGACTCTCCGACAAGTATCTTCGATATTGGCCCTGATTTCGATTCTCGATGTAACATTTCTGGCCACTTCCTCTCGCTATCTGATCAAAACTAGATCGCGTTACCTGCTCTTGAGAGTCGATGCACTTGATTGCCGTCATGGCTTGTTCATCCCAAACCAATACATCAACACCGACAATGCGGTCGGGCAAAAGAGTCCATGGATGAATGGGTAATAGATCAGGCAGCATAACGAGTGTCCTCAAAAAATTCCGCTCCAGACTCTAAGACGCAGAATGGGACGTACTCAGTCCATCACCCGATTTTCCTTCAAAATATCCTACGACAAATCGATAGGCTTCTCCTAATCCATTCCATCGCTACGAACGGAGAGCGATCAGATATCCCAGGATCGCGCCTACGACTAAAGTCGGAGGGATGATAACAGCGGCAGTCAATGCGATGGCGATGCCTGGACTGTTGACGAACCGACTCGTCGCTCTCGAATCCTCCATCCCTTGATCCAACCCAGGAGGAGGGGCTCCCGCGCGACGTGAGCCCGACTGGGATAAACCCGAATCGTGAGACGGCAGGGAATGTTCTTTCGAAGCCTCCTTCTCTTCGGCGCCGATAGAAGACAGATCGTCCGCAGGAGGTGGAGGTGCAGCCCAAGGGCTTCGCACCAGGGATGGGTACGAGACAAACCCAGACTCTTGATTGGCCCAAGGCTCCAAGCGGTTCGCGACTTCGGCGCACGTTTGTGTTCGCTTCGCTACGTCTTTCTCCATCATCTCCGCAATGATGTCGACAAACTCGTCCTGCAGCCATGCAGAAAACCGACGAGGATGCATGGGAGTTTCCTCCAAATGCCGTCGCATCTTGGTCGCCGTGTCACCTCCCGGGAAGGGTACCTTTCCGCAAACCGCATAATAGAGTGTGCACCCCAGTGAATAGACGTCGCTCGCGGGCCCAACGTCCAAAGGCGTACGGATTTGCTCCGGAGATAGGTAATCGGCGGTCCCCACTATCTTCCCCGCTCGTGGATCATCGACCAGGTTCGCGGTGAAGCTCGCCAGCCCAACATCGGATACCTTGGCGGCCCCCTCTGGGGTTACCAAGATATTGCCGGGCTTCACATCGCGATGGACCATTCCTTTTTGGTGAGCATAGTCCAACCCCAAAGCGGCCTGCATGATGATCTTTGCCGCGCGCGTTTGACTGAGCGGGCCCTGCGTCTTGACCAAACGTCTTAAATCCATTCCAGGAACATACTCGGTCACCAAGTAATGAATGCGGCCGTCTTGACCTGCATCATACGCTCGGACGAGATACTCGCAGTCCAATTTGGCCTGCAGTCGAATCTCGCGAATGAAACCTTCCCTAGCTTCCTCGGTCGCCTTGTGAAGCGGCAGCACCTTGACGGCACAAATTCGCCCCATGACTTGATGCACCCCTTTGAACACATGCCCCATTCCACCTTGTCCGATCGAGTCGGTGATGATGTATGGACCGAGGTTCAGTTTGTGCCGCCCCTCGAGCAACTGGGCTGCCTGATATTCCGTAATGGCTCCTTGCTCGACCAATATCTCTTTGAGAAGAAGATCCTCTTGATCCGGGGAGCAAGCCATCCCGCCGGTGACGATACGATGACGAAGCAATCGAAGGCAGTAATCCCATTGGGACGAAGAAACGACCCCGCTCGCTATCACCGCTTGCCGAAACCGACTCTCCATAGTTCATCGATTCCGATATCTCTAGAGCTTGGTCTGCCGACCGATACACTCGAACAGAAACTCGATCACCTCCATATGCCGCACTGCAGATGGGAGATCCTTCCCCCACGTATAGAGCCCGTGTTGCCGGATCAAATATCCCCAGCAAGGCTTGTGAGGATTGGCATCGAGGTATGCCTCCACCTCCTTTTTTAACGCAGGAATATCCTGCGTGTTGTCAAAGATCGGTATCCAGACCGCAGTCTCATGCGTCGTAATACCCTCCAGCCCCTTCAACATCTCGAAGCCTTCGATGCGAATTCCGCCGAGCGAGGCGTAATGCTGAGACAGAATCGTCGACCAAACCGAATGGGTATGAAGAACTGCACCGGCTCCGCATCGCTCGACCGCCAGACAATGGAGAAGCGTTTCCGCACTGCTCTTCGGCTGATTCGGCGCGATCGGGTTGCCCTCAATATCGACCAATACAAAATCGTTCGGCCCTAAATGCCCTTTGTCTTTGCCGCTTGCCGTTAAAAGCAACTGAAGGGGCTCTCGGTTTACCAATACGCTGTAATTGCTTGATGTCCCGAGAGACCATCCACGCGTCCAGAATTGACTTCCTGCGCGACACAGTCCCTCAATAGGAGCCGAATAAGGTGCTAACAGATCGCTGATGACGCTATCCATGGGGCTTCTCGAACGAAGGCTCCGCGACTGACCAAAGTCCGAAGCAACTTGGACAAGACGAAGCGAAGAAAGAAATGCGAATAGGACCGGCAGGATTCGAACCTGCAACCAAGGGATTATGCGTACCGACTACGACTTTCGCCGCCCCTTTCGGGTTTGTGGTCTGGACCATCCCTTCATTCCGCCAGCCTTTGACTATCGCCTCGTGTGCAACGTGCTCTGTACGAAGAGCCCCGCGCCATGAACCATAGCCGCCACCGAAATGTCTGCCGTCTGGCCTCTACACCTTTCAGGCTGTCCTTTGCTACCGAACCCCCCGCAAACGAATCAGATTGGCTGCGGGCTGTTCCATTGGCGAAGTCACAACGCTGACTTGGCTCGGGATTAGCATCTGCATCGATTCTCTCGATGCAACAAAGCCTTCCCCGACTTTGACAGATTCTACCCAGCTGTCTTCACGCTAACTGGGCAACCCACTGAACATTGCCATCGCTACCCCGAAGCTCATCGCATTACCCGGTCGGTTCCCGGCATGGACGTCTCAAGAGCAACCTTAGGCTCCGTTCCTCAAGTCCCCTGCTCTAACCATTGAGCTACGGTCCCGTGAATAGTGGAGAATAGGGGACTTGAACCCCTGACCTCTTGCATGCCATGCAAGCGCTCTCCCAACTGAGCTAATTCCCCATCGTTCCAACGGCTTTTGCCGCGTTCCGAGAAGGTTATAACGCACGTCGGGGATTGTCAAGCCAGCCCGACACTTCGTAGCAAGTCCGACGTTCCGAGCGGTCGGACCGATGTGAAGACCTCTCCTGCTTTCACTCCGATGGCAGTTCCCGCGGCGATGGCTATCCCTCGGACACTTTCCAGCACATGCGACTTGTGCTCCGGAAACTGCGACGCGTAGCAGCGGATGCTCTCCATCTTCTTCTCAAGTGTTCGGGAGATGTCCATGATGATCTCGTTCGGATACCCCGGCACGGCCGCACGGTCGAATTCCAACCGAAAATACAACTGCTTGTCGATTGAATGAATGGGCAAACCATCGAAATGTTCATCCCATTTGCTGAGCCTGGAATAAAAGATCGCGGCGTCGGTGATCAGCATGGCCTGATAATGATCCGGGGATGCCAACGGTGTCTTGTTCCCAAACCCGACGACCAATCGCGGACGATATCGCCTAAACTCCTTGGCCAAGAGGACTCGCTCTTCAAACCCATCGAACAATCGTCGGTTTGGCAAGGGCAGCACTTTCCTCACTGCCACTCCCAATACTTCGCCAGCAGCTTTCGCTTCGGCCATTCGCGCATCAGGCCCCGGGCTGTTAGGAGTCGGCTCCCCATCGGTCAGATCGACCAAGCCGACCCGATAGCCTAACTCACTCAATGCGGCGATGGTTCCACCGCACGCGATCTCCAAGTCATCGGGATGAGCCCCGACGAACATCACATCGACTCGGTCTGCCCGCTCGATGAGCGTGTGGATCATGATCCGGAGTGCTTCTTCGGTTTGTAGATTTCTGTCGCCGTTCCGAAGTGAACTTCGCCAGCGTTCATCAATGTTTCACTGAGCGTGGGGTGGGGGTGAATCGATTCGGTCAAATCCCTTACCTCGCAGCCCATTTCGATCGCCAAAACCGCTTCGGCAATCAATTCACCTGCCCCGGGACCGACAATTCCGCACCCCAAAACACGGTGGGTCTCCGGATCGATCAACCACTTGGTGAAGCCCTCCGTACGCCCCAACGCTTGAGCGCGACCGCTCGCTGCCCATGGGTACACCTCGATGTCAACCTTGCGATTTTCCTTCTTAGCCTGATCGTCCGTAAGCCCCGCCCAAGCGATTTCGGGATCGGTGAAGACAACAGCTGGAATCGCAGCCTTATCAAAATAAGCCGGCCGACCAAGAATGACTTCAATCGCTACTTTGGCTTCATGGCTGGCCTTGTGGGCCAACATAGGATCCCCGGCAACGTCGCCGATCGCGAAGAGATGCGGGTCCTCGGTGCGTTGCTGATTATCGCAAACAACAAACCCGCGAGGATTCACCTTCGCCAATGTGTTTTCCAGTCCAAGCCCTTGGGTGACGGGTCGCCGTCCCACACTCACAAGCACTCGATCGAATCGCTCGTGTCCAAACTTCCCAGGACCTTCGAACGCGACTTCGATCTGATTATCGACTTCTGCAATCGAACCGACTTTTGTGTTGAGATAAATGCGATTGTCGAGAAGCTTCTTCAATCGGTTGTGGAGCGGTTTGACCAAGTCCCGATCAGCCCCAGGCAACAATCCCTCGGTCATCTCGACCACCGAGACCTGAGACCCCAAGGACGCATAAACTGTCCCCATCTCAAGTCCGATGTAGCCCCCACCGATCACCAACAACTTCTTGGGGATATCTTGCAGAGCCAATGCGCCGGTCGAGTCCATCACGCGGGACGAACCGATTTGAAACGATGGCGGCATGGCCGGAACGCTGCCGGTCGCAATGACGCAATAGTCAAACGTCACCTTGCCACCCTCTGGAATCGAGGGATCGTCCCCTTCCAAGACCAGTGTCGTAGAATTCTCGAACCTGCCTCGCGCCCGGATGATTTTGACGTTTCGCCGTTTCGCCAGCTGACCCAATCCGCCGCTAAGGGTTTCGATCACCTTTTCTTTGCGTGCTCGAACCTTATCGACGTCGATCGCAGGGGTGTTGAAGGACACCCCCCACTCTTCGGTAAGCTCGTGCGTTTCACTAATGACCTTTGCGACGTGCAGCAATGCCTTCGAGGGAATGCAACCGCGGAGCAAGCAGGTACCACCGAGGCGGGATTCCGCCTCGACGAGCACCACTTCCAGCCCCTCGTCGGCCGCTAGAAACGCAGCCGCATACCCACCAGGTCCACCACCCAAAACTACAACAGGTGCGTGCATGCGCAACGGCCCCAAAGGTCAGAGGAAACAACCATCCCAATCGATTAGACATCGACTATCGGGACAAGAATTCGACCACGATGTTGGCGTTCACTGGCAACGAGATGTCGCTCGGTCCAGGTTGCCCCAACATAGTAGCACGCAATCCTTCGCTATCGAGCGAAACCCAATCCAACGGGGCTGGAGAGTTGTTGGCGATAATGCCACGGTACAAATTCCGAACCGCTTCGTTGCTTCGAACTTCGATCACGTCGCCTGGTCGGAGCATGTAAGACGGACTCGAGACCTTTACACCATTCACCTTGAAGTGACCGTGGACGATTCCCTGTCGAGCCTGTGGACGGGTCTTCGCAAACCCAACACGACGCACGACGTTATCCAGCCGGCGTTCGCACATCAGCAAGAGCGTTTCCCCGGTGTTCCCCTTCTTGCGCACAGCATCGGCGAAGTACCTCCGCAATTGTCGCTCACCCAAGCCGTAGTAGTACTTGATCTTTTGCTTTTCCGACAAAGCGGTGCCGTAGTTGCTCGTACGACGGCTACGTGGGTGCATCCCTGGTGGTTGCTCGCTTCGCTTTCCGTAAGCTCGTACCGCGCCGGCGCTTTCATAAAGCTGCGCACCGAAGCGTCGGTTGATGCGGGCCTTGGGCCCTGTATATCGTGCCATATTTTTAGTCTCCTGCTGCGAACTCGAAGGTTCGAAGCGACCAATGGGTAACGGTCGGTCGAGTCCAATTCGTCCAGCTCGAGAAAACCGCATTCCTATCTGGAACGCAACCAATCGACTCAAGCTCTTGCAAAAACGAAACGGCCCCCGGAACTCCGGCGGCCGTCAATGCTCGCTACATCGCGGGCCCTGGCTCAACCTAATCTCGTGAATATTGCGGAAAAGTATGTTAAATTGCCCCCCCTTCGACAACCCCAAAACCCAGTGAAACCAAAGGGATCGCGGATCTTGCACCCCACTCCATCGGATTGCCGGCCTCACCCCCACCCGGACTTGAACCAAGCTCTCGAAGCGATTCTCGCCGCCATCGGGGATTTCTCACCATTCGCCTGCCTTATCCTAGGTAGCGGAATGGGGGCGCTCGCAGATGAAATCCAGTCATCGAAGGTCGTCCTTTATCGGGAAATCCCTGGCTTTCCTTTATCGCATGTCGCAGGCCACGCTGGAAAATGCGTTTTTGGGTATCTAGGAAGCGTCCCGGTTTTTGCCTTGGCGGGGCGCGCCCACCTATACGAAGGCTGGGAGCCGGAACATTCCTGCTTCCCCCTCCGCTGCGCAGCTGCAATGGGTGCGACCAATCTAATCGTCTCCAATGCCTCCGGCGGGATCCATCCTCGCTTCCGAAGCGGCCAAGTCGTCGCGATCGATGATCACATCGACTGGATGCAGCGCTCCCCATTTTCTTCCTGCGACCACCGTGAAACCACCCGTCCTTTAGGATTGCACCATCGTCACGACTCACTGTACGACGCCCGTTGGCTAGACCTCGCCACCCAGGAGGCGCTCCAACTAGGATTCAGTTTGCATCGAGGAACCTACCTAGCGACCCTCGGCCCGACCTACGAAACGCGCGCCGAATATCGCATGTTCCAAAAAATGGGGGCGGATATGGTCGGCATGAGCACCGTCCCCGAAATCGTCTTGGCCAAGCAGCTCCAAATGCGCTCGCTCGCCTTTTCGATCGTGACCAACGTCGCCAAACCCGACGCCCCCACCAAAACCGACCACGCCGAGGTCTTGGACTGGTCACAACAAGCCCAACAGCAACTGGTACCCCTCATCGAGAAAATTCTTCCTCGCATGCAGCAACTCCATCCCTAAATGCCTCGCGCTGCAGCATGATCTCGAATGGCCGACTTTATTTCTATCGACCAGCACTCTCACGAACAACCGCCATCGACCGAGGATCGAAGCAAAGCGTTGCACCGCCCCCTACCAATACCTCTCCAGCACATAATGCCCCGGGACTGCCGACTTGTGCTTCCGCATGCCCCGATCTTTCAACAGCGTCTCCATATCGTCAAGCATTTGAGGATTCCCGCACAGCATCACCACTCCTTCTCCCTCGACCAACTTTACCCCCGCTTGCTCCTCCAGAACTCCGCTCTCGATCGTGTGCGTGATGCGACCGTGCAGACAGCCTTCTCGCTGTTGCCTCGAGAGGATAGGTATAAATTGAAATCGCTCTCCATGCATGGCACGGTAGGCGGCGAGCTCATCCAAGTAAGCGAGATCGGTTTCGAGCCTCACTCCATGCACCACAACGACCCTTGCATACCTTGCCCAAATCGTCTCATCGCGCAGCATGGCAATATAGGGAGCCAGTCCAGTTCCCGTCGCGACCAACCACAAGCAAGGAGCGTCGGGAACATGAGACAAGGTAAAACTTCCTGTCGCTCTCACCGAAACGTCGATCGCATCTCCCTCGGATAGATTCCACAGCTTCGGTGTTAACTCTCCCTCGTCGACTCGCACGATAAAAAAATCCAAAAACTCTCCGTGCGGAGAGGCGACGGAGTAGGGTCGATGCAGATGTTTGTCCTGCAACGAAAGCCCCACTTGCAAAAACTGACCGGGCTCGAACGGTGCAACACCGGGGCAGCGAATGGTTAAAGTAAAGAGGCCTTCCGACCAAATATGCTTCCGTTCCACCCTCCCAGTAATCCATTGCAATGCCATGACGTTGTCCCGAGTCCCAAGGTTTCCGTTCGATACCCAACATCGAGTTCGAACCGCGATTAATCTTCCCCAACGACGTTCGCTATGGTAGCGAAATCACCCCAACTCCGACCAGTTCGCGTCCGATTGTTGTTGGAAATTGCCGGTTTTCTCGGATAGAATGGAGAGGTTCGCGGATCCGCGCTGACTTAACCGCTACTCCCCTCCCACGAACTCCTCCCCCTCCCCTTCGGCCCTTATGATTCACCGAGCAATCTCTTCGATGCGGCCCAGTTTGTCTCAGCCGACTTTGTCCTTGCTGCTCGTTTGGATCGGGCTGTTTTCCTTCGCATCCGCCTTCGCTTTCGAACTCCCACCTGCTGGGCGCGCAATCGATTTCAATCGAGATATCCGTCCCATCCTTTCGGAGAATTGCTTCTATTGTCACGGTCAAGACGGAAATAAACGGGAGGGGGGCGTTCGGCTTGACCATCGGGACGAAGCTATTTCCTCGGGTGCGATCCTCCCTGACAATCCATCGCAAAGCGGCCTATTGCTGCGGATCCATTCCGAGGATCCCGACTTGGTCATGCCACCACCAACCTCGAACCGCCGACTTTCCAGCGAACAAAAAGAAAAGATCCAAGCCTGGATTGATCAGGGGGCGCCGTATGCCGACCACTGGGCTTTTTCCAAGCCAACACGCCCGGTGGAACCAACCGTATACCGCTCGATCTGGACCAAGAACCCAATCGATACTTTTCTATTGCACCGCATGGAACGGGAGGGACTTGCACCATCTCCCGAAGCGGATCGCGCGACTCTGATCAAACGTCTCTATGCCGACTTGATCGGTCTCCCTCCCACCCCCGAAGAGGTCCGAGAGTTCGTCAACAATGACGACCCGATGGCGTATGAAAAATTGGTCGATCGGCTGATGCAGAGCGAGCATTACGGTGAACGAATGTCTCTCCCTTGGCTTGATGCGGCTCGCTATGCCGATAGCAATGGGTTTCAGCAAGACGGAGATACTTGGCAGTGGATGTGGCGAGATTGGGTTGTGTCTGCACTCAATCAAAATCTCCCATTCGACCAGTTCGCAACTTGGCAACTCGCAGGCGATCTTCTCCCCAACGCCACTCTCGAACAAAAAATTGCGAGCGGGTTCAACCGAAACCATCTGCTCAATGGCGAGGGTGGAGCCATCGCCGAGGAGCAGCGATTTGTTATTCTCTTTGATCGAATGGATACGACCTCAACAGTCTTTCTTGGCCTCACGATGGCCTGCGCTCAGTGCCACGATCACAAGTATGATCCGATCACGCAAAAAGACTATTACCGATTGATGGACGCATTCAACCGAGTCCCCGAAACCGGCACTCCACAGTTCTTTTCCAAGCGGATACGGGTCGGTCGCCCCTTCATCGAAGTCCCGAGTGCAGAAGTCACTGCGCACCTGGCCAGGGTCGACGCTCAGCTTGCTGAACTTGACCAGAAGTTACGTCCTCTCCTCGACGCAGCCTTTCAAGGTTGGAAGACCGGCATACTAACCGACCAGCGCCCCGCCGAATCCAAGGGACTTCCCGAATCGATCTTGAAACTGCTGGCCAAAGACGCGAACCAACGATCGGACGAAGAAAGCAAGAACCTGGATACGGAGTTCCGCAAACACTTTGACGCGAAGGTCAAAGACTCGTTAGCAGACAAGCTTCCTTTTCTCTCGGAGACCAACAAGCTTCGCAAAGAACGTGCCGATTATGTCGCCGACCAAATGCCTCGCCCCATGGTCATGAGCGATGAGCAACCTCGAGACACCCATGTCCTCATCCGAGGCGAGTACCTCAAGCCTGACGAGAAAGTAACATTTGACACTCCTTCCTTTTTACCTCCATTACCCGGGGATGCACCTAAGAACCGGTTGGGATTCGCAGGTTGGCTTTTTAGCGAAGAGCAACCGCTGACAGCGCGCGTGCAAGTCAACCGAATGTGGCAGCATTTCTTTGGGATTGGATTGGTCAAGACATCGGAAGACTTCGGTGTACAGAGCGAGTACCCGCTCCATCTCGATTTGCTGGATTGGCTCGCGGTTGAGTTCCGCGAAAGCGGTTGGGACATGAAAAAATTGAATCGATTGATTGTCACCAGTGCAGCCTATCGCCAGTCGAGTCGATTCTCGCCGGTTTTGTTGAGCTACGATCCCGAGAATCGTTTTTTTGCCAGAGCCAATCGATTCCGTTTGCCCTCCATGCTCCTTCGCGATTGGGCTCTCGCGTCCAGTGGGTTGCTGGATCGCAGAATCGGTGGACGTCCTGTTTATCCGTACCAACCCGATGGAATTTGGGAGTCGCTCGCGATCACCAAAGAACGTGATTTCACTTACCCAACTTCGAGCGGGTCCGACTTGGTGCGCCGCAGCTTGTACACGTTCTGGCGGCGTACTGTTGGGCCAGCCAATATGTTCGATGCCTCCAATCGTCAAACGTGCAAAGTGCGCGTTGCGGCCACGAGCACGCCACTCCACGCGCTCACCACCCTCAACGATCCCACCTGGGTTGAGTCATCGCGCGCACTCGCTGCTTGGTGCATGGTTCAGTCTACCGATCGGTCCTCGCAGTTGCGTTGGGCATTTGAAAGGATCCTTTGCCGTGAACCTTCCGCCAGCGAGCTTGCGAGACTGGAGAAGGCGCTCGCAAAGCAAGAGTCCTTCTTTGCCACGTCGGACGCGGACGCAAAGTCCTTTCTAGGCGTAGGTGCGTATACCGCCGACGATCAACTCGATGCCAAAGCCTTGGCATCGCTATCCGTCGTCTGCCTAGCCCTGTTCAATCTCGATGAAGCGTTGACGAGAGAATAACCATGAATCCATCCGGTCTTCCAATCGACCCTTCGCTCATCGCAGAGAACATCGCTCGAGTAACGCGCCGGCAGTTGTTCGGGCGCGGTGCGTGCGGAGTCGGAGCCGCGGCCCTGGCAAGCCTTTTCAACGCGCACGCCCAAGCCGACGATCGTGAGAACGCAAAGGAGAACGCGAACAAGAAGGAGAATCGCGGGCTTCCCGATCTTCCTCACTTCCCCGCAAAGGCCAAACGCGTCGTCGTCCTATGGCAGGGAGGGGGCTCGTCACACGTCGATCTATTCGACGACAAGCCAGTCATGCACGAAATGGCGATGAAGGAAATCCCGGACAGCGTGCGGGGGACAACACGACTTTCGACAATGACCAGCGGTAACGGAAAGTGGCCGTGCGTACCCGCTATCAAACCATTCCAATCGTACGGTCAATCGGGAATGCGATTGAGTTCGATGCTCCCGAAGATTGGGAGCATTGCCGACGAATTGACTCTGGTTCGTTCGCTCCACACCGAAGCGGTGAATCATGCCCCTGGTGTTACTTATTTCCTGACGGGCGCGCAAGTCCCCGGCCGCCCCAGCATGGGAGCTTGGTTGACCTATGGGCTTGGCTCGGAAACCGACGAGTTGCCTACCTTTGTCGTGATGACCTCGAGCGACAAAGGAAAAACATGCGGTCAGTTGTTCTTCGACTATTACTGGGGAAGCGGGTTCCTCCCAAGTCGCTTTCAAGGTGTCCGGTTTCGCAATACGGGCGATCCCGTTCCCTACTTAGCAACGCCGAACGGCATCAGTCGCGATGCACGCCGGGCGATGCTCGATGACATTGCAGCCATGAATGCAGAACATCTCGCTGACTATGGCGATCCGGAAATTGAAACACGTATCGCGCAATACGAAATGGCTTTTCGGATGCAAACCAGCGTCCCGGATCTGATGGACTTTTCGAACGAGACAGAAGCCACCATCCAACGCTACGGTCCGGATGCGTTGGTCAAGGGAACCTTTGCAAACAATTGCCTCGTCGCGCGACGACTGCTCGAACGCGGGGTTGGATTTGTGCAGCTCATGCACGCGGGCTGGGATCAACACAACAACTTGTATACGCAGCTCGAACAACAGTGCTTGGATACCGACGCCCCTGCAGCGGCGTTGGTCCAAGATTTGAAGGAGCGGGGGTTGCTGGACGATACGCTTGTCATCTGGGCATCGGAATTTGGACGGACTCCGTTTGGGCAAGGCAATCCGGATAAGCCCACAGGCCGAGATCACTTTGGAAAAGCGTTCAGTTGGTGGATGGCAGGTGGAGGAGTCAAGAATGGTTTCACCTACGGAGCGACTGACGATTACGCTTGGAACATCACCGAGAACCCGGTGCATGTCCACGATATGCAAGCCACGATTCTGCACCTATGCGGGATCGATCACACACGCCTCACCTATCGCTTCCAAGGGCGACAATTCCGATTGACCGATATTCATGGCGAAGTCGTATACTCTATTATCAGTTAACGCATTACCGGATAACCAGCGGCGGACGGGGCTTGGCCTGGTCCATCGTTGGATCGGCGACGCGTGCGTCCCGATCGGACTCTTGTCGCCCCAAGAGATCCGCGGTCAGCGATGTCATCAGCAACCCAGCTGGCAGCATGTAGACATACGTAATCACAGACGTGTGCCAGCCATGGAGAACGGTATACAGGGCAATAGCTGGCGCAAGCAAACCAAACGCAAGAAGGCCTTGAACTGGGGAAATGCGCCGCGTGCGCAGGACGAGCACCGCCACGCCTAATGTGCAGATGAGCGTAAACAGAGCATTGGGGAAGATTGCATCGGGTTGCCAACTCCAGACTGTAAGCTGGCCGGCATTGGAATAGTCGTAATGCATGTAATCAAAGGGAAATCCGGCCCGCGCTGGCTGCAGCTTCACATTCCCTGGACCAAGGATGGAAGCCACCTCTTTCGCCCGAGCGTTTGAATCGTAGTAATGTGGGATATGGGCCCAGACGGACCATCCGATCCACAACAACACCAACAAGATGGCGATGACGATGCGATTCATGGACGTTTTCCTTTTTTGAATCTATTCGGAGTCGTTCAACCAATCTTGGGTTTCTGCTCCGTTCAAGCATTCTTTGAATCTAGTTTTGACTTGGCTGAAATCAGAACACTCGATGGATCCCAAGCGGAGGCGAGATTGTATTGGATCCATTCGGGGCTCAGATGGATGTCCAAACTATCGAGTCGGCCCGGTCCTAAGTTCTGGTATCCATGGGGTACATTGGCTGGCCCAAAAACGATATCCCCCGCCTCGGCATCGATCACTTGATCGCCGACCGTGAATCGAGCACGCCCTTCATTGATCGTAAAGATTTCGTCGTAAGGGTGAACGTGAAGAGTCGGTCCTTGCCCCACTTGGTCGGTCACGTAACGGATCAACGTGATGTTCGTCTGCAGCCTTTTTCCTTCCAGGAGTCCGCGCAGGGGACTGGAAAGATCCATCCATTCCTCAGAACTGACTTTTGCAGGTTTTGACTTCGACGGTATTGGCATACAAATGAGCCCTTGCTGGGTGAAATCTCTTCTAAACTCCTCCTGGGACTGACGAACATCGGAACGCCTTCCCTTTTGCTGCCATTAGCGAAGCATTGGTATAGAATTCGTTACGATTTTGCTCGGGGCTAGAGGAAGGAAAAGCGATTTTACCTTACACTGGGACGCTGCGCGGCGGTCATCGCCGCGTGATCGAGCCCAACGAATGCGAAGCGCCCTTTCCGCAAACCCCCGGTCGGACTAGTGACTCATTCTCCGAACCCAGATCAACCTGACGCCACTCTCAATCAAACAGTCGGCGAGCAGATGCGTGCCGAGGAATTGAGTCTGCGAGCGACGGTTCCTCCCGCGCAAGTCCCTGGGTACAAACTGGATCGACTGCTCGGGCAAGGTGCCTTCGGACAGGTTTGGGTTGGCACCAACCTCAACACCGGTCGAACGGTGGCGGTGAAGTTTTATCTTCATCGAGCAGGGGTCAATTGGTCGCTCCTCACGCGCGAGGTGAAGAATCTCGTCAGCATGGCAGGCAATCGCCTGATCGTGCAAGTCCTCGAGGTGGGCTGGGATGCTGAGCCCCCTTACTATGTCATGGAGTATTTGGAGAACGGCTCGCTCGACGATCTCATTCGCAAGCGGGGCGCGTTACCCATCTCCCAAGCGATCTCGTTGTTTACGGATATCGCTCGCGGCCTCAATCATTCGCACGGCAAAGGGGTTCTGCACTGCGATTTGAAACCCGCCAACGTCCTGCTGGATCCAGATCTCCAGCCCCGCCTTGCAGACTTCGGCCAGAGCCGCCTTTCCAATGAGCAAACCCCTTCCCTCGGGACATTGTTCTACATGGCGCCGGAGCAAGCCGATTTGAATGCGGTCCCCGACGCGCGTTGGGATGTGTATGCACTCGGCGCCATCCTGTACTGTATGCTCGTCGGATCCCCTCCGTACCGCACGCCCGACACCGTCACCACTCTCGATACGGCAGGGAGCTTGCCCGAGCGACTCAAACGCTATCGCGATACGATTCACAAATCCCCGTTCCCTCGCCTTCATCATCGCGTGCAGGGGATGGATCGCATGCTCGTCGGTATCATCGATCGGTGCTTGGCCAAGAAACCAGAAGATCGATTCGAGAATGTGCAGCAAGTTCTCGAATCGATCGAGCGTCGACAGATTGCCCGCCTCAATCTGCCGATGATGATGTTGGGAATTGTCGGCCCCGTTCTGCTCCTCCTCGTGATGGGTTTGTTCTTTTGGCGCGGAGTTGCGGTTGCCGAACGAGAATCGGCGAACGAACTCAAAGAAATGGTCCTTCAAAACAATCTCTTCGCAGCTCGACTTGGGGCTCGAACGCTTGAAAAAGAGATCGAAACGCTTTTCAGGCTCATTGAAGAGGAGGCGAAACAGGAACAGCTGGAGAGTCTGTTCTCCGAAACGATCCATGCTGCCGGCTCGGATCTTCTGGAGTCGTTGATTGAAGATGGAGTAACCGACGTAGATCGCTTGCCCCTCCTGGAGTTAAACAAACGTCAAGAGCTTGAGCAGTACCTCTTATCCCGGTTCAATCGGATTCAAGCCAACTCGGGCAGCAAACGAAAGACAGCGGAGTTCGACAGTCTTTTTCTCACCGATCGATGGGGCACGATGATCGCGGCAGCCTTTTCTGGAGAAACGAGCGCGACTCGCATCGGATACAACTTCGCTTATCGCAGTTACTTCAATGGACAATCGCAAGACTCCGACGAGAGTATTTCGGCTCGCAAATTTCAAGGGACCCAATCCTCCCACATCAGCGTCCCCTTCCGATCCACCTCCACCAATCGATGGAAGATCGCGGTCTCGACTCCGATCTCTGTTTCGCTCCCATCCGAAAAGGAAAAGGAAGAGCCGAGTCGTACCATCACCGGTGTTCTCGTCTTAACGATCAATTTGGGAGATTTTGATTTGCTTCCCGAAGAGTCCCCGGACGGCAATCGCGGATCTCGACGCAAATCCGATCGCTTAGCCGTGATGGTCGATGGCCATGCCGGCACTGGTTTTCAAAAAGAAACGCGTGAAGGGACGATCCTACAGCACCCCGCCTTTTCGCAATTCGCGGAGGAATATGCGAACGCTCCGAAGATCAAATACCAAATTGATGACAGTATGTTGGCTCGGTTGAAGGGAGAGGGCACCTACCAGTACATCGATCCTGTTTCGATCGATGAAGCGGGGCAGGAGTACGCTGGCCAATGGATCGCCGCGATGGCAAAGGTAGAGATTTCACGCAAGACGGTCGACTCGATCGAACGCAAAGAGCCCGCGAACTTGTGGGTATTGGTACAAGCGCGTGCCGATACGGTCACCGCTCCGGTTGCGAGCATGGGGGAGAAGATGATGCGAGAGGGCTTCATCGCCTTGCTCACTTTGCTGGCGATGGTCTGCTCGCTCTGGGTTTTCGTCGTCTGGGTCATGCGACTGCCAGACAGTTTCCGGGCCGTCATCCAGTCTCGCACTGGGGGCGGTACGGAGATGACCGGCGCTGCAAATGAGGTGACCCTCGACGCCGATCGCTAGAACGGTTCGTCTAGCCCCCCGCATTCTGTGCGTTTAAGGTAAGATGAGAATCGCCCGCAGGCTAATTCGTGAAGAAGGCATTGGTGATGCAATTTCTCTCCTTGCGACCAACGTTCGATACCGTGATTCCTTGCTCCAAAACAGAAGTGTTGGCCGAGCTCGGGAAACAACTCCGCGCTCAGTCTTGGAACTGGATCGCACATGAATTCGATGGTTACATCGAACTTCATATTCCCGATACGCAAACCAGGTATTGGTCACCCCATTTGTCTCTCAGCTTCGAAGAGAAGGACGGAGCCACGTGGATTCACGGTCGATTCGCGCCGCGTCAAGAAGTTTGGACCTTGGTCTGGGTCGCGTATTTGGCTTTCGCTTTTGGTGCATTCTTTTCGTTGCTGTTCGCACTTTCCGCTTGGCATGCAGGACAGAGCACGGTGGCTTGGTGGATGATTCCCTTGTGTATGTTCGGCATCCTATTTCTCTATATCGTGAGCTACATAGGACAAAGCTGGAGCTACGATCAGATGGAATCGCTTCGCGTTCAATGCCAAAGGCTACTGCAATTATGTTGCCCAAACCTGGTGAACTAATGAATCCTTACGAACCACCTACAGCCCCCGAGGTCGATTGGCGAAGGCAAAGCGAAGGGTTCAGTGATTGGCTCAAACCGGCGCGCCTCCCATTCTATCTGTTGACTATGGTACAAACCATCATCGTCCTTGGAGCGTACCAGCTTTGGATGGTCGGTCCCGACATTGGATTGACGCCCATTCTCGAAGCTTTCTGGGATCGATTTCTATCGATCCTTGCGTTTGCCGCCATCTTCTTTTTCTTGAATTGCTGCGGTTCGCAATGGGTTGAAGGTGAGCTCTTCCTGAACTCTCAAGCCCCAGCAGCCGAGTTGCGCGAACGGGAAATGGGTGATGTCCCGTATCGCAGAGCCCAATTCTTTCCTTTCCTCTCGCTCTTGCTCATGGCAATCTTTTTGATCTCAGGTGCGATCATGACTTCGGTCTATCGACGCCCGCATGAGACAACGTGGTTTATGTTGACGCTCACGGTGTTGGTATTCCTAAGCATTCGCTTTGCCACCAAGATGCGCCAGGTGAGAATCGGCAGCGGTTGATAATCGGCGAAGGAATGCGATCGAACGTAACCTTGAAACTCAATCAGCCCAGAACACGTGCAACCACGCATTTGAGGTAATCGGTTTCCGGGCAGCTTAACGAGACCGGGTGATCGGGCGCGGCCCCTCGGTTTTCCAACACTTGGATTTCTCGCTTGGCTCGTTGACTTACTCCTTGGAGCATTTCCAAGAATTGGGTGCGGGAAACTCGCCCCGAGCAACTGCAGGTCACCAAGGTACCGCCGGGATTGAGCATGCGAACGGCCAAGTAATTCAGTCGGTGGTAAGCGGCTAACGCTCTTTCCAGATTATCGCGAGAACTGGCCAATCGCGGCGGATCCAGAACAATCGCATCGAACCGGAGTCCTGCATCGAGACCTTTGGAAAGGTAATCGAAGAAGTCTCCCTGTACCCATTGAACCTTATCGTCAAGCTGGTTGATGGCAGCATGTTGAGCCGCCATCGCCAGCGCCCGTTCGCTCGAATCGAGGGCAATGATCTCGGCAGTCGATGCATACTTCGCCATGGTGAGTGCAAAGCCTCCGACATAGGTGCAAACGTCGAGGACTTTGGAGCCTTCACGGATCCAGCGGATTGCCGCCATTCGGTTCTCGCGCTGATCCAAATAGTAACCCGTCTTTTGCCCTCCCTGCAGATCGACCAGCCACTTCAATCCATTTTCCATTATCTCGATCGGTTTTTCGGGAGACGACCCCATTAGGAATCTCTGGCATGGCTCAATCCCTTCGCTCTTCGCGCTGCGAGGATCGACCTGCATTTGGATGCTGGCTGGTCGATAAAGTTCATAGAGCCGATGCGAGATGGAGTCGATGAACGGAAGCAAAGCCGCGCTGGTGACCTGCATGACCAAGTGGTCGCCAAATTTGTCGACCACCAGTCCGCTCAACTGATCGGCTTCGCTAAATACCAATCGCATCGATGATTCCGCTGTGACGGGAAAGCGAGCCCGATGCTCGATAGCACGATCGATTCGCTTTCTAAAAAAAGACTCGTCAATGGACTCTGCGATGTCCCAGGTATAGAGTCGGATGCGGATGCGACTGTTGGGGTTGTATAGACCGCGTCCGATGAAACGACCATCTTCTCGTACAAGATCGACCGTTTCTCCGACGCGAGGTTCCGAACCTGCAGGGAGAATGGAATGTTCCAGGATCCAGGGATGATGGCCATCGAACGAACGTTTCTTCGTCTGCTGTAGATAAATTTGTCGCAGGCCGGGTAACGAAATTGTCATGACAGCTACACCCCAAAGCCCATCGAGGATTCCACCGAACTCCGTTGCGTCAACATGCCCACCGAGTCCGTGATGGTATTCCACGCCTCCACACAACCTCTTAAATGATCCGGTGTCTTATCGGGTGCTTTCAAAATCGACACCAATGCTTGTGCGAGAGAATCTCGGTACTTGGATGCGTGCGCAAATCGAATCGCGAGCGTCAATGGTTCGAGTCTTTGCTCACGGTTGCAAACGTTGTAATAAGCCCGGACATCCGGTTGGATCAAATCGGGATTCGGCTGGCCCGGCCAGCGTTCGATTTGATTATTGAGCTTAGCAAATGCGTCTCGTTGCTCGGCTTCGGACAGCCAAGCGACGAATTGTGCAGCGACTGAAGTCTGGCGCGTCTTCCTGCCAATCGAAGCATGAAATCCAAGACAATGGTTTGTCGCGAGTTTGGAACAGCGAATCGCTTCCCGATTCTCGCTATCGCTGGGAAGATCGAGCGAGCGCGACGGGTACGCGATTGCGAGAAGTGCTCCCTCCCCCTTGGTTGTGACCAACTCCTTCCACGCGTCCGAGTGCGTCGATAGCATGGTCGATGGGAATAGCTCAACCAGTCGCACGAGCACACGGGAGGCAAGTAGGAATTCATCCGTGAGGAGTCGTGGCTGCAACCGAGTCAAGTCGAACAGTCCACGCCGCTTGGCATTCGTCGTAGCGGAAACCCATAAAAAGCGATCGACAAGTGCATCTTTTTGTTCCGAACTCAATGCGTCCAGTGTACTGCGCCATTCGCTTTCCGAGGCTTCCTTCTTATCGGACAGAGCGGCAAAAATCTCATTCCAAGACTCTGACGCAGCGCTCGTTCTGTCTTCGACGGGTTTGATAGGGTCTTCCAGTCGATCCAAAGAATCGATGGGCACGTTTCGTCCAGCGAGAGTCAGTAACGGTGCCCCCAGCGGAAGGCCGTAGTGAGCCTCGCCATATCGGGAGGTCACTCGCCAGCGCGCCGGCCAAGACTCGATCGTTCCGCCGGACTCGCCCCCCGATTCCGATTCGGACTGATAGGGTTTCCCCGCTGCAGCGGTGGGCAAGGGAATGATCCGTTCGCTGGCGACCCAGTCACCTAACAAGTGTGCGGGGTAAATCCAGACGTCCGTGGAATCCGCTGGTCGCGCGGCTGCCTGAAGCGACGTGACGGATTCGATTTGGATTGGCTGCTCCGAAAAAGCCTGCCAGCGCAGCTGTAGCTCTTCAGAAAACGGCCCTTCGACCACGACGACTTGGAGTGGAGGACGATCCTTGGCCGCAAGCGTTTTGGAGGCAGGATCTTTCTTAACGTCACGACCAAAGAAATCGCATCCCGACACCGTGACTACGGCGGATGCAAACAGACCGCCGACCAACCTTCGACGCGCGGGAATCGGATACTGCATAGTTGGAGAGCCAGAAATTGGGCGGTCGAGGATAGTACTGCAAAACCAGATTCGCCAGTATAGTATCGAGCCGGGAACTATTCTATTCCCAAGGCGTCGGACTTCATCCAACTACCCTTTCCATCCTCTTCCAAACTTTCGGTCGCGAAACACATCATGGGATACTACATCGGAATCGATATCGGAACATCGGGTACCAAGAGCCTTTTAATCGATGAACAAGGATCGATTCTGGCGGAGTCTTCCGCCGAATACCCTGTTCACATGCCCAAGCCACTTTGGACTGAGCAAGACCCAGAGGATTGGTGGCAGGCGGTCAAGAAAACCGTTAAAGGGGTCGTCAAAGCGGGCAAAGTCAAAAAAGGGGATGTGAAAGCGATTGGCCTTTCCGGGCAGATGCACGGTTCGGTCTTCCTGAACAAAAAAGGCAAAGTGATTCGCAAGGCGTTGCTTTGGAATGACCAACGAACCGTTGCGGAATGCGAAGAGATTACCGAGCGAGCAGGGGGCCGCGAAGCGCTTATCGAGATGGTTGCCAATCCCGCGCTGACCGGATTCACAGCTCCGAAGCTTCTGTGGTTGCGCAACCACGAGCCAAAGAACTACGACCATCTCGCACACTTGCTCCTCCCCAAAGATGAGATTCGTCGGCGATTGACAGGAGAGCTCGCGACCGATGCGAGCGATGCGAGCGGCATGCTGTTGTTGGATGTGAAGAATCGAAATTGGTCGACCAAGCTATTGAGCAAACTCGATATCGATCCGAGCATTCTCGCGAAAGTCTATGAGTCGGAGCAGGTCACCGGGACGCTGCTCCCCGAAGTAGCCGCCGAACTAGGACTTTCACCGGAGTGCAAAGTCGTCGGTGGGGCAGGGGATTGCGCCGCCGGAGCGGTCGGGAATGGAATCGTTAAACAAGGCGTCTTGACGGCATCGCTGGGAACGTCCGGAGTCATGTTCTGCCACAGCGATGAGCCTCAATACGATAGACAAGGACGCCTTCATACGTTCTGCCACGCTGTCCATGGAAAGTGGCACATGATGGGAGTTACGCTGTCCGCAGCGGGATCGCTTCAATGGTTCGTCAACCAGCTCTGTTGCGAATTGACCAAGAATAAGAAGGTTGATCCCTATGCGATCATCAACGAAGAAGCTGCGGCAGTCGCAGCGGGCGCAGAAGGTCTTTACTTCTTGCCTTACCTTGCAGGAGAAAGAACACCTCACGCCGACCCGCACGCTCGAGGATGTTTCATCGGATTGACCAACAAGCACGGACGTGGGCATATGGCTCGTTCCGTTATGGAAGGGGTAGCCTATTCCCTCCGCGAGAGTCTGGATATCTTGGGGCAGCTTCAAGTACCCGTCAAAGAGATTCGAGTCAGTGGCGGTGGTGCCAAGAGCCCTCTATGGAAGCAAATTCTCGCTGATTGTTTCGGCCAGAAGGCTTGTACGATCAATGCCGAGCAAGGCCCAGCGTTCGGAGTCGCACTGCTGGCTGCAGTCGGCGATGGTGCGTACAAGAACATCGAGGAGGCCTGCAAAGCGACGATCCACGTCGTGGATCGGGTTCCTCCACGAAAGGCTTCGCAAAAGACCTACGATGCAGGGTTCCCCATCTATCAATCTCTCTACCAAGTCCTCCGCGAACGCTTTGAAGTGATAGGAAATCTGTCGTGATCTTACGCTGCATGGAGAGATCATGACGGTCCATCGCTTCTTTGTCGAGGAAATCCAAACAGGCGGTTTGCAACAGATCGAGGGGCCCGAAGCACATCACGCATTGAAGGTGCTTCGAGTCCGAGAGAACGATCCCATCGAGCTGTTTGATGGCCAGGGGAACGTCGCGATCGCAAAGGTTGTTGCGATCGCGAAACGTGACTTTCAGGTGGCGATCGAGTCCCGAGCGTTTGAACCTCGCGACAGCGATGGGCGAATCCATTTCGCGGTCTGTTTGCCCAAAGGAGATCGGCAGCGAAGCGTGGTCGAAAAGTTGGTGGAACTGGGAGTCGATTCACTGATCCCGCTGCACAGTCGTTTCACCGTGGCCGAAATCGATCGCGACAACAGGGATCGATTGGATCGTTATGCATTGGAATCTTGCAAACAATGCCAGCGCAACCGAAAGCTTGCCATCAAGCCTCCAGAAAAACTTGCCAACCTAGAACCCATCATCCGAGAATTTTGCGAATTGGGAGGAGGCGTCTGGATACTGCATCCTGGAGGGAAGGATGCGTATCAACTTCATCGAGAGCCAGAGGGTATGCGGCTGGCATCCCAACAGCATTTGTTTTTAATCGGACCTGAAGGTGGGTTTGGAGAGGATGAAGTCGAGCGATGCGAACAGTCCGGAGCGGTCCGTCTAGGGCTGGGCAGTCGCATCTTGCGAGTGGAAACAGCCGTTGCAACTGCAGCGGTCTTAGCGCAAACCTTTCTGTTTTCCTCGCACTTTCATTCCGAAGTGTGATTCCCATTTCGGGGCATGACTTACGTCGAGCGGCTGGTCTTTAAAGGCCGGAGGAAGATGCTCGATTTCGATCGTACAGATAAGGATTCAACGTAGGATCATTGTACATTTTGAACTGCCGGTAAGTTCGGTGCTGTTTGAGTCCGACGTAAATGTCAGCAAGCAGTTCCCGCAACGAGTTGCTCAATTCATCCCTCTGCAATCGGCAAATCGCCGAGCGAGTCGTCACTTTTTCGCGATGTGATTGATCGACATCGGTGCGTTGAAGTTGTTCATCAAGGTGATAGATACGAAGAGCTAGGATCGAGAGTCGATCCATCGCGCTCCCGGGCGTCTCGGTGTTGAGTCGCGCAGTCGACTGCAACTGGATGCTATGGCGATCGAGATCTTCGGTGATCCAGTCATCCAGTTTCTCGATCCAGTCGTTCCGAAGCTGGTTGTAGCGATCTATATTCCGTTTGACTTGTGCGATTTGTGCATCCGAAACATCGGGGCTTCGAGCAATATCTTCTTCGTGCCACAACAAATAGTTGAACTGATGTTGCTGGCAAGCGATGGAGAGAATTGACTCTTTTCCATGCGTCTTTTCGAATGGATTATCGACGGGGCATTGATGCCACTGTGCAACCGTCTCGGTTTGCATCGTCAAGACTTCTGTAATATCGATCATAGGAGGAGCGACTTCGTCCTAGCGGGCATAGGGATGGTTTAGGCTGCTCGAACGGCGCGACAGTTTTGCGCCCAATGAATCCACTCTTGCACTTCTTCGCGTGTCGGTGCATCGGAGCCTCGCAGGATGCGAACTCCCGCTTTGCTGCTCGCGAACCGAGCTACCTTTTCGAATAGCGCCTCGATATCGGCACTCCCCAGTTCCTCCGCTTCGACAATTCCGACGCCGACGATGAGTTGAGCATCGTGTCCACGCAGGTTCGGTACACGGCAAACCAAGAGAGCTTGTCGCTGCCAATCTCGGACGCTCTCCTCCGAAACGCTTTTCTCTTCCAGTTGGGCGGAGATGGTTTCAGCCGAGGTCGCCAAAAGATCTCCGACGGTCTGGATGGAAATAGCCGCAAGCTTCGATGCGATTTTGGGACCGATGCTAGGAGCGTCTACCACCGGGCTTTCGGTGTCCAAGTGGAATTTCCAACGCGAGTTCATCGAGTTGGTTTGAACGGTTCGACCATTCACTGCCGGTTTGGGATCTCGCATTTCGCGTTCGTTGGATGCGGATGACTTGCTAGCACGTTCTTCGCGGAGGCGTGGCTCAAAGGTTCGAATGCGAGGCCCCGCATCGGTGCGATGGAAGTCGGCGGAAGCGCGATCGAGATCCAGTGCAGAACGTCGACGTTTGGTCGATCGCTTCATGGAAGCGACCCATTCTCGAATCCGATTGACTTCGAATGGTCTGGCGGTTCGCAGAAGTTCTTGGCCGCTGCCGCTGCGAAGGAACGCGTCAACACGATCCACCAGTTGGTTCGGCTCTAGATCTCGCAGCATGTGCGAGCGAGTGATTCCGCAACCCACTAGAACCCTGGCATCAAAGGGTCGGAGCATCGGGGTAGCAGTCATCAGTTCCGCCACACATTGCAAATAGTAAACCAGATTTTCATCCGTTCGCATGGCGACTCCGAGCGACTCCGGTGGAGTACGGAGCAAATCGCCGACGCGATGCACCCCAGCTTGAAGGAATCGAACGGCCAGGGCGGGATCCACCGTGGGAACTTGATCGATCGGACTATCTAGATGCAGATGGAATCTGCTGTTGCGTACTCCGATGGGAGCAGTACGGATTCCGGTTGGCCTCGCCGAGTTACTGGCATTCGAATCTACCGTATTCCACCACGAGGTTTCGTCCGACTCGTTCGCCCAGCCGCTGAGCTGTCGATTGATATCCGCGTAATCCTGAGCAGAGCTGTAGAAAGGAGTATAGTATCCGCTGTTCGCCGCTTCACGCACTGAAGGATCGACAGCGAAGTTCGGTGCAGACTGGTGTAATGACGGATGGATTCCCAGGTCTTCGAAACTATCCATGGAATAGCTTGGTCGGGCATACCGAAGGATTTCGTGCATTCGGCAAACGGTTCCACCGTGTGCGGCGATACGACGAGCAATAAACTCGTCGTGCGTCGCCATCAAAATCTGACGACCATCGCGTGCGAATCCAGCCAACACGTGCAGGATCTGCTCCAAGGCTTCGCCTCGAAAGACTTCGACAGATTGATCAAAAAGGAAGGGGATCCGACCGATTCGGGGAACCGCTCGTTCCGCGATCGCCAGTCGGATCGCCAGGTCGACCAATCGTCGCTGGCGGGAATCCGCTGCGGGCAATCGGCGATCATAGTAAGTGTCCCGACCATTCAGCTCGGTCATTGGGATATCGAAGTCGACCGGCATATCCGTGCCGCGGAGATAGGAAGACTCGACCGCCCAAGGTGGAAGTTGGCGCGCGGCGCCGGCCGTGAGTTCGCGCAAGTATTTTTCGGCCAGTGGAATCAATGAGCCTTCGGAAGTCCGGCGATAGGGGGACCGGGTTCGCAGGTGCGACTGGACTTCGGCAAGTCGTCGGTGCCATTGCGCTCGTCGGTCCCATCGACGCAGCATATCTTCTGCGTGAGCAAGTTGCTGTCGCAGTTGCGAATCGTCCCAACTCGCGACGACAGTCGATGTCGCGACGGATTGAGCATGCTGCAATTGGAGTTCGACATCTGCCTTCTCCGCGTTCAGTTTTTCAAGCCTGCTACGAACCCGGTTCAACTCGGTAGAGTAGTCGTTGGATTGGGGACGGTCGGATCGAGTGCGAGGATAAATAACATGGTCCGAGACACCGCTTCGAAACGCGTCCAGGCTCGAAGCCTCGTGGTCTTGCATGGAATCCAACTTCGCATTGGCTTCTGCGACGATCAGATCCTGGTGGGCGTTCTTCAAATGGGAGAGTTCCACATGAATGGTGGCGAGACGTTCGCGAAGACCCGTGAGAATCGATGGCTGGGTTCGTTCCGTGTGGCGGTTGGGAAGGTGATTGACGTGGTGGATGTGCTCGATCTCGGCCAGGATTCGATCCCGCTCCAACGCCCACCAAGCTCGATCGTGATCCACGGCATCCGCGTTGCGAAGTCGGTCGAGCAAGTCTCGTTCTTCGGCCTTTAGGCTCTGGTAGCCTTCATCGAGTTCGTTGCGAGCAGGAGCATGGACACCGAGTCGGCTGGCGGACCACCAAAGCTTCTCCGGCGAGACACTACCGAGCGCGCTGCAAAACAACATCCCGAGGATATCGCCGCGCATCTCATCCCATCGCGCGTCCCCATCATCCCCTTCCCAAAAGATATTTCCCAGGCCTCGGATGCGGTCCCGATCGCCTTGGTGGAGCGTGTGCTGGGAGGGATGCAACGGGGAGTTTACAAAGCCGCCGGGAAGCATCGCGGAGCCGCCGGCAAACGACATTTGCCTGACATGTCCGGTTGCGTCGACCCACTGCATAGAGCCATCAATCGACTCCCCTTCATCGGTTTCGAAAACCTCGTTGACGTAGTTGCCTCGAAAGAGAATGCTCCGTACGAATCGCGCCATGGTGGCGCTTCCACCTTGGAGCGGGGCGTAAACGGCGTTCAGGCCACCACCTAATGGTCCAACCTGCAGATGGGCTGCGGCATTTTTACGGTCGATGTCTAAGCGGATCAAATGCATCGTAGGGCTCCTCCCTCTCCTTTACGCTTCATTTCAGGCGTTCATCCTCGAACGCACGTTGGGTCTTTGAGGAGCCTAGCAGAACCGGGCAGACTGGGTAAAGATCAGTTGGATGCAGCAATTCGCTGAAAGTTGAGAGGTTACGCGATTTGAGGGGGTTGGTATACTTTCCCCCTTTGGGTCTCTGCTCCCGGGTCGCAATCCTCGTTTTCCCGTGAGCCTGGTCATCGGTGGGATGCATCATCGGTAGGCTTGGTCATCGAAGGGCCCTGTCATTCCGCACCGTAGAATACGCATGGCTAGCATCCCCACCTCGGACCAAAGCAACTTGAGTCGAAGCGGACGTGGACGTGTCGCCGCTTGCCCAGGGGTTCTGGTCGCCGCAACGGGTTCCTACGCACCCGAGCAAATCGTCACCAATGAAGACCTTGCGGAGCTAGGCTGCGATAGCGAGTGGATCGTACAGCGAACGGGGATTCAACAACGGCGGCGCGCAACGTCTGAGGAAGCAACCAGCGACCTTGCCTACCGAGCCGCAATCGATTGCTTGCAATCGGCCAACGTGTCTCCCTCGGACGTGGACTTGATCGTCTGCGCGACGATTACCCCTGACTACATGACACCGAGCACTGCGTGTTTGCTCCAAAAAAGCCTTGGATGCATCGCTCCGGCTTTCGACGTCAACGCGGCTTGCGCGGGGTTCATGGTCGGGCTGGTTACAGCTGCTCAGTTTGTCCGCACCGGTGCGGCTCGCAATGCGCTGGTCGTCGGGAGCGAGATCATGAGCCGCACGGTGGACGCGACCGATGTGAAGACGTATCCGTTGTTTGGCGACGGAGCAGGAGCTGCGCTTCTGCAGCCCATCGAACCCGACGAGGGATCGCCAAGCAATCCCGGTAATGGACTGATTCGATTCACCCTGGGTTCCGAGGGAGATCCTAATGCACTGTGCATACCTGGCGGCGGATCTCGCGAACCTCTCAGTGCGCAGTCGATCGCCGAAGGGCGTCAGTATCTGCAAATGGATGGACGTTCGGTGTTCAAGTGGGCGGTTCGAATTGTCGAGGACAGCTTGAACGACGTCCTAGTCGAGGCGGGAGTGAGCCCTTGCGACATCGATTTAGTGATCCTTCACCAAGCGAACATTCGAATACTCGACGCAGCCATCGGACATTTCGCGATCCCTCGTGAACGCATGTTTGTCAACTTGGACCGATTCGGCAATACGTCCGCTGCCAGCATTCCGCTGGCTCTCGATCAAGCGGTCAAAGCGGGTCGTCTGCAGCGGGGCAATCTCGTCTTATTGTGCGGATTCGGAGCCGGGCTCTCTTGGGGCACCTGCCTTCTCCGTTGGTAGTTCGGAGAAAGTGCCCTGCGCTTTACATGCTTCAACGGATCACGCTGGAGTTGCCTGCAGATCAATAGCCGCTGATCAAGAGAGATCGATCAAGAGCCATCGTCGAGGGTCGTGCTCGAGTCGCTCTTCCCATGCGGATGCGTGCTATTGGAATTCGTCGCATCCTTTTGCTCGGGAGAAGCCAGTGGCTTGGGGTATCGTCCAGCTTTTTTGAGGGATTGCGTGAGCAAGATTTCGATTTGCGAGTTGGTACTGCGCAGCTCCTCCTCCGCCCAGCGACGGAGTGCGTCGAGGGTTTCTGGAGGAAGTCGCAGTAGGAAGGAGTCCCGCTTGGCCATGAAGCCCTATCCGCTAGTTATGGAGCGTCCCCGTATTCACCACCGGTTGCGCGTGGCGATCAGAACAAAGTACGACGAGCAAATTCGATACCATGGCGGCTCTTCGTTCGTCGTCGAGTTCGACAATTTTATCTCGGCTTAGGTGCTCGAGCGCTTGCTGAACCATACCGACGGCTCCCTCGACAATCTTGCTACGAGCAGCGACAACGGCGGATGCTTGTTGACGTTGGAGCATGGCGGCCGCAATCTCGGCGGCATATGCGAGATGGCTGATCCGAGCCTCGATGACTTCGACCCCCGCCTTGTCAACGCGATCTTGAATATCGCGTTGAAGCTGATCGCTGATCTCCTGTGTGTTGCTTCGAAGTGAAACTTCGTGATCTTGGCTGTCGTACGGGTGTCGCGTCGCCAGGTTGCGAAGGGCAGCTTCACTTTGAACGCCGACATAATCCTCGTAGTCATCCACTTCAAAAAGCGCTTCGGCGGTATTCACCACGCGCCAGACGACGACGGCGGAGATTTCGATGGGGTTGCCGTCTTTGTCATTGACTTTGGATGGTCTTCCATGGGTTCTGGTTTTCGGCGTGACGACAACTCCTTGTTTGTCTTTCGTTTCCCCGACCGAGGTGGAGCCTGTCTCGAAGTTGCGAACTCTCAATGAAACGGATTTTTTGGAGAAGAACGGATTGACCCAAAAGAACCCCGATTGTTTGACGGACCCCTTATAGGTGCCGAACAGGAGTAGCACGCGAGACTCGTTCGGCTGGATCGCCAAGAAACCGAACAAGGCGATGAAGGTGACCGTGGCTAGTCCTCCAACCGCAAAAAAGGAAAGTACGTTGATGATTTCGGAGCGTTCGTCAACGGAGGAAACCGTGACGACGAATCCGGCGATCGTCAAAGCAAAGCCCAAAATCACCAAAACTAATGGAAACCAACCCGACATGGGTTGAAAGCTCTTCTCAGCGGTCACGGTATTCATCGTCGACTCCTCCAGGAACATGAAATGAAATAATAGCAATGTGATATCACTACGATATACCAAGGCGGAGAAAGTTCGAACATTTGGCGCGCTTGTTGGTTAGAAATTGCTTATTTTTAGGGGGCATCCAAAAGGGGGGAGCTAAACTGGAGGGTGCTATACGCTTCCGCACGCCCCACCTGCTACTCCGAACTTGTCTCGATCGTCATCTCAGTGGAACGGCTATGCTGCGGTATCGTCCTTTGCAATGTTCTATATCTTTGGTTTGCATTGGCCTGACAACAGCCCTCTCGTGCTGCGCACAAGACCCCTTTGGCAACGATCCTATTTCCACGGACGAAGTCCCGGTGAATGTCGGCACAGCGGGTGCAGCGCCAAGCCCGATCGGGGAGGTCGATCTCTTTGAAAGGAATGCAGTCGTTCGATCGTTGATCCGCAGCGCACCTTCCGATCCTGCAGGATTGGCCAGGGCGGTTCAATGGATGGCCCGAATCCGCAGATGGGATGAAGTGGCGCGGTGGCTGAAAGTTATCGAGCAAACCGGATTGGATGAAGCCCGCGCGCACGCGATGGTCGGCGAGGTGGGTGCCAAAACATTTCAAGGGTTGTTATCGCCCTTGGTGCCACTGGAGCCAGCCAACAAGCAGATCGTAGAACGCGTTTTGCAATTGGCCGATCAGTACCGACTCAACCCGGCGATGATTGCAAAAAGTGTCTCGCAGCTTCAGAGTCCTGAACCAAGTAGTTGGAAGCCCGCATTCGGTGTTGTGCAGTCGACGGGTTATATCGGCGTTCAAAGTTTTTTTGGCGCGGTAATGCGACAAGGAGCTCCTGCACCGAACGGAGCGATGTGTGAAACGCTACGACGCTTGGGTGACCCAGCCAAAGATGCTTGGGTGGTCTGCATGCGAACACCTCACGCCGACGCCAGACGCAACCTGATATTGCTTGCTGCGGGATCGAAAGACGCTCGCTACCAAAGCGAACTCACATCTCTCTTCGGAATTGCCGACGACGTGCCGGAAGATCTCCGCGCACTTGCGAACAAATGGATGAGCCGAAGCGAATCATCGCCATCTGGCTCTCAGCTCTTCGATGATTCCTCCTCCCGTCTCCGCGCTCTACTTAGCCGTTACTCCAATGTGCGATTCGATGACGAAGCGGCTACGGGTGTACGCTGGCTGTTAGGCCAAGATGGTCGTTCTTTAACGATGCGCGATTGCACTCCAGCCGAGGAGCTTTGGTTCCGAGTGGAAGGGGAAGCGGAGGTCGTGCTTCAATCGGGAGCGGGCGCGGGGTTGGACTCCGCGATCGCAGCAGCGGTTCTGCTCCAAGGCGAAGACGGCATTCCGGCTACGGGAACGCATTTGTCCCTCGGTGCGAAAGCGCCGCTGTTGGATCGTTATGAATTCGCGTGCCTTGTTTGGGATGCCGCTTGGAAGTATCGGTTTCCAACATCGCAGCGAGTCGTCGCCGAGCAATTGGGAAGATTTTCGTCGCCGATGCCGGTCGAGGTCCGAGACCGATTGGTACAAGGGCTTGAGTCAGGATACACCACGGTCCGATATGCGTGTGCGACAGGTTTGATGCAGTGGATGGCGTCAGGAGCAGATCGCGGGGTAGGGAACGAGAGTTTTCTGGGCCGAGGCAAGCTGGATCGGGTCGTCGCAGAAATGGTGCAATTGACGACGAAGCGGCGAGCCATGGTGGTAGGAGGAAGCAGTTCACTACGATCGCATCTTCGCACGTTGCTGGAATCCTTCGATTACCAATGCGAGGAGTTCTCCTCTGCGGGAACGGCATTGGCTCGATGCAAAGAGGGTGCGCCGGTGGAAGAAATTTTCATCGTCTCGAGGACGCTTGAAATGGACCTAGGGCAACTCGTGCAGCGAATTCGAGGGACATCTACGGGAGCTTCGGTTCCTATCGCGGTTCTTGCTGAGTCCTTGAGCAGTTCCGAATTGCGAGTCTTGGATTTGGAATCGCAGCTAGTGCTGGGCAGCGTCCCGCCTGACGAGATTGGATTGCAGGACATTCTTCGACGGGGTCGAGTCGCGTTTGGAGCAAGTCCAATGAGCGACGTCGACAAGGTTTTTTGGAAGGAAGAAGCGGGTCGGTTTCGCGAAGCGCAACTTGGGAAGTTGGTCACGGCTCCGAAGGCGCCTGTGCAACCGAAAATCCCCCAAACACCCGTAGGACAGCGTGAACTGATCCTTAAAGTTCTGGACAGCGCGATTCCGTTGCCCGAACGCGAGCAGGCAAGCCAACTTTTTGTGCAATCGCTTCGTCAATTTGGACTACAAGTCTCTTCCGAGACGGCTGATGGTCTGTACGATGTGTATAACGAGCGAGGCAAAAGCGAGGTCGATACCCGTGAGTTGCTAAGTCGGATGCTGGATGCAGTCGAAGCCAGTCGCGGGGATCGCGAATGGGGGGCGATTGCTCCTTAACACGGCATCGCACCCTTGGGTTAGGCGCCGTGTTGTTTCGTCAGCCTTCTAAAAGTCGGAACTCCATGGCAGGAATCAGGCAAGACAACGGATCGCAGCGTGTCAGCGCTGGAACGTTGCTTCCAGGAGTCATCGGCTCCGCTCCCGCCATGCAGGACGTGGTTCGCATCACCCGTCGCGTTGCCCCCAGCAATGCATCGGTTCTGCTTTTGGGTGAAACCGGTTCTGGCAAGGAAGTGATTGCGAACGCCATTCATCAATTGAGCGGTCGCAACAGCGGGCCCTTTGTAAAAGTCAATTGCGGTGCGTTGAGCGAGAGTTTGTTAGAGAGCGAGCTTTTCGGTCACGTTCGAGGCGCTTTCACGGGAGCCGTTAGCAATCGCGCAGGTCGATTCGAGGCGGCGCACTCCGGTACTATTTTCTTGGATGAAATCAACAGCACGTCGCTGCACCTCCAGGTCAAGCTCCTCCGGGTCTTGCAGCAAAAGCAGTTCGAGCGGGTCGGGGACACTGAAACAGTTTCTGTGGACACACGTGTCATCGCGGCGAGCAACCGGGACCTTGCGGAAGAGATCAAGCACGAGCGTTTTCGCGAAGATTTGTATTGGCGACTGAATGTGGTACCGATCGAGATTCCACCTCTTCGCAAGCGACGCGAGGACATACCCGCGCTCGTCGGGCACTTCCTACAAGTGTATAGTGCACTCAATGAACGGTATGTGGTTCACATCGAGCGCGAGGCGATGCAAGCGTTGCAGGATTACCATTGGCCCGGCAATGTTCGCGAATTGCAAAACTACATCGAACGCTCGGTGGTGATGGCAGAAACCGATGAGTTGACATGCGACCTCCTGCCATCCACGGTGACAGGGCGCGGTTCGACTCCAACGCCAGCACATGCCGTGAGTGAACAGAAAAAATGGGACTTCCAAAGTTTGGCGACCGAAGTGGTCGTCGAGGGAATCCGACAGTGCTCAGCCGATGCCACCAACCTGCACAGTGCGATCGTGGATCGAGTCGAAAAGGAGCTTATTTCTCAAGTCCTCGCGTCCTGCAATTATGTTCAGACAAAAGCAGCAACCCGGCTTGGCATCAATCGCAACACGCTCCACAAGAAAATGAAAGACTATAGCTTGGATGACATGGATCCCAACTCCCATCCAAACTCCTGACACCATTGGGCTACTCCAAATTCCATCCAAAATGACAAACACAAAGTTCAGCAGTATCGAAAAGGCCGTTGCAGCGATCGCCCGCGGAGAGGTGGTGATCGTGCTCGACGATGAAGATCGCGAGAACGAAGGCGATTTTGTTTGTGCAGCAGAGTCCGTCACGACTGAGACCATCAATTTTATGCTTCAAGGTCACGGACAACTCTGTGCACCGGTGTTGCCTTCGGTTTGCCAGCGACTGGAACTTCGTCCTTTAGTCGATCACAACACCTCCCCGCTTACGACTGCTTTTATGACGCCCGTCGACCATGCTGGATGCAAAACAGGCATCACCGCAGGGGAGCGAGCCGAAACCATTCGAAGACTTGCGAGCGAGAATTCGAAGCCTTCCGATTTCGTCAAACCAGGGCATGTTTACCCACTCCTCGCCATGGAGGGTGGCGTGTTGCGACGAGCCGGTCATACGGAGGCGGCGGTCGATCTCGCGAGAATGGCAGGCCTGACACCCGCGGGGGTTTTGTGCGAGATTTTGAATCACGAAGGAGATCGAGCCACGCGGGATGAGTTGCTCGAGCTGGCCGCGAAACATGGGTTGGAAATCATCACTGTCGAGCAGATCATCTCGCATCGACGCATCAGCGAGAAGTTGGTGAACAGGACGGCCAAGGCCAAATTGCCAACCCGCTACGGACTGTTTGATATTATCGTCTACGGGGTGCAGTTCGAATCGCAGGAACCGGTCGCTCTCGTGATGGGCGATCTCAGCACCGCAGGAGAAAACGCGCCATTGGTCCGGATGCATAGCAGTTGCTTTACAGGGGATCTGGTCGCTTCCCTCCGATGCGATTGCGGCGATCAACTTCAACAGGCCTTGGAAGCAATCGCCCGCGAAGGAAGAGGCGTCCTAGTCTATTTGCCGCAAGAAGGTCGCGGCATTGGGCTCGCTCAAAAGATCAAGGCCTATGCGCTCCAGGAAGAAGGTTTGGATACAGTCGAAGCCAATCACAAACTCGGCTTCAAAGCGGATATGCGAGACTATGGCATCGGCATCCAAATCCTGAAGGATCTCGGATTGCATGAAATTAGGCTCCTCACCAACAATCCCAAGAAAAAGGAAGCCTTCAACCTGCGCGGGTTTGACCTTTCGGTTGTCGATCAAGTGCCCATTATTCCGGAGATCAATGAGCACAACGCTGCCTACCTAGCGACAAAACGCGACAAAATGGGTCACAATCTTCCTTGATCGATTGCCAGCATTCCTGAATTCCCCTGCATGACCTTGACCTGGCTCACACGATCTAGATATGAACCGGAGTGAATTTGCGCAGATGGGATGGATCCCATCGGACGCGAACTATTCTTGCGAATAGGAATGATCGATCGATGGACCGAACCGCTCTGGACACCATTTTGTTCAAATCCAATCCATGCCCGTCTCGTCAACGGCGCAAACGCAGCCCACTCGTAGTTTGCGCGCTGCTAATCCTCGTTGGCTTCGTGGGCTGTCAATCATGGTTCGGCCGCAAGAAGAATGATGAAAACTCCCACTTCATCAAAGAGACCAAACGGATCAAGCAGTTATTGAAGGATCCCGAGCGTCCCCGATTGATCGGTGAGGTCGCCGGTATCACAGGCTTGGTCATCCATCAGTACGATGCCTATGGACTGGTCACTGGGCTCAACAACACAGGGGGATCGGTCAAGCCAGGGGCTGCCCGTGACATGATGTTGAAAGAGATGCGGATTCGAGAGACCGCTTCCCCCGAATCGACTCTCGACGCTCTCTGGACCGCCCTCGTCAAGGTTCGAGGATATGGAAATCCAGGAGATCGAGACAACCAAGTCCTCGACGTCAGCATCGAATGCTCGACCGAATGCAACGCGAGCGACTTGACCGGCGGTTTCCTGTTGGAAGCTCGTCTGCGCGAGATGGTAAATGTCGGTGGCAAAATTCGTGAAAGCGATGACAAGGCTGTTGCTCAAGGGGAACTCGTCATTCTCCCTGCAGCCTACACGAAGAGAGACCGCGAGCCTCTGCGAGCGGTGATTGTGGGTGGTGGACGTTTGTTGCAACCGAGACGATTAGGTCTCCAAGTCCGACCTGACTTCAAGCATGTGATGGTCACGAAATCCATCGAAGAAGCGCTCAACAAGCGATTTTATTTTCACGAAGCTTCGCGTCAACGTTTGATGGCTGAAGGAAAAAATGATGCGCAAGTCGCGTTGACGACGATGCCGAAGTACCGATTCGACGCTTCTCACTTCGCTTCCGTCATTCTCGCAACCGGATTCAATGAAAGCGATGAAGAACGCAAGGAAAGACTCGAAGGATGCAAGAAACTGGTACGCGATCGGACAACCGTTCGACGCGCCGCGGCGGAACTGGAATCCTTGGGAACCCCCGAAGCGATCGATGTTCTGGTCGATACGCTTTCCTCCGTCGACACCGAGATTCGCTTCTATACGGCTTATTCTCTTGCTTATCTCGATCGCAAGGAATCGGTACCGGTCCTAGCCGAAATTGCTCGGAAAGAGGCGGCGTTCCGACCCCTCTGCCTCGTCGGATTGGCGATGAACGAGCAAGACAGCGCCCGCGAGGCGTTGGAAAAACTGCTTCAAGAATCCGAGCCGGAATTGCGTTACGGTGCGTTTTGGGCAATTCGACAACGGGATGAATCCGATGCACTCGTACAGGGCGAGCGTTTGAACGATCGCGTTTCGATGTCGTTGATATCCAGCCAGTCACCTCTCATCGCTGTTTCCTTGCAAACCAAACAAGAGATTGTTTGCTTTGGAAACACGTCACCTGTGACGTTGACCTCCACCTTGAACCCAACTCCCTTTGTGACCCTAACACCCGTGAGTGGGAATCAACTGCTGGTGACTCGCAAGTCAGCTTCCGATGTCATTCGATCTGTTGTGGAGGCCGATACCGTCTCTTTGCTTCGGGCACTCGGCGCAGCGAATGCATCGTATAACGATCTCGTGCAGACCCTGTCCCTACTGTCGGAAAAGAAGTGCATCAGCACTCCCGTCGCGTTCAATCCACGCCCGATGGCGGGTCGTATCTACAAACGCGATGGCGAATCCGAAGAAGCAGCCGAACGACCTGTGGAAGTAGATGCGAGCTCGCGACAGAACGAGACCAAATCGTGGTGGACTGTTTCGAATTGGTTCCGTAACGAAGCGGTGACGCCTCATCGTTCGGCCTCGGAATCTGGAATCGATCTTGATGTCTCCACCAAGAACCAGGAGAAAGTAACCGTCGAGGAGCTCCCAAGCGGAGTATCTCCCTCGGTCTCGACATCTTCCAATGCCTCAAATGAGCTCCCTGAAATCGACTGGGACGCATTGAACTAACGGCTGCACCACTTAAATCGTCACTCTTCTGTTTCGGATCCATCGGACCCATTCATGCTCAAAGCCCTCGAACTAGTAGGCTTCAAGAGTTTTGCCGACAAAACGCGGTTCGAATTCCCCGACGGGATCACCGTGGTCGTCGGTCCGAACGGATCTGGAAAATCCAATGTTGTCGACGCCGTGAAGTGGGTGCTCGGTGCCCAGAGCGCGAAAGCGTTACGCGGCGCAGATATGGCGGATGTGATCTTTAAAGGCTCCGCAGAGGGGGGACGCAAGCCTGCGAATAGCGCCGAGGTCGTGCTTGTTCTCGACAATACCTCGCGCATCTTTCATCACGACTCTGAAGAAGTGCATGTGAGTCGAAGGGTTTTTCGCAGTGGCGAAGGAGAGTATGCGATCAATGGCGAGCCGTGTCGACTGAAGGACGTCAAAGATCTATTTCGGGGCACCGGTGTCGGAGTCGACGCATACAGTCTGATCGAGCAAGGAAAGGTGGATCGTCTGCTGCAAGCTTCCGCGAAGGATCGCCGTGGGATTTTCGAGGAGGCAGCGGGGATTTCTCGGTTCAAAGCCAAAAAGGTGGAAGCCGAACGCCGTATGCAACGCGTCGACCAGAACCTGGTTCGCCTAGGGGACATCGTCGACGAAGTTGGAAAGCGACTGCAAACGCTCAAAAGCCAAGCAACCAAGGCACAGCGGTATCGGGAGATCACCCATCAACTCACCTCACAACGGTGGAGTCTTGGCTGGATCGAAACGCGCCTCCTTGAACACCAACGCAATGCGTTGGAATTGCAACGCACAGAGGCGATCAGTTCTAAAGAAGAATGTGTGGTGAAGTGGAAGGAACTGGATGACTCTGCAGCTCGAGAAAAACGTCTTCTGGATGCGTTGCAATCGGAGCTCGTCTCCTTTCAGAACGCTTATTTGAACTCAGAAAAAGAGGCGATCGCAGCGGAAAGTGGATACAACACCGCCATCGCTCGCTCGGAGGAGTTGGAGATCGAACGCTCGCTCATTCAAGAGCGATTGATCGCATTGCAGGAGAAAGCTTCCTCGTCGGTTGAGGAAACCCAAGTACGACAACGCGAAATCGAGTCGATCGAACAAGAGCAGAAAGACGCAATCCTCTTGCTTGCTCAGCGTGAAGCGGATCTGGAGGAAGTCCGCAGCGAGCTTGAACAACTCAACCAATCGATCGATTCCGATGCAGCCTCGCATGCCGAAATGCAAACGACGATCCATACGTTGCGTTCTAAAATCGTCAGTTTTCAATATCACATCGAGCAATTGCAAAACTCGATCGAAACCTGGCGAAGTCAGGAGTCGCAGTTAAGGTTGGAATGGGAACGCCAGGAAAAAGAATCCCTTCAGTTATCGCACGAGATAGATCGGGCCCGTTTGCGAGCCACGGCTGCGCGAGAGGGTCGGACCGTAGCAGAGCAATCGCTCGAACAGGGACGGAAGAAACTGTTCGAAAGTCAAGAACAACTCGCCGCGATGCAAGGGAAGTTGCACGGAGTGCGGGAGCGATTGTCGGTTCTCACGCAACTAGAAGATCAATTCGCAGGAGACGGACGTGGCGGGCAACAGTTGCTGCGACTAGCTCGGGCGAATCAAGATCTCGACTCCCAAGGTGGCGAGTCTAGCGTCGCGATGTTGTCGAACCCGTGGCATTCGGTGCGGGGACTTGTTGCGGATATTCTGTCGAGCGAAATGCACCTTGCGCCTCTGATTGACGTAGCCCTCGGTCACTTGGCAGATGCAATCGTTTTGAGCAATGGTCAAATTGTGGACTGGATCCATGAAGGTGCGCTCGCCGTCGACGGCCGTGTTACTTTGCTGAGACTGGATCGGCTCCCCAACCGAAGAACAGGGGAAAAGATACAGTTAGATGGACTGCGTGGAGTCATTGGGCGCGCCGATCGACTAACTCAATTTGCGCCGGAATACGAACCGCTGATTCGCGCATTGCTAGGGACGACTTGGTTCGTGGATTCCTTGGCGACCGCACTGGAACTCAGCCACTTTCGTGGAGCAGGATTGCGATTCGTAACCGCCGAGTGCCAATTGATCGACTCCGATGGGAGCATTACGATCGGCTCGTTGCAAGCGGGATTGGGATTGATCTCCCGGCGAACCGAAATGCAGATGGCGCGCGAGGAGATAGTTCATCTCGAGTCAGAGCTGGAGCAAGCGACCCAGGCGATGATTCACCTTCAAGAAAGCCTGGCACGCGAAGAACTTTCATTGAAGCAATTGGAACGACAGGAACGGGAAGCGTCGCAAGAGCTTTCACGCATCGAGGTTCTATCGGAGTCCAATGCCGAACGAAGCTCCTCCCTCCTCAAGCGAATCGACGAGATCCTTTCTCAGATCGCAACCGGCGACGATCGAATTCTCGATGCAGAGAACCAGTCACAGGAGGCCGATGCAGAGTGCCAGCGCAGCGAACTGGCACGCGAGGAGATCGATGTTCGACTGCATTCTCTGCGGGAGCGAAGAGCCGAGCTTCAGTCCAAACTAAAGCTTCAGGAGTCGCTGGCGAACGAACAGAAGATTCAAGTTGCGAGATTGGAACAAAGGCTCGATGGACTGAAACTCACGCTGGATCAACTCGTCTTGGACGCATCGGAGAGAGAAAAGAATGTGAGCCAGGCCAGCCAGTCCCTCTCTCAAATCGACCAACGAATCCAAGAATCCAAACAGCATGCGACCCGCTGCATGGAGGCGATGGGTGAACTGAGAACAACCGCCACGAACCTAGAGACCCAGCGCATTGCGCAGCTCGCGAAGATCGATGAACAGAACAACACGGCTGGACAGGCGCTGCGCCAGTTTGAGCAAATGCGACGTCAAATGGAGAAGAATGAAGATCGCTTAGCACAGATCAACCATAGTTTGCAGCAGATCGAATCTCAAGTCGCACAGCTTCGCGAGCACTATGCTGCAGAGTATCAAATTCTGCTGCCTCGGGATTTGCTCGAGATTGAAAAGCAAATTGTCGAAGACCGTCTTTCCCAAGACACCGCTGGCGAGCTCCAGTCGATCGCTGCCGTTTCCGATATGCAGGAGTTGCAACAACTCAAACAGAAAACGGAATCGGAAGTCGCTTGGCTCCGTTCCGAACTCGCATCCACAGGGAGCGTCAATATGGAGGCGCTCGCTGAACTCGATGCGTTGCAATCGAGATACGATCGCCTCGCAGGTCATCAAAGCGATTTGATTGAAGCCAAAAATGGACTGCTGCGGACCATGACGAAAATCGACGAAGATTCCCGTCACTTGTTCATCGAGACGCTTGAAGCGATTCGCAAAAACTTTCAAGACTTGTATCGGCGGTCGTTCGGCGGTGGCTTCGCCGACATTCTTCTTGAAAACGAAAACGATCCGGATAGCGGTATCGAGATTATTGCAACACCTCCGGGCAAGACCACGCTTAGCAATTCGCTTCTGAGCGGTGGCGAAAAAGCCCTCACGGCGGTGGCTTTGATTATGGCCTTCTTTCAATACCGCCCCAGTCCGTTTTGTATTCTCGACGAAGTCGATGCGCCGTTCGATGAAGCCAATATTGGTCGTTTTGTGACCGTTCTTCGCGAGTTTCTTTCGACCACCAAGTTCATCGTCGTAACGCACAGCAAGAAGACGATGACCGCAGCCAATATGATCTACGGTGTTACCATGCAAGAAAGCGGAGTTTCACGGCAGGTCTCCGTTCGGTTTGAAGAAGTGAACGAGAAAGGGGAGATCCTCACCAGGGACCGAAAGCTCGCTGCCTAGAGGATGGTGGTTCTTTGAATGGAAACAATTGCGTTCGCTGACTTTCTCCGAGTGGAGTTGCGGGTAGGACGCGTGATCGATGCGACGATTTTTGAAGGTGCCCGGAAGCCCGCTTTCATCCTCCACATCGATTTTGGGGACGAAATCGGTATCAAGAAGTCGAGTGCTCAGATCACTTCCCTCTACAAGCCAGAAGAGCTCCTTGGCAAGCTGATTGTCGCAGTGGTGAACTTACCTGAGAAGCAGATCGGCCCCCACATGTCAGAGTGCCTCGTTACAGGATTTCATAATTCGCACGGAGAGGTCGCGCTGTGCGTACCTGACAAGGATGTTCCGCTGGGAACCAAATTACTATAGCTCCTATGACAGAACATGACAGAAGAAGACGATCAACGCACCCTTCAAGGTCCAGGTCTTAACCCTTTTCAGTTCCGCATCTCACAAGTTTTGCTATGGACCGCAGCCGTCGCCGCACGTTTCAAACACTACCCCATCGCATTCTTCATAATGATCGAGGGCATTTAGGCTTGACCGGGCCAGCGATCCCACCAGTCGCGAAACTGTTGCCACTGTTGATCGAGGAATCCAAGTTGGCTTGGGCTGAGCGCGTCGCTTTCTTGGAGCTGCAGTGCGTATTCAGGGTTCCCTGCCAAGACCATGAGTCGTTTGTAGTAGAGAACCAAATCAGGACCTTCGTCGAACGTGGAAAGCACTTTCAAAGCATCGCTCAGCTCAAAAGCCCATTGTTTGGCATTCGAGTCTCCTTGGACTGCTTGTTCGCAGAGTTCGACGAGTCGAAGTACTTCGCGGGGAATGGCATTTCCGACTCCGGTGATCGCCCCCGCAGCTCCGCAATAAAGGAACCCGTGTACGACTTGGGTGTCGACCCCGACCATCAACGAAAGATCAGGATCACCGCTCGTGATATATTCGGCCGCATAGTCTAACGAGGCAGCGCCTCCGAACTCTTTGAAGCCGACCAAGTTCTTATGTTGTTGTCGCAACTGAAAGAACAAATCGGCTTTGGTTTGGTAACCGTAGTAGGGGCTGTTGTAAATCACCGAGGGAAGGCTGGGAGCTGCGGCGAGAATTTTGGAGAAGTGTTGATACTGGGCGGCTGGCGAGGTACCGCGTGACAGAACACGAGGAATCACCATGAGCCCCTTGGCTCCAACCTTCTGACCGTGAGCAGCGTGGTCTGCGGCCAGACTCGAGTTTTGAGCACCGGTTCCGACAACTACAGGAACGCCAGCCTCGGCTAAGAGCCTCACGCCTTCTTGCCGCTGGGATTCGGTAAGGAGGGGCCAGTCTCCCATAGATCCACAGTAGATGACCGCTTTCATCCCTAATTGGATCAGCTCTTGTCCCTTTCGAACCAACGCATCGTAATCCGGGGTTCGATCCGATTTGCAAGGGGTCATCAAGGCTGGCATGCAGCCGCGGAAGAAGTGGTCGTTTCGTGTCATAGGACTTCAGTCAACAAAAACCAGCGAGCAAAGGGATCTGAAAAACGAGAAGACAAGAGTCTAGTCGCGATCGCTTCGTTTGTGCACTCTATTTAAGGAACTTGATACAGGCCGGCGCGGGGGCCTCGATGAGGAATCCGGTCGGCCGCAAAGTCCCTTTTTCTGCATCGATTCGAAAGGAAACGATGTTATTGGATTGCTGGTTTTCCGCCAGCAGGAATTGACCGCCCGGTGAGAGTCGAAAGTTGCGCGGTGTTTTGCCAAGTGTCGGAGTGTGTCCCGTCGGCGTGAGTTTCCCTGTCGAACGGTCGATTTGGAAGGATGCGATCGAGTCATGGCCGCGGTTGCTGCCGTACACGAATTGGCCGGAGGGGTGGACCAAGATCTCCGCCGTGGAATAGCTTGGGTCGGATACGCCTAGAGGGAGAGTCGTCACGGTTTCAATCGCTGTGGATGGCCGATTTCCGTGCCAGTTGAAACTGGAGATAGACATATCGAGCTCGTTGATGACATAGAGAATCCTCTCCGTTGGATCGAATGCAAGATGCCGAGGCCCCGCGCCCGGCGCCAGAGTCAGATCGAGATCGGGACAAGGCTTCAAATGGCGTGTGCTCCGGTCAACTTCGTAGACCAGCACCTTGTCCATCCCAAGATCGGCGACGAGAAGGTGGGATCCGCTGGCGGTCCAGATGCTGCAATGCGCATGGGGACTCGATTGTCTCGAAGGGTCCTTTCCTTTTCCTGAATGCTCGAGTCTCTGCAGCATAGGTCCGATGGCTCCAGTCGACTCCAGGGGATAAACGACAATGCTCCCCTTCCCGTAATTGGCAACCACCACGAACTCAGCCTGAGGATCGACCGAGATGTGGCATGCGGTATCAAGCGGAATAGGTTGCTGGTTGACCAGGGTGAGAGCACCCGGTTGAAGCTCATTCAGTTTCTTCTTGTCCCAACGAAAGGCTGCGACCACGCCAGGTGCCCCTTTCTCAGCAGGCGAAGCGTTTCCCACAGCGTACAAGAGTTCCTGCTCAGGATGCCGCGCAAAGAAGTTGGGACGCACCAACGAGCCAATGGCAACCGGTTCATCCATCGCCCCATCGGAGTGAAGACGGCTAGCATAAATACTCTCACCATAACCACCGATGAAGAAGGGTTCACCGTTCTGAGCCATAGCCGTAGGTACAATTGGTAGGAAAGGTACAAGGGGTTGGAAGGGAAGAAAGCAGCACGCGAGGGCGAACCATGTGGACAGCAATCGTCGGGTCATGATCGTTAGGATGGAAGGAGCAGCATGGCAGAGAAGAGATCGGATGAGGATCGATTATAAGGGGCACGCACGGAAACGTGGTCCACCGCGTGACCTACGACAGATTTTCGCAGTGCGTACCCCCGAGTTTTCGGGTAAAAGGTATTATGATTTTATCTCGGATGTTGCAGTCTCCGCGGGCGTTTACTTGGGTGCCCGCCCTATCTATTTTTGTAGCAATCGTGCTGGCTGCGGCGGTCGGACTGCTTGGATTGGCTCGGGATCTCCAGTCCATTCGCCATTCCATTTTTGACGCAGAGATCAATCAAGCGCGATCGCATGTGGAGCGAACGGTTGGGCGCATCGAGTCCGATTTACTGGAAGGCCTATCGATGGCCGCTTATCAGCTCGAGAAAAAGCCACGATGGTTGGTCGATCATTGGCGGCGAACGATACCAGGGAAGCCAGACCGACTCTATGCGGCAATTGTGGACGCAGAAGGATTGATTCTGGCGCACAGCGATTATTTGGACGTCGAGAATCCGGATCACGATCGATTGCCGGAAGGCTGGGAGAAGAAGGCGATTGAAGGATATGGACCAGGGGTTCGACAGATTTCCGATGGCCCGTTATCCCACCGGGGCGATGCGTTAGATATCAGTGCCCAGATCATTTATCAGAATCAAACCATGGGCTCATACCATACAGGGCTGGATTTGACTTGGCTCAATCGTCGCGTGTGGGAAGGGCAGCGCGAAGCGATACAAGTTTGGTCGATCGTCATCACCGCTATCGGTGCGATCGTTCTCGGGTCCTCCATCTTGCTCTTTCGGTTAGGCGTTCGCGCTAAGAGGATGGAGCAGGCGCTCGATCAAGCCGAGACGCGGCGATTGGCGGGGCTCAGTCGATTGATTGTCGGGATGGCCCACGAATTGCGAAATCCTTTGAATGCCGTGCGATTGAACTTGTTTACCTCACAAAAGGTTTTTGCCGGGACCGCGCACATTTCTTCCGAGGAAGCGGCAGCGATGATCGAAGAATCGGTTCGGGAGGTCGAACGAGTCGATGATTTGATTGGGCAGTTGCTCGGGTATGCACGCGTGAACACGCAGGCAAAAGGGGAGTGCAACGTTCATGACGAAATCTATTCGATCTTGCAATTTCTCAAACAACTGCATGAGAAAGATGGCATTGAGATCTCGTATAACAACCAAGCCCCAGAGGCCGTGATCGCGATTGATGCACGGCTCTTCCGTCAGGTTCTCCTCAACTTGCTCAACAACGCTCGCGAGGCGATTGGCAAATCGGGAAGGATCGAAATTCTCGTCGATGCGATCGGCCCGCGCGTGTCCATTCGAGTCCAAGATAGCGGGCCTGGTATTGCGTCGGACCAGTTCGAACAGATTTTTGAACCCTTCTACACCACGCGCGATGACGGAGTGGGAATGGGGCTAGCGGTCGTCAATAGTATTGTGGAAGAGGCGGACGGAAGCATCCAGTGCCGCCGCAGCACCGCCTTGGGTGGCATGGATTTTGTCATCTCTCTTCCCGTCGTTCGTTGCAATGAGGAATCCAGCGATGTCCAGTAAACAAACTATCCTAGTGGTCGAAGATCAAGCCAGCGAACGGGAGGCCATGACGCGCCTTTTGCGGACCGAGGGATATAATGTTTTGGCCGCTGCGGGCGTAGCGGAGGCCAAGGCGCATCTTTCCCAAGCTGTCGATTTAGTGATCACCGACTTGCGGCTGGGACGACTCTCAGGATTGGATCTGCTTCAATACTGGCATGAGAGCCGACCCTCGACTCCTATTATCGTCGTGACGGCATACGGCGATGTGGATACCGCTGTCGCAGCGATGAAGATGGGGGCCATCGATTACTTGATGAAGCCCTTAAAGCCAGATGAACTACTCGTCTTGCTCAATCGATACTTGCCCATGCGTCCGCAACCATCGATCACCGACGATGAACATGCGGGAGTGCTTGGCAAAATGATCGGCAATTCCCCGGCCATGCGTCGGGTATTCGAATCGATCAAACGTGTTGCCGAGTCGGACAGCATCGTATTGATCACAGGCGAAAGCGGTACGGGTAAGGAACTGGTCGCGGCCGCAATCCACCAGTTGAGTTTAAGAAAAGCGAGCTCGTACGTAGCAGTCAACATTGCTGCCTTGCCTGAACCACTGATTGAAGCCGAGTTGTTTGGGTATGTTCGAGGAGCATTTACCGGCGCCAATGAATCCAGGCATGGCCGTTTTCAAGCAGCCCAAAGTGGGACGCTTTTCATGGACGAGATCGGGGACTTCCCCCTCTCCCTTCAACCGAAGCTACTGCGCGTCCTCGAAAGCTTTACCTTCTCACCTGTGGGGAGCAACGAAGAGATCAAGGTGGATGTGCGCTTGATTGCCGCAACCAGTCGCAATATTTCGGAGCTGACCGAGACCAATCAGTACCGCGCAGACCTTTACCACCGGCTCAATGTCTTGAATGTCGATCTTCCTCCCCTCCGCGAAAGACCGGAGGATATCGAACCACTCGTCGATTTCTTTATTCGCGATTGCGCCGCGCGCCATGTTCGAAAACCACCTGAAGTCTCTGTAGATTTAATGGCCTTTCTCCGATCCTATGACTGGCCAGGGAACGTGCGCCAGTTGCGAAACACCATCGAGAACATGCTGGTGATGGGGGGAAGGGAACTGCTTGGCATGCAGGACTTGCCCAAGTTTCTCAGTAGCAATGCGACCACCAACCCGACTCGAATCGCACCCGCTACCGTCAATCTAAACGACTTGGAACGAGAAGCGATTCAAAGCGCCCTCTCGCATTCCATGGGCAATCGCACCCACGCCGCCCAGAAGCTTGGAATCTCCGTGCGAACGCTCCAACGAAAGCTCAAGCAATGGGAAGGGGATACGTCAGATTGACGTAGCCAAACAGTTTGCATGACGTGAAGTGTCGTGGTGCTGAATAGATGGCGCATCCATTTGGACGACTTGCGACAGACTTGATCAAGTCGATTCGCTCCTTAAAGGTGTGAAAGGTTTACACGGCGAGACTGGCACGGAAGTTGCATCGAAATCTCGGTCCGAGAGCTGGCTGATTAGCAGTCATTCGACTAGCTGTTGATCCAATCCATGGGCTGTTGAACCGATCCATGGGCTCTTGCGAATTCTTACATCGCTGGACATTCCGTTTAGAAGGGAGCTCGACATGCGAAAGCCACCGATAGCTTTTCGAAAAACAAAAGGCTGCACCTTAGGTGTTGAGCTGGAATTGCAGATCATCGACCTCCAATCATTCGATCTGTCATCCTCTGCTTCCGAGTTACTGGCTTATCTCGAGACGCAGGCGATCCCTGCGACCATATCCCCTGAGTTGACCGAAAGCATGATCGAGGTTTCGGTCGGTGTGTTTGATTCTTGGACGGAGCTGCGTGAACGACTCAGGGTTGTCAAAGAGCAAATGTTGGATGCTGCGGACTGGCTCAACGTCGGGTTGAGCGGCGGAGGGGCGCATCCCTTTCAGCAATGGCAAGATCGCCAAATATTTGACAAGCAACGATTCCAGAAGCTCTCTTCCCTCTATGGGTATTTGGCCAAGCAATTCACGGTTTTTGGACAGCACATCCATGTCGGATGTGAAAGTGGGGATCAAGCCTTGTGGCGAATCCATGCGCTCAATCGATTCGTGCCGCATTTCATCGCCTTAGCTGCTTCGTCTCCCTTCTTTCAGGGAGAAGCAACCAGTTTTCATTCGTCGCGTCTCAATACCGTCGACGCATTCCCCTTCAGCGGTCGAGTGCCGTACGTGGTGAGTTGGGACAGGTTTGTCCGAGACCACTATGAGCCTATGCTGAAGAACGGCGTCATCAAAAGCATGAAAGATTTCTATTGGGACATTCGTCCCAAGCCTGAGTATGGCACGATCGAGCTGCGCGTTTGCGATACACCTCTCCACGTCGATCGCGCCGCGCTGTTGGCTGGCTATCTTCAGTTGCTGTGTGAGGGATTCGCAGCGGATCCGCGGGCATTCCGTGAATCGGATTACATGGTTTACTCCTACAATCGCTTTCAAGCCTGTCGATTCGGGTTGGATGGGAACTACATCGATCCAATCGATCAACGTCACACCCTTATTCGCGATCATCTTTTGGAAACATTGGCGTGGCTCGAGGGCTGTTTGGAACTCAACGAGACCAGGGTGGAATTGCTCGAACAGTTGCATGTCGCTGCATTGGGAATCACCGATGCCGAGAGATTGTTAGAGGTTTACGATCGATCTGGGGCAGTACAAGACGTAGTTCGATTTGCCATCGATCAATGGAAGTGCCAATCTACGCCCAAGAGACTTTTCGAGGACGCCGCGTAGCCGTCGACAGAACAACTAGACTTGGTGGTACACTCGATACCAGGCGACGAAGCGGCGAATTCCTTCCTCGATGGGAGTGGAGGGTGCAAAGCCGACCGCCTGCTGCAATGCTTCCACATCGGCGAATGTGGAGGGAACGTCACCTGGTTGCATCGGAAGAAGATTCATCACAGCCTTCTTGCCGATGGCAGCCTCGAGCACTTCGATGAACCGAAGAAGTTCAGTTGGCTGGTGATTACCGATATTGTAGACACGATAGGGGGTGTCGCTACTACCGGGTGTAGGAGACTCAGGAGACCAATTTGGGTCCGGTTTAGGGATGCAGTCCATCACTCGCACGATGGCTGTAACGATGTCATCGATGTAGGTGAAATCCCGACACATTTTTCCGTGATTGTAAACATCGATCGGACGGCCTTGAAAGATCGCGTCGGTGAACTTGTAGAGAGCCATATCGGGACGGCCCCAAGGTCCATACACCGTGAAGAATCGAAGGCCTGTGGTTGGCAATCGATACAAGTGCGAATAGGTGTGGGCCATCAATTCGTTCGCCTTTTTGGTGGCAGCATAGAGACTGATGGGGTGATCGACGCTGTCATCGACGGAAAAAGGTTGTCGCACATTTTTTCCGTAGACGCTGGAACTGCTTGCGTAGACCAAGTGTTCGATGCCGTGGTGTCGGCAGCCTTCCAGAATCGTCATCGTTCCTTGCAGATTGGAATCGATGTAACTGTAGGGGTTCGTGAGTGAATAGCGCACTCCTGCTTGAGCCCCTAAATGGATCACGCGATGGAATGCATTTTGTTCAAAGATTTTTTCGACCGCCGCTCTGTCCTCGAGGGCGCATCGTACAAATCGGAACGCAGGGTGGTTCTCAAGCTCTTTGAGTCTCGCCTCTTTGAGACGGACATCGTAATAGTCGTTGAGATTGTCCAAACCAATCACAGTCATTCCTGCACGGAGGAGGTGCTGACACGTGTGAAAGCCGATGAATCCGGCTGCTCCAGTGACGAGGATCGTACGAGACATAGGGGCTTACGATTCGTTGGTTTGTAGAGAAGGAATGACAATGTTTGCGAGGAGGGGGTGAGCTGGTTGCAGGCGCGTTCCACCTCGCGTTAGCAAAATCTGGATCCAAGTTTGAAGCGACGCAGGATCCGTCACAGCGCCGGACAGTCCGACCTTACTCGCGTAGGGAATCGACGATGAACGCATGCAAGTCCACTCCCAGAGAAGCGCCACGCGACGACGTCCCGCGCAGGAGCTTTCGTCATGGCGGCTCGGGTGAAGGGACTTTTCTACCTCGGCGCGAGACATCACGAGAACATCCCAATCTCCCGAAGTCGAATCGTTCCATTCCCATCGTGTGTGAGGAAGCGACGATCCGAGCGATGCCAATCGTGCACGAATGAACGCGGTTTGCTGTTGCACGAGAGTACGATGCCAACAGCTAAGACCGACAAGCCTCCAAACTTGAACTTTGCTGGTGGTGAGTTGATATTCCATCAGGATGTGGGCAGATGGCAAGCGAGAGCGACCCCACCCGAGTTTAGTTGGAGCGAACAGGGGGGGCAAGCTGACGGAATCAGGACGGTGGATGCTCGAGGCAAGTCCATCGATTGACTACCCCATACCAGCTTCGCGGAGCCGATCGGAATGGTCAAGATCACGGGCCCAGTTTCATCCACGGTCAGTTCGCCCTTCCGAGAGTCGAAAGCGGATTCGCGAAGCCGAAACTTATCGCAGTCGACGAGCGTACGCCAACCCTCAGAGTCGATCGGCAGCGATTTGCAATCGATAGCGGACGTGGGACCACTCTGAAAGTCGATCACCTCAAGGGCCTGCTCGACATGGAGCGCCCGAGGATTCCCATCTTGATCGACTCGATTCCAGTCGAAGAGTCGAAACGTGCAATCGCTTGCTTGTTGAATCTCGGCCACCAGTAGCCCGGCGCCGAGGGCATGAACGGTTCCAGCGGGGATAAAGATGCAGTCGCCCGGCTTGGGCTCTAGTACGTGAAGGCAAGACTCCGTGGTCCCGGATTGGATCGCTCGCGCCAATTGCTCGCGGTCGACCCCAGTTCGCAACCCCGCATAGATCTTCGCCCCCGGTTCTGAATCAATCACATACCAAGCCTCCGTTTTCCCCCGATCGGGAACGGGCATCGTCGCCCCGTAAGCATCGTCTGGGTGGACCTGGACACTCAGTACCCGCTGGCAATCCAAGTACTTGAGCAACAACGGAAACCGATCATTGGGTGCCTCATAACCCATAATCTCGGGAGAATGCGACTCGATCAAATTTCGGAGCGTTTTTCCTTTAAAAAGCCCTTCGGAGACGACCGACTCGGCTTCTCGATGGTCCACCAGCTCCCAGCTCTCCGCCCAAACCCCATTTTCTGGAGGTTTTTTGCCAAGTTGTGACGCGAGCCGCTCGCCACCCCATAGGTAAGAACGAAGAATGGGGGAAAATTGGAGCGGGTGATCTGGGTAAATCATGGATTGCCAAAAGTCCTAGGGCGAACAAAGCTAGAGGGACCCCTATGTTATCGGAGAGATGATTGATGCTGAAAAGCACCCTTGCCCTGAAGAAATCTGACGATCTGTTTGAAAAAAGCTCGATGAGCTTCGGCGATCATTTGGAGGAATTGCGGCAAGCCCTGATCAAAGCCTCCATCTGGCTCATGGGTGGCCTTTGTGTCGGCGTTCCCATGGCGACCAGCGTGGTCGCTTATATGCAGCGTCCCCTCGAGGCAGCTCTCGATCAGTTCTATCGCGAGCAAAGCATTCGAGAAATGGAGGCCGCAACGAAAGGAACCGTCGACCCGAATTTGAAAGCTTGGATGGAGGCGAATCAAAAGCGATCTGAAGTCATCTTTGTCGACAAGAATCGACTCACTGCCCTGCTGCGATCGACACCTGCCGAACCACCTCGAGACGCCTCCGCCGAGACACCTAAGGACGCACTCAAGGACGCACCCGTCGAGGCACTCAAAGACGTATCCGCCGAGACACCCGAAGAAGTCCCCGGAGACGTACCCGTAGACAAGGCAGGGGAAGCGACAGACACCCGTACCGAACCGACAGCCTCTCCGCCTCAATTGGAGGGAGAGGAAAACCTCTCGCTCGCCGAGCGATTTCCGCTCGCTTCCGCGGATACCGAGGGACTCCCGACCCCCGATCGACTGGTTCCCCTGCGAATTTTCTCTTCGATTAAATCGCAAGCGGAAACGTTCAACATGCAGGAGGGGATGATGATTTGGTTCAAAGCGGCTTTGGTCGTGGCGGCCATCGTCGCGAGCCCCGGTATTTTCTATCACGTTTGGGGATTCGTGGCGGCAGGACTTTACCCTCATGAACGACGCTATGTCTATTACTTTCTTCCAGCCAGTTTAGGCTTGTTTTGGACCGGCGCCTTGTTCGCCTTTTTCGTTGTCTTTCAGTTGGTCATTTCGTTCCTGTTGAACTTCAATGCCATGATGGGCGTGGGAACGTCTCCACGTTTGAACGACTACATGTCCTTCGCGCTCTTGCTACCACTCGGATTCGGTATCTCCTTTCAACTTCCGCTCGTGATGTTGGTGGTCGAGCGATTAGGAATTATGTCGGTCAAGACCTATTTGCAGCAATGGCGGATGGCGATCTTCATTATCGCTGTGGTGGCCATGATCCTAACGCCCGCGGATGTGACGAGCATGATCGCAATGGCATTGCCGCTCATCTTCCTCTACTTCCTGGGTATCGCGTTGTGCCACTACGTGCCGAGGGGCGGCATGCTCAACGGCAAGGCAGTGGATCCTCGCTAACCATGGAGGATGCGAGCGAACTTCGCGACCTCCAAGCGATCCCAAGGCTTGCTCCCCGTGAGTTGGACTCTCACAAGGGTACGTTTGGGCACGCGCTTTTGGTAGGTGGCGCCGTCGGCATGTCTGGCGCGATATGGATCGCCGGACAAACCTGTTTGCGAGGAGGAGCGGGTCTCGTGACGCTCGCGGTTCCCGATACGGTCCAAGCGGTTTTATCCGTTGCCATTCCTTGTGCGATGACCCTCGGTCTCCGCAGCACCGAGGAATCGAGTGCATGGTGGGAGCAGATGCGTGCACCGAAGTACCGCGACTGCATCCTTGCAGTAGGGCCGGGACTAGGTCGTTCGTCCGATACCGATGCGTTGGTATGGAGGTGTTGGCTGGAATGGCCTCAGGCCGCTCTTTTCGATGCCGATGCACTCAATGCCTTAGCCGCTGATCGCCCGAGACTTTCCGACGAACGCGAGAAACCCTGCGCACCGCGCGTTCTCACTCCGCATCCTGGTGAATGGGCGAGACTCGTGGGAAGCAAAGTGCACGACGTCGCTTCGCACCGAAGTGTAGCGGCACAAATGGCACGCAACCTGGGTGCGGTGATCGTTTTGAAAGGTGCGAGGACTTGGATTACCGATGGCACCCATTGCTTTGAAAGCAGGACAGGCAACCCGAGTCTGGCAGTCGGCGGTAGCGGCGACGCACTGAGCGGCTTGATTACCGCATTGATATGCCAGAGGATGAAGCCGATGGATGCGGCTGTGTTAGGGGTGCACCTGCATGGGCTCGCCGCCGATCTTGCTCACGACGCGCTTGGGACCCCAAGCACCCTAGCTACCGATCTCCTCGATTTCCTACCCGCCGCCTTTCAAAGCCTGAATAGCGTTTCTCCCAACACAGACGATTGCTAGTTCACGGCAGGTGGTTTAGCCGTCGAGTCTTCCGGTTCCAGAAACCGGAGGTGATGGGCCGCATGAATGAGTTGAATTGCGACAAGCTCCTCGTAGGTCATCGGCCCAAATAGAGGAGACGGATGAATGGGGCCTCGAAATCTCTTCAACCTTTCGATGCACTGAAGATACCTCTCGACCGCTGGCGCATCGTCGATAGATGTCACGTGGATGGTCGCAGGGATCGTGGGAGCGCCTCGCGCCATTTCCTTCGTCGCCAGGATTTTGCGAAACAAGCGTTTTCCTTGGAAGGCCCGAAGCAGAGAAATCAAGCACTGCATGGGAAGCGACATCTTTGGGAAACCATCCATGGGAAAAGTCATCCAATCCGCAAGGTGCTCGCAGCAGGCTGCCAGTCCCCAATTGCCGCGACGGCGGTACCCCAGGTCTCTCAATCGAGCGACCTCGATCACGATCTCATCGAGAGACGCAAACTCAAGACTTCTCAGTTGCATGTTCGTGTCTTTCATGAAACAAGACCTGCCATCGCGCATTGGTTATGTGACTCGACACCCTGGATTTCGCTCTTTATGAGTGTAACCGAGCAAACTCGTTCAAGGTGACGCTCCGACTTCATTGGGCGATGGCATAACGTCGCACAATGCAGACGGTATACTTTTGGTTCATTGTGGATTAGGAAATGCCCTGATCTTCTGCCAAATGATCACCTTCCCTTCGCCGTGCTGCCAATCGCCATGATTCGATCTCTCGCTCCTGTGGTATTAGCCACCCTCGGAACATTTGCGTTTCTTCTTCACACGGTATCCACTGCGGAGGACAAGGTAACTGCGGCACCTCGCAAGTATTTGATTATCCATACCGATGATGCTGGAATGTCCCACTCGGTCAATATGGCGACTCAAGAGGCGTTGCAAAAGGGAATCGTCACTTCAGCGAGTATTATGGTCCCGTGTCCATGGTTCAAAGAGTTTGCGGGTTTTGCCAAAGCCAACCCTCAGTTTGACTATGGCATTCACTTGACATTAACTTCGGAGTGGGAGAATTACCGGTGGGGGCCGGTGTCCTCGCGAGATCAGGTAGCTAGTTTGATCGACGCTCAAGGATATCTTTGGGATAACACGACCGAAGTGGCTCAGCACGTTAAGGCAGATGAAGTGAAGATCGAATTAAAAGCGCAGATCGAAAGGGCCAAGGCGTTTGGAGTACCGATCAGCCATTTAGATACCCATATGGGTGCCTTGGTAACTCGCGACGACTTGGTCAAGGTGTATGTCGAATTGGGGGCTGAATACGATCTGCCAGTATTGTTCTTCCGAACATTGACGCCCGAGATTCGCAAGGCATATCCGCCCATCGCTTCTCAGTTCGAGTCCTCGGTGTCTCTGCTCCATTCTCGTCGATTGCCATTGCTGGACCGATTGCTCCAGTTCTATGGTGGAGAGATTCCCGAGATGCGAGAGAAAACGTACTTCGACGCTTTGCGAGATTTGCCAGATGGAGTAACTCAACTTATCATCCACTGCGGAAAAGAAAATGAAGAGTTACGTGCCATTACCGATAGCAGTCGCCGACGTGATCAAGATCGGGAAATTTTCACTCGCGATTCCACTAAGGCATGGCTGGACGAGCAAGGCATTACGCTGATCGATTGGAAGGATTTTCATCAGATGGAGCAGAATCGATGATCGCTATGTAGCGAGATCGAATGTCAGTTTTGATAGAATGGCGGCTTGTTCGTTCTCCAGCTTGGACACTCTCCGGTCAAGGGTAATGTGATGCGCAATTCGGTACGTCGGTGGGCAGTCCTTTTTTTGGTTGGGTTCCTAGCGGCACCCGCAACAGCGGCAGACAATCCTGCAAGCGATCAAAAGAAAGGGGTGAAAGCAGACGTTGTTTATGGCCACAAAGATGGTATGGCCCTGACGATGGATGTCTTCGAACCGAATGGGGAAGCGAATGGCGCCGGGTTGATGTTCATGGTGAGTGGCGGATGGGTATCGACTTGGAATCCCCCCGATCGCATGTTACCGCTCATACAGCCTTTGCTGGAACGCGGATACAAAGTGATCGCTGTGCGGCATGGGAGCAGTCCTCGGTACGTGATCCCAGAGATTGTGTCCGACGTTCGCCTAGCGCACTCGTTTGTTCACGAACACGCGAAGGAGTGGAGCATCGATCCCGATAAAATCGGTGTTTTTGGGTTCAGCGCTGGCGGGCATCTATCGCTTGTGTTAGGGACGACATCCAATGGCGATGCGGACCGCAAAGCAGGTCGAAAGGCTCGCATTGCCGCCGTGGCCGCGGTCTTTCCACCCACGGATTTGCGACCTTACATGGCACTGGACAATCCTCTGCGAGAGCGATTCCCTGCCCTCAAATTCTCTTTGGACAATGGTCCGGATTACTCGCCGCTTCTACAGGTAAGCCCCGATGACGCACCATCGGTCTTGATTCACGGCGACAAGGACGAGCTCGTTCCCATTTGGCATAGCGAAAAAATGAAGGCCGCACTGGACGAAGCGAAGGTCCCTGCCGAACTGCTTGTGATCCAAGGTGCAGCGCATGGATTCGATGCCGATGGCAACAAGAAGATGTTCGAAGCGATGGTGAACTGGTTCGACAAGCAATTGCTGGGCAAACAAGGGGCGAAGTAACGCATCGCCTCATTCGTGCATCCGGACGGAGATTCAGCGTTGGTTTGCGAGGAGTCCCTCTTCTCGCAGTACCAGCTGCAAAGCACGGTCGCATACAGGTGACGCTTCCAACCCGACGTTGGCTGCCGCAAAGACGCCCATCCCGCGTTCCGGTGCCAAGAAGACGACGCAGTACCACATGGTATTCGAGCCGTTATGGGTCAGGATCTGACCATTTGCCCAGTCGCGCTTTCCAGTGTGCCATCCACCTGCGTATTCTGTCTTTTGCCTGCTTTGGTGGAGTCGATTCCAATTCTCGATTCCGATCGGAAGCGGGAAGCTGGCATCGGTCGGGGACATGAGATGGATTCGTAGATACTTGCACCAATCTTCCATCGTCGCGTGCACCGTTCCAGCCGGTCCTAGCACTGCAGGATTATCCTGGTCGACGGAAACCCAACCAGAGGCATCGTCGTTCCGAACATGCCCCCAGCTAACGGGATAGTCTTTTCGTTGCACTGGAGAACCGAATCCCGCTGATTTCATCGAGAGGGGAGCGAAGATTCTTTCTCGCAAGATTTCCTCCCACGGTCGTTTTTCGACTTGTTCGATGGCATGCCCTAGCAGCATGTATCCAAGATTTGAGTATTCAAACTTCCCATGTTTCTTCTCGTCCCATGGAAGGCTGGCAGACCAATCGGCGATTTCGTGCCTCGCCTGCACCATGTCCTTTGCTCGCAACCACTTTCCCCATGGAGCATTGGCCGGTAACCCGCTGGTATGTTCCAGAAGATCGTCCAGCGTTACGTCGCCCCATTGCGTGGTTTGAAAACCGGGGATATCTGGGAAGAGAGATTTGAGCGAGCTGTCCCATTTCAGCTTTCCTTCCTCCACATGGAGCGCAACCAGGGTAGCCGTCATACTTTTGGTGCACGAACCCAGGTGCAAGAGACTGTTCTTTTCGAGAGGTAAGGATTGCCCCTCCTTCGCTACACCACAAACGGCGATCGATATTTCTCCGTGCTTCGTCAGTTTTCCGCAAACCATACCGGGGAATTCAAACTGTTGGCGAATGCGTTCTAACTGCTTTGAAATCTCCAAAGCCCTCGCTTCCGGAGATTCTGCAATCGCAGGTGATTCTGGATTCAAAGAGGACTGGGGGACATCCTGTGAAAGCAAGCGGGGCATGATAAGAGGCTGACCCATGCACAGGACGCAGAGTAAGCATTGACCGAGGAATGAGCAACGCATGGGGCACCTTTGTAGTGAGTTGGCTCTACGAACGGGATTAGAGGATCAGCATACAATCGCCGTAGGAATAAAACCGATACCGTTCTTCGATAGCTTTTTGGTAGGCTTCCTGGATCAATTCGCGTCCCGCGAAGGTGCTGACGAGAACGATCAAGCTGCTCTTGGGGAGGTGAAAATTTGTAAGTAATCCATCCACGGCACGAAAGGTATGGCCCGGTTTGATGAAGATGTCGGTCGATCCACTCCAGGGGATCAAGGCCCCGTTTCCGTGGGAGGCCGCGGTTTCCAGCGTGCGGACTGACGTTGTGCCGATGGCGATGATTCGTCCACCTTCAGACCGCGCGGATTGCAGACGCTTGACGACCGGCTCGGAGATTTGGGCGAATTCGCTGTGCATCTTGTGGTCATCCAATCGGGCCGTTTGAATCGGCCTAAACGTTCCCAGTCCAACGTGGAGGGTGACAGCAACCAGAGCAACGCCGGACGAACGCACTTTGCCAATAAGTTCCTGCGTCAGATGCAAACCGGCGGTCGGGGCCGCGACCGAACCAGGAGAGCGTGCGTAGACCGTTTGGTACCGTTCTCGATCCGCGGAGGTCATTTGACCGTCGCGAATATAGGGGGGGAGGGGTACGCGTCCACATTCTTCGAGCAATTCGAGCCAAGGCCGATTGGGAGACGGGGTAAAAAGAAAATTCCCCTGCTCGGTTCGTGATGCGAGAATCAGTCGTTGGTTTTCACGACCCTCGGGATCGCGAAGCACGATCGACTCACCGGGCTGCAGGAACCCGCGGGTGCTAGAGAGAAGTTCCGCGACTCCATTCTCTTCCCGCAGAAAAAGACCTTCCCACCTGCCACCGGTCTTTTCGCGATACCCGACCAATCGCGCCGGAATGACTTTGGAATCGTTAACGACCATGACATCCCCAGCGCGCAGTACGGAGGGGAGATCACGGATGGAAGCGTGTTCGATTCGTCCCGAGGCGCGATCCACCAACATCATTCGCGAGTCGGTTCGTTGCGTCGGTGGATCTTGAGCGATGAGCTCTCGCGGCAAGTCGAAATCGTAAAGCTCAAGTTCGTTCGGTTCTTGCACGATCGAGCGGTCCAGAAATCCTGTGGATCGATGAAAAGCGTCACAAAACAGCGACGCGATTGTATCTCATCGATCTTTCCGATCGAAGGGGAAATCGCTCAACGTTGGGTCTCACTCCGGCTTGAAAACAACCAAACCGAGAGGTGGGAGTTTCAATTGAATCGATGCTGGACGACCGTGATGGGGAAGGTGAATATCGGAATGGACTCCTGGGTAATTTCCAACATTCGTTCCCGCATAATGCGAGGAATCGCTGTTGAAGATCTCGCGATAGTATCCCGCTTTGGGAACACCCATTCGGTATTCGCGAACAACCGGCGTGAAGTTGCAAGCGACCAAAACGAAGTCGTTTGGATCTTTTGCTTTGCGGACGTAGCCGAGTACGCTTTCTTCACCGTTCATGCAATCGATCCATTCGAATCCATCCTCGGTAAAGTCCATTTCGTGCAAAGCGGGCTCACGCCGCATCAATTGGTTTAGATCGCCAACCAATTTTTGCATACCGCGATGCGTATCCCACTGCAGCAGATCCCATTGGATTTCCGCGTCGTAATTCCATTCGTGCCATTGTGCAAACTCGCTACCCATGAAGAGCAATTTCTTGCCTGGGTGCGTCCACATATAGCTGTAGAGCAATCGAAGGTTTGCGAATTTTTGCCAAAGGTCGCCCGCCATCTGCGCGATCAACGCACCCTTACCGTGCACCACTTCATCGTGCGATAAGGGGAGCGTGAAATTCTCGGTAAAGGCGTAGATCAGGCTGAACGTCAGTTCGTTGTGATGGAATTTTCGGTGAACAGGGTCTTGCCGCATGTAGCGCAACGTATCGTTCATCCACCCCATATTCCACTTGAGAGAAAAGCCCAAGCCGCCCGACTCGGTGGGTCGACTCACTCCAGGCCAGGCGGTCGATTCCTCGGCAATTGTGAGAACACCTGGATACTGAGTGTGTGACTGGATATTGAATTCGCGGAGAAGCTGGATGGCTTCTAAGTTTTCTCGACCGCCGTATTGATTCGGCACCCATTCCCCTTGTTTGCGGGAATAATCGAGATAGAGCATCGACGCAACGGCATCGACCCGAAGACCGTCGATATGGAATTTATCTAGCCAAAACAACGCGTTCGAAATCAAGAAGTTTTTAACTTCGTTTCGACCGAAGTTGAAGATCATCGTCCCCCAATCGGGATGCTCCCCTTGCCGTGGATCTTCGTGCTCATAGAGAGCCGAACCATCGAACCGACGAAGCCCGTGTCCATCCTTGGGGAAGTGAGCGGGAACCCAATCGATGATCACGCCAATTTTGTTACGGTGGCAATAATTGACGAAGTACATAAAGTCTTCGGGCGAACCGTAACGGCTGGTCGCCGCAAAGTAGCCAACGGTTTGGTATCCCCAGGAACCGGTGAATGGGTGTTCGGAGATCGGCATCAGCTCGACGTGAGTGAATCCCATTTCCTGGCAGTAGTGCACCAGTTGATGAGCGATCTCACGATAGTTCATCCAACCATGGATCCCTTTTTCGCATTTTCGCCACGAACCCAAGTGGACTTCGTAGACCGACATCGGTTTGTCGAGTTGATTTTCGTTTCGGCGCCTTTCCATCCAGTCGGTATCACTCCACTCGTATTTATCGAGCGAGCAAACGATGGAAGCTGTGCGAGGTGGAAGTTCGGCTGCAACACCGTATGGGTCCGTCTTGTCGACGACTTCTCCGTGTTCGGTCCGAACGCGGAACTTGTACTTTTGGCCTTCGCCAATGTGGGGAACGAACAATTCCCAGATGCCGCTGGGGACTTGCTTTTGCATCGCATGAGAGCGGCCGTCCCAGTGGTTAAAGTCCCCGACGACTTGGACACTTTGGGCGTTGGGTGCCCAAACGGCGAAGTTCACGCCGACTTGCCCATCCACGGTTCGGATATGGGAGCCGAGTCGTTCGTAGATCTTCCAATGCTGACCTGCATTGAACAAGTAGCGGTCGAAATCAGAGAGATAGCTCGGTACTGAGTATGGATCCGTCATTTCGATAGTATTCCCGTTGCGGTTCGCGAGTCGGATTCGGTAGTTCGAGGAACGTTCGTCTTGCTGCGGAATCAGCCCTTCGTAAAGGCCCGAAGGATGGATCTTTCTCATCGGCCGGATCGCCTCATTGGAACGGTCCACCAACCACGCTTGCTCAGATCCTGGGAAATAACCTCTTACGGCCAACGCATCACGACCGTCGACATGCACTCGGTGCGGTCCTAAAACGCTGCGTGGATCCGAAGCGTTTCCGTCGATGATGTTGGAGAGGGAATTAAAAGGAATCAGGGTTTGCACGATTTCTCCGATTGTTATATCCAATGGCGAGTGAAAGGAGTATGGGCAAGGAATCTCGAAACGGTTCAACGGTGAATTCAGCGGTGAAAAGGTTCAACGGTGGCGTCGAGGCTTCGGGTCGAGCAGCAGCATGCAGCACAGGTAGGATTCAATTCCCTCGTCGAGACGGAGAATGGAATCCCAAACGCCTCGCAGGGATCGTTTGGCCAACGACCAGCAGATCGCGAGAGGGAAGAACAGCATGGCCCGCAGCGTTCGCTTGTGGGTGATTTCGGTAGCCACCGGTAAAACATGTGGCTTGGGTAAACGAATACAGGTGGTTTGCGACCTGTCGCAGTGGACTGTTCCCGTCGTAGCGACTGTAGCAACGACGGGTTGTGCCATGTCGGTGTAGATCCGGGTGGAATGAACGGTTGTCACAGCCGGCTGCGCGGGTGAGCTAGCGAGCTGTGCAATAGAGCCAGCTGGCTGTGCAGATGCCTTGGCGAGTGCATCGCTCGGTTTGGCCATCCAGCGGCACTGCACTTGATGGTACCCCAATGTGCGATCGATTCGTTTCCAGAGATCCGCGTTTCGGATTGGCTGGACTGAGCCGAAGTGTTCCCAGGAAAAGTTGTTTTCGCGCCACTCGGTCAGGCCGTAGCGAAGTCCTCGGAACACATAACGACTGCCGGTCATCAGCGTCACGCGGCTTGGTTGCTCCAGTGCTTCGAGCCCTCGCAATACGGCGACTAATGCGGCTCGATCGGGAGGACAGCCCGCTTCTTTGTCCGTCGCTTCAAACTTTTCCCCTGTCGCGACATTTTCTAACTCGAACCTCCATTGGCTTACTCCGTTTCCACTTCGCGAGCGCTGGCTTCCTGCCGACGCTGGATCTGTGACAAGGTGTTGACCTTCACAGATTAAGTGGAAGTGAGGTTTCGGAGGATTCATGGTGAGTTGATCCAAAGTACCGATTATCGAAGCTGCTTAAGAGTGCCCGATGATCGCGACGATGCGGATCAGCTTGAAAGAATTTGACTGGGAATCTTCGTACAATGGGCATGATGCGTCGAGCGTGAGGCTTGTAACGACTGACACGGCGAAGAAAGAATTCGAGGAGTTTTCATGATCGATTGGCCAGAGCTACCAGATAGCGGTGTTTACTTGAATTGGCCTTCGGAAGGCACCGATTGGATCCATCCCGAGGATGTCGCCACTGTCGAACATTGGATCCCCAGCGATAGGGTCTTTCACCGAATCGGATTCGATGGGACCTATTACCAATTGCAATACGGAGATGCCGTTGTGCGAGTGAAGCCAACGCTTTGGCTCAAACTCAACGACGATGGGTTTCGGATCGGCGACCAAGTCGAAGTGAAGAGTATTGAACTGGAGCGAGAACCTATCATCGCCCGCATACTGGAGATCCGTTATGATGCCGCACTCGGGTCCATTTATTACCTGCTCGAACACCGCGAACTGCCACTTGCTAGGCGTTATCTCGCCGAGGAACTGAATCTGCTTACAAAACGTCCGGAGCTGAGGGACCCTGTCATCGAACCCGTCCTGGAGCCCTCGGAAAACCTAGATGGCGCGGAATGGAAACTAGAACCACCCGCCTAGGCTAGGCGGCAATAGAATCATTTCGTTCGTCCGCGAAAGCTCCTCCCGATCGCTTCCCAAGCCCCAGGGGAAACGTTACAAGGGGGGAGTCGAATGCGATACCTCCACATTCCCACCCTGAAATCAAGCCATGAATTCAACGACACCAGCCTCTCCTATCGGAAAAATTCTAGTTGCCCTTGCCGTGCTACTCGCGGCCGGGGGCTCTGTCTATTTCGCAATGAATCCCGGCAAATCCCTTCCGCCGGCAACGAAACCAGCCACTGGGAATGCGAGCGATTCCCAACCGGCGGATGCAAAGCCTTCGGAATCAAAGCCCGATGCGCAACCTGCCGAACAGCCCGCTCAACAGCCTGCTGAACAATCCAGCCAACAATCGGAACAACCATCGGCAACGCCGAGCAAAGACCAGACCCCGGCAAAGTGACCCATCCGAAGCAAAGTGCCCCATCCGTAGCGGAATGAGCCGTAAGAAGTGGAGTGAGCTGTCAGAAGTGGAACCGAATCTTCGCGCTGAGCCTTCTCGCGTTTTGCGCAATGCGATCTTGTTGATTGCCATCTTGATTCCCGTGATTCCCGTCGCGCGGATTTATTTTTGGCAGCATGCGTTGCCGCGCTGGTATCTAGCCCATGCGGCAAACGAGTTAGCGGCCGAGCGAGTCGATTCCGCGCGTCAAACGCTAGATCGGTCGATCGAAATGGATCCGTCGATCGCATCAGACCTTCATTACTGGCGTTTGCGACTCGATCTCTTGCTTGGCCAAAAGGAATTGCCAAACGAACAGCTTGAAGAGTTCATTGCACATGTGTTCGATCATTTGCAACACATGGAGAGTGTGCCGTTAAGGGCTGCCGTGAGCGATTGGATTGCGTCGCGTCTTTTGCAGGAGCGGCAAGCACCGGCGGCGGTCCGGATCATGAGTCGTTTCTTTCCTTCGATCGCCGAGCGGACACCGGTTCAAAACAACGACTTGGCTTATGCGAGAGCGATCGCGAGTGTCGATTTGGATCTCGCTTCCAAAGAAATCGACGCTGCGCTGCGGAAGACTTCGGAGCGAAATCCGGGGTTTCTTGATACGAAAGCGTGGATCCTTCACCAGCAGGGCAAAAACCAACTTGCGCAGGAGTTCTCGCAGGCCGCCATCGAACTTCTGTACCGCGATCTTGCCGGTCTGAACCCAAGCCTGGCCCAAGCCTTTTATCCCGACGAAAAGGTTTTTGTTGTTCGGGACAAATTGGAATCCGAAGGGCTGGAGGAGGAAAAGAAAAGGGCCGCAGAGGGACTGGAAAAGCTGCCCGGGGTTGCGGAATCGCAAGTCGACCAGCAACTTCGCATGATCGCCGTTCTTCGCCACCATCGGGCTTCCATTCTGGAGGCGCTCGGAGACGAAGAGGGTGCCGCCATCGATCGCTTGTGGTTGCGACTATTTGGCTTTCATGACACCGAATCTCTCGTGTAACGTGCCGGACCGGTTGTACTGGCGGGTTTAATTGGCAGGCCGATTTAACTGGCAGGCCGATTTAACTGGCAGGCCCGTTTAATGGGCAGACCCGATTAATTTAATTGGCAGGCCGGGCAGTGCCCCCCATTTCTACAGCGAAAATCCACCCAGCGCGACGCATATGCAGTGCTGAGCGGAGAGGCAAGTCGCGAAATCGTTAGAAAATTCATTCCAAGGGCTCGAAAAAGTTGCAAGCTGTGCGAAAATGGGTCCGCGGCGTTCCACATAGCCAAAGGCTATGTCCCACCCTTCGTTGCAATTTTAACTGGATGTGCATCTAGAGCTTGGACTGATATGTTGGGCGTCCGTTTGGAGAAAAAGAGTTTTTGGCGGAGTCCGCCCAGGGCCAGCCGGAACGTTTCTGGATTTTTGGCGGCAGAAGAGATGGAGTTGCGACTCGCCAAGGAGCGAGAACGCTGCGATCGATATCTTCTCCACTTCTCGATGATCGCTCTGGAATGGAATAGTCCTCCGACGAAACATTTACTCCGAGCGGTCGAGACTTTTCTCACTGGACGTTTAAGACTTTCGGACGAGGCTGGGTTCTTGCGTACCGGCGGGATCGGCATCATGCTTCCAATGACCGATGCGGATGGAGCTCGTAAAGTCTTGGAGATTGTTCAATCGTTTGCGCACCATCAATCCTGGCCGATCCACGCGGAGGTGTATACCTATGTCGGCTACACGGGAAGCGATAACGATCCCACGGAAGGCGGGGATGACTCCGAGGATCTGCAATCTTTACGGGAGTCCGGGACAAATCTGGGCTCGCCCAGGGAGCATTGCAAAGAGTCCTTGCTGAGAATGGTCGCGAAGCCCTTTCCAAAGTGGAAGCGAGCATGCGATATCGCAGGTGCGGTTGTCGGGTTGATCGTGACATCGCCTGTGTTGGTTGTCGCTTGCATCGCAGTCAAAGCGACTTCGCGCGGCCCCGTGTTTTTCAAACAAATGCGATGCGGTCAGCACGGACGTCCCTTCGCCATTTATAAACTTCGAACCATGGTGGTGAATGCAGAAGAGCTCAAAGCGTTACTGCACGAACGAAACGAACGCGATGGACCTGCGTTCAAAATCAAGAACGATCCCCGAGTCACCAAGGTTGGAAAATTTCTTCGAAAGGTTGGGGCAGACGAGCTTCCACAACTGGTCAATGTGCTCAAGGGAGACATGTCCATCGTGGGACCGCGACCGCTCCCCATTTCGGAGGACATGCAGTGCGCATCTTGGCAACGTAGACGGCTTGATACGAAGCCAGGTTTGACTTGCACCTGGCAAATCAGCAAATCGAGAAATATCAGTTTTCGAGACTGGATGCGGTTGGATCTGCAATATGGTTCCAGACGGTCTTTGCTGCATGACGTGGAGCTCATCGCCAGAACTTTTATCGCCGTTTTCCTAGGGCGTGTTGGCCACTAGCGAATACCTACCGTAGAATTCGGGTGATAGGTATCGTCTTGCACGCTCCAGCCAGGACTCCGCCTCGCGATCGTGGCGGTTGGTTGGGCGAATGGTAGTAAAGTGAGACGATTTCTGACTCTCACCCCACTGCGAGACACCATGCCCCCAATAGCTAACCGCTCCGGCTTGTATTTCTATCTGCTGACGATTGGGATCTGTCTAACCGGTTTCGTACCCAATGGTTTGGCACAGCCACCCTCCCCCCCATTGATCGGAAAGTCTCGGCTGTTGTACTGGGCCGACGACGCCAATCAACTCTATCAGCTGCCAGCCAAAGTAGAGACCGGACCGCACGAGCAATGGACCCTAAGCGACGGAACGGAATTGAGGGGTTCTATTGCTTTGTATGCCGAACTGGACGGGGATGTGATTACCTTCGTTGATGGGAAACGCGTGATCGATCGCGTTCCGATCGATCGGTTTGCAGAGCAATCGCGAGCGCGCGCGGAGGGACAAATCCAGAAGAGGCGCGAACTCGTGCAACGATTGCGTGATTTGGTTCCCGTAGCTCTCGATCTGGGGCCGCAGCTGCATCCAGCCTTACTCGGATTCTTAAACTCCGAGGATGGACACATAAGGTTCTGGTACATGAAGGGGATCTTTGAAGCCCCAGAATCCGAATTTCAACCAAACCAGCTCCGCGCGCTTCAAGAAAGCTGGAAACGCCGCGATAGCATGCCAGCATGGAAATGCGTCGGAGAGCCCTATCCCTTCGCGTCTCGGCTGCTCGGCATCACACCTCTTGGGTACGCGATGCAAGGCTTGATTCAGAACAATGTCGCGGTCGAGGAGGTTGAATTCATCGTCCCGCACGGTCTTCTGGTCTCCGCTTCCCGAAACAGCGCGGAATCCATCGCTAAAAACTCCCCTCGCAATGATCGATGGCTTGATTCCCCGTTTCCTAAGTGGGTATACGGAGTTAGTCAGCCGGGGCGATTACTGATGTCCATGCCGATTCTGAAAGGAAATCGAGTGGATTGGGAACTCACTAAATGGCTCGAGCCCAAGCTACACACGCAGATTGGCCCGACTCAAAGACAACCCGTTCTGGCGTCGATGACCCCTCAAGCGTTGACACTTACGGCGATGATGGTCAAGGAGACGGTTGAGAAGAAGTGGTCGATCCGGCAAGCTCTGGAGCATTGGACGGACGATCGAATCACTAGCGAGGAAGCCCGCTGGATCGGAAATATGCCAGCCAAACAGATGCAGCTCTGCAATCAATGGCGGATGCGCGGGCTTACTCTTGCTCGCAATCAGTTCGAAGGGGTTCTTCTGCATACGCAGCAAAACCTTTGGCATTTTCGCAACAACGAAAGCATGGAGGTTTTCAGCGTTCCTAAAGATGTCATCGACCCCGAGTTCCATGAGCTAGGGGAGCTCGTTACCAAACGAATTCGTAAATTCTTGGAGACCCATCCGGATCCCAATTATCCCAAACCCAATCCTTACCGCCGATTGATCAGGAATATCTTCGCAGGAGGGGCGACACCTTATACCAAGCCCATCGATGTACCATCCGCATCCAAAACGCCCCTTGAATCGATCGAGGTCGAAGCCAGTGACGGCCGAGGAAACATCGAAAAGGTCGCGGTACACCGATACCATACCCATCCCGAAGATTGGGCCTTTCTGGTTGGGGGAGCCTCAGCGACATCGCAGAGAGCGGGCACTGTGACCAGTGAAATCCAAATGGTTCTTTTTGAGAAACCTCGTGACAAGCGGAGTTTTAGCTATTCGTTTCCCGTGCAAGGCATTCGTCGTTTCGCATACGGCTACCTCATCCAGAAGGATGATAAGTGGATATTGGTCGACGAAGCCATGGTCGCCAAGCCGCAAGGTGATTCGTTGGAAATTGCAATCGGTCGCACCGAAGCGAGATTGCAGGAGGAAGAAAAGTATCGAAAGACACCATCCACCCTTGGATATGACTATGTGCTTTATGGCGTTTTCAACGGGGTTGTTGTCATTGGAAAAAATGCGGTACTCGAGAGTACCGGCAGGCTTCGATACACGGACATCAACAACCGGAGCACATCGCTACCTCAACACCTAAACATAACGGAGCGAGGAGAGCTATTGCTTCAGTTGGAGCTTCTCAAACGTCTGAAATCGAAATCCGGCGAGGCCGTCACCGAAGCGAAGCCCATCACGCCTCAGGATCGACTGTCGATGTATCGGGACATCGACACGAGAATCGCCGATCATTGGCCGATCCAAGTAACGTTCCGATCAGGCCATTACTTCGATGCCCATTTCGAATGCTTGGATGGTGACGACGCAATATTGAAACGTATCTCAGACGATCGATGCTTCCGCGTTTCCATTCGAAGATTGCAGGAGAACTATGTCAAGGAATTCATTCGGCTCGACGCATTGCGTCAAAAGGATGTCGGATCCTACTCGAAAAACAAGATAGATCCAGCATCGATCACCGATCGCATGGTTCGACTGTACAGCTCGGATTTCCCCACCATTATCGTTAACCCCGAGATTCATTCGGATAGCATTCGAAACCGCGTCAGCGAGGAAGATATTTACTACATCCCTACACCCAGCGTGGTGGCTGAAGATGTATCCGATCTCCGAAACCAAATCGCCAAGAAGAGCGTGCCCCCCAATGCTGCTGCGGATTTGGAAGCTGTATTGACTTCAGACGTGCAACCATCCGAAACGCGGCTACCTCTTCGGTCGATCCCTGCAGAGTGGAAGCAAAAGGTGGATTCCATTGTCCGACGCAGCGACAAGAATTGGCGGATATCCAAACTCGATTGGTCGGCACAACCTGAGGTAACGATCTTTTCTCATGATGGATCCCATCTCCTCAAGAAGGAGAACCGGTCGTCGTCAACCGATAGCTGGTTCTTGACCCGTTTGGAAGGGGAAGGAAAGCCAGTCACTTTGCCAATTTCCTTGGAATGCTCGAGTACAGGACGCGTTTTTTGGAATCGAGACTGTTCCCATCTCCTCGTCGTAGATGGTGGCAAACTCGTGCGCTTTCGCGTACTTATTTCCCCCGACCAAGATCGCTGGGAGGTATCCGATTCGACTCTCCTATCGGATCAGATCGGCCCAATGGTGGTCTCTGGACAGTCTTCGGACGGTAATCGAATGTTCCTTTTCTGTGAAAGCGGGGAACTCTATGTGGTAGATCTGGATACCAATCGGATGGAATCGCTAAAGATTCAGAATCCTCCTATACCGATGGGGGAGCGACATCGTTTCGGCTGCTGGCCCAGCAAAAACGGTGATGCCGTGGCTATTAAAATTTTGAACGACGTCAATGTCTATCAGTGCGATGCGAAGACGCTTCAGCTCACCCTTAGTTCCTCGACTCAGATTGCTGCCAGCGAGACGCCCGGAATCTTGATGGACGATATGGTGATTTACGCCGAGCCCGACGCGAGAGCACTGCGCGCCATCCCTGCGAGACGGCCGCCGGATGTCGACGTTTTTGCGGTCAACATACCCCTTCCATTTTTCCCGAGGCATATTGCGATTACCCGAAACGAGGGGGGACCGCTCGGTGACTTTATCGTCTTCGGCACACCTACCAACCAAGCTGTGAGCGAATCCAATCCCATGATGTCGACGCCCATGACGTTTGTGTCGACACACCCATTCCTACCGCAACGTGTTTGCACATCCGGTGAAATCAAATCCGTTTCAGGAAATGGTCGACGCATCCTGCATACGGAAGGTAACCAATTCTCCGTGAGGACGGTGCCTGAAACTCGGCACCTTGATTACGGCGAATTCGATGACCTCGCGCTGGAATTAGTGGAAGATCAAAAGTTCGCGGAACTGGATTCGATTTGGAGCTATCTGCAGACGGATGCAATACGCAAACAAGGCTCTTATCCAACCCAATTGGCGGATCGCTTTTTGAAGTCTGTTTATTTCAGCTCTCTTCGATACAAGCAGGAGATTCCAGGCGATTCGAGCAAAAGGTTCAACCAGTATGTAGGGCGTTGGATGAAGATCATGCCAGAATCGAGCCTTCCTCGAATGTTGGAATGCCAGCGGCTTCGGGATCTGGCTTGGATGGCAAGAGGGACTGGCACAATCGATACGGTCACCGAGGATGGTGCCGCGATCTACCAGCAGTCGATGCGGACTTTGGTGCAAAAGCTACGAGAACTCTTGCCCCTCGAGACAGGCTCGGTTTCGTATTTCTTGGCGTTCGATGCCTGCATGGCATTGGGGCTTCCTCCCACATCCTCCGATTCCCTGCAGCAAGCGTTCACTAGGTCGGATTCCTACGAAAGCCCCGATCCACACCGCATCGCAATCCTCTCTCTGCTTCCTCGCTGGTTTGGCGAGCAAGGAGATTCCGAGAAATACATCGAACAGGTTTCTGATAATCTCGGAGGGAAGGAAGGAGATCGGATGTATGCAGAATTGATCTTGGACGCAATGAATTATCAGTCGAGCGAGCTGCCCATGGCAAGGGTTTTGAACTGCAATCTCGACCGCATGCTACAAGGAATGAAGGAGATGGATGACGAGACGCTCTCCCTCCATTTGCTCCGCGGTCTCAACGGTCTGTTTTGGAGCGAACGAAAGTCGGAAGCCAAAGAGCTATGGTTGCACGCAACGCGTCGTGGGGTGCTTCCTCACGTATCGACGTTGTCGGTGATCGAAAAACTACCCCTCATGTTGGAAGCGATGGGATTGAACGACTCGAACGATCAAGTCCCGATCCGTGAACGACGATAGACCTACAATTCTTCGTCTGGAGTTCGAAGGGTCAAAACCATCGGCGCATGCGGAAGTAAACGAGAAGTCCCGATGCGATCGCAGCCATAAGCCCTAGCGCGAACGGGTAACCGAAGTACCAGTTGAGCTCTGGCATATTCCAGGGGGAATGGTCTTTGAAGTTCATTCCGTAAACGCCCGCAACGAAGGAAAGGGGAATGAAGATGGTCGAGATAATCGTCAGCACCTTCATCACCTCATTCATGCTATTGCTCACTGTCGAAAGATAATAATCCCTAAGATCGGAAGTGAGTTCTCGGTAGGTGTCGACCGAATCGATGAGTTGGATGACGTGATCGTAGCAATCTCGCAAATGGACTCGGGCTTCATGGGAAATGAAGGAGGTCGAGTCGCGAACCAACTCATTGAGCATTTCTCGATGGGGGCGTATTGATCTTCGCAGCGCAAGGAGTTGACCACGCAACTCGTGGACTTGCATCAAGTGGGCGCTGTTTCGCTCCAGGGTAATCGCCTCTTCCACCCCATCGGCTTGTTCGGCGATCTTTTCCATCACGGGAAAATAGCTGTCGATGACGGCATCGAGCAATGCGTACAGGAGATAGTCGGCCCCCGCTTCGGATACTTTGCCCCGATGGAATTTAAGACGCTGCCGAATCGGCTCCCAACAATCTCCGGTTCGCTCCTGGAACGATAACAGCAGGCCTGGGCGAATAAAGAAGGAGAGCTGTTCACTTTGGAACGCATCCTCTCCATCGATCATGCGAGCGACCACGAACAAGCTATCGGAAAACTCGTCGACCTTGGCGCGCTGGTGCACATTCACCACGTCTTCCATCGCCAATGGGTGCAATCCCAACTGGTTGGCGAGGGTTCTCAATGTCGCCTCAGATCCGAGCCCAGTCACATCCACCCAAACGGTAGGATGTTGTTTCTGAATCGAGTCCAGCCTGCTCAGATCGGTCAGCACCGACTCGTAAAAGCCACCGTTCCCGAACCCGATCACGCGAACATGGGTCGAGTCCGCTGCTGGATCGACAACCAACGTACCCGGGGGTGCCCCCGGCTGGGTTCGACGCTTGGCAAGCGTTTGGCTTCTTCGCCGCCGGTTCTTACCCATGCCGTTTCCTTGCGTTGCCGATTCTTTGCTCGATTAGGACTGTGCCAATTTTCGAAGGACCGTTGGGAGGATACCACCGTTTCGATAGTAATCAATTTCCACCGGGGTATCGATTCGGACGAGCGCGTCGAAGGACTTCTTGCTCCCGTCCGCGCTCGTTGCGATGACTTGCACGCGACTTCTGGGTTGTAGTCCATCATGGAGCGAGGGAATGTCAAAGGTTTCCTCGCCGGTCAAGCCCAGAGATTGGGCGGATTGACCTTCGACAAACTGCAGTGGCAAGACCCCCATACCGACCAAATTGCTTCGGTGGATACGTTCGTAGCTGGTCGCAATGACTGCCTTGATACCGAGTAGCAACGTTCCCTTTGCCGCCCAATCTCGGGACGATCCGGTTCCGTATTCGGCCCCAGCCAAAATCACCAATGGCGTCTTGGTGGCCTGATACTTCATCGACGCGTCATAGATGCTCATCTGCTCTCCAGTCGGCAGGTAGCGGGTGACGCCACCTTCAATACCTGGAGTCAATCCATTGCGGATTCGGATATTAGCGAACGTCCCGCGAACCATCACGCGATCGTTACCACGGCGTGCACCGTAGCTGTTGAAGTCTCGTGGGGAAACGCCGTTTTCGACCAGGAATCGACCTGCAGGTCCGTCCTTCGCAATTGAACCAGCGGGCGATATGTGATCCGTGGTGACCGAGTCGCCGAGGACTGCTAGAACGCGTGCTCCCAAAATCGGTTGGATGGAGCCTTCACTTTGCGTAATCCCCTCCAAAAACGGAGGCCGCTGGATGTAGGTGCTCTTGGCGTTCCAATCGAACCGCTCACCAGGGGTGATGGGAATCGCATTCCAGGTCTCGTTGGCGGTGAATGCGCTAGAATACTGGTGGATAAACATCTCTGGTTGTACGGACTGATTGACCGCGGCATCCACCTCTTCGTGGGTTGGCCAAATCTCGCGGAAGTAGACCGGGTTACCATCGGTGTCGGTGCCGATCGGATCCTTGTCCAAATCGATGTCGACGGTTCCGGCAATCGCATACGCGACAACCAATGCGGGGCTTGCCAAGTAATTCGCGCGCGTGTGGGGATTCACACGCCCCTCGAAATTCCGGTTTCCACTGAGGACGGCAGCAGCGACTAAGTTACCGGAAATGATTGCGTTGGCGACAGGCTCGGGGAGTGGGCCGCTGTTGCCAATGCAAGTGGTACAGCCGTAACCGACGACGTAGAATCCAAGCTGCTCTAGAGGCTTGAGCACTCCAGCGTTGTTCAAGTAGTCTGTCACGACACGCGATCCGGGGGCCAAACTGGTCTTTACAAAGCCTTTCACGCGAAGACCTCGCGCGACGGCTTTCTTCGCGAGCAGTCCAGCACCGAGCATGACAGAAGGGTTGCTGGTATTGGTGCAGGAGGTGATCGCAGCGATGACGACCGATCCGTGTTTGAGATCTGCGTCATGGGTCGCTCCCTCGATCGTGCTGCTAGCGGAGAGTTGCTCAGGAGCCAGACCAAACCCCCGTTCGGCAATCGGCGCGGTGAGCCCTTTATTGAACGAACTTTGTACCGCCTTGAGGGGGACGCGATCTTGCGGTCGCTTGGGACCTGCTACAGAAGGCTCGACGGTGGATAGATCGAGGGTCAACACTTTGGTGTATTGAAGGTCGGCCATTCCATCGATACGGAACAGCCCTTGTTCTTTGCAATAGCGCTCCACCAATTCAATTTCATCCTTGGTCCGTCCCGTTCGATGCAGGTAGGTCAAGGTCTCGTTATCGACGGGGAAGAATCCCATGGTCGCGCCGTACTCGGGAGCCATATTGGCGATGGTCGCGCGATCGGCCAAGGTCATCTTCGAGACACCATCGCCAAAGAACTCGACGAACTTGTTCACAACCCCTTCTTTCCGAAGGATCTCAGTGACTCGCAGCACCAAGTCCGTTGCGGTGGATCCGGGTGACAGTTTCCCAACAAGCTTCATACCTACCACTTCGGGCATCAGCATATACAACGGCTGCCCGAGCATCGTGGCCTCAGCTTCGATTCCGCCAACCCCCCAACCGAGCACCCCCAAGCCATTGATCATAGTGGTGTGTGAGTCGGTTCCGACCAGACTATCGGGGAACGCGACAGGGCCGACATGATCCTTGCCCTGGAAGACAGCTTTGGCAAGGTATTCCAAATTAACTTGGTGAACAATTCCCGTGTTGGGTGGAACGACACGGAAGTTGTCGAATGCTTGTTGTCCCCAGCGAAGAAACTCATAGCGCTCCTTGTTGCGCTCGAATTCGACTTCGACGTTTTTGGACAAGGAATCCGCAGTCCCGAAGAAATCCACTTGCACCGAGTGATCGATGACCAGGTCGACAGGAATCAATGGGTTGATTTTTTTGGGGTCCCCTCCCAGGGCGCTCATCCCATCGCGCATCGCGGCCAAATCCACGACAGCAGGGACGCCCGTGAAATCCTGGAGGACGACGCGTGCGGGCTTAAAGGGAATCTCCAATTCGGCTGGCTTGGCAGCATTCCATTTAGCCAGGTTGGTTACGTCCTCCTCGGAGACTTGATAACCATCGCAGTTGCGCAGAACGGTTTCCAGCAAAATCCGGATGGAAAATGGAAGTTGCGAGATATTCGCGATCCCGGCTTTCTCAAGCTGACTGAGTCGATAGATACCCATTTCGCCCTGCGGGGCTCGGAAGGTGCTACGGGCTCCAAATGGGTCGGTCAATCGCTTTGCAGAGGACATGGCATCCTGAAGAAAACAAGGGGTGGGATCAATCGTTAGAAACAGAACTCGGGTGCATTGTAACCGACAACGTTAAAAGAAAAACGGCCCGTTGTTGAATCGACAACGGGCCGTTTTGAAATTTTGCTCTTCACCAGGGCGGTGCCCAGGTTAGAGAACTAGTTGCATCCGCAAGCTGGCTTTGCAGCAGGAGCTGCACAGCCACAACCGGCAGCGGGAGCTGCACAGCCAGTGGACGCGGCGACTGGAACAGAAACGGTGGTCGGAACCATTTTGCAAACGGTCACTTCCACTTCTTCTTCAACCGTCGATGGGACACAAACGTTGACCGTTCGCTTTTGCTTTTCTTCAACGCGATCGCAAACGGTGACGTTGTAGGTTCGAGTCTTTTCTTCCGTCACTTTTTCGCAAGTGGTCACGTTGAACGTGCGGGTGCGAGTCTCTGGGACCAAGGTGTTGACGGTGTACTCGACGGTCTTCTTCTCTTCAACAAACTCGCATACGTTCTTGGTTCCCTTGCGAACTTCGGTTTCGCAAACGGTCTTGCAAACTTGGCGAGTCACGGTCTCTTGAACCTGACGTGGCTGCTTGACGGTGATGGTGCGGGTTTCGGGAACCATGACCATGTGGGTCACGGTCTTCTTACGAACTTCCGGAACCATCTTGCACTTCTTAACCTTCACTTCGCGAACTTCGTCGTGGCAGACGGTAACGTTGTAAGTGTAAGCTTCTTCGGTGTAGGTCGGTTGCATGGTGGTAACGGTAACGTCTTGCGTTACAACGTTTGGCACCCAAACCTTCTTGCATACGGTGCGGGTTGCTGGTGCAGCAGGTGCTGCGCATCCGCATGGGGAAGCGACAGGTGCACATCCGCAAGCTGGAGCGGGAGCACAAGCTGGTGCGCAAGGAACTTCTTCCATCACGGTTTGGTAGGAACCGCAGTCCTTAGTCACTTGCTTGACGGTGGTTACAGGAACCATCTTGCAGACTTTGCGGACGCCGGTCTTCGTTTCCGTATGTGGAACCTTGAACGTCTTCTTGACAATCTCTTCGGTGTAGTGCGGTACCAAAACGGTGCACTCCACTTCCTTGGTCACTGGCTTGCATACATTGACGGTGACGGTCTTTTGAACGTCTTCGCACACGGTCTTGCAAACGGTGTAAGGAACCGACTCGATCACTTGCTTAGGAACTTTCACCTCGTAGGTGTATTCCACTTGCTTGGTGACAGGGGTTCGGACGATGACTTCCTTGGTCTTGGTCTCAGGCTTGCAAACGTGGACGGTGACTTCTTCCGTCTTGGTTTCCGTTTTCGGAACCATCTTGACGACGGTGTACTTCTCTTCCTTGACTTCGGTGCGAGGAACCATCTTGACGACGGTCACTTCTTCTTCTCGCGTTTCGATTTTGTTAACGGTCTTGGTGACCATTCGCTTTTCCTTCACCTGGGTTGGGACCATGACGGTCTTCTCAACATAGGTGACTTGGGAACCGCAAGCCGATGCGCCCGCCGAAGCTACGACGCTACCTGCACAGCCACCGCAAGCGCTGCTGCTCGCTACGACGGCAGCGGTGCTGCTGCAACCGCAATCTGCGAAAACATTACTGGCCCCCAACATTGCGGCCAGCCCAAGTGCAAACACTGGGCGAAATTTCATTGCAATCTCCTAGATGAAAAAGCGGCCACTCGGCCATTGAACGATTAACAAGCTCCCCTGCAGGTGAGACGCAGGAGAGAGGACTTCTACGATGCTTACTCTCGCTGAACGATCGTCGACTGGTGTTAGAGACACCTAATCCACAAGACAAATCGTTTGCCTTTTCTCGCTCGTTCAGCCACCGAGTGTAGCTCAGTCATGCAGAGAGGGAAACATCCGGCGGCAAAATCTACTTAAATTTTTTAATCGTCAAGGTCGTTTCAGATTGCCCAAACAACCGGATTTTGTTTTGTCGTTCTGAGCCGAAACGCCACTGGGGATGGGCCGCTTTGACACGACTCATCCCCAGTGGGCTTGCCCCCTAACTCGTTCACAGCTGACGCTGTTCGCTTGAAAATCGTTTGTGTGCTGGTGTGTCGGAAGTTCTCGTTGGTGCGATCGGAAAGATTTTGGTTTCGATAACCGGGAGCCAGCGCCCTGCGATGGATGGAAGTGCGGCTGGCGGATTGGTGCGGTGATCGGGTGGGTGAAGGCCCCCGTATGGGTCCAAAGAACCGGGCACTAGGACCGAAGTAGCGAGTTGCCTTGCTGGGCTTTCCTGTCAGACGGTACCGCTTGCCGTTCCGGAACGGCCGGGATGGTTTCCGGCTCGTCCAACTCGGATGCAGGGGTGTCGGTCGCAGGTGCCTGGCCCATCGGTTCGCGAGCTTGATCGTTCGCGGTCCCTCGGAACTGTTCGAACTCCCCTTGGCTGATAACAGCTGGGCGGCTTGCTCCTCGACTCATATGGCGTGCTGCGTCTCGTTCGCGAGCTCGCTCGCTGGCATCCCAGTAGGCTTTCTCCGCCCACATGCCTTCTTCAAGCATAATGCTGTTGTACTCAAGCAACGAGCCTTTGAGGTGATGGATCTCGACAAGGATTTTGTTGTATTCCGCGACCGAAGTGTTGTAGGCCTGTCCCGCTCGAGCTCGGCTTTGCTGGGCTCGCAACAATTGGTCAATAACGTACTCCTGATTGCTCGAATCTCCGATTTCGAATTTGGCTCTCCAGACGTCGACCAGATTGTCGCTGGCGACGATGCTGTGAAACTGCTGTGTCATTTGCTCGTGAACGCTCTTGAGCTGCTGGATGTACTTCGTCAGCAAGTGCGATGACGATAGTTCCTTGTCCTCGAGAATTCGGTGAGCGCGAGCTAAGTCCTGTTGCACCTTGGTGATGTCAGCCAACTGGCGGCGTGCACCGATGGCATTGGGGGTGAAGTCCATGCGAACCACTCCCTCTTGGTAGTTGCCACCAAGAAGCTCTTCCCAAGCACTTGCGTTTCCACCACCACCCGGGAATCGAGCGTTGCCGCCATTGCTATTGAGCAACGAACCACCCACGCCGACCCATCGGTAGATGAGGTTCAAATTCAAATCGGGAAGGATCTGATTCTTCGAGGAAATGAGCTCCAATTCCTTTTGCTTGATGACCCACTTTTGCTTACGCAGGTCAACGTTGCGTTGCAGCATTTCTCCTTGAATGGAGTCCCAATCGAATTGAGCCAATCCCGTGGCGGGTTTGTCGATCGGGCGGATGAGATAACCATCGGTTGCCGCCCAGCCCATGAGCAATCGGAGATTCAACTCGCGGCCGAGCAAGCCAGGTTGATTGGTCACGCCGCCTCCGCTGAAAGCCGCAGCGACTTGAGCCTCAAACTCGTGATAGGTCAAACTGGCTTGAGCCATCTGGCTTGCGGCGTTCCCAGTGTTGTACTTCGCAGCGGCGATCTTGTAGGCAAGGGCCGCGCTATCGCGTGCGCTCTTGGCTGTCGCAAAGTTCCAATACGCTGCATACAGATCCCAGTAAGCGAACTCGACTTCGCGAACCAAGTTTCGGATCCGTTCTTCGTAATCAGCAATCGCGATATCTTCGTTGATACGAGCAAGCACAACAGGAACGCGATTGACCATCGTCCCGCGACCTCGCATCAAAGGATGCTGAACTTGCGCTTCCAGAACTTGTGTGTAGTCACTGGGGACAGCTCGGCCAAAGTTTCCCAAGCCTTGTGATTGGGTCGGGATGTTGTTGTAGGAATAGATGGATTGCGATCGGACCGTCGCGATACCCCCGGTCGCCGTACGCTTGGACAGTGCCATTTGGGCGGTGCCGTCGCGTCCTTGGAAGAACTGCGGATTGAACACATTGCCTGCACCGACGTTTCTCGCTCGGTCGGTGGTGCCCCAGGAAATGAACGAGCTGTATTGCGCGTCGAATTCGCTCAACGCATCCTCTACGCCCCCGACTTGATTGGCCCGAGCGGCACCGCGAGCCAAGACTCGGTTTCCGCTGCCATCGATGACGAGTGGCTGTGAATTGGTCGTGTTAGCGACAATGGCTGGGTCGTAAACGGTACTCAGCTGCGCGGATGGACTCGACAGAATAATGGCGGCAATGTCCGCGTTCTGACGCTGTGTTCCAGGCAAGGCGCGGATGACTTGGGTATTCATCAACGCGATGGAGATGCACTCTTCCAGTGTCAGATCTTTGTAGTCGAAGTTCTGATTGTCGAGGCTCAGCGGCGGATGCGACTGGGTGACCTCGGGAAGCGACTGATTTTGAAGATCGGGGTATTCGATCTGCTGGGCGCGGTCAATGTAATGGGACAAGTCGCCGCGTTCGCCGATGAAGAATGGTTGCGTAGGTGCACATCCCGTCAGCATTAAGCTAACGATCTGCATGCCGACAAACCATCGCGTTAGATTGCGTTTCATAAGCCAGGAGGTCCCGTCGTTCGAAGCTCGAATTGCCTTTGACCGAATGTCTCCACTCGTTCCGCATCCCCAGCTCGCGTCACCACCACGGTTCCACTCGAGAATGCACGCAATTCGATACTTTGGTTAGGTGCCCCCCTAACGTGCAGGTCGCGAATCACCCCATTTCGAGTGACTCACAACGCCGCATAGATGGGTTATCGGCACCACCTCTGGTAAACTTTAACGGTCGCGATGACTTTTCCGATTTTTCGTAAAAGTCCCCGAAGGGCTAAGCTAGCTATCCTTCGGGGGTCCGAGCTGGCCGACTAAATCGATCTGGCTTGATCTATGCGGAGAAATCTTCTAGGTACGGACGCATGGCAACCCAACCAAAATCAATCCCATCCAACTGGCATGACTCGCATAAAAGAGGAAGTCTCGTACGAATCCCCTCGGAGGGAAGCGTACGACCCTATAGGGCCTGCCGAAGCTGGATGTTTCTGTTTCTAGTTGCCGTACCTCTATCTCTGGTTTTTGCCCGGGATGCAATGGCCCAATTGCAGCTGATTCCCTCCGGAGGGACTGCAGGGTCCACCCCCGCGACCAACCCGAACAACGCCGCTCCGAATCGGGGATCCGCGACGAATGCAGGAAGTGCGACGAATCAGCCCCCAGCGCCGATTATTTCAGGAAACTCTTCTGCAGCCAATTCGGGGGCTCCCCAAACCAATCCACCGAGCGTCACTTCACCCGCTCCGGTCGCGCCCGTCGGCGATATCGCGTCCATTAGCATCGAAAGCGTTTCCGCCTATTTGCAACAATTGCAAAGCGCCACCGACTTGGACTCAAATCTGAAACAGGCCCTTGTTACGGCCTATGAAGCGTTGCTCGCCGAGCTCAAGAGCCGCAGCGAAAATGAAAAATACTACCGCGAACTGCTGGCAGCTTACGAAGCAGCTCCGACTGCGACCGCGGAAGCAAAGAGGCGAAAGGAAAGTTTCTCTCCGCGCTTTGTCTATTTAGAAAGCAGCCTCGATTCCGCACCCATCGAACGACTGCAAAGCTATCAATTGGAACTGCAGTCGCTCCTCCAAACCGCGGTCGACGGTCGAGCGAAAGTCGACGCGACCATCGTCAGTCGCGACGCCCAAAAGAAGGAGCTGCCTCGTCTCTTATCCGAAGCCAAGGCGGCGATTACCAAGCTCAACGATGAACTCAACGCGCCTCCCGTGGATGGGACCGATCCGCGATTGCGAGAAGCAAATTTGCTGTTGCTCCGTGCTCGGCTGATGAGCCTCAACGAACGGACACGTCGCATCGAGCAAGAGCAAAGGACCTACGATGCAGAAACCGAGTTGCTGTCGTTGCAAAAGGCCAACTTCGCCACGGAAGAAAAATACTACCAAACCAAAATCAAAGAAGTCACAGAGGAACTGAACAAACGTCGAGAGAGCCTCATTGCCAAACAGAAAAAGCTTGCAGAGAGTATCGTGGTCCAGTCGCCGGGCGAACTGCGACCGCGCGCCGAGCAGATCGTTCTGCGAACCGACGCTTGGCTGGGGCTCGCCAAACAAAATGCCTTGATGCGGCTGGAGTCCGACGCCGCGCGCGCGGAGCTCAAACTGTGGACAGAGCGTTACCGGATCATGACGGAACGCATTTCCCACGAGAGTACGAAAAACGTTACGAACTTCAACAGCATGGTTGGGTTGATGCTTCGAAAACAGCGGAGCGAGCTTCCTGATATCAACGAGCTGACCGACAAGCTGCACGATTACCAAGACAAACTCGTCGCCACGCAGACATTGATTCTCGAGCTGGATGACTGGAAGGCGGCATCGGCTGCGGTGATCGAGCCCGAGAGTTTCACCGACGAATCCGCGCAGTTCTTTCCCTCTGCCGATTTGCGTGAAAAGGCTCGTCTGCTCCATAACTTTGAGCATCGCGTCGTCGATGAATTCCGAATCGACGCCAACAGCTACTTTGAAAGCCTGTTCAATTTGGGAGTCAACACCCAGCAGACGATTGAGCAAGTGAAAAAGTACCGTTCGTTTATCGACGAGCACGTTTTATGGATTCGCTCGAGCGAAGCTTTCCAGCTCAATGATGCACGCGAGGTTTGGCCATCACTGCAATGGCTGTTTCAGTTTGGAAACTGGCGAGAGATTCCACTTCTCCTGTTGAGCGATTTGCGAAACCATCTTTGGAGCTACGTGCTGGGTAGCGGGCTCATTGTCGCCTTGATCCTAAACATCAAGCGATTGAAGATAGACACCAAGAAGCAAGGTGATTTGGCAAGCCGCCCCAACTGCACCTCGCTGATTCCGACATGGAAGACCATGTTCGCCTGCGCGTTGCTCGCAAGCCCCTTGGCGATCATCCATTTGGTGATTGGCTGGCGATTGAACCACGCGGAAAACCGCGCCTTTGCCGAAGCGATCGGCATGGGTTTGATGGTTGGTGCGAGATACTTCTTTCCGTTGGAGTTACTTCGCCAAGTCTGTCGCGCCGGCGGACTAGCCGAGAACCATTTCCAGTGGTCCAAGGATTCGACTTCTATATTGCGCAAGAACCTCCGCTGGTTTATTGATCTAGCCGTTCCGTGCGTTTGTGTCGTCGCGGTCTTAGCACAGTTCGGGGAAAGCAAATACGAGAACTCTCTGGGACGAATCATCTACGCTGCGTTGATGCTCCTTTGCTTCCTGTTCCTGATAAGGTGCCTGCATCCGACACATGGTGTTTTCTCGAACTTCTTAAAGATTCATCCTGGTGGATGGATCGATCGTTTGAAATACCTGTGGTATCCGATCTTTGCATGCGGTCCCCTGGCGCTGATGGCCATGAGTTTGATGGGGTATCATTACACCTCGGTGCGCCTAGCCATGCACCTGCACACGACCTTCATCACATTGATCGGAATTCTTCTGCTCTCCAGCTTCATTTATCGTTGGCTGCTGCTGCGCCGCCGAGAGTTGCTGGTTGCGCAAGCCAAACAGCGGCTGGAAGAGGCCAGGCGACGCGACCCCAACGCTCAAACCTTGCCGAATCCCTTGCTCGATTCCCATGCCGACTTGGCATCGATCAATAAGCAGACGATTCGGCTCGTAACGAGCACACTGATCTTTGCATCCCTCGGCGCGGTGGCTGTCATATGGTCCACAGTGCTTCCAGCTGTCGGGGTGCTCGACACGGTGCAGCTCTGGACCGTTGACGGAGCAAGCCCAGGGGAACGGATTCCAATCACGCTGACCAATCTTCTCATTGCGATTCCAACTGGGATCATGACCGTAGTTGCGGCTCGCAATCTACCCGGTCTCATGGAGATCGCACTTTTGCAGCACCTGCCGCTTGAGAACGCGGTTCGATATGCTATTTCCTCCATCTCGCGTTATACGATTCTCTTTCTCGGAATCCTGATGACATTCAATAGCATCGGGATTCGATGGGCAAGCATCCAGTGGTTGGTGGCGGCACTGGGGGTCGGTTTGGGCTTCGGTCTTCAAGAGATCTTTGCCAATTTCGTCTCCGGATTGATCTTGCTGTTCGAACAACCGGTCCGCGTCGGCGACGTCATCACCTTGGGAGATACAACAGGGACCGTGTCTCGAATTCGGATGCGAGCCACGACGGTTACGAATTTCGATCAGCAAGAGCTCATCATCCCCAATAAAGATTTGGTGACGGGCAGATTGCTGAATTGGACTTTGACCGACTCGACAAACCGAATGACGATGCTGATCAACATCTCCAACGACTCCGACCCAGAGGTGGCATGCGCATTGATTCGAGAGGTATGCTTGGAACATACCAATATCCTCAAGGAACCAGCGCCAACCGCGTTCTTAGAAGAGTTCGGTGAAAACAAGCAAATGATTCGGGTTCGATGCTTCCTAGCAAGTCTTGACCTGAGACTTCCGACCCGACATGAGGTGCATCTACTTGTTCGAAAGCGGTTCGCGGAACTTGGAATCCAAATTTCCATACCTCAGCAGGAAGTTCACTTGCGCAACTTCCCGAGCGAATGGAAAAGACCCGACCATCCCACCGTGGACGATGCGGGCTTGAAACGACAGCCCGTCGATCAGCCCACTTCACCAGCGTAGCTTCCAGCTGGCTCAGCTTACATTCCAGCTGGGCCCCGCGAGAACATTAGGAGGCCCAGCCTAATCTCCGACAGGAACAGCTCGCTGGCTTCCGAGAACCACTTTCTCTCAGGCGATAGTGAAAAGTGTACTGTCCCGCGCCCTAGCGACTCCTCACGCAACTTACTTCGTGGGCATCGGTTGGTTTTTGTTCCGAGGCTGAGGACGGGGTGGTTCGGTAGCGTAGGGTCTGGCCAAGTCACAAAATGCATCGGTCTGATCCTGCCACAGGGCAGCCATCTTCTCGACTCGTTTGGGATCGGCATCCGCGAGATTGTCCTGTTCTGCTCGATCATTGCGCAGGTTGTATAACTCCCAAGGACGGTCTTTCTCAGCGACGATTTTCCAGTCACCGACTCGCAAGGCACGGTTCCCTTCATGCAGCCACCAGAGCGACGATCGCTCGACGGAACCATCGCGTTGGAACGACGGAGTGAGGCTGACACCGGGAGCGGGAGGTAGTGGGTGCCCTTCCCACTCCTTGGGCTTTTCCACTCCAGCAATTTCCAGCACGGTAGGGACAATATCGATCAAGTGTCCTGGGGTGGCCCGAATCTCCCCTTTCGCTTGGATGCCCTGCGGCCAGTGCGCGATAAAGGGGGTGCTGATGCCTCCCTCGTGCACCCAAGTTTTATGGCGGCGGTGCGGCGTGTTGGCGGCGCTGGAAAATCCCGGTCCGAGGGACAAATAGGACTTCTCGCTCCCCATCGGCGCTGCAGGATCATGACCTCCGTCCCGCACCATCATTTCCGCGCTGGCTCCGTTGTCGGAACAGAAAAGCACCAGCGTGTTGTCGAGCGCATCCATTTCTTCCAGTTGCTTCAAGATGCGACCGATGGCTTGATCCATCCGATCCACCATCGCTGCATGGATCGCCATCTTCGTTGCTTGAAAGACCTTTTGGGAATCATTGAGTTCCACCCAAGGAACCGGGCGATTGACTTCGGAGTCCCCCAGCTTCTTGATCGCCTCAGGAAATGCATAAGGTGGCCCGACTTCCCGTTCGAGCGGCGAAAGCGTGGTCGAGGTAATGCCCATGCTGCGCATCCGTTCCCATCGCTCGGTCCGAAGTGCATCCCAACCCTTCAAATACCGATCCTTGTATTTCGCTATATCCTCTGGGCGAGCATGAAGCGGAAAGTGGGGCGAGATAAATGCGATGTAGGAAAAGAACGGAGTATCGCGGTGATGGGATGCGTGATCGCGAAGGCATTCAATGGCGTGGTCTGCAGTCGCGTCTGTGGAGTAATAATCGGGTCCGGATGGGGTACTAACAGGGGAATCATCGATAGTGTTCCCCTTGTTGCTAAAGAAGTTTCCTTGATTGACCATATTGAGTGAACGGAGGAAGCCGCTTGGCAACACCTTGCCATCGACGTGCCACTTACCGCTGTGATAGGAGCGGTAGTTGGCCTGTTTGAGATAGTCTGGCAACAAACGAGCCCAAGGAGGCCGAATACCGTTCCCCCCACCCCCTAAACCCGGCAGTGCATCCCGGCGAACTTGCTGTGCGTAGTAGCCGGTCAGGAGAGCCGCGCGGGAAGGCCAACATCGAGCGGTATTGTAGAACTGGTTGTACCGCAGTCCGTTTCGGGCCAGACGATCCAAGTTGGGGGTTTCGATTTCTCCGCCAAAGCATCCCACGTCGGAATATCCCAAATCGTCGGCGAAAAGAATAAGGACGTTGGGACGCCCCTCGCTGGCTTCAAGTTGTTGTGCCGAACCAGCCAGACCGAACAACAGCAGGATAGCGATGAAAACAAGACTACATCGAGGACTCTCGAGCGTCGAACAGAAGGGACTTGATTTCATGGGGATCTCAAAAACAGAGAGGTTAGTGCATCGTTAGGACGATAGAACGGCCGAGAGGTCCGAATAGGAACTGGCGTACCGACTCCATTGCCGCGACGCTACAGTATAGCCACGCGGAGTAGAGGAGGGGATCGTTTCTGGTCGCTGGTACCATTCCCACCATCCTGGATCGCCGACGGGAAAAACCATACCAGCCATGGTCTCCGACGCCGCTCCCATTCCCTTTCCACTGAATAACGCAAGAGAGAGACAATGAGCGATTGGATCGAGGCAGGAAACAAAGCGCCGGCGTTTACCGCCGTCACCGATTCGGGTAAGAAACTGAAGCTAGGCGATTTCAAAGGGAAAGTCGTCGTTCTTTATTTCTATCCCAAAGATGATACCCCTGGATGTACCAAGGAAGCATGCGCCTTTCGCGATGCCAGCGCTGCGTTGCATGAACGAGGCGCCGTCGTGCTGGGAGTAAGTCCGGACGACGAGAAATCCCATGCAAAGTTCCGCGACAAGTTCAGCTTGAACTTCCCGTTGCTGGCTGACCCGGACCATTCCATCGCCGAGGCGTACGGCGCTTGGCGAGAAAAAAACATGTATGGAAAGAAGAGCATGGGGGTCCAGCGCAGTACCTATCTGATCGACGGAGAGGGCAAGGTGGCGAAGGTCTGGAAACGGGTGAGCGTCGATGGGCATGACACGGCTGTGCTGCAAGCCATCGATGAACTTGCAACGAACTAGCCTGAACCAGCAGGCGAGGAAGATAGCAGGAGGTTGCATGCTATGATGGGATATTCACTTCGCCACTTCAAGCGGTTTTCATGTTTCGCATCCTTGTAAAGAAGTATATTCACGAGTCGCTCCTGCTATGGCTTTCGTGCGCGCTGGTCCTCTTGTTCTTTCCGTGGGTTCGCATTTGGACCGTCAGTCAGTTTGAACTCAGTGGCTTCGCCTCGATCCTCGAACAGTTTCGGGCCTTCGAAAAGTTTTCGCCCGTTCCACTTGAACAGTTCCTCACCTACCAAGGTATGGTGGGGTTCACGTTTGATGAACCGGTCTTGCTCCTGTGCGTTCTCGTTTGGTCGATCTCGAGGGGTTCCGACGTGGTGAGCGGTGAATTGAATCGCGGAACGATGGAACTACTCCTTGCACAGCCTATCGAGCGAAGCCGTCTGTTTGCAGCCCATGCGTGCGTGACGATCTTGGGGCTGGTTCTATTGTGCATCTTGGTCTACGTCGGCATTTATCTCGGAATCATGACCAACTCGACACCGGTTAGCACGGGTGGATCGATGCGGATCCCGTTTTTGAATCTGGATTTAGGAATTCCACTTTCTCCGAAGAAGCAAGAGTGGGTTCCTCTCCGAAATTTCGTGGATCCCTTTCTTTACATCCTTCCCACATTGAATTTGTTTGCATTGGGATTCATGGTGCTCGGTATCAGCGTTCTTCTGAGCGCTCGCGATCAATATCGATGGCGTGCGATCGGATTGACGATCGGAATCTACGTTTCGCAGCTCCTCCTTTTTATTCTTTCGAAGTCGACTCCATCGACCCACTTTTTGACTCCGTTTAGTTTTCTCGCGGCGTATCAACCCGATTGGAGCGTGCAACGGATCCATCGTTACCGGGCGGCCGCATGGAGTTTATGGAGCGAAGGGGACGCATCCAAAACCGGCCTCGACTATTGGATGAGTTGCATGGAGCCTCCGGCATTCATCGCGATACTATTGCTCTTAGGAGCTCTCGCGTATGCTATCGCTTGGAGAATCTTTTCCAGAAGGGATCTTCCGGCCCCCAACTAACTTCCTCGCATCCATCGAGACAAGCGATTATGTCGAACACTCATTGGCATTTCGGTACCAGCCCCAGTGTTCGATTCGGGCGAGGTGCATTGGCGGTGCTTCCTGAATCCTTGAAGCGATTAGGGGTCGCTAGACTTTTTATTGTGACCGACTCGGTGGTTAGCGCGATCGGAACTGTCCAAGGTACGTTGAAAGGACTTCGAGATTCCGGATTTTCAGTCGAGCTCTTCGACGGGGGAAAACCGGAGCCGAGCGTTGCCATCGCCGAAGCCGCATGTGACGCTGCATTGAAGTCCCAAGTGGACGCGGTGATCGGTATCGGAGGGGGAAGCAATTTGGATGTCGCCAAAATGGTGGCGACTTGGCTGCGTCACGGTGGTTCGCTTCGACAGTATTTCGGATTTGGGAACATTCCAGGCCCCATTCTTCCTCTCATTGCAATCCCAACGACCGCCGGAACAGGAAGCGAGGTTTCGCATTCAGCGGTTCTCACCGACGAGGAAGCGGGAGTCAAGGTGAGCACATTGAGTCCTTACCTGCGTCCCAGCATGGCGATCATCGACCCATCGCTGACCGATACGTGCCCTCCTCGGGTGACAGCCCATAGTGGTATCGATGCGTTGGTGCATGCCATCGAAGCCCTAACCAACAAACCTTTTACCTCCTTCGAAGGGAGCGGCAATGCTTACGAAGGAAGCTATCCGCTGACACGCTTGCTGGCCTTGGAAGCAATCCATCAAATCGCCAAGTTCCTCGTGCGGGCTGTCGACTCTCCAACGGATCAGGAAGCTCGAGACGGGATGGCTTATGCTGCGATGCTTGCCGGAATGGCCTTCTCCAACAGTGGAGTAGGGCTCGTGCATGCGTTGGAATACCCGATCGGGGCGATCACCCACTGCTCGCACGGCGAAGGCAACGGTCTCCTTCTTCCTCATGTGATGGACTTCAATCAGCCGATGTGCGCAGACGCACTCGCGCAAGTCGCTTCTCTTCTACTGGGGCGCCCCGATTGCTCCAGCGAAGACTCGATCATCGCGGTAGAGAAACTGCTGACTCGCATCGGCGTTCGGACTCGATTGCGAGACCTGGGTCTTCATGAATCCGACATTCCCACCGTCGTTACCAAAACGCTCCAGATCGAACGACTTCTGGCGGTCAATGCTCGCCGTCCCACCGCAGGAGACTTGGAAAAAATACTCCGCCGGGCGTTTTAGCCTTCTCGGCTATCCATATTCCGCAACGGCATCCAACATCGAGTACAATCGAGCAAGACGCCTCGCCCTAGTCCCTCCCTTTCCTGCCTGCCATCCCTCCCCCCCTCGCAATCCTCCCGTCTTCTGGGCCCCCCGGTATGTTCAAGCTTGTTGGGTTTCCTATTCATGCTTTGCTCGTCGTCCTCCTAGCGATCGTTTGGACCCAAAATTCGCTCGGGCAGTCGGCCAGTATGTTCCCCGCTGAAATCGCCCCCATTTTTCAGCGGTATTGTTCCGAGTGCCATTCCAACGAGAACGACGAAGGAAATTTGAGCTTTGAGGCTTGGGGAGACACCCCCGAGGTCGAGCGGGAAAAGAAACTGACTCAGATTCTTCGAGTCTTGAAGCTCGAGGAGATGCCGCCCGAAGGTTCCGCCAAACCATCGGTGCAAGAGATTGTCATGATCCAAAAATGGAGTCAATCGGTTTTGGATCGCGCTGCGGAGCAAAAGGCCAATGACCCTGGCCCTATCATTCTTCGGCGCCTCAGCAACGGCGAATACACTTGGACGCTACGAGATCTCACGAGCGTTCCTTCGCTGGATCCTACGAAAGAGTTTCCTGTCGACAATGTTGCGGGAGAAGGCTTCACGAACGCGGGCGCTGCAATGGTGATGAGCCCGGCATTGTTCGGCAAGTATTTCGATGCGGCCAAGTCCATGGCGCAACGAACGGTTCTGCTGCCCGACGGAATCGGATTTTCAGAAAGTACTTCACCCAATGATTGGGCCACAGAACGATTGAACCGGATCCGTCAGCTTTACTCCCGCTACACCGATGCTCGAGGTGCAGAGAAGGTGAACTTGCAAGGGGTTCAGTTTGAAACGAATCAAGGGGGGCGCAATCCGTTCGATCGCCATCTTGAGCTGCTTTTCCAGAACGAGCATGCACTCGCGACAGGTTCGAAATCGCTTGCCGAGATCGCAAAGATTGGGAATGGTAGCGCGCGCTACCTCGGTGTGTTGGCGAAGCAGTTAGGTTTGAAGATCGCGGACTCGGGCGAGGAGTTGTCCAAACGCACCGAGCGAGAGGAGATGGCCTCGTCGTCTCCACTCGTGAAAGGATTGCGATCGCAATGGACCCTGGCGAGGGGCGAGCCATCGAGCGAGGACGTCTCGAGTTGGGTTGGAAAATGGCAACAGCAGCTATGGAAATTTAGTGCGGTCGGGCACATCGGTAAACTAAATGGCCCGAAAGCTTGGCAGGAACCTGTCAATCCGCTGACCCGTCAGCTTTCCATCCGGCACAAGCCGAATGCACAGACCGATTTCCTTTGGATGGAGCTGTTCGACGCGGGCGATGGACAGGACGGTGATCACGTCCAGTTGGTATCCCCTCGGTTCATCCGTTCGGGTGAGTCGGACCTCCCACTCGTCGATGCCATTCGCTTGGCGAGCAACTGGAAGGAACTTTCCTCGACCATGAGAGGATCGGTAGAGCAGGCGCTCGCCGTCGCAGGGGGATTCGATAAAGCGGTCACAAAGGAAGAGATAAAAGCCCTTGCAGAAAAGGCATCTCTATCCGAGTCGTCTTTAGCGATATGGCTGGAGTTGCTGGGGCTGTTTCCATCGGACGCAGGGCAACTGGACGGAAGCGACGAAGTCCTTTTTACAAAGTCCGCATCCGATCTCTCGGGCCACGCTTTTATTCGTGGATGGGTCGGAGACGATGCGTTAAGTATTGTTGCCAACGCGTCCGACACCGAGGTGCGAATTCCTGGAGTGATGACTCCAAAGAGCGTCGCCATGCACCCCGCACCGACGCGCAGTGTCGGCGCTGGGTGGACCGCGTCTCGGAGCGGTAAGGCGAAGCTCGATGCAGTGATTCAGCACGCCCACCCCGAGTGCGGGAACGGGATCGCTTGGCTGTTGGAAATCAAGCGAGGGGGTGCACGGATTGGTTTAGCAAGTGGAAACTCTGCCGGTGGCAAGCCCGTCCCAATTGGGTCATTCTCGGACGTCCCCCTAGTCGCTGGCGACGAAGTCCGCTTGTGGATTGCTCCGAAGGACGGAAATCACTCCTGCGATCTCACCCGAGTTGATTTCACGATTGAGCAAGGAGGAAAGCGATGGAACCTATCCGAGTCGCTCCATGCGAAACTGACCGATTCCAATCCCTTGTCAGATCACGACGAGACGAAGTGGCGGTTCTTCCACGCCCCAGTTCAAAAGTGGAGTTCCCGACTGATTCCCCCAGGAAGTTTGCTAAGTCAATGGTTTCTTCAATCGGATACCACAGCGAGGTCGCAATTAGCCAAGAAACTGCAACACATTCTCGAGTCGGAGGCTCCATCCGAGCCGATCTCCTCGGCCGACCAGCAGTTGCTAAAACTCTTCTCGACATCGGTCCAATGGAATCGTGTATCGGACCAAGCCGACCAATCCTCCCCGATCTTCCTTGAGTCATCTTCCGGCAATATGGCTTTGACACGCGAAAGTCTTTCGCTCGGAAATGCGACTTGGGTGAAGATACCCATCCCGGTTTTCTTTCGGGAAGACTGGGAGTTCGCGGCCGAAGCAACACTGGATCCTCAAATGGGTCGCAACGGTTCGGTGCAGATCCATGTTCAGAGCCAATCCAACAACTCCGCATTCGATCGCCAAACAGATCGCGTAAGCCTGATCCACGCTCCTGTATTGGTTCATCCGGAAGGTTCGAAGGAAGAGGTATTTCGCTCTGCATTCGAAGACTTTCGTAACACATTCCCGATCGCACTCTGCTATCCGCAGATCGTTCCTGTCGATGAAGTCGTCACGCTTACCCTATACCATCGCGAAGATCGATTTCTGAAAGAGCTGATGCTCACGGACGAGGAACGCAACGAGTTGGAAAGGTTGTGGACAGAGTTGCATTTTGTCAGCCAAGACGCGCTTCGGAGCGTCGATGTGTTCGAGCAATTATGGCAATATGCAACCCAGGACGCGGATCCATCGGCGTTCGAACCGTTGCGGGAACCGATCCTCAGGAGAGCGGCCCAGTTCCAAGAGGAGCTGGTACGTGCGGAAGAGAAACAATTGAACGGCCTGTTGGAATTTGCCGCAAAGGCGTTTCGCCGCGCGCTGCGCGACGAAGAATCCGAAAAGTTGCGAGAGTTGTATCGTGCATTTCGCGATCAAGGCCTATCGCACGACGCGTCGATTCGCGGGGTGATGACACGCATCTTGATCGCACCCGAATTTCTCTATCGGCTTGAGTTTCCGGCTGCGTCGCAGTCAGGTCCTGTCAAAGCAGAGGAATTAGCGACCCGTTTGAGCTATTTCCTTTGGTCATCGGCGCCGGACGATACGCTGCGAGGGCTGGCTGCGGATGGTTCTTTGCTTGAAGAAACGATTCTTCGCCAACAGGTGCGTCGCATGCTGAAGGATCCCAAGTCCTCTCGCATGGCTACTTCCTTTTTCGGTCAATGGCTTCAGATTGCAAACGTCGCCGAGCTCGATGAAAAGAGCGAGAAAGAGTTTCCTGAATTCCTTGGGATCCGCGAACGATTGCAGGCGGAAGCGAATCGATTGTTTGAGCACCTGCTGATGGAGAATCGCCCCCCGATCGAGCTTTTGACCGCTGATTACTTATTCGTCGATCGTGACTTGGCCAAATACTATGGCATCCCCGACGATTTGATTTCGCTATCGGATCCTGGTGCAACGGGAACGGTCCAGCCGGAGCTCGGTGAAACTAGAATACAGATGATGCGATTGGGGAATGCGTCGAAATGGAATCGAGGTGGATTGCTGACGTTGGGAGCGTTGTTATCGAAACTGTCCGGGGCATCGAGAACGAGCCCTATTCTGCGAGGAACTTGGGTGAGTGAAGTTCTACTCGGAGAGCCGCTACCCAAGCCTCCGAAGAATGTTCCGCAGTTGCCTGACTCGGTCCCGGAAAACCTCAGCGAGCGTCAGCTGACGGAATTACATGTGAGTGCACCGGGGTGCAGCAACTGCCATCGGCGCATCGACCCGTTCGGGTTTGCCATGGAGTCTTATGATGCAATCGGACGATATCGAACTACCGATAAAGCAGGCCACCAGGTGGATACTAAAACCGCGTTGCCCGATGGAACGGCCGTTTCTGGAGCTGGCGAACTGAGAGACTATTTGGTTCGCGATAGGAAGAAAGAGTTCTTATTGCAGTTTCATCGCAAACTGCTTGGGTATGCGTTGGGTCGGGAAGTGATGTTGTCGGACAAGCTGTTTTTAGAGTCGCTTGCCCAGCGGGCTACAAACGAATCCAACTTTGGAATCGGGGATGCTGTCGAAGCGATCGTGATGAGCCGGCAGTTTCGTGAAATTCGGTCAGAGGAAGAGGTAAAACCATGACATGCAGTTGGAACACTCAGCGACGATGGGATCGTCGAACCATTCTTCGAGGAATTGGCGTGTCGATGGCGTTGCCTTGGATGGAATCCATACCGGTTTGGGGACAAGCGACTGCGGCGACGGCTCCGAATTCGAAGCCTCCCGTCCGCTTTGCCGCCCTTTTTGCCGGCAATGGTTTTCATAGCAAAGAGTGGTGGGCTGAGGGGACTGGCCCGTCGATGAAAGTAGGGCGAGTTCTCCAATCCCTCGAGCCACTTCGCGATCAGATGCTGTTCATTCGAGGGCTGTATAACCAAGAGGCTCTCAAGGGAAATATTCACTCGTCGCAAACCGGCAATCTCCTCTCCGGTGCTCCACTAGCGTCGGGAGGAGAAATTCGCTCCGGTACCAGTGTTGATCAATGGATCGCACAGACATATGGGCGCGGTACCAAGGTACCGAGTCTGGTGCTAGGCTGTGAAAAGTCGAATCCTTCGGTTCACAAGAACTATTCGATGCTCTATAGCTCGCACATTTCATGGTCCTCCCCGACCACACCCACTCCGTTGGAGATCTATCCCGCTTTGGCTTTCGACCGGCTCTTCAAAGAGGAAGTGCACCAGCAAGATCAAAGTGTGCTCGATGCCGTTCTGGGAGATGCCGCCGATCTACGGCGTCATGTCAGCCAATCGGATCGTCGAAAGCTGGATGAGTATTTCGATTCGGTGCGAGACGTCGAAGATCGGATCGCGCAAGCAGGAAAGCGGGGAGAACTGCAAGGCTGGCGACCAACATTGGAGAAACCGGACCGCGAGCGCCCCGCTGACGGCATCCCACAGGATATCAGCGAACACATGCGATTGATGTGCGACATTCTGTTGCTGGGTTTCCAAACCGATACCACGAGGGTGACGACCCTAAAGCTGAACAACGATCACTCCTCCCTTCGGTTCCCTCATTTGGGAGTCGATTACATGATCCATCACTTGCTATCCCACTCGGACACGGAGGATTGGTTGAAGGTCAATCAGTTTTTCGTCGAGCAACTCGCCTACATTGCGACTCGTATGCAGTCGATCCAAGAGGGGGATGGTACGTTGCTGGACAATTCGATGCTTTTGTTCTGCTCCAGCATGATGAATGGAGGGCATGATGCCACCCAACTCCCAGTCGTCATGCTTGGAAAGGGGGGCGGTCGCGTAGAAACGGGCAAGGTATTGGATTATCGGGACGCCCCAAATCGCCAATTGTGCCGATTGTTCCTTTCCGTTCTTGACAAGTTCGATCTCCATCCTGAACAATTTGGCGATGCCTCGGAGCCACTTCCGTCGGTTTGACCGGGGCGACTCTTCTTCAGGATGTAATTTATGAATGCAGACTCCTACACTTCGGTCGGTTTTGATCGAAGTGAAACGGTTTCCCCTCAGCCCATCAGGAGTCTGCGAGGATGGCCAGCTGTCGTGCTGATTGTCATGGCAGCGCTCGTTCGATTCGTCCCAGTTTGGGTCGAAGGGGCCAGTTTACCTCTGCTGATGCTCGGTTTCATGGGACCAGCCGTGTTGAGCCTTGCTCTCGCCGTTTGGTGGTTATTTTTCAGCGGAGCCAGTTGGCGAGAGAAAGGGATCGGTATCGGTGGATTGGCTGGCATTGTCGCATTGAGCAGCCTGACCCTCGATCCATCCATGCGCGGGATAAGCATGTTTTTTTGGATCATCCCGGTCGGCATGGCGGCATTCGCCATTCCGTTGGTAGTCGCCTCTCATTATCCGAGAGTTCGCGTCTGGCTGGGATTGGCGGGCGCTTTATTGGGCTTCGGTGTATGGAACGCATTTCGTTCCGATGGTGTAACGGGTGAGTTCGCGGTAGAGTTTCGACCAAGATGGTCGGTCCCGGCTGAGACAGACTATCTGGAATCGAGGGGAGAAGCGTCGAATAGTCCTGTTGCCTTAGATCCGTCGAATTCGAATATTCCCTGGCCAGAATTTCGCGGCCCCAATCGAGATGGAAGCGTTTCCGGTGTTAGCCTTCTCGAAGATTGGGAACGGAACCCACCCGAGTTGGTTTGGAAGCGAGCGATAGGCCCGGGGTGGTCCTCGTTTGCTGTCGCGGAGAACCATCTCTTTACACAAGAGCAGGTGGGTGACCAGGAAGCGGTCGTATGTTTGAACGCTGAAACCGGAGACACCGTCTGGACCTACTCCACACCGGGACGATTCGCAGAGGAGATGGGCGGAGTCGGCCCTCGCGCGACTCCCACGTATCACGCCCAGCGCATCTATGCACTGGGGGCCGATGGAATGGTCGTTTGCTTGAATGCATCCGATGGCAAAGAAGTCTGGAAACGCGAGTTGATGCAGGATGCAAGCCGCAAACAACCGCCCTGGGGATTCTCCAGCTCCCCCTTGATCGTGAACGATATCGTCGTGGTCCACGCAGGTGGCAGTGGCGATAAAGGGGTTTTTGCTTACAGCCAACCAGACGGCAGTATTCGCTGGCAAGTCGCTTCCGGAGATCACAGCTACAGTTCTCCTCAGAAAGCAACGTTTGACGGAACGGCTGGTATTTTGATGGCAACAAACGAAGGGTTGCAGTTTTTGGATCCCACATCCGGCGCCACGATCTGGAATCACGAGTGGAAGATCGATACCTATCGCGCAGTGCAAACAGTTGTGGATGGGAATGCGGTTTTCGTCGCCGCCAGCCTGGGAAATGGGATTCGCCGACTGAATGTTTCCCGCGAAGAGGGAACTTGGAAGATCGAACCCCAATGGACCTCGCGCGATTTGAAACCTGACTTCAATGACATGGTCGCCTACCAAGGGACGTTGTACGGATTCGACGCCACTATCTTCGGCGCGGTTTCCATGGATACGGGGAAACGACTTTGGAAAAAGGGACGGTACGGGGCCGGGCAGGTTCTATTGCTTGCCGACACCGGGCATTTGCTGGTTGCCGCCGAATCGGGAGAATTGGTTCTGCTAAAAGCATCGCGAGAAAAGCTGGACGAAGTAGCCAGGATTCCTGCTATCGACTCGAAAACGTGGAATCACCCTGTCGTCGTTGGCGACCGGGTCTACGTGCGAAACAGCCAGCAAGCTGCATGCTACAAACTGCCGGTTGCTACCGACCCTTGAGCGAATTAGATCGATCCCAAGTTTGAGCCTTAACATGACCACGCTGGTAGCACGATGACCGCAGAACAACCTGATGCACCAGCGAAGCCCGAGCGTTATCGATCGCTCGATGTTTTTCGAGGTGCAACGGTTGCAGGAATGATTCTCGCGAACAACCCAGGTTCGTGGTCTTCCATGTATCCGCCATTGCAACACGCCAAGTGGCACGGTTGCACTCCCACCGATTGGGTGTTCCCATTTTTCCTTTTTGCGGTCGGGATCGCGCTGGCATGGGTTTGGAGACGCCAGCAGGCTTTGAACGACTCCGAAGTCTATGTTCAGATTCTCCGCCGCACGGCACTCCTCTTTGCGATCGGTCTTTTCCTTAACGCATTCCCTTTTGTTGCCTGGAATGGCGAGCAGCAATTGGAATGGAAGTCTCCCGCCAATCTTCGCATTCTCGGAGTTCTTCAACGGATTGCTCTGGCATACGGCATCGCAGCGCTCTCAGTTCGGGTCTTGGCTCGCGATGGTGCGACGTACCGGATCTGTTCCCTCGCGGCTACGTTGCTGCTGGGATACTGGATCCTGTGCCGTTCCCTGGGTGCCGCACCGGACCCATTCAGCCTCGAGGGATTTATCGGCACGCATGTGGATCGGGCACTGCTCGGACCCTCTCACCTCTACCGCGGGGAAGGGGTCCCCTTCGATCCCGAAGGTCTGTTGAGTACGATCCCTGCGGTTTCCCAAGTCCTCTTGGGGTGGTGGACCGGCGTGACCCTACTGCGTTCTTCCAAGGATGAGTCCCTTCTTGGGAAATTGCTGCTGGTCGGCGTCCATTGGTTACTCGTCTCCTCCATCTGGCAAATCGACTTTCCACTGAACAAGAAGATTTGGTCGTCGACTTTCGTCCTTCACACCAGCGGACTCGCCCTTTTTGCACTTAGCCTTCTGATTTACTGGGGAGAGATTTCTAAGTCGACAGGGAGCTTGGTAGGGGCAAAACTGGGGACCGTTGTCTCACGCATTCTGTCGTATCCGTTTTACTTTTTTGAAGCCTTTGGCAAAAACCCCTTATTCCTGTTCGTTCTGAGCGGCCTGATTCCCAGGGGACTCGGACTGGTCCGCTGGCAGGCCGAGACGGGAGCGGGAGAGCCAAAGTGGGTAACTCCCTTGCCCTGGCTGTACCAAAATTGGTTTGTTGGAGAGGGGATCGACCCTAGACTGAGTTCCTTGCTTTATAGCCTCGCATGGCTGGCGATGTATGGGGTAATTGCCATAGGAATGGAGCGTCGCAATGTGGTTATCAAAGTATAACAACGAAACATCTTGAATCACCGAAGCGACCAATTACGCTAGAAGGGAACTATTACCAAGGAGCGTGCGCGATGGTTAAAAAATTGGTCTTGGTCTTTGTTTCCCTGTTGTCGATCGGTGGGAGCTCAAGCTTTTGCTTCGGTCAGAGCCCGTTTGAATTCCAATTCGGCTATTCGTTGGGGATCCAAAACAGCTTCCGCAATCGGTTGCCAGCTCCCCCTTATTTCTCGGTATTCCCTCCCGTCTATTACGGCCAAAGGTACGCCAGACCTTACGGGGAAAGCCCCTTCGCTTCATGGCCTCTTTTGAGATCCGACCCTTCCTACCATGCCGTCCCCATGGAAGGGCATCTGGTCAATCCTCGCGTCGTTTGGAATCACCATGTCCCCCATCCGCAGCCACCTAAAGTCGAAGTCTCAGCGGACAAAAAAGCGGCCGATGTCGTAACGGCTCCCGTTGCTATCGAACCGAAGGTGGTCGTGAACCCCTTCGTGGTCGAACATTACGCTGCCAAGTAATCGCTAAAGACCTCCGTAGGCGTACCCATCCGAACTGTCCGCTGCAACGCTATGCCTTCCAAGCACCGAATGCGGCAAAGCAACAGTTCTTGTGCAACAGTTCGATATGGGTGAAGCCAACGCGTCGGAGTAGCTCCAATTGATAAGTGACCGAGCGCGGTGAATCTTCCTTCGCGATGTAATCAAATACTTTATTTCGATACTCGCTGCCACCAAGACCGACGAGGTAGTCTCCGTAGCGAGACCACATCCATTCGTGGATGGGTACGGTCTCATGGACGACCAGATCTGTAATCCAAACGGATCCGCCGGGCTTCAGAATCGACAGAATCTTTTCGAATGCCGATTCCCAATCGTCATCGTCTCGCAAATGGTGCAATACCGCAGCGGCCAGGACCACGTCGTAGCTTTCGCGTGGCAGTTCAGCATTGCGAAAATCAACCTGCCAAAGCTCGACGGTTTCAACGCCGGCATTCACCACTCGTTCTTTGGCGCGCTCAAGCATGGGTTGACTGAGATCCAGTAGGTCACAAGCAAATGGTCTGCCATAAACCTCTCTCAGCTTTAGGGTATTGTTTCCTGCCCCGCAACCGATGTCGAGCACACGGCCGATTTGCGGAGTCAGACGCGCTGCGGCTTCTGTGATCAGCTGCATGGCAAGGGGTGCATCCATCGTCGCAGTCTGGCCTGAATCCAGATTGCTAAAACGCTCCACATCCACATCGAAACGTGTCTCGATGTCTTGCGTTGTCGACTTTCCTGAAAAGTCATCGACCTTGTACTTCATCACCGCAGCCCGCCCCCTTCGCAAATACCGTTCATCGGAGCACGTGTTTTACTGAAATGCCCAGCACCGCTACCGCTATCTCCTTAACGGCTCGGCGACCTCCCGTCTCAATACTGTACCGAGCTACAAGTCGACGCTTTAAGCTGAAGAATTGCTTCTTCGCTTACTGTCGGAATGTCATACACTTGAATTTCCTTCAATCCAGACTTCTTTTGCAACATTCGCAATCCTTCGTCGGTGATCGAGCTCCGACTGATATTCAATCCTTCGATACCGGGCAACATCAGAATCCTGGCAAGCTTAGCGTCGTCGACTTCCGGAGATGGCAGGTAAACATAATTGTACCTTTCTGGAAGCACGATGTAAAACCAGTCTGGCAGGAAGGAACTCCTAGATGGTTCGATGACTCGATGGTCGTGAAAGTTGACATGACTCACATGTCCACCGAGCTCACTTACCAATGCCAGCACCTCAGCCTGTCGTCTTTTTATACTTGCACAATAAGCGAGAACACAGCCGAGCAGGCAAAGCGCGAACAGATAGGATCTTAAAGAAAATTGAATACGTCGATTCTTTAAACGATTCACTCGAACAACAACCTGTTTTTTGTGTGGCATACATCGGCAATCGCCTGGAAGGTCAGCTCGCTACTCGGGCCCGGCCTCTCCGCCGTCTCGATTGCATTGCCAAGATCGCATTTCCAATTTCCTCTCCGTTTGTTGACGAATGAGAGTCTAGAAACAGACCGAGTAAAAAAAGAAGCGTCCAGACGCGAACGATAAGGAATGTCATGGCGTGACCCTATTCGCTGCCCTCATGCGACCTATTTGACGCATTTGACCCATTAAGGTGTCAGCGTGTTCCTGACGAGTAGCAATGTACACAAGAACTAAATCCCATCCACGACGCGAGTCGTTCAGGATCATCGACTTAGGAAAGGAACTTGCTTAAGATTCGGATGGATACGGTCGAACCTGCAAGCCAGTTCACTCGTCAGAAGTGGCTTTTTTCTTCGTCGCTTTGGCTTTCTTTGCGGTTGTCTTTTTTGCTGCCTTGGTTCCCTTGGAAGTCGTTGCTTTCTTGGTCGCTTTCTTTGTGGTCTTTTTCGACGTCTTCTTTTTCTTCGAACCGCCAGCTGCGGCTCGGGCTGCTAACAGTTCGACAGCTTGTTCGAACGTCACGTCATCCCCGCTCAGATCCTTGGGCAAGGACGCGTTGGTTTCGCCGTCGGTCACATAGAGACCATAGCGACCGTCGCGCAGTTCGATCTTCTTCCCTGTTACCGGAGATTCGTCGAATTGCTTCAAGGGTGCTGCGGCGACACCGCGACCGCGGCCGGGCGCTTTGGGCTGCGCGAGAATTACCAACGCTTCCTCCAGCGTGATTTCTAGCAGATTCGAACCCGCCGGGAGGGATCGGGAATCGGATCCGTGTTTGAGGAACGGACCGAATCGGCCTTGGGTGGCAATCACAGGCTCGCCATCTTCCGGGTGTGGTCCTAGATCGCGAGGAAGCGAAAGGAGTTGGACTGCCGTTGCCAAGTCCAGTGCCTCGACCGTCATGCCCCGGAGCAAAGAAGCATTCTTCTTTTCTTCGTCATCGGCGGCACCCATTTGAACATAGGGACCAAAGCGACCTTGTTTGACATAGATCGGCTTTTGGGTCTCGGGGTGAATGCCGAGCGGCTCCTCGCTTTGCTGTTGTTTGGCGAGGAGCTCTTCCGCCTTCTCCAGCGTGAGTTCATCGGGGGCCATATCATCGGGCAAACTTGCTCGCTGTTCGCCTCGTTCGATATAGGGTCCATACCTACCGACGCGAACTACGATTGGATTGGCGATGGATAAATCGGAAGAGAGTGGGTAGGAGCAAGCCGTGCGGGGATCGATTTCCGCAACCTTTTGCTCCAGCAAAGGTTTTAGGCCGATACCACCGGGTGCGAGGTTTTCTTGGATCTGATCGCTACCAAAGTAAAACTCTTGAAGGTACGCGAGATTCTCTCGTTCGTTTCGGCTGATTTGATCGAGATAGTCCTCCATCTCGGCTGTGAACTGATAGTCCACAAGGGAGCTGAAATGCTCTTCCATCAATCGAATGACGGCGAATGCGGTCCAACTCGGAACCAGTGCGTTTCCTTTTTTGAACACATAGTCGCGCCGAAGAATGGTGTCGATGATCGACGCATACGTGCTCGGTCGTCCGATACCCCGTTCTTCAAGAGCCTGTGTTAAGGAGGCTTCGGTAAACCTCGCGGGAGGCTGGGTGGTGTGCGAAAGAGAGTCGAGGTCCAGAATCTTCAGCAGATCCTCGGGGCGCATATCGGGAAGCAATTTTTCGCGCTCGGCCAATTCGGCTGCTGGGTCGTCGCTTCCTTCCACGTAGGCTCGGAGGAAGCCTTCGAACTCGATGGACGTGCCCGTGGCTTGGAAAATCGCGTCTTCTGCGGCGATGGTCACAACTACTCGTTTCTTGCGAGCGTCAGCCATTTGGGATGCGATGGTTCGCTTCCAAATCAATTCGAAGAGACGGAACTGGTCGAAGCTCAGTTCGCGCCGCAGTGCATCGGGAAGTTGAAACGGGTGCCCGGCGGGACGAATGGCCTCGTGAGCTTCCTGAGCATTTTTCACTTTGGTCGCGTAGGTGCGTTCCGACGAATAAAGGAATCTTTCCCCGTATTGCGAACGGACCAAATCGCGGGCAGCGTTGACCGCTTCTTTCGACAGGGTCGTCGAGTCGGTACGCATGTAGGTGATGTAACCGTTTTCGTACAAGCTCTGGGCGAGCCTCATCGTATCTTTCGCCGTGAACCCCAGTTTGCGGTTGGCCTCCTGCTGCATGGTGCTCGTCGTAAACGGCGCTTTGGGGCGTTCGGTGTACGGTTTCACCTCCACATTGAGGACCCGAAACTCAGCACCTTGCAAGCGACTCTTGAGAGCTTCTGACCCCTTGTCATCGAGAAGGAGCATTTGCGGATCTTTGATCTTCCCAGTGGCTGGGTCGAAATCCTTTCCACTCGGAATTTTGCGATTCGCGACGCTCACCAGCGAAGCAGAAAATTTTTCTTGCGTGCGGGTCTGCAGCTCGGCTTCCAAATCGAAGTAGGTTGCGGAATGGAAGGCCATTCGTTCCCGCTCTCGTTCGACGATGAGTCGGACCGCAACGCTTTGAACGCGACCAGCAGATAGGCCGGGCCGAACTTTTTTCCATAACAGTGGAGAAATGTCGTAACCGTACAATCGATCGAGGATCCGACGCGTTTCTTGGGCTTTTACCAAGCCTTCATCGATATTCCGGGTCGACAGCAAGGCGCTTTGGATCGCTTCCTTGGTGATCTCATGAAACACCATGCGATGCACGGGGACTTTAGGTTTGAGAACCTCTTTCAAGTGCCACGAGATCGCTTCCCCTTCGCGGTCCTCGTCCGTCGCCAGATAGAGGGCTGTGGCATCTTTTAACGCCGACTTCAAGTGCGTGATGTGTTTCTTTTTGTCGGAGGGAACGACATAAAGGGGTTCGAATCCTTGATCGACATTCACCCCGAGGGATGCCCACGACTGCGACTTGAATTCCGCCGGTACTTCTTTAGCACCACCCGGTAGATCCCGAATGTGACCGATGGAAGCTTCGACTTGGAATGCGCTACCTAAATACTTGGAGATCGTCTTCGCCTTGGCCGGAGACTCAACGATGACGAGCGATTTCTTTTCACTCATTTGCTATCCAAGGAATTCAAGTGGCAGGAAGATAAAAATATCGACTCGATCCAGATCAGGCGACCGAGTGGAAACAAACCGGGACGAGGCATGCACACGATCTGTGGAGACTATATATAGCGTGCTTTCGTATCAGCTAAGCGGTTTTGGCCCAAACCAGGAGGGTTTGTCAAGCCCCAGATCGATTGTTTGCAGTGCAATTGCATCAACCGGTGGAAACCCTACAATCCAGCGGACTCCGCGAAAACGTTGGAGCGGATGCAGGTTCGGAGCTACGCAAAGGATATCCTCGGGTATGGCAAGTCCATTCGAAATTTTCAGAAAGAACCAACGGCTATGGATGGCTGGAGCGGTGCTCGTCGCGATCATGTCCTTCGTTGTCGCTCCCATGTTGGAGTATTTCAGCGGTGCTAGAGGTGGAGCAGGTGGGAGCAATCCCGTTGTCGCTTCCTGGAATGGGGGCGTGATTCGTCAAAATCAGGTCGCCATGGACGAAGGGGACTTGATCCTAACCAACCGATTCCTAGGCGAGCTGGCGCGTGCCGTGATGGAAAAAGGTGGTATCCCCGCCGTTCCGGGGTTTCAGCCCGAAGCGGGATCCCTGGGAATCACGCAACTGAATAACTCCCCCGAGGAAGTTATCCTCTTTCGTCGGCTGATGCTGTCGGAAGCCGCTCGCCACGGGATTCAATTCGACGACAAAGCGGCAAAGCTTTTCCTCCAACGATTCGTCGATGGAAAATTGAATGGAAGCGAAATCCAGGCAATCATGGTCAAGTCGACCGAACGAAGGTTGACCATGCCGCAATTCACTCGCTTTATCAAGGATGAGCTAGCATTCCAAGAAATGGAGCGATTGACCTCGTCTGGATTGTTCTTCCAAGACGTCCGGGATTCTCGTTTGGTCGGTTTTCCCGCCCTTTCCACCCCGAGCAAGAATTGGCGCGAATATTTGCGTCTCAACCAAACCGCCAAGATCAAAGCTTATCCGGTCAACGTGCGGGATTTCTTAGACAAAGTCGAAACAACCCCGAGTGACAAGCAGCTCAAAGAGCTCTACGAAGCAGGTCGCAATATTATTCGGACCGCAGGGATGCTCGATTCCCAGCCCGCTTTCATGCTTCCCGCCACGGCAGACATCGAATTCGCATCGATCGACTTGGAGAAGGTGATTGCGGACGAAATGGCAAAAATCTCGGACGATGTCCTGCGAGCCGAATACGAAACCCGCGTCAAAGCAAATCAATTCCGAGTGCCGATCGAAACCGAAAGCAAAGGGGAGCCCCTTGGCTTACCTCCAGCAGCCGGTTCGCTGCCGCCCGTCAACCCGCCGGGAACCGATCCCGTTCCCGCTCCCACCACCGAGGCACCCGCTCCCACGACGGAGCCCGTGAAGCCTGCCGAAACTCCAGTTCAACCTGCCGAACTACCCAAACCACCTGTTTTGGATAACCCCGGAGAAGGTAGCGGCGACTTGCAAAGCCGTTTGGACAGGAAGGCCGGCTCTGTTCGGCTGGTTTCCTACCAAGAAGAAAAGCCGCAATCCGATGGTGCTCCCGCACCCGCACAGTCCGAGCCAGCAACGGAAACCGCGCAGGCAGATCCTGCTCCAGCGGTTCCCGCCCCTGCGGACGCTAAACCCACCGAAGGCGTTTCGCCTCCTGCGGCCACAGAAGGGACCGGTGCCGCTCTCACGCTTGGAGATAAACCGGATCCAGCGCCACAAGATGCAGCCAGTCCAGCTGCCCCACCCGTTACGCCGATGCGCACGCAAACGTTTGATGAGGTGAAGAGTCAGATCGCGAGAGAAATGGCGTCGGCGACAGCGACCAAAATCATCGACGACAAGTTCGAGCAAATCTACAGCGCGATGCGGATTTACCAAGCAGAGCTGGCAACCTACAAGAACCAAGTGGATCAGCCGGGTGGGGACAAATTGGAGGCGCCGATCAAGCCGGATCTCAATGCGTTGGCCAAGGAGTACGGATTGGATTACGGTACGACGGGAGTCGTCAACTCCGAGTCCATCGCACTGATGCCGATCGGTCGGTCAACGGTCAGTTTGGGTGGTCAATCGCAAGCGATCCCAGTACCTCGGTTTGTCGAGGCCGTCTCGGGGCTTGGGGAAACCTACAACCCGCTCTTGTCCGTTGCCCTCGCAGGCCAGTCCACGTTGCGGTTCGTATTTTGGAAGACCGAGTTGGAGCTCCCAACCACACCGAGCCTAGAAGCAGCGAAGGAAACCGTCGCCGCCGTGTGGAAAGTACAAGAAGCTCAGAAGCTGGCAGAGTCCAAGGCAAAAGAAATTGCAGGGCGTGTCGGAGCAGGTCAAATCGAAGATGCTCTCACGAGCGACATTGAGAAAAAGCTCGTCTTAGAGCCGTCTCCGTTCACGGCGATGAATCGAATGTTCTTGATGTTCATGCAGCTCCGAATGAGCGGAGCAGACGAAGTCAGCCAAATCGATCAGTTGCAGCCGGTCGATGTGGGCTTTATGGAGACCGTTTTCGCCGCCAAGCCAGGTGACGCCGTCGTCGCTCCTGACAGACAACGGACGGTCTATTACGTTGTGAAACTCATCGAAACGGCTCCTCCCACGGAAGAATTGCTAGCAAGTTTTCAACGAGCACCGACGGAAGGAGTCTCCGCGTTGGTCTCGCGTGGCAATCAGCAATCGATTCAGTCCATGCAGATGAATATCGAAAGCCGGCTCGGATTCCGAAGATACTAACAAATCGAAGTACCATGTCCTACACGATGGTGATTTTTGGGGCGTCTGGTGACCTCACTAGCCGCAAGCTGATCCCGGCACTTTACCGCCAGTTTCAGCGAGGCAAACTCCCCAAACCAACGAGGATAGTTGGAGTTGCTCGCAGCGCGTTTACCACGGAGCAATGGCGAGCGCAATTGACCGAGTCGACCGCTAAATATGTGAAAGGAGACTTTCACGCGGACGTCTGGAACGCGTTTGCTGAAAACATCCATTACCATCCTGGTGATATTGGTAACGACGAAGATTTTCGCAAGCTCGGAGCGTTTCTTAACGAGATCGAAGGGAGTATTGCCACCGATCGCGTTTATTATTTGTCCACGATGCCGCAGCTCTATGCGACAGCGATCGCGCAGCTCGGCAAAGCGGGATTGAATTCGGAAGAAAATGGACGCCGTCGGGTCGTCATCGAAAAGCCGTTTGGAACCGACTTGTCGACGGCTCGTCAGCTGAACGATTCGATTCACCAAACCTTCCGAGAGGATCAGATCTATCGGATCGACCACTATCTCGGGAAAGAGACGGTTCAAAATATGTTGGTATTGCGTTTCGGCAACACCATCTTTGAGCCCCTTTGGAATCGAAATTACATCGACCACGTTCAGATCACGGTGGCCGAAGAAGTCAAAGTAGGACGCCGAGGAGATTACTACGACAAGGCCGGTATCCTCCGCGATATGTTCCAGAACCACATCCTGCAGTTGATGATGGTCACCGCGATGGAAGCACCGGTGCGATACACGGGCGAGTTTGTCCGCGATGAAAAAGTCAAAGTGTTGCAGGCGGTGCGACCTTATCGAGGCAGCGATTTCGCCGAGAATGGCGTGCGCGGCCAGTACCTCGGCTATTGCGACGAAGAAGGGATCCCGGACGACAGCCAGACCGAGACCTTCGCCGTCTTAAAGCTTTACGTCGACAACTGGCGCTGGCGCGGAGTTCCGTTCTATTTGAGAAGTGGAAAGGCGATGTCTTGCCGAACGACGCAGATCGTCATCCAATTCCGAGAGCCTCCCCACATGCTCTTTGGAGAATCCAAATCGTGTCGCCCCGAGGCCGATCGGTTGGTCATCCAAATCCAACCGGCGGAAGGCATGCAATTGCATTTCCAGTCGAAGGTTCCGGACTCCGACATGAAACTCCGCCTGAGCGAGTTGGATTTCCGATTCGATTCCAGCGGAAAAGAGCTTCCCGATGCGTATCAACGCCTTTTGTTAGATGCGTTGGTCGGGGACCCAGGACTCTTTGCACGAAGCGATGAAGTCGAGCAGGCCTGGAGGATCATCGATCCCATCATCGCTGCTTGGAAGAGCCCCGCCGCTCCAACGCTTCACCCCTACGAGCCAGGCGTCTGGGGACCGACCCCATCGTCCGAATGGATGGCCGAGCAAGGTCGGAATTGGTTCGACGTTTGCCCCATCATCTAGCAAGTTCGCTAGCAAATGGAATTTTAGGAAATTCCGTTGTAGACGGAAAAACCCGCAAGTTTTAACACCTGGCAGGCCGAAACTCATCTTGTCCGACGAATAGATCGTCTCCGACTCGACAAGGGTTTTATCGATGTCCTGCATGCGTATTCAAAAGATTGTTAGCCTAACGCTACTTGCGGTCATGAGTTCTCAGGTGGGATGTCTCTCCCTGTCGAACATGGGGTTGGGGCCCTTTGGTGTGCCCGTGCCTGTGAGCCCCTACTTTCAAGACAACGAGGAAATGCAATTCCACGTTCACGAGCGTTACGCTAGGGTGCCCATCATGGGTCCTTTGACACAAGGTGGCCCGGTCGCTGCCATCGATCCTCCTAGCGATGACGAAGTCATCCACGCGTTGGAGCGAGCTCGACCCATTCGGGGCGGTGTACCGTTCCTCTACGAAAAGCAACGCAACCGCGTTCGCATCGTAAAAGAGAAGATCGCCGACTATATCGACGATCCACGGTTTGTGCCTCTCATTGGATTCGCCCAGTTGCACCACGCTCACTACAAGTGCACAGTGTACTTTGAAGAGCGAACCATCAATGGCTGGCCCGTTCCTTACACACTCGAAGATAAAGAGTCTGTGGAAGTCGTCTACATCGACCACAATCACTTCCACATGTGCGGTGATCCTGACACCGGAGCATCGAGCCCTTACTAAGGCGAGTAGTAAGGTTCGAGGAGATCGATCGAGACCAAACAGTCAACAGCACGGCAAAACGGCCGTGCTGTTTTCATTTCCATTCCACTCAAAGAGTTGTGGAAATGAACGAAACTCCGAGCGAACGGCCCCACTCGTTCGCCACCGACGTCGCTCGTTTCCCAATAGCATCGACCGTCACGACCCGTTGGTTTGGATCCCATTCATCAAGGCTCCACTGCAGGTGAATCCAGTTCGTCGGCATCCTTTCTAAGAAGCGATCCGCCCATTCCACGATGGTAACGGCGGGTGCATCGAAAAACTCTTCGATGCCTAATTCCAGCAACTCGTCTTCGTCGGCGACGCGATAGACGTCCAAATGGTAGATCTTCGGAACCGTCGCATACTCTTTGACCAGCACAAAGGTCGGACTGCTCACCTCGATTTCCTGTCCGCCGAGGGACTTCACAAAGAAGCGAGTCCACTGCGTTTTGCCAGCTCCCAGCGTCCCCGATAGTCCGATCGCGAGAGGAACCTTCACGCAAGCTGCCAGGCTGGCCGCGAATCGTTCGCAGTCGGCAAGGCTCGGGATTTTCAATTCAAAAATGCGCGACATGTCAAATGGGGTGGAGGAAGGGAGGATTCGCTAGCAGCTTGGTCATGGGCACTTAACGGGAAAACTGGTACACTGATTTGCTTGGATTGGAGGCGTCAAATGGACGTTTCCCACGGACATGCCGCGGTTCGCGGCCCCTTTATTACTACGAGCTCATCAATTACCGATTGGATCGCCAATGAGTAGCCTGGACCAGTATAGCTACTGCCCTTGTGGCAACGGAAAGAAGATCAAGTTTTGCAAGTGCAACCAGCACTTGGCAGAAATGGAAAAAATCCATCGCATGATCGTTGGCGAGCAGAATGTAGCTGCGTTGGACCGCATCAATGCGGACTTGAAAACGATGCCTTCGGAGCCTTGGTTGCTGGCGATGAAGTGCGAATTGCTCCTCCAACTGCGTGAGTTGGAATCTCTGGAAGAGACGTCGGCCAAGTTCATTCGCTTGCAGCCCGATAATCCGCTGGCAAAGCTCTACCGTTCTCTTCTCGCAGTGATTCGCGGGAACACAGAAGAAGGGGCAACGCTGCTTCTTCAGGCGATCGGCGATTCGACGGAAGTGTTGCCACCCATGACCGCAACGGTCGCGCTCAACTTGCTCGAAACCATGGCCCAGCGAGGCTTGGCTCTACCGGCTATGTTGCATGCAGAGATGCTGATGGACATGGGGGACGAGATCGCGCGATTCGGTTACCAAGCCCACGGGTCGTTGGCAGGTCAAACCAATACAAATATTTTGTCCCGCGAGTCTCTCCCTTCGGCCGTCGACGCGGATTCGGAACCTTACGGTGAACGGTTGGCGGAAGCGGTCGCATTGATCTCGTCCTACCGTGTGTCGGCAGGAAAGACCAAACTGGAGTCGATGCTTCGCGAGTTCGGACCGCAGCCAGCCATCCTGCAGCAATTGCTTTATTGCCATCTAATGCTTTCCGATGCCGACAGCGCGGGAGCCATCTGCCGCAAATTGTCCTCGCAAGAAGCCTTGCCCGAACCGCAGCGAGTTTATTACCAAGCGCTCGCGTACGAGTTGACACCGCGCGCAGCAGGTGTTGGGATTGCGGAAGAGCTTTGCCAATACGAAATCGAAGCGGGCTCGGAACTCGAGGAGAAGATGCTCAGCAGCGAGCATTTGATCCCCGTTCCTGTCGAGCAACTCAAAGGTTTGTTATCCGCGTTGCTTCAAGAAGAGGTTCCACCCAAGTCCTGTTTCGTTTGCGTTGCCCCAGTACTTCGCGAACAATTCGGTGAGCTTGAGGCCAGCCGAACGGGATCTTGGTTAGCCTTCTATGGCAAGCAAACGGACAAACCAGCTCGACTGGTCACGATGGAACCACCTCCGAGCGCTCGACGCGCGATGCTGGAGCAGGTTAAGCAGGAGCTGGGGCTGACGGGCCTCACCCGGGTGCTTGTTCAGCAACTGCCGACTTCGTATCTGTCGCAGGTTTCCGCATCGGTCATCGTCAAACACCAGGTTCCAGCGGAGCGATCGATTGCTTTCCGCGATGCGACCCGGCAGTTGGTATTGGATGCATTCCTCGATTACCCTCTCGATTGCATCGGCGAACAATCGCCTCGACAAGCATCGTCGGATCCCAAGCAGCGGATTGCCTTGTTGGCCTTGCTCCTGCATTGGCAGGGATCGGGATCCTCCGGATTGAACAACACCCTCTTCAAAGAGTTGCACCAACAGCTTCATTTGACTCAGCCGTCGCTCCAATCTTCGACCGACGTCTTTGACCAAGTCGGCGGGGCAGCTTATTTCTGGACCGACCTCCAGTCGATCGACCCGGACAGCCTCATTCAATTGATGCAATCCGCATTGACTCGAGGTGTGGCTTCGATCAGCGAAGATTTGGTCCAAGCTAGCGAGCGAATGCAATGGCCAGAGAACCTCAAGTCGTCTGCTGAATACACCCTGCTCAATCTGAAGGCACAGCTGGCGACGGATCCGAACGAGGCAGAGAAGTTATTGCTACGCATTTCGGAATTGGCCAAGGAGCTCGGTGTTCCGTTGGGCAATGCCGTCTTGGAGCGAGTCGAGATACTCAATAGTTTGGGACGCGGAGCCGAGGGACGCATATTCCTTGAAAAATCTCTCCGTGAAAATCCAGAGGACCCAGTCCTTCTCCAGTTCCTGCAAATGGCGATGATGCGCGAGCAGCAAATGCGCGAGCGAGCCGGCAGTCTTGGTGGGGGCGAGCCATCGATTTCCCCGAGCTCAAGCAGTGGATCGGGACTATGGACTCCCGATCAACCCGCGGAAAGCGATTCGTCGGGCGGAAGCAAACTTTGGATTCCAGGTCAGTAAAGACCGGTCCCATCCTGGATTCGTTCCAGTCCGTTTTCATCGACGTCTCGGTTCGCCAGCTCTCGCAGAGGAAACTCTGTGAAGCGGACAGCAATAGGTTATTCGATCAAGCCGGTGTTTTGCAGCAACGCAAGCCACCGGCTTTTTTCGTATCGCCCATGACAACTCGGTTCTAACTCCGCGCTCCTCCGCGGTTGATTCACCGCTGAAATCAAACAATAGCAGTATCATTGATTTGCTTTGGGAAGTGTCCAGGACCGGCGGGATCACCAATCCGCCGAAGAAGATTTTACCGCGGAGTTCGCGGAGGGAAGACGGATGGAGATTAATCCTATTCGGGGTTGGTGATCTGCACTGGGTGAGATGGGTGCGAGAGGTTTCTCGCCACGGCGCTAGGGCGCAAAGAAAAGAACCGAATGCAAGAAAAGACAACTGTCTTGGTTCACCGGCAAGTGGAATTTGCCAACTCTCAGCATCACGAAGAATCCTAAATCGTTCTCCCGAGATCTTTATACATTGATTGCGAAATTCCCGTGCACTTTGTCCTCTGAATTATTCTATTTCGAGTAGAGAGTTATCGATCGCGCCCGCCATTCGAATGCCGAAATCGTTATCTGGCGTGAAGGGAAGATCGTAGCGTTATCGCCAGACGAAGCTGCAAGGGAGCTGGAATCGAATCTAGCTAGGGGGCGGTCTGACTCCAAAGCTAAACAGGAATTGAGTCCCAACAATTGAGCGGCCTTCGGGGCGAGTGGGCACAAAGCACGAGAGGCAAGTATCGCAATCGAACTGACCAGCAACTCGAGTCCCTTGCCAACGACGATATTGTTACTCGCTAAACATTTTATGTAGGTCTATGAGTGGTCCGTAGTTTCTGAGATCCGCTTGCTTCATGGCGGCAATGTACTCGCCTCGGATCGGGCTTTCCGTATCGCGTAGGTCTGTGAACGGCCAAATAGTCACCGGTTGGTCGTGTTGCATCAGCCAGATGTTCGCGAGGAGTCTTGCCCAACGACCGTTGCCATCCTCAAATGGATGTACCCAAACCGCGCGATGATGAAACTCGGCAGCGGTCGCAATTACAAGTTCGCCGGTTTCGCTATGCCTCTTCTCTGATTCGATGGCAATGACGCCGAGTTCAGCAGTGACAATGTTCGGACTGACGCCGATGTTCTTTTGAGTGGTTCTAATTTCTCCCGCCCAACTCCAAATCGATCCCAACATCTCTCGATGCAAATCCAGAATCCAACTGAACGTAAATGGCGCGAGTTTATGGCTTGGTTTGCGCAACAAGTACTTCTCGGTGACGCGCAGGATCGACTCGAACTCAGCTTCATTGAGTTGGCGACGGGTTTTGATGGACTTGATTTTCAAACCAGACCCATCAAAGGGCGTGTCATCATCTTTGCCGGATGAACCAAATGGATTCACGAAAAGCTACCGCTAATTTTTAGAGATTTAGGAAGCCCAGAGCTTTCGACTGGACGATGCAATCCGGGCCTTGGTAGCTTCCAGATGCTCTTGGGCAGAATCTGCTGGGACGGCTTGGGATTCTAAGGCTACGTTTCCCTGTGTCAGCGCGATCAAGCGTTTAGCCTTCTGCGTAGCGATGGAGTCTTTGAATCCTTTGGCTGGTATCGCCAACAAATCCATCTTCATTCCGAGTGCGGAAAGAACGGCTTGTAGATTGGAGACGGAGTAATGTTCATCCTTCCCTCCGAGAATACGAATCACAGTTGCCCTTGATACGCCACTGCGGCGAGCAAGATCGGAAACAGACATGTCGAGTTCGTTAATGCGGTTTTGTAGAAGCGTAGATAGCGACATGGGTTAACAATCGAATGGGACTTCAAGTGAGAGAACGAACCACACTTATATTGTTGCATATGTGAAACAAAATGCAAGTGAAGTCTGTAGGAAAGACTCACGAGTTATGGTGCGTAAGCTGCTTCCATGAAATGACTTGCGTCCAATCCCTCTATTTCGTGAGCGGCTTGGATGAGTCGATTCACTCAAACTCTCTAGTTCCCAAGATTACGAAATCCCGAGTAGGTAATGGGACGCGTGTCGAGCGCTTTGCATAGATAGTTTAGGAGGGATGCCACTTCGGTTCCCTCGCAACTCTTTCCCCGGAGGCAGAACCATCGACGCTTTTTCTCTCGACCCCATTCCGATTGACGGGTTTTAGCCGAAGGATCCTGCTTCCGTCCGCTTTGGATCAATCGCGGAGACTCTTTCACATTCCACGCCAGTGGTATCGATACGATTGAACATTCCCCACTGGGAAGACCGGAGAGCTGAGTGACGTAAGCTGATTCGCTTGCGTTCGATCGGCGTTCGAGAATCATCGTTTGAGCGATCCAATCCTTGCCCCTAACGCCTATGCAGTGAGGAGCACGACCGGCTACCATCAGCGTATGTCACGTCTTTTTATCGGGCCGCGAAATCTCTGTCGGGCATCGATCGACATGCTCGCGATCAATGGTTGCGTGCTGCACAATCGATCCCGTTGAACATTGCCGAGGGAAACGGAAAGCAAAGCCACAAGGACAAGAATCGACTTTTCGAGATCGCGCGTGGGTCCGCTTTGGAATGTGCTGCGATTCATGACATACGCCAATCGTTCGAAGCGATTGACGCGGAATCGACACGGATTGGAAAAGCCCATCTCAAGCGGATCGTTTCGATGATGACTCGATTGATCCAACGAACCGAGACGGTTGCCGGGCAGTCAATCGATTACGAGTAAGAGTACCGCGATGCTGAGTACGAGTACGAAAAGAAGCACGAGCCAAGCATTGGACCGAAGTGCTCGGTCGACACGCTCTGATATGCTAACTTTTACTGCTCGCACTCGGTCAATGCGGTCGTTAGCTCAGTAGAGTTGCGACAGGTCTTTCGAGATCTAACGTTGATTTCCAAACAATCGTGTGCTACCGAACATGGGATCGATAACCTATGGCTTCGCGACCAATCAAATCGTGGGATTGTATGGGAGCAGAACACTAATCGTCGCTAATCAACACTAATAAGGAATAGCAACAGGTTCGTGTCGGCTTTCGATTAGTGGTAATGAGTGTTGATTAGTGTTCCTGCTTGCTCAAGACGCTGAACTTTAGATTCAAGCAATATCCATGTTCGCGATCTGACCGTTTGACGTATCTCTGCAGTTTCCGAATAGTTGATGTGCCATCAACAACATGATCTGCTAAGGTCTAGTCTGCGTGGGAGGCGTTCTCTCACTCGTACAATTCGCTCATCATCTTCCTGACGTTCCTCAGATGACGACCAACAATTCCTCAGGGATCGATCCATACTCGAGCTTGTCGGTTCAGAGCAGGCATGAGCTAACCAGCGGATGCACTCAACGTCTCGATCAACCGGCCTTGGGCGGTCCATACTTCCCTCGCTCGACGTGAGTGATCCTTTTGGTTCGTCGTCGCAAACAAACTAACGACCGTGCCTGATTTGTTCCGTGAACTACTGATTTCTGCTTGCAAACGTCCCGGAATGTACGTTGGACGTAACTCGCTGTGGGATCGGATGGAAGATCGCTTGATTGAGAAACGCGGCAACAGGCATTGGACACTTGATGATTCCGAGACATGGACGACGCCGGATTCACAGCCGTAAACGCGATAAAAGACAGTGCGACTGGCCAAGCGATGCACACAAGTCGGCGGACGGCCGCGAATTTGAATCATAGCTCTTTCGGGGTGATTGCTCGATAGTAGCCGTTCTACCACACATAATCCCACTTAGACCTAACAAAGGGCGATTTGCAATGCAATGGTTTCACGCTCAAATAACAAAAACATTGTGTGTCCTCTGCATGGCTGTCAACCATGGACCGTCACTCGCGCAAGACATAACCGCTTCAACTTTCGCAGAATACGCACTGTCGGGCGAGCTGACCTTGGACGAAACGTACACGGTCGAGCTGCTCATCGAGCGTGTACGCGACAATTTCGACGAGAACTACTGGGACGGCTGGAGTGAGCGGGCCGATGCTCGCCGAACCCCCAACTACAAGCCAATGTTTTCTCCCGATCACGTCGGGCCAGCCACCCAGGAGTTGCAATCACTTTCCTGGCTCAACTTTCAACGTGGGCCTGACGATGAGCGACCGGTACGAGACATTACCGCACTTAGGTTTCTTCCACGTCTTACTGGCCTCGTATTGACCAACAATCACGTCTGGAACTTGACGCCGCTTAGTTCCTGTTCCGAATTACGACAACTCCGTCTTAACAAAAACCCCATTCGCGACATTTCACCTCTCGCCAATTGCGTCAATATTGAAGAGTTGCATCTCGGAGGCTGTCCAATTGCAGATTTCTCGGCGCTCCAGTTTCTTCCGAACTTACGGGAAATCTCAATTTCTGTCGATCAGATTGCAGCGTTCAAACAACTCAAACGTCTACCCCATCTAAGAAAACTCGAGTGCGGACTCGATACATTTGAATCATTTGTTGGGTTTCCTGAAATGCCCGAGCTTCGAGTGATACGCAATGCGCATGTAAAAAGCCTGGATGGTCTGCAGCATTTCCCCAAGCTTCAAAATCTTATTAATCTCACAGGGGGATTTGACTCGCTCGAACCACTTCGGAATCTGACGGACCTTACACACGCAAACATCCTTAGCTCTCGGGTAAAATCGCTTCAACCCCTTGCTGAATTGCCCGCCTTTCGAGAACTTTTCATTTCGACCACCGCGAGAAAAATCGATTTATCGCCATTGAAATTACTGCCCTCCCTTCACGAGGTGAACGTAACTTGTAACGGCATGGAACCGGCTGGATTATCCGAGTTAAAAGCTTCCCTTCCACCATGGGATATTGAATTTCTTTCGCCAACCCCCAGACATACTCCGTCGCTTGAATTAGTTGTTGTCGATCAAAACACCTTTGACATTTATGATACGAAGAAACCCTTCAATGTGGATTCCGACGAAAACGAGGGGCTTCTTTCGTCTGAATTGGAGTGGCTGGACGATAAGCTTGAGCGGCTGCTTTCTGCTGATTTCCAATCCGACGACGACTACACGATTCCTTTCAAATGGAATGGTGCACGGTCCCGCACGATTGTCCTCTTCAGCGACAAATCGGTGGCGGCACTTCCAAAGTTAGTGCTAGGTATTCAAGAGGTTTTGTCGAATGCGAAGAAAGATTGGATTGTTTATCTTCATACCGATGATGCAAGTCCAGAGTTCGTAGTCTGGGTTTATCCTGACAAGATCATGGTCACGCACGAATACGTAGATGCGCTGCGAATGCTCCTTGATTCGAAGGATAGCAGATCGAAGCGTTGATCGCTAACTGAATGTATTTTCACGCCCATTGTGAAGACCAAGATTGTCGCTTTGGATTCGAAAGAATCAATCGCATGCATCGGACTCGCAGTACGGCCGCTTTTCGAATTGAGCATCACTTGCCGGCGAACCACGACACTCTAGAACTCAATGGTCTCAGAGCCATACTTGAGCATTGCGACCCGCCAGCCGGCGGGTTCGAGCTTGAGAGTGATTTCGACGCGATCAGGGCCAACTGCGCTAGAGCCGATTCTCAGCCAGCCACGGTGGACTCTTCGATCATTTTCCGGATCGATGTGGTCGATTTGCAACTCGATATCGACTAACGCATCGGGAAGGATTTCTAGCATACGATCGATTTTGGTTTGATCTCGTCCGCTTGCTACGACCCAATCCAAAGGGTTCCTGTTCGCAGGGCGCTGCAAGGCGCTCCAAAATTGGTGAACTACATCACTGGGTGCAACCATGTCACCAGATCGTAATTGTTCGAGCCAGCGAAGCAGGCCAATCGCAATGTCGGATTCAGAAAGTTTACGCATCCCTTTGGACGTTCGTTCACCCAAGAATTCATTGTCAAAGGTATAGACAGAGCTCCAAGCGATACTTCCTAACGAATTGGACTTTGCTGCTCTCGCAGCGATCGGACGCATCAACGTTACAAGTAGTTCGATCTCCTCGAACGGCCTCTGGTCTGGCGGCATCGCGGAACACAACGCTAGCAGTTCCAGTCCTCGTTCGATGCTAGCAGACGGATCCCTTCCTCCAAAAACACCCATGCCACCCATGCCACCGTTCGTCGAGTTATTCCGTCCAAAGCCGATTCCAGCGACGTCTGGTTGAAGGATGCTTGGCCCCATTCCCAATGCCCCAAGCACCTCTCCTGTCTCAGCCCATCGACGCAGTTCGGTGGCGAGGCGAGTGCGGATAAGAAGGTGACATGCTTCAAGTTGATCATCAGCAATCGAGGAATACGGTCCCGCATTGCTTGCCAAGAAGAGAAAGCGATCCAAGTCCAACTTCGGGGCGTTGAGTAGAGTTCTGAGACTTTCGATAAAACCTTTAGAGCCCACCGCGAGGTTTGGAGGTGTAGCAACAAAAAATCTTTCGCTTATCAAACGCATCCAAGGATGTTTCTTGAGAACTTCCTGGTCTTTGAATTCGGCCCAAGGTAACGGTGTTCCGCCAAAGAAGGGGAGTACCTGCGAAAAATCTGACTTTGAGATTTGTTCTTCGAGGAATCCCCATACGTTCGGTAGCCGGCTCGCTTGATAGTCCTCTCCGCCTCGCACTTTGCAATCTCTCAACAATCCGACGGAACCGATGATTTCAAAGCACGTTTTCAAGGACTTGCCTTCCATTTCTTTCATCACCAGCTGATCGAACTCTTCATGCGAAAAGACAGGAAGGTACCAGCCATTCGAATTCACACGAAAGAAATTGTTCTGAAGCCCGATGGCTCGAATGGGTTCCGCCAACGTTTGAACGAGTGGTGGATCCGCTTTTTGAATGGCCTCAAAGGCTTCACGCCAAGCGGCCGGATCGCGTTCGCGCTCCAAAACGCGTAGCCAATCTGCAAGCGTCTTCCCCTTGAAGAGGATCTTCTCAATCGATGCCGAGAGCTCCACTCCCGCAAAGGCGTGCCGATCAAGCTTCGAGGTCTCTCCCACAGCGCGAGGTTCACCCATTCCTAATTGCGATGCATTGGGTTCATTCTTGGGAAGGCGAATGATACGAGCTACGATGGTTTCCCCACGTCTTAGTTGGACTTGTTTCGGTTCAACAGAGATTTGATCCGAGCCTTCGTGAATCGTGATGTCGTATTCGCCAGCTTGCAACCGCGTAAGGTGGGTTCCTGGCTCAACAAGCATTTCTTGTGCAGCTCCCCCTCCACGGCGTTGGATCTCGACCTTCGTATTCTCGGATGCAGACTCGATGACAAGGTTTCCTTGATCGCTCTCAAGCATGATGCGCCAGCCAAAGAACCCGAATATAGGTAATGCAGCCAGTGGGAGCCATATCCATGCAGGGGGTAGGCGGCGTGCGGGTGATCGCCGTGTAGAGGCGCTCGGGGCAGATTGCGACAATTGGTCGGAAAGAAGAATTGCTTCGGGCTGGTTAGGTGAATCGAAAGCACGATCCAAATCGCTCTGTAGGCCTCGGGTAGCCAGCCTTTCGAGGTCCGATTCTTTACAGAAAGGTTGAAGAGATTCCGCAACATGTAGCGAGCTTGGCAATCGCGATTCGGGATGCGTAGCAAGCAATCGATTGACGACGTCGCACAATTCCGATGGCAGATCGGGGCGGAGAGTTTGAAGCTGGATGGGTTGGTGCTGGCTGAGTCGCTTAAGTTTCTCGATCGGCGATTGATGCGGTGTCATCGCCAACGGTGTTTGGCCGGTGAGAAGATTGAATAACGTTGCCCCTAGCGAATACAGATCGCTGCGTGCATCGACCCCTTCGCTTCGTTCAGCTTGTTCCGGCGCCATGTAATCGAGGGTTCCGAGGAACTGCCCGACGGTAGTCAACTCACCCACAGGACCATCCCAGCGATGGAAATGAACGAGTCCAAAGTCGAGAAGCTTAACGCGTCCCTTGGAATCGAGCATGACATTGGACGGTTTGATGTCGCGATGAATCATCCCTAACTGATGCGCATGGGCAAGAGCCAAAGACAATTGGCGAGCTATTTCGCAAGCATCCGCAGTGGGGATCGGCGAGATGATCCGTGTCAATTTGCCAAGATCGAGCCCATCCACGAACTCCATGGCCAAGTACTGCATCCCGGACTGCGTCCCAGCGTCGGTGGCCGTGACAATGCCGGGATGCTGCAGTTGCCCGGCAGCACGAATCTCCCGTTCGAAACGTTGCAAGGTTTGGGGATGGGACCACTGGATCGGGATCAGTTTGAGGGCGACGACCTTTTTCAGTTGACTGTGCTCGGCGCGATAAACACTCCCCATGCCTCCGCATCCGATCCGTTCAAGGACCCGATATTGGCCAACGAATACCTGGGAAGTGCCAGCCGACAGATTCTCATGAAGACGCTTCTGAACGGCCCGCCACGCCGCATCGATCGCTTGCTGGGCTTCTTCGGGAGCTGGGTCCATCGAGTCGTGGAGGCTGCTGTCTTGCAGTGACTCACCCATCAGAGAGCCGTGCGTGGACTCCATTTCCGTCAATCGATGATTGCACGCATCGCATGAGGCGATATGCGTATCGATACTGACGCTGACGAAATCGTCTGCCATACCCAAGAGATACTCGAGTAGAACCTCTTGGGAAGGGCATTCGGAACTTATAGCCGAACGGTGGTCGAAGGTGTCTGCCATAGTCTGCATTTTAGGTGACCTTGAGTGGAATCTGCACGGGTATGCTTTTTTTGGCCGGGCTTTTTCGCTAACATGCCTGGGCACACTTGAGAGTCGTCGGGAGTGTGACACGATTTGCGCCCAAAGGATTCTTCTTCATGAACTCGCAGCCCCAATCGACCGATTCCTTACCAACACGAGGGTCGCTATTGGCTGCAGCGATCGGTTCTGAAGCGGAAGCGTGGCATCAGCTGGTAACGTTGTACGAGCCGAGGATGTTGCGTTGGTGCCGTGGGCAAGGGCTAGATCAACTCGCCAGCTCCGATGTGATCCAAGATGTGTGGATATCGGTAGCTCGCGGCTTAGCGAGCTTTCGTTCTCAACCAGGGGCCGGTGCCTTTCGAGCTTGGCTGCACAAAATAGTGAAGCGTCGGATCGCCGACTATCGTCGACGAGAAGTACTCGAACAATCCGCAGTGGGTGGTTCAAGCTTTGCAATGCGGATTGGCGAACTGCCGTTTGACAGTTCTTCACGCAGTAATGTTTTCGATTCGAACTCATCCACATCGCGGCCACTACCTGCGTCTGGACCTGCCGAGCCTAGACATAGGGTAACGAGTCATGACCGTCCATTGGAAAGCGCGCTCCAGCGAGCGATGGAAACCTTGCAACGCGAAGTGGAGCCCAAGACATGGCAAGCATTTTGGCTGTGCGTTGTCGAGCAACGGTCAACCGAAGAAGTGGCCAATTCGTTAGCCATGACGCCAGCCAACGTTCGGCAATGCCGCAGTCGAGTGCTAAGGCGTTTACGGCAATCGATAGATAAGCTGCATTGAATCTCTGGTTCAAGAGTATTGAGCGATGCCTCCGCGGTGGATTCACCGCTGAATTCAAACAATAGCAGTATCATTGATTAGCTTTGGGAAGTGTCCAGGACCGGCGGGATCACCAATCCGTCGAAGAATATGTTACCGCGGAGATCGCGGAGAGACGCGGAGGCAGGACGGATGGAGATCAATGAAATCACGGGACAGATAATCGACGCGGCAGTGAAGGTTCATACGGTGCTCGGACCTCCATGCTCGTAGCTCCAACTGGCAAGATATTCGTAGCTGGAGATGTTGACGAACGATGATTGGAGCGGACTGTTTCTCGCGACGGCGCTGAGGCGCGAAGAAAAGAACCGAATGGAAGAGAAGGAGACCGTTCAGCAAATGCTTTGGAAGGCACGCATCGTTAACAACTACTCGGGACCATCTCCGCGCTCCTCCGCGCCCTCCGTGGATAGTCGACCAAATGGACTTTTCGACGCACTGCAAAGGTCGCGGTTTCACTATCGCCGTTCTAGGGCCGCGTCCTTTTTTGTGGAGTCCGATAGATGGCTGTCCCTTCTCCGGCATCTGCGGAGAAGGGAGTTCAAGGACTCAGCATCCATTGCAAGCGAGTGGGTGTTTCGATGAACGCAGGGCGCGAGTAAAAGATGGCCGCGACATTCGTATCGCTACGTTTTAGGCGGCGTCGGCGCTCCCTTTTCGGCAGGCTTGTGAATCGCCGAATCAAGATCGATTTCACGGCCTAAGCTCTCGTGCTCGAAGGCTCTCTGTAAATATTGCACTGCTTCATCAATCGTATCTGCCTGCATCAGGAGCAAGTCCCCTTTGCGAATCAATTTCAAGGCTCGATCTACCGCGTTGGGCCAACCCGAAACTTCATGAATCTCCTTGACCTTCCGTCCGCCATCCATCCCCTTTTTGAAGAGCGACATGATCTCGCCCGGCTGCCGACCGCGAAGATATTGATCTTCGTACAGAATGATGCGATCGAAATAGTTAGCCAGAATCTCGCCTTGTCGAACCATGTCCTCGTCGCGCCGATCGCCGGCGGCCGAGTAAATGACAGTCCGATGTTCGTGTGGGAATTGCTCCAGGGATTCTGCGATAGCCATAAGCGACGACGCATTGTGGCCGTAATCAACAATAACGGTCGCACCGTGCATCTCGACCAAATTGAACCGACCTGGCACTTTATCCATGTGTGCAGAAAAGGATTCCAATCCGAGACGAATCTGCTCGCATGGCATACCCAGCCCCCAGCATGCAGCGGCGGCGGCGAGGACGTTTTCCACTTGGAATGTGATCCGGCCGTTGTGCGTGAGGGGAATGCGTTCCAGCGACAGGAGCGGGAAGTCGGTGTTGCCTTCCGCTAGGATGATGGCGTTGTCTCGCACGAACGCGGCTCGCCCGCCTTTGCTCCGATGCTCGGACAAGACCGGATCGTTTCCATCGATCGCAAAGAAGATGACGCCCCCTTTGCAGCGTTCCGCCATTTCAGCCGTGTAGGGATCGTTGGCTTTGAGGACGCCGTAGCCGGTCTTCGAGACAGCCTCGATCACGCATCGCTTTACTTTGGCAAGCTGCTCCAGTGTCTCGATGTCGGAGAGGCCCAAGTGATCCCCTTCGCCGATGTTGGTCACGATCCCTACATCGCAAAAGTCGAATCCCAAGCCTTCTCGTAGGATGCCACCGCGAGCCGTCTCTAGAACCGCAGCGTCGACAGCCGGATTCATCAACACCGAGCGGGCGCTTTGAGGCCCGCTGCAGTCGCCGGAATCAATGCGCCGGCCGTGGATATAAATTCCATCGGTGCAGGTCATCCCCACTTTTTTGCCCGTGCATCCCACAATGTGAGCAACCAATCGAGTGGTCGTGGTTTTCCCGTTCACGCCGGTTACACTCACGATGGGAACCCGTCCGTTGTTCCCCTCTGGGAACATCATGTCGATGATCGCTTCGCCAACCGGTCGGCCTTGACCGGACGATGGTTCAATGTGCATACGCAGTCCGGGACCAGCGTTGATCTCGACGATCACGCCTCGTTGTCCCTGCAGCGGTTGCGTGATGTCTTGTGCGACCACATCGACACCGGCGATGTCCAACCCGATGACTCGCGCCGCCTCGACGCACTGTCGCGCCACATCGGGATGTACGATATCGGTAACGTCCGCCGCGGTTCCCCCGGTGCTTAAATTCGCATTGCGCCGAATAAGGACTTTCTTGCCGAGAGGAGGAATCGTGTCAGGTGTCAAGCCTTGCTCCATGAGGACACCGAGCGCGACAGCATCGATTTTGATTTTGCTCAAGACCGTGCTGTGACCATCGCTTCGACGAGGATCTTCGTTGACGACATCGATCAGCTTCTGAACCGTCGACTGACCATCTCCAATGACGTGGGCAGGTTCTCGTCTAGCCGCGGCAACCATGCGACCACCGATGACAAGGATGCGGTAGTCATCTCCAGGGGCATGACGTTCGCAAACGATCGAGCTACCTTCTTCACGGGCCGCGCGATATGCCGCTTCGACTTGCTCCCGCGATTGAAGATTCGTCGCAACTCCGCGACCATGGTTTCCGTACTGCGGTTTGATCACCACAGGCAACCCGATGTCCTGGGCGACCTCCCAAGCCTCTTCAGCGCTCTCGACGGGTTGTCCCTCAGGGGTTGGTACGCCGATAGTTTTGAGGAGCATTCGGGTAAGATCTTTGTCTTGGGCTATCGATTCCGCGATGGCGCTGGTCGTATCTGCCTCGGCGGTGCAAATGCGTCGCTGCAAATGACCGTAACCGAGTTGAACCAAGCTCCCTTCGTTCAAACGTCGCCAAGGAATATTGCGAGCTTTTGCGGCATCGACAATCGCCTTGGTACTAGGTCCTAAGCAGACGTCGTAAGCATATTCCTTAAGCTTCTCGACTTCCGCGTCGACATCGAAAGGACGATCGTGAACCGCTGCCATCAGCAACTCGAACGCTTTGTCCAAACAAGCCAGTCCAAGCTTCTCTTCGCGATATGAAATGGCAACTTTGTAAACACCCTCTTTGTTCGTCTCACGGGCACGACCGAAACCGACAGGGGTGCCTGCTAATGTCTGCAACTCCAGGGTGATGTGTTCTAAAATGTGCGCCATGTAGGTGCCGCGCCGCAGACGGACAAAGAAACCGCCTCGCTCCCCGACGCTGCATCGGTGCTCGACCATCGTTGGCAACCATGCCATCAGTCGCTCGTTGAATCCCGGAATCATTTCCGAAGAAGTATCTTTCAGCTCTTCGAGGTCGACCCAAGCCTCCAACACTGGCGAATTCGACCAGATATTGGGACCTCGGAGTTTGTTAACCTTCAGAATCTGCATGACTTCCTCTTGCTAGTACTACCATTGGAGAGAATCGCTGGAGCACCTATTGTGAATCATTGAATGCGAATTTGATACAGTTTCGTCAACTGAAATGCTCGCAATCCACAATAAGCACCACTGATAAGCCAGCTTGCTAAAATCCAAGCTAGCCTAAAAGTGCAAACGATGGGCCATCTCTCCGGTGGCACCCTTTTCGGCAGGTAAACAATCGAAAAAACCGGAAAAGACATTGGATTTCGGAATTTCCCGGCGAAGTAGGTTTGCCATCAAATCGATAGCACGTTGTATCAAAACGGACTTAAGGAGAGCGCGAAATGTACCGGATTCGACAAGTGGTTGCTGGGGATTTGGACGCCCTCTGGGACTTGATTTGCCAGGCTTCCGCAGGGATGACGTCCCTTCAAATCGATAAAGCGACTCTGCAAGATCGGTTGGAGTTGTCGACCTTCGCTTTCTCGCGGACATCGGAAAAACCGGAAGGAGCACCGTATGTTTTCGCCCTTGAGGATCAAAGCGTTGGCAAGATCGTTGGAACGAGTTGTATTTTTTCCAAAACGGGTGGATACCAACCGCAATACTCGTATCGCGTGGAAACCGAACGCGCTAGCTCGTCCACGCTGGGTCTCGAGATGCTGGTGCATTCCCTTCATCTGGTGAAAGTCCACGATGGTCCTACAGAAATCGGAAGCTTGTTTCTCCAACCGGACTACCGAGGGCGTGGTTGCGGAAAACTATTGAGTCTCTGTCGATTCCTATATATGGCGAATCATCCAAAACGTTTTGCAAGCCAAACGATCGCGGAGATGCGAGGCTATCAAGATGCCGAAGGTCACTCTCCTTTCTGGGATGCGATCGGCGCCCATTTTTTCAAGATTGATTTCCCCAGCGCGGACTCGCTGTCGATGGTCGACAAGACCTTTATCGAAGAATTGATGCCAAAGTATCCGATCTACCTCGAACTCCTGCCCCAATCCGCGTTGGATGCGATCGGCAAAGTACACGATCAAACGCGTCCAGCCCTCGCCATGCTCGAGGGGCAAGGATTCCAACGCAACAATCTTATCGACATCTTCGATGCGGGCCCTGTCATGGCCTGCCCAACCCAGCAGATTCGAACGGTTGCCGATAGTCGACTTGCTTCGTGGACAAACGATCCGCTCGCCGATCGATCAACCCCCGCGATCGTCGCACGAGGGACCCCGCCTTTCTTGGCAATTGAGACCTCGATCCAATGCGATGGGGCGCAAGGCTCCGAACACGTCGTCTTGGATTTGGCTGCCATTGACGATCTGCAGCTACGGTCCGGGGAGTTAGTACGCTTTATCGCCCTTCCTGCTAAATCCGTTTGACGAACAAGTGGAGTCGACCAGAAACGAAGTGTGATACCATACATCCCCCACTTCGAACCGACTTGTCATTGCAACTGGAATCCATCGAACCGAGTCACCATGCCAATGAAATCTATTGCGAGCTCCAAGCCAACAGCGCGCCACGCACTCTTGTCTCTCTCTTCCGTCGTGAAACTTTGCTTGGTGGTCGCGCCTTTTGGGATCGGAATCCTCGCGGCGAAATCCTTGGCCGATGAAGGCATGTATCCCATCAGCGAGCTGGCGCGTCTACAATTGCCCCAAAAAGGACTTGCCTTACAACCAACGGATATTTTCAATCCGGATCAAGTCAGTTTGGTCGATGGTATTTGCCGCGTGAATGGGTGCACCGGTTCGTTCGTATCCGATCAAGGTCTGATCATAACGAATCATCACTGCGCCTTTGATGCAATCCAAAAAGTCTCCACGCCTGACAAGGACTATCTGACGGATGGTTTTGTTTCCCGTTCGCGTGCTGAGGAACTTCCCGCTGCGGGCTATACCGTTCGCATCACCGAGCAATACGAAGACGTGTCTGCCAGGGTGTTGTCGTCGGTCGATCCGTCGATGTCTGCAGCGGACCGAACGAAGGCGATCGATAAGAGACGCAAGGAACTTGAGAAAGAGGCCGAGGCGAAGCATCCTGGACTGCGAGCGGAAGTTGCGGAGATGTTCACAGGAAAGACCTACGTCCTCTTTCTCTACACCTATTTGAAGGACATCCGATTGGTCTTTGCCCCACCCGCTTCGGTCGGTGCATTTGGTGGCGAAACCGACAATTGGGAATGGCCTCGACACACCGGTGACTTTTCATTTTTGCGAGCTTACACGGCACCGGATGGATCGTCGGCCGAGTATTCGCCGAACAATATCCCCTATCAACCGAAGCGTTTCATTCCAGTGAATCCTCAAGGAGCCGATGAAGAGGATTTTGTCTTCATCCTGGGTTATCCCGGCCGAACGCTTCGCCAGCGCACCGCAAGCTACTTCGAGTTCGAACAACAAATCCGACTGCCTGAAATCGTTCGCTATTACAGCTGGCAGATGCAGGAAATGGAGAAGGCGGGAGCGCAAGATCGATCGGTCGCGCTGAAACATGCGACGCGTTACAAGTCGTTGGCCAACGTTGAAAAAAGATCGCGCGGTCAATTGCTGGGTCTCACCCGAACCGGCTTGATCGAGGCTCGCAGGCAAGAGGAGGACAAACTCAAAAACTTTATCGCGTCCGACCCGGCTCTTCAGCAACGTTACGGAGGTGTGTTGGAACGCATCGGGGATGTCTATGCCGAGATCAACCGTTCGGCAAAACAAGAAATCGCATTGCGAGAGTTGCGTACAGCCTGCCGACTATTCTCCTTTGCCTTCACGGTTGTCGATGCAGTCCATGAAAGAGAGAAAGAAGACCTCGAACGCGAACCGCCCTACATGGACCGGAACTTGCCACTGACGACCAAGCAATTGCAATTGGACATCGCAGACTGGCATGCGGAGACGGACGAAGTTTTCTTACGCGGCATCATCGATATCCTGAAAAGCTTTCCTCAGGATTCTCTCTCGCCACGAATCACGAGTTGGCTCGGTGCGATCGACACCTCCGACGAGAGCTTGAAAACCTGGATGGCGTCCACGCGACTAGGAGATGCCAGCTTCGCAATCGAGTGCCTGAAAAGGACCCCGGAGCAACTGTCCACCCTCAACGATCCCGCACTGCAAGCGATGCTGGCGATTTATCCCGAATACCTCCGATTGCGCGAGTTAGACAAAGAACGGGAGGGCAAACTGAATCAGCTTTATGGCGAACTGCAGGATGTGAAGCAAAAATTCCAAGCCGATACCTTTGTTCCAGATGCGAACGCAACATTGCGACTGACCTACGGACGAGTTCGGGGCTATTCACCGGCCGATGCCGTGGTACGAACACCGATTTCTACCCTGCGTGGCGTACTGGAAAAGACGACCGGTATGGAGCCATTCATCTCGCCTGAAGCTGTGTTGCAAAAAGCAAAGCAGAAGGAGTATGGACCCTTTGTCCATCCTCGGTTGAAGGATGTTCCGGTAGCCATTCTCTACAACACCGACACAACGGGTGGAAATTCGGGGAGCCCGGTCCTCAATCACAAAGGGGAATTGGTGGCGGTAAATTTTGATCGCACGTTTGAAGCGACGATCAACGACTTCGCTTGGAACGAGAGTTATAGCCGTTCGATTGGAGTGGACGTTCGGTACGTACTTTGGATCACCGGTATCGTTTACGGCGCCGATCATCTTCTCAAGGAAATGGGACTGTAAGAACCGAAAAAAGGAGTTGCAAACTAGGTGAGGAGCGAGCGGCAGACCTTGCCATGACTTAAGGCCAGAGGTCGGCCGATCGGTGTCTGCAATTCTTGCTCGAAATCGATTCCAAAGGTGGAAAGGATTGTCGCATGCAAATCTTCCACGGAAACGGGGTCAGCCACCCCGTCGATCCCACCTTTTCCATCGATTGGAAGTTCTGCAGAGGTCGCTCCATGAACGTAACCTCGTCGAAATGGACCACCAAATAGGACGGTGCTGAATCCATTGGGCCAGTGATCCCGTCCCTCCGCAACATTGATCTTAGGGGTTCTGCCAAATTCCCCTCCCCACACGACAAGGGTTTCGTTCAAAAGGTCGCGAGCCTCCAATTCGGTGATCAATCCGACCATCGCGGCGTCTAGAACCTCGCAGCGGCTTCGGTGAAACTCGTGGTTACGAGCATGGGTGTCCCATCCACTCAACTCCACTTCGACGCACCGAACACCTTGTTGCACCAATCGAACGGCAGCCAAGCATCCTCGGCCGAAGGGTGAATCACCGAACTTCTTTAAAACATCCGCGGGTTCGTCCGTCACTTTGAACGCGTTGATTTGTTCGCTTTCCATCATCCGAGTCGCACGTGTCGTCGACGTTTCATGCTGCGTGCGCACGCGGTCCATATCCCTAAGCCGTCCTCGTCGAAATTCGGACTCCATCAAATCGGAAAGATCGACGAGGCGCCGCTCGGTTCTCTCTGCATCGACACGGCTTTCTAAATTGGAAATACGAAACTTGGGATCGCCAACTTGAAATGCATCGTAACCTGGCCCCATATAACCACCGCGCCCGGGCCATTGTCCGCTCACGATCGAAATGTGGCGAGGGATTTCGATGTTGTTTTCCGACTGGTGACAAAGCACTGCGCCGATCGATGGGTGGATCAAGGTCGGATCGGGGCGCCAGCCCGTCTTCATGGTGTAGGTGGCCCGTTCGTGATCTCCCTCTTTCGAGACCATGGAACGGATCACAGTCGCGTGATGCATGATCTCAGCGGTTTGCGGTAGCAAATTGGAAATCTCAAGCCCTGGCAGGCTGGTCGCTATCGACTGGGTTTCTCCCCCGATCTTCGTGTTGGGATGGGGGTCGAACGTCTCCAACTGACTGGGCCCACCCTGCATCCACAGAAAGATCAAACTCTTCGGCTTCTTAGGGTTTGGACCAGCACCAGACCCTGCATTCGGATTGGCTAACGCTTCTGCTATGGCCGTCCAAGCGCTTGCGTAACCGAGCCCGGCAGCAGTGGATGCAGATCGAAGGAAGGACCGTCGTCGCATCGCATGGAACGATACGCATTCAATCTGCGAGGGGTCGTTCGGGTTCATAGTAACATTCCTGGGAATAGGTGCGAGGGACGAGCAGATGGATCGAATTTGCGATGGAACGGGTGATGGAACGGGTAATACCAGAGTCGGCTAATTGCTAAACAAAATGGATTGGGATCAGTGATTCCAAAGGAACTCGGTGCTGTTCATAAGGGTCCAATACATATCTTCGACAATCTTGCGATGCTTGTTGCCTTTTGTTCCTGCTAATCGCTCGGCGAAGGCCGTCCACTCTCGTTCGGACGGTCTACGGTTCAACACAGCCAGGAAGACGGCCTCTACCGCAGATCGATCATCTCTGGCTTGATTGGCGATTCGGGTGGATGCGTTCATGACAGGGTTGTCTTCGATACGTTCCCGCGTGAACTTTCCATTCATCACCAACAATCGTTGCGGGATTGTGATCGCGTTGGCTTGAAACTCGTCATCACCCCGGTCGCCATACTCTTTCGTGAAGTCGTTCACGCCACCGAAAAGTTCTAATCGCGAAATGATGGAACTGCTTTCATCGATCGTTTTAATGCGCGAGGCTTGATGGATCGATGCCGCGACTTGCTCGGGTCTCAACTGTGTGAGTGGAAATACAGCCCATACCGCTTCATGATCTTCGTCGGGTTCGCCCCCAGGTAGTCGCGAGTCTCTTTGAAAAGCCTTCGTGGAAGCGATGGCTCGAATCAGACGATGAAGATCATACCCGGATTGAATCAAGTCGTCGGCGAGGGTTTCCATGCCAGCTGGGAATGGACCGCTCAGAGGGATATTATCGATCGTAGGCGTCCAAGGCTTTCCGAATAGAATCGCCCAAACTCGGTTCACCGCCGCTCTCGCAAATGCTTTGTTCTCAGGATGCGTTACCCACTTCGCCAAACGGTCGCGAGGGGAACCCTTTTCAGGTAGCAGATGCTGTAGGTAAGGAACCGAGGGAGGCACCTCGGTCTCCTCCTCAGCATGAAGATACTGATATCGGTAGGGGCGATTCGTATTCCGCAATCCAATAAACGGATTCTCCATCCTGGTGCCGGCGAAGAACGCCGCGAGTTGATGAAAGTCCTCCTGCGTTCCTTCCCGCATCTCGGAGCCATCTCGGACGACCGATTCTTCAAGCATCGTGGGTGCCAAGTGGGCATGTGTCGCATCGTTTGGAAACGGGACGTTGCCTACGTAATCGTCGTGGCACTGCAAACAATCAATCCGCTGCGCAAGGAACGCTCGAGATGTTCGACCTGCCAATCGAATCACATCGGGCTGCTTGTCATCCCCTTCGTCCATCGTCGCAGTGAGGAAATTCACCTGCGGAGAATCGGTCCAAGCCCCCTGTGCCGTTATCAACTCTCTAACGATGCGATCGTATGGAACATTCTTGCTGAATTGATCCGCCAACCATTCGACATACATACGCCTTCGAAATACAAGAAACGGTCCGGCATTCGTTCCGACCGTTGCACGGGTCCAACGCTCAGCGAGGTAATCCGCAGATCGACGATCGCGAAGCAAGTAATCCAGCCACCATGTAGCCCGGGTTTCCTCGGGTATCTGTTGCAACGCTCGGACTTCTTCGAGCGATAGACCGTTTCCCACCAAGGCCAAACTGAGGCGGCGGCACAGGATCAACGAATCCGCAGGCTCTGCCGCAGCGAGCCTCTCGCTCTGGATCACCCGCTCCATCTCCAAATCCACTTGGTCGACCACCTCACGGATCGAGGGCTCCAGGGTGCCCCGAACTTGATCCGCTTGGGGCAACAACTGAGGCTTGGAGGAGACCGACGCCAAGCTACCAATGGCCAGCCCGGCCAATACCGTGAGCAGCAAAAGCCTTTTCATCCAACGCTTCGAGACGCCCCCCGATGCCGATGCCGATGCCGATGCGTGTGGCTGTGGCTGTGGCGAATCATAAGTACTGGCTGTAGCAGGAGTCTGATTTACATCCATCGTGGCGGAAACCCTTTTAGAACTCCAACGCGATTACTGACGCGAAAGAATCGAACAGCGGCAGCGATCGATCCACTCTATTCGTACGAGTCCGTAAAAACTTGGGGTAAATCCGATCGAATCTCCCCTTGCCCCAACGACTTGTCGAAGAACTCTTTGATCTTTTTATCGTACAGCCCCGTTTTGTTGGGTGCCAGGGAAAGGTAGACCGCTCTTGCAGCTAGATCCGTTGGTTCGCGATCGCTTAGGGTCAGGTCGGACATGGCTAGGGCCAGACCGAGCGGAAGCTGATTCCAGTTGAACCGTTCGTTCTTGCCGGCAACGCGCACGACGATCGCTTCGTCGGTCACTTCGACAATATTGACCAGATTCTTTCCAACCGTGATTTCCTCCGTTCCTCGCGTTTTGGATCGGGCTTCTCGCATGGCATCGACGGCCATTTGATATAGCTGTCCTACCTGGTCGAGACGCTTTTGTTTCGCTTCCATCTCAGGAGTCATCGGTATCTGGACGGCCGCTTCCATCGCTTTGGCGAATGCCGCGAAATCGGTTTTCGCAAGCGCCTCTCGCCCACTCTTCATCGCTGCGACCCACTTCTCATTTTTCATGGCATCGCGTCCCGGTGCATCCGGCGGCGGAGTCTCCGGAACGTTCGACTTGGGCATATCCAAATCAGGCAATGCAAAAGTGCCGGCGGGCTTGGCGAGGTCTGCCGGCAATTGCATCGGCTTGATATCAAACGGGGAGGGCAGCTCGGGCATGTCGTTGGGGGGGGCATTATCGGAAGAGGCATCGGGTGGTTCGCCGACGGGCAAGGTCGGTAGGTCCGATGCGACTGGAGGTTGATCCGCCTGCTTCGTTGCCTGTTCCTTCCTCCCCTCTTCGAATTCCCTTTGCAATTCGGTGGGAACGACGTTTTGCGGCGCTTCTTGCTTGGCCAATCGCTTTTGGCTCGCCGCGAATTGAAAAGCGGCGTACGAGAGAAAGCCGGTGGCGGCGACCAAAATGGCCGATACGGTGATGATCTGATTTCGCTGGCGTTTTCGCTTCATAGCCTGAATGCGTGCGGCTGCATTCGAGGAACCAGGACCGGCTCCTGGATTGGCTCCCGCTGAGCCCATCGGGATCGTTCCCACCGACAAAGAGGGAAGAGCTGGGCTGTTGGCAACCCTTGTCGTACGCAGAAGCTCCGCCCCCCGATGGACTGGCGCCATGACAGCGACCAGCCCTGCATACCTCGCCTCGGGCTCTTGCCACGGTACAGTGAAATCCTGGGCTGGGAGTTGCGACGGATCAAAAGTAGCCATCGGATCGAGCGCGAGAAACTCAAGCTCAGATGCCGTCCTCCATTGCTGGTTGTAGGCGTCTCGTTTCTCGGCATCCAACAAGGTCGCTTGAGCTTCGCGAAGAATTTGGGCCACTTTCTGAGCCCGCGCCGGATTGGTCTTGCGATCGGACGCATTCCACGCCGCTGCGGATGCCTTCAACCCAGCTTTGATCTCTTCAAGTGTCGAAGTGGGCTCCAATCCGAGCAGACTGTAGTAATTCCAGTCCTGCCCCTGGATCTTTCGCCCCAAATGAAACTCGATCGCTTGGAGAATTTCAGACATGGCAATTCACTAGGTATCGAAATGGGAAAGGCGACGGGTTGGGATTGGCATGCAATCGTTCAAGCGAACGGAGAATCGGGATTGTCCTCATCGGAATCCGCCTCGCTTTGCGCCCGCATCCATTTCGCTGCAAGCGAATAGGCGAGAGATACGGCAGCTGTCATCGCGAGGGGGGCCGCATAGCAGGCCATCAAAAACACAAGATGCGTGGTTCGATCCGTTTCGCCCCGGCTCGACTTGGGAAGCCCCCAAAAATCATTGACGACATCGGAGATCATCGGAACACGCGTCGCCAAGAGGAGCAGAATGCAAATCCCAGCGTTGACGACAAGCAAAAGAAAAATCATCCCCAAACTAAATCGGGGACGAAAGGTTTCTTGGGAACCGAATGGATTGTGCGACGAATCAGCCGACAAGATGAACCCTTCCTAAACGAGACGCCTTCCATTCTAGCTGGAGAAAGGGAACAGTGAGCCGGTTTGGTGGGTTCGGACGCCGATTTCATTTTAAAACGGCGTCGGTATGGCAGTTTTAGAAGGGAGTTTTCGCTGCGAACGACGTCACCCTATTCTCCCAATTTGCGATCCCAGTTTTTCGAAATCGCGTCGATTGCCTTCTTCAGCTGATGCCATTGAACAAAGGCATGGTGCAAATCCAGTTTGCTAGCATCCTCGCGGTCGAAGCCTTGCTCGCTCACTCGAATGGTTTCATCGAGTTCAAACATGGCCTCCCCAAATTTCGCATCCGTTCCGTCGTCGATGTCGGATGCTAGCAGATCGAGGCTGACCGATTCGGGGACTCGCAACATGATGCGATGAACCGCCCAAACTGCCGCGCATTCTTCATCGAAACAATCGACAATCCCCCGGAGAGAACCGCTTTGGACATAAAACTTCGCCATCGTACTCGCTTCGAAATCTTTTGGAGGGCCTGGATGCAAATCACTCAAGTTGCCGCGACGGCTTCGATACGCTCAAGGTGCAGTGGGACTCGAAGAGCGCGTCCTGACCATGCGGTCAAGCCTCGCTCACACCTTGGATATCGATCGAACGATCGTCGGCTTTGAGACTTTATCTTTATCGTTGCATCCATTGACACGAACGGTCATCATCCGAAGCGAACAAGGATTTCTTCGACGAAATTCTCAGTTTTCAACAAGGCCTCCAACTTTACTTCTTCCATTGACGATCGGCAAAGTCCATGTAACGTTGCCAATCAAAGGAAAGAATATCGTGGGCTCCTGTTCTGGCATGGTAGCCGATCGTTCCACCTACACTGGTATCAGGAGCCGGTGGGGTATCACCCTCCAAGCCCGCGAGCCCGAGCATCTTGTAAACGGGTGTGGCAAAGTACCCGCTCAGATATTCCCCCTTTGGATCCGCCCACTGGTCCTCGGTCGCGCTCGCAATGTACACAGCGCGAGGTGCGATGCTGGCGATGATAAAATGCGCATCATGAGGCATGCTCTTTTCGTTCTTCGCGTATTTTTTAAAGTTCCCACAGAACCAATGGGGGAAAGAATTGTTGATGATCTCCACGGTTTCCCCGAAGTTGCGACGCTCCAATGCCGCTCCCCCGCAACCGGAGTTGTTCGAAATGACGAGACTAAACCTCTCGTCGTTCGCACCTGCCCACAGCGCCGCCTTGCCCAGTCGCGAGTGCCCGACGACGGCATAGTGGGTCTCTTTCAGTTCAGGTTGCTGCGATACCACGTCGAGCAATCGGGAGATCCCCCAACTCCACGCGGCGATCGTGCCCCATCGAGTGGGATGATTCGCATCGGGTTTCTGATCGGGATAGAGTCGGTGCACGCCGTTGTTAAAACCGTCATCGAAATCGGGATCGATATCTCCGTAATAAGCTGTTGCGACGGCATACCCGCGCGCGGTGATCTCTTCAATCGGCCATCGGCGCGATTGCTTTCCTCGACCTTGCTCGTTCGCTTGATTATTCGTAACCCCTGTGTCTTTGTTATTGGCAATCCAGGATTTAGGAATGCGTAGTGCAGGGTCTCCATCGATGGAATGATTGCCTTGGAAGTTCAATCCGAGGAAGGTCCCTTTGACCTTCTTTCCTTTGGGAAGGAATATTGCGAGATCCACTGCATGTTCTGCGGAGGGAGTCTTGAGGGTCACAACGATTTGCCGACGAAGCGTCTTGCCATCGTGCATTGTCGATTCTTCAACAACCTCCGATTTCAATTCCACGGCCCCGCTCGGTGCAAATCCGAATTGATGTTCGGCAAGGAGTTTGACCAACGCCTCGCGATGAGATTCCCAATTCTCGCGTGTAGCCTTTGCACCGCTTGGCAATACCATTGGGTTTGGCAACACCCCTACATCGATTTTGGCTTCGTCGTAGTTCACGTCTCGTCGCTGAGAGAATGCGTTGCTACTGAGCGGAACAGCGAAACATCCGCACGCGAGAAGAGAGAAGAGGGTTCGTCGGAGCGATCCGGTGCGTCGGATAGGAGATCGGTTGGTTTTCATGAAGATGTCGATCGGCGAGAGGAAGGATGGGTGCGTCGCAACAGCAAACCAGTCGCAACGAAGTACTGAGGGGAGGGCATGTTCTCAGTTTAGCGATTCGAACCTCCCGTTGTGCGAAAGAATCTCGATGAGAAAGAATCTCGCGCAGATCGGTTACACTTTAGAGATGTTCCCCCGGGTTGACCCTGCCTGTCAGGGCAGCTCCGAATCTCCCACCTTGCCTCCTCAGGATTCTTCACCATGCGATTGTTCCCGCTGTCGGTCGGTATCTGGATGCCCCTTTTGGTTTCGATTTTCGCTTCGAGCCCTAACGCGAATGCGCAGGAAAGCACTTCCGAGAAGCTGCGCATCATCTGCTTTGGAGCGCATCCGGATGATGCCGAATATAAGAGCGGGGGTACTGCGGCGCTGTGGGCTCAGCAGGGGCACGCGGTGAAGCTCGTCTCGGTCACCAACGGAGATATCGGCCACTGGGAAATGTCCGGAGGAGCTCTAGCCCAGCGTCGAACCGCGGAGTCGACCGAAGTGGCGAGGAGGCTTGGAGTGACCTATGAAGTTCTCGATATACACGACGGAGAGCTTCTTCCCACGCTGGAGAACCGAAAGCTGATTACCAAATTGATTCGCGAATGGAACGCGGACGTCGTGATCTCGCATAGGCCTTGGGATTACCATCCCGACCACCGCTATGTCGGAGTTCTTGTTCAAGACGCTGCGTACATGGTGGCTGTTCCCTTCTTTTGTCCCGATGTCAAACCGCTACAAAAGAACCCAGTCTTCCTTTACAGCAGCGACCGATTCAAGAAGCCTTATTCCTTCCGAGGGGACATCGCGGTCGCTATCGACGAGGTCTTTGAAAAGAAAGTCGATGCCCTGCTGGCACTTGAATCGCAGACCTTTGAAGGCGGAGCATTGGGATCGGCCGAGCAAATGGCCAAGGCCCCGCCGGCAAACCAACCGGAAGCCAGGAGAGCTTGGCTTCGCGAACGCTGGGAGCGTCGTCAGACCACGGAAGCAAACGACTTTCGCATGACCCTGGAAAAATGGTACGGGGCTGAGAAAGCGAAATCGATTCTCCATGCGGAAGTGTTCGAGATTTGCGAATATGGTCACCAGCCGAGCGAAGAGGAGATTCGCAAGTTGTTCCCGTTTTTCGGTGGTACGACCAGCAAATAGCGAGCGTTGACTCCATATGCGATTCCACAAAGAAGAATGCCTCTCGCAACGGCGTTAAGACGCAAAGAATTCCAGTCAGAGCTTTGCGACTTAGCGCCGTAGCGTGCACTCGATTTCCAACCTGCGAACTACTTGCTACCCAGCTTCGCTCTCGCAGCTTCGATTTGAGCTTTCTGAGAACGGACACCTTCGAGCAAATACTCCCAGTCCAAGGCAGGGCCTGGATCCGTCTTGTTGGACTGAACGTGATAGTGCCCCAAGATGCCTGAGAATGAGGCCCATTGTTCGTCGCTGAGCGTCCGGTCGATGATCTTGCCCTCCGGAGTTCGCGGAGCGTCCGGCTTCAGTTTCGGAAAGATGTCACTCAACGCGGCGGAGAGTTTGATCAAGGCCGCGTATTGCTCAGGAGTGTAGTCGTATTGCACATAGTCGCGTCCATGGATCGAACCCTGGACCGGTTCAGGTCGCCTCGGTCGAAGCGTTTTGTCCAAGAGTGACTCGCGCCCCTTGATGCTTTCGGGGAAAGTTAGCCGTACCTGCCCCGATTCGTCGGTTCGATACCACTTTGCAAATGGATTGTCGCGAGAGTCGGGCCTGTAAGCACCGATGTTGGCGATCTCGATACCGATGCTCCGATCGTTCGCCTTCGTCGAATGCCAAGCTCTCTCTTTGAGGTCAAGGGTTTGGTAGATCGTGCCATCGGCATCCAGCATAAAGTGAACGCTCAGTCCCCGTTTGTCGTGCAAAATGTAGAAGCACTGAGCGCTCGTCCCGCAGACGTCGAAGTGCAACACGAACTGGTCGACTTTTTCCTGCAAGGTGTTCAGATCCCAACCGCCACCTCGAATCTCTGCGAGTTGCTCTGGGGTAAACTCGGTCGCCGATGCCCGCTCGTATCGAAGCCCATATCGATCCGGATGCAGTTCCTGGGGCTTGGTGACAAAGTCGACCTTCCCTGCCTTCATGTCCTCGACCGTTTTCTCCCAACTTCGCTTATCGAAAGGAGAGAAGCGGCGAGTGGTTCGGTAAGCGTCATAACCACCCTTATCCATCCAGAGTTTGACAGGTGTTCCGATCCGGTAAAGTTGTCCACAGACGACGATTTCATCACCGTGCCGCGTTTGAAAGCCAAGGTCCGGATCGGCCGCAGCGAGGCGAGCGGACTGGAGGGAGATCATGCCGACCCATGCGATTCCGACTACCGCCGAAGCTTTTGTCAGAGCAAGGAGCCTTTGGAGAATGGGAGAGCAACCGAAAAACGGTACTACAACGTTCCGACTCGCGATCATGGGATACTTTCTTGGGATGGGGTGCCAGCGGTGGATAGGGTGAGGATAAAACATCATAGAGGGATTCTCCAGGAATTCACCATGAAAAAGGATCGGCTCGGGCTGGAGATTGATTGATGCCCCCGTCGCGTTGGTTTAATCTAAGCATTCGAAATTCCATTTCCGAATTGACTCAGCAGGACAGACCATGGCAACTTACCGCCGCATAACCGTTACCGAAGAAGACGGCGTCAGCATCGTTCGTTTCGTCGACAAGAAGATTGTTGACTCAGGGAGCATCGAACAACTCGGTGAAGAACTCAACGCCCTGGTGACCGTCGAAAAGCGACCGAACATTTTGCTCAACTTTGATGGGGTCGATTTCTTGTCCAGCGCTGCTTTGAACAAGCTCATATCGCTCAATACCAAAGTGAAGGGGATCGCAGGACGTCTGAAACTCTCCAACCTCCGCGCGGAGATCAAAGAGGTTTTCAAGATTACGAAGTTGGACCGATTGTTCGATTTGCGAGCAACGCAAGACGACGCCATGGCGGCCTTCAAGCTCTAAGGTACGAGCAGGCGTCACGACCTTTCGATAGGACGGAGGCATTATGCCATCGATTGACGAAACTTGGTTTCTGGACAAATGGATTCCCAGCGATCTCGGGATCGCCCACGAAATCATCGAAGAACTGATGCAGGCCATGGAGAAAGCTGGCTGGCCAGGTGGCGACATGTTCCATGTCCAAATGGCATTGGAAGAAGCCATCGTCAACGCAATCGAACACGGCAACCAGCGAACTGTCGACAAAAAGGTACGAGTGGAATTCGAAGTCTCGGCAAACCAGTCGAGAATGCGAATCACGGACGAAGGAGAAGGGTTCGATCACCGAAACCTGGCGGATCCCACCTCCGAAGAAAGGCTCGACAAGCCGCGTGGACGAGGTGTCCTGTTGATGCGAGAGCTCATGTCCCACTCCGAATACAACGATCCCGGAAACCAAGTCACCTTGATCAAAAACCGATCGAGCGAAACGCAAACCGAAGACGAATAGGACACTTCTTCGCGCGAATGTCGTATATTGAGGACCCTTGATTCATCCCTCACCAAGGATCCTTTCGATGTCGCTCTTACCAGTGCTGCGCCTGCTGACCCGACTCTCTCTTTCACTCGGCTTGGTCGCAATTTCGCTCACCAGCCCACACGTTATTCCCACCGCATCGGCCGAATCGCACCCCGCCGTCGAATCGCACCCCGCCGTCGAATCGCACCCCGCCGTCGAGCCTCATCCCACCGGGGAGTCGCAATCGGTCCCCAATATTGTTTTGATCGTCGCAGATGATTTGGGCTGGGGCGATGTGGGATGGCATCAAAGCGAGATCCCTACGCCCAACCTTGATCGATTGGCGAAGAGCGGTGTGACTCTCGAGAACTTTTATGTTCAACCCGTTTGCTCGCCCACTCGCGCGGCGCTGATGACTGGTAGGTATCCCATGAGGCACGGCTTGCAAGTCGGCGTCGTGAGGCCGTGGGCTCAATACGGCCTTCCCCTCGAAGAGCAAACCATCGCTCAGGGGCTTCAATCCGCCGGATACCAAACGGCAATCGTTGGCAAATGGCATCTCGGACATTTCCAACGCGAGTACTTGCCCACTAGCCGCGGATTCCATCATCAATACGGTCACTACAATGGCGCGATCGACTACAACACCCACGATCGCGACGGTGGATTCGATTGGCATCGAGACGACTCCGTCAATCGCGATGAAGGGTACAGCACCGAGTTGCTCGCCAACGAATCGGTTCGGATCATCGAGACCTATGCAGGCAAAAAGCCTTACTTTCTTTATGTGCCATTCAACGCTGTTCATACGCCTTTGCAAGTCCCTGCGAAGTATCTAGAACCGTTCGATCATCTTAAAGGTAATCGAAGACAATACGCAGGAATGCTCCATGCGATGGATCAAGCCATCGGCAAAATCGCGGAGGCAGTTGAGCGTTCCGGAACAAAAGAAAACACCCTCATTCTGTTCAGCAGCGACAATGGAGGCCCATCTCCTGGCAAGGTCACCAGCAATGGACCGCTGCGAGCGGGCAAGGGAACGGTTTACGAAGGAGGCGTGCGCGTCGCAGCCTTTGCGACTTGGCCGGGAACACTCCCCGCTGGCGAGGTCTGCAACGAACCGATGCACGCGGTCGACCTCTATCCAACGCTGCTTCGGCTGGCCAAAGCCAATATCACCCAGCGTCTCCCTCTCGATGGTCGAGACGTATGGGGAGCAATGTCCAAAAACGAACGATTGGAAGACCGCGAAATTCTGATCAACGCGGCACCCGCCTCCGGGGCAATCCGAGTCGGCGATTGGAAACTGGTAGTCAATGGCGGCAAAGCCAACGCGGGCTTCGACGGTGAAGAGTCTCCTTCGTCCGATTCAAAGCGGAACTCGAAAGAAGTCGAAACTGATCGCCTTGAACTCTTTCGCCTTACAACCGACCCATCAGAGAAAGAGAATGTAGCCCATTCCGAGGGGAAGAAGGCCGCAGAGCTCTATGGTCGATGGAAGGCCTACCGCGATCAAGCCGTTGCACCGAAGACGAAGCCTAAACCAGCATCCTTTCAGTCCCCAGCGATTTGGGGGGATTTCCCAAAACTGGCGGCTGCTCAAGTCGGAGAGCGAGCACCTCGAATTCAGGCGATCGACGATGCAGGCAAACCTTGGGACAGCAGCCAATGGCTTGGCAAAAAAGACTTGGTCGTTTACTTCTACCCCGGCGATTTGACGGGTGGCTGTACAAAGCAAGCTTGCAGTTATCGCGATCGCATGAAGGATTTCCAGTCCGAGGGGATCGAAGTGGTTGGCGTTAGCGGTGACTCGGTCTCGAATCATCAAGCGTTCAAAGAAGCCCACAACCTCAACTTTACGTTGCTCGCCGACACCGACGGAGCGATCGCGAAGGCCTTCGGCGTCCCCTTCACCAAAGAAGAGAAGAAGGTGAATACGAAGGTGGGAGACAAATCCTATTCCATCGTTCGAGAAGTGACGAGCAAGCGGTGGACGTTTGTCATCGATCGCGAAGGAAAGGTGATTTACAAGAATGAATCGGTTGTCGCGACCGATGACAGCCAAGCCGTTCTGGAGGTCCTTCGAAAACGATCGAAACCTTAAAGCGGAGCCTGATTTCGATTCGCTCGAGCGAATGCATTTGTCCCGTCAAGAACCTTCTTACTTTCCCACTCTCTGCCGAGGATTCTCATGAACCGCAAGAAAGCTTCCGATTTCGACCAGCGTGCGTTGGACCTTTATGATGACTACGCGCACGGACGATTGACTCGCCGCGACTTTTCGCAGCGCATTGCAGCGATTGCGACTGCCGGAGTTACCGCAGAAGCGATCATCGAAGCCCTGACCCCCAATTATGCTTGGGCGCAGCAAGTTGCTCCGGATGATGCACGAATCAAGACCGAGACATTGGAGTACGATTCCCCCAAAGGAGGTGGCAAGATCAAGGGGTTGTTGGCTCGCCCCAACAAGGGTGGGACCAAGTTCCCGGCGGTTCTCGTCATTCACGAGAATCGTGGCCTCAATCCCTACATTGCCGATGTCGCCCGACGTCTGGCCGCGGATGGTTTCCTGGCTCTCGCCCCCGACGCGCTCAGCCCACTCGGCGGCTACCCTGGAACGGACGATGAAGGGCGAAAGATGCAGGCCTCGCGGAAGCCGGCTGAGATGCTCGAAGATTTCATCGCCGCGGCCCAGACCCTCCAATCCCATCCGCTTTCCACGGGCAAAGTCGGCGCGGTAGGGTTTTGCTATGGCGGGGGCGTTGTCAATCAACTTGCGGTCCGCATACCAGATGTGATTCAAGCAGGCGTACCATTCTACGGAAGCCAGCCAAGCGTGGAGGATGTCCCGAAGATCAAGGCGGCGTTGTTGATTCACTACGCGGAGCTCGATCAACGGATCAACGCCGGGTGGCCTGCCTACGAGAAAGCCTTAAAAGAAAACAAAGTGAAGCACCAGGCTTACGTTTACCCCGGTGTGAACCATGGCTTCCACAATGACTCGACTCCGCGTTACGATGAAGCCGCTGCGAAACTGGCCTGGGAAAGAACCGTCGCATTCTTCAAAGAGAATCTCGGTTCGTAACCGACTACTCCCCTCGATCCTGCACCCTCCCACCTCCCCACCTAGAACAGGAGTTCCTGCCATGCGTATGTCGCTCGTTTGTTTTGTCCTAACCGCTTTGCTTATTCCCTCGTCCGCATTCTCGCAAACGCGAGAGGAAAAGGTTCGTAACGATCGGCTTCGTGTCTCGAAATCAGGACTTTGGCATTACAACGACATGGCCGCAGGATTCGCCGAGTCACAGCGAACCAACAAACCGCTCATGGTGGTGTTTCGATGTATTCCCTGTGTGGAATGCGTCAAGCTGGATGACGATTTGATGGAACAAAACAGCGAGATCCTCGAGGGGCTCAAGCGATTTGTGCGGGTGCGACAGATATCGAACAACGGGTTGGATTTGAAGCGAATCCAATTCGACTTCGACCAATCCTTCACCGTCCTTTTCTTCCATCCCGATGGAACCTTGATGGGCCGATACGGAACTCGATCACACCACTCCGAATGGAAAGACGATGTCTCCATCGAGGGACTTGCCGAAGCCATGAAGCAAGTCCTTACTTGGTACGAGAACTACGATTCCGTACGCCCGCTCCTGGCTGGAAAGCAGTCGTCAGAACTGCCACTTTCGAAGCTGATACCCAACGCAGGCCCTCAGGTAGAGACCATCGAAGAGCCTCAACAGTTTCCCACTCTGACGAAATTCCCATCGAAACTCAACCTCGATGACCAACCGGTTAAGAATTGCATTCACTGCCACCAAATCGGAGATGCACAGAAGGCTTTTGCGCTGACTCGGAATCTCCCGGAGGGACTTCCGGAAAAGCTTTTGTTCCCATACCCCCATCCGAAATCGATCGGATTGATTATGGATGTCAATGCTTGCTCGACGATCAAGTCGGTCACCGCAGATTCATTCGCAGAGAGTTCTGGGTTGAAAGCGGGAGACCGCATTGTGGAGTTTGGAGGCGAAGCTCCACTCAGCATTGCCGATCTGCAATGGGTACTTCACAAACGAACCAATCAAGCGGAGGTGATTCCGGTCGTCGTGGATCGCGATGGAACTCGAAAGACTCTGCAGCTGCAGCTAGCCGAGGACTGGAAATCGAATGACGATATCGCCTGGCGCGTTTCGACATGGGAATTACGCCGCATTGCCCTCGGTGGAATGGTCCTCAAAGACTTGACCGAAGCAGAGCACAAAGATGCACCTGAGGGTGCTCTGTTTCACGTCGGCCACGTCGGTCAATATGCACCACACAATCGCGCGCAGGTCGCCGGGGTCAAAAAGGACGACTGGATCGTATCCATTGAAGGACGCACGGACTTCACGCGAGAGACCGACGTCATCCGCTACTTGCTAACAACTCGAGAGAAGGACACCCCTATCGCGATCGAAGTTTTGCGGAATGGAAAGCGCTCGAAGCTTCAAATTGCAAGAAAGTAGAGTGAGTATGCGTTTTCAGGATCGAGTTGTCATCGTCACGGGGGGCGCGAAGGGGATCGGGCGTGGGTGCATCGAAGTGTTCCTCCGGGAGGGAGCTTTCGCATCCGCCTGGGATCGCGATGCCAGCGCCTTGGCGAGACTCGTTCGGGAATTATCTCCCGCCTATTCCGATCGCCTTCAGACCTTGCAGGTCGATGTCGCGGAACCGCAGCAAATTCGCGATGCAATGGAACAGGTTCTTACTCGCTTCGGGGCATTGCATTGTTTGGTGAATAATGCCGGCGTTCACCCGCCCGACACCCCCATCGAACAGATGCCAACTGAAGAAGCAATGCGCGTTATGCAAATCAATTTCGCCAGCACGTACGCTTGCTCTCACCACGCACTGCGTCATTTGCGTGCAACGCGAGGGACGATTGTCAACATTTCCTCCATGACTGCAGCGCTGGGGCAGAAGAACTCGACGGCTTACGCGGCCAGCAAAGGGGCGCAAGTCTCGTTCACGAAGTCCTTGGCTCTGGAAACAGCAACCGATGGCGTTCGCGTCAATGCGATTCTTCCCAGCAACGTCGATACACCCTTGATGCGGGATTGGGCAGCGACCTTGCCGGATCCCAATGCCGCGCTGGACCGGATCGCAAAACTACAGCCGTTGGGGCGGATGGCATCGCCCGAAGAGATTGGGAAAGTTTGCTTGTTTTTGGCGACCGAAGATAGCAGCTTCTTAACGGGGCAAGCGATCGAAGCCGATGGAGGGGCGGCCCTCGATTACTAATGGTGAGATCGGAGCCATTCCATGGAGTGGGAATCTACCGCGAGAACGATCTGATCTGTGAAGGGGCAGTAGGGTTAACAGGCACTAGGGCTGAGCGATGACGATCGAATCCGTTTCAGGGAAGACGACGCCGCGTCTTTCGGCCAGCAAGCGCAGGGCGATTTCAAAGTAGGGGTAGGGGATGCGTGGGTTGCGTTTGCGAGCCCAAACGAAGACCACGTTCACCATGGATCGAGGAATGTCGCCGGCTTCGACTCGGGCGATCACGTGATCGAGGAACGCTTGTTGTCCGGTCTGTGTGGTTCGAAGCCCGAATACCAATTGGTCCCGCAGTTCGACCGTTTGCAGGGACATCATCCTTTCCGCCTCGTTAAAATCGAGTGAATCCTGTGCAGTGGCAGGGCTGTTTCCGAAACATAAGGCGAGTCCAGCTGCTCCGAAGAAGCGAACGGCCAACTTTGGATTTCGATGCATGGAGATCTCCTTCAAAGGATAGGGAAATCGACTTGTAACCTTCCTCAACGCGCGGGACCATATCCTGAACCGATTCGCGACCGCAAGAGAAGATAGGCAATCCCCTTAAGGAATAGGTAAGTTGGAGAACACCACAAATACGGTGGATGGCTGGCCCGATTCCGGCCGATTGGCGGGTGTCGATTATGGAACCGTGCGAATCGGCATTGCTTTATGCGATCCCAGCCGCACGTGGACAAGTCCGTTGGAGACGTATACTCGCAAAGGTCTCGAGCCCGATCGCCAATATTTTTTGCGAATCACGAAAGAAAATCAGATTGGTGGCTGGGTTTTGGGACTCCCCATCCACTGCGACGGTCGGGAAAGCGTTAAGTCCAAGGAGGTGCGCGAGTTTGCCAAGTGGCTTCGCGACGAAACCGACCGGCCCGTCCGCTTCATCGATGAACGCTATACCACCGCGTTAGCCAACCGCATGCTGCGCGACTTGGAACTGACCCATAAACAGCGCAAAAAGCAACTCGATAAAATCGCGGCGCATATCATTTTAGAGTCCTATCTCGACTCCACCAAACAACCTTATTTCGAACCTCTACCCCTTGAGGATGTCTGATGACTTTCCGAATTCCCATCGTTCGGTTCCTCGCCTTGGCTGTCCTCACCGTGTTGGGCTTTGACCTTCGCGTCGTCGCCCAAACAGGGCTTGAGAATCCTTCCACGAGTGGAAAAACTGCGTTGAGCAAGCCGCCGAAAGGTTTGTCGACCTACATGGGAAGACGGATTGCGTTGCCGATGAGCTACCACGGCATTCCCTGGCTCAATCGCCCAGAACGAGTCGATGAAGAGAAGCCCAGCGAGATGCTCGAGCAATTAAAGCTCCGCGACGGTATGGTGGTCTGCGATATGGGCTCGGGGGATGGGTACTACACCTTTCAAATGGCGACCCGAGTCGCTCCCACGGGACGCGTCCTGGCCGTCGACATCCAACCGGAAATGCTGCAGGCTCTCTCTCGAAGGATGGAAGACCGGGAGGTTCGCAATATCGACACCATCCTCGGCGAACTGTGGGACCCAAAACTGGAGCCGGAGACGATCGATGTCGTACTCATGGTCGATGTGTACCATGAATTTTCCCACCCCGTCCAGATGCTAGCTGCCATCCGCAAAGCGCTCAAACCGGATGGCGTCGTTGCGCTGGTCGAGTTTCGCGCCGAGGATCCGACGGTGCCGATCAAGCCCGAGCATAAAATGACCAAGGCACAGGCTCTCAAAGAATTCAAAGCCAACGGATTCAAACTCGTCCGTCAATACGATCGTTTGCCCCAGCAACATTTGCTCTTTATGGGCAAGGACAGCGATTGGAAGGAAAGCGATCGGTAGGGATCACCCAGTCAGGTCATCCCTCGAAATTCTAGCTTTGACCGGTGAAGCCTTATCGGGTCGACAGCGCTTGGCGAATGCGATCTTCGAGCGCTGCGATCTCTGGAGTAATCTCTTCCAGCTCGGCAGCATTGTTTCCTTGTTCATGCTTTCGAAACAGAAAGAGATACGTCTCGTTTTGGGGACGGTGGTAATGAAAAAACCACTCGTTCTTTTGACGGATCAAATCGCGATAGTTGGCGAGAGTCGCTGCGTTGGGAGTCTCCTCGAACTGACGACGCCACGAGTCCGGAATCGACAACCCCAACTGCTGAGCCATCTCCATCCCTACCAGCCGATAGCCATCGGGAGTCCAGTAGATCCCGTCGGTCGTTAGCTTTTTGTCGGCGTGGAATTTTTCCAAATCGATGACAGGGAGCTTGAGCTCGACAGCGATGCGTCGCGTCGCCGTGTTGTAGGCGGGCAACTGTTCGTTCCAATATTTTGCGTTGGGCACCGCTGATTCTTCGAACCGTCGAGGGAGGATCAGTGCAATACGCAATTTGCGATCCGCCAATTGCTGGAGAAGTTTGCGGTAGCCCTTTTCGAAGGCATCCAGCCCGGCCGCCCCTTCGCGGCACTCGTTCTCACCGTAGCAGACGATCGCTGCCGTTGCTTTGGCTTTATCCAAATCCCCAAGCAGTCGTTTGAAGCCATCCTCTCGGCCCCCAAAAACACCGCGAGCGTCGCCGAAGACCGTATCACCACTCCATCCGATGTTGCGGAACTTCAAGCTGGGATCGGCGACCGTGAGGACCAGATCGATCCAGTTGGATTGCTGCATCCGCTCGGTGAATCCAGAACCAATCCAAGCGATGGTATCGTTGGCCTGCAAGAATCCCTTCGCGGCCACCACGTCCTCCGCAGGTCCTGCCGTTAGGTTACCAGCAGCGGCACCCAAGAACGGCTCTGCGAACGCTTGACCGGAATCGGAGGGAAGGACCGGAGTGCTAACCAGTGTGGAGGCGAACAAGAAGGCGGCGCTGCCCGCAAAACGAGAAACTGGGCCCGCGAAGCGAGAAACAGTGCGAAGGTGGGGATGCGTCATGATGCTTTCGGTGAGGGGAGGGACGATTCGAGCCATGATCGAACCGAATTCCAAGTATCCCAAGGGAGCGAGAACCAATCAACCAGAAAGTTGCCCACACCGGAAAATCCTCCGATGGCAAATGCGAAGATCCCCCCTGCGATCAGTAGATTCACGGCGGGAAGAAACATCCAACAAAACGGATTCCCCAATCGTCGCAATTCGCTGGTTCCCGTTCTCCAATGGTAAACCAAGTAAACCCAATGGAGCCCAAGTCCAAAACCGAGCATGGCCGACCGCAGAGGGGCAAACAAGAGGACCGAGGGAATCCAGACCAGGAGCGTGGAAAGAGGAAAGGCGTACGGTGCTGCTAAGAGAACCCAATTCCCCTTTCCGAGCCAGCGAACTCGGGACAAGTCCGGTGCGTCCGTTTTCCGTCGAATCGCAACCACCGGGTGGAACAAAAGAGTCGCCACGGCCACTTGGGTGGCATCATGCAGAAGCCGAAAGAGGGTCCGAACCACGCGCGACGATGCAAACGACGTACGGGAAGCGAACAGAATGAGCCCTAGACCGGCAAGAAACATCACCAAATAAACGGGAGAAGCCAGGGACGCATAGAGCCATCGGCCCATGGAAACCAGGGTGATGGGAAGCGTGAGCGTCGCGAGGGTGGCAACCGGCCATTTGGTCCATTCGATCCAGCGATCGACTCGTTTGGAAATCATAGGGTGCTCAGTTTAACGGTTTTGTACCGGTTGGCACCCTCCTGACTCCATCTGACCCTATTGCAAGAGTTACTCCCAAGCCTTTCCCCATTCCCGGATTCAGCCCGTTGGACCTTGGAATTTAGAGCTCAACGGATAAGCTTTGTGACGGTTCCAAGGTTCCGGCTTGCCCAATTCTAAAAAAACGAAAGCACCATGAAGACTATTGAACACGATGTGGTTGTGCTCGGGGGTGGCCCCGGTGGTTACGTCGCCGCCATTCGAGCAGCGCAACTAGGTATGAACGCCGCTTGCATCGACGAGAACAACAAGTTCGGTGGAACCTGCCTCCGCATCGGATGCATCCCGAGCAAAGCGCTTTTGGAATCCAGCCACATCTACCACGACACCAAGGCCGGATTGGGGAATCACGGCGTCGTCGTCGGCCAAGTCCAATTGGATTTGGCTGCGATGATGAAGCGCAAGGACCAGGTCGTACAAACGTTGACCGGCGGGATCGATCTCCTCTTCAAAAAGAATAAAGTCACCGGTTACAACGGTCTCGGGCAGCTCCATGATCCCAACACGGTAGTCGTTCGACTCCTCACCGGCGAAACGGTGATGATCAAGGCAAAGCATGTCATCTTAGCGACCGGTTCTCGCCCCGCCTCCATGCGGGGAGTCGAAGAGGATGGAAACCTTATCGGCAATAGCACGGCCGCCCTCTCTTACCCAGCCGTCCCCGAGAATTTCGTCGTCATCGGCGGCGGATACATCGGACTGGAACTCGGCTCGGTCTGGAACCGATTAGGTAGCAAGGTCATTGTGCTCGAAGCGATGGACCGAATTTTGCCGGGTATGGACAACGAATTGAGCCAAATGGCCCAGCGGATCTTCACGCGTCAAGGTATCGAATTCCGACTCAACTCGTGGGTCGAAAGCGCCAAGGTAGAAAACGGTAAATGCGTCGTCCGATGCAAGGGAGCCGAACCCATCGTATGTGACCGCGTTCTGCTCGCAGCGGGCCGAGTCCCCAACTCCCACAACATAGGCCTTGAAACGGTCGGAATCGAAACGGACAAACGAGGGTTCATCCCCGTCGATTTGTCCACTTATCGCACGGCTGTTCCCAGCATCTACGCCGTGGGAGATTTAATTGGAGGAGCGATGCTCGCGCACAAAGCGATGGAAGAAGCCGTCGTGTGCGTCGAACGGATCGCCGGAATCCACGCCCACTTCAATTACGATTGCATCCCCGCCATCGTTTACACCCACCCTGAGATTGCGACGGTTGGAAAAACCGAAGAGCAACTCAAACAGGCGGGTATCGAATATCGCAAGGGAGTAGGCCCCTACGGTGCGAACGGCCGTGCCAGAACGCTCGGGGATATCGAAGGGCGCGTGAAGATTCTTGCGGATGCGAAGACAGACCGCGTCTTGGGAGTTCACATCATCGGTGCGAGGGCTGGCGATTTGATCGCAGAAGCATCGATTGCGATGGAATACGGCGCCAGCAGCGAGGACATCGCTCGCAGCTGCCACGCCCACCCGACGTTGGCAGAAGTCGTTCACGAAGCGGCGCTCGCCGTCGATGGACGTGCGATCCACTCTGCGTGATTCCTTTCCGATCCAATTGATTTCCACAGACGATAGACAGAATGCCTCGTTACAACCCCGCCGTTATCGAACCCAAGTGGCAAAGCTATTGGGAATCGAACAAAACCTTTCGATGCCCCGAATTGCCCGCCGGTGAGAAGGTCTATGTCCTGGACATGTTCCCTTACCCCAGCGGCGAAGGCCTCCACGTAGGTCACCCAGAGGGGTATACCGCGACCGATATCGTCGCTCGGTATTCCCGAATGCAAGGGAAGACTGTATTGCATCCGATGGGTTACGATGCGTTCGGGCTTCCGGCCGAGGAATATGCGATCCGGACGAATACTCCCCCGCGCGTGAGCACGGAAAAAAACATCGCCAACTTCACACGCCAGTTGAAGATGTTGGGCTTTTCGTACGATTGGGATCGGAGTTTGGCAACGACCGACGTCGCCTATTTCAAGTGGACCCAATGGATCTTCCTGGAGCTCTTCGATACTTGGTTCGATCCGGAGCAGCAAAAAGGACGCCCTATCTCCGAGCTGCCCATTCCCTCGGAGGTGCAATCGGCAGGGGAGCATGCCGTGGCCGTGTACCGCGATCGCCATCGGTTGGCCTACCAAGACGAAGCTCTGGTGAACTGGTGCCCTGGTCTCGGTACGGTGTTAGCCAACGAGGAAGTCATCGATGGTAAGAGCGAGCGAGGAAGCCATCCCGTCCAGCGCATCCCACTGAGACAGTGGATGCTCCGCATTACCGCCTACGGCGATCGGCTATTGAACGATCTTGATGGATTGGATTGGTCTCCGAGCATCAAAAAATTGCAGGCCGACTGGATCGGTCGCAGCACCGGCGCCGAAGTGGACTTTCCCGTTTGCAGCGCAGAGGCATTCGCATCTTGGAAGGCATCCCGCGCAACAAAACCTTTCCCCGAAGTCCAACCCGAAGACTCGATTCGCGTTTACACCACTCGTCCGGACACTCTCTTTGGCGCGACCTATATGGTCGTCGCTCCGGAACATCCACTTGTTAAGAAAATTGTCTCTCCCGCTCAGAAAGAAGCGGTAGACAAGTACT